>NZ_JBEYVM010000010.1:41084-251169 GCF_040643995.1 Streptomyces sp. NPDC047049 | reverse complement strand
TGTGGACGTAAAGCGAAGCAGTCCACACACCAGGCCCCGGAGGCCCGTCACCGCACCCACAGCCCCGCGCAGCGGACCCGGCCCGCCGCCAGGCGAAACGGCGGGCGCACCCGCGCAGCGGGGCGAAGAACGGCGAGCAACCCCCACGGTGGGAAAGCCGAAAACGTGGGAAGCAGCTAAGCGTCCAGCGTCACCGTGAACGAGAAGCGGTCGCCCCGGTAATGAATCCGGGCGACATCAACCACGTCGCCACCCTCACCGTAGGTGACCCCCGTGTAGTGCAGGATCGGGCTGAGCAGCGGAACCTGTAGCAGGCGGGCGGTCTCGGGGTCGGCCAGGCGGGCCTCGACGCTGTCGGTGATCCGGCTGATCCGGACCCCGACCCCGTCCCGCAGCACCTTCGTCATCGGCCAGCGCAGCAGATCCGCCGGGTCGATCCGCTCGGCGACCTCGGGGCGTACGTAGTTGTGTGCGTGATTGGTCGGCTCGCCGGTCTCCTCGTCGCTGCGCAGCCGGCGGTATCCGGCCACCTCCGCCATGTCGGGGAAATACTGGGACAGTTCGGGCGGTACCGCGGTGGGGCCGTGCTCCAGCAGTTCGGTGCTCATCCCGGACTGCTGGGCCACGATCGTGTCCACCGAGCCCAGCAGCCGCACCGGCGCTCCGCGCTGGGCGCTCGGCTCGATGAAGGTGCCACGGCGCCGGTGCCGGCTGATCAGGCCCTCCGCTTCCAGCTCCTTGAGGGCCTGGCGCATGGTCAGCACGCTCACGCCGTAGTGCGCGGCGAGCGCGTCCTCGGTGGGCAGCCGCAGCGGCGCCTCGGGCGGGCGGCCGAGTATGGAGGCGCGCAACGACTGCGAGACCTGGTACCACAGCGGCAGCTTGCGGTTCAGGGCGAGCGAGTCGGGAGCGAAGGTGGTCACGAGGCGTTCCCCGGTGTCACGGGCGGAAATGACGTTGCAGACCCTGCCATACGTCGTCGTAGCCGCGCTGCAGATGGCCGGCGTCCCGGGCCTGTTCGGTGAGCGTCAGCGGCCAGCGGGTCTCGAACATGAAGGCCAGCCCGTCGTCGATCTTCTGCGGCCGCAGCTCGGCGGCGCTCGCCCGGTCGAAGGTCTCCCGGTCGGGCCCGTGCGCCGACATCATGTTGTGCAGCGAACCGCCGCCCGGAACGAAACCCCCTTCTCCGGCAGTCTTGGCGTCGTAGGCGCCCTCGATCAGCCCCATGTACTCGGTCATCACATTGCGGTGGAAGTACGGCGGCCGGAAGGTGTCCTCGCCGACCAGCCAGCGCGGCGCGAAGGCCACGAAGTCGACACCCGCCAGCCCCGGGGTGTCGGAGGGGGCGGTGAGCACGGTGAAGATCGACGGGTCGGGGTGGTCGTAGCTGATCGAGCCGATGACATTGAAGCGGCGCAGGTCGTAGACGTAGGGGACGTGGTTGCCGTGCCAGGCGACCACGTCCAGCGGCGAATGGTCGTAGGTGGCCGTCCAGAGGTGGCCGCAGAACTTGTTCACGACCTCGACGGGGCCCTCGACGTCCTCGTAGGCGGCGACCGGTGCGCGGAAGTCGCGGGCGTTGGCCAGACCGTTGGCGCCGATCGGGCCCAGGTCGGGGAGCTGGAAGGGGCGGCCGTAGTTCTCGCAGACGTAGCCGCGGGCGGGCGGGCCCTGCTCGCCGTCGGGCGCGGTGTCCAGCAGCTCGACGCGGAAGCGGATGCCGCGCGGGATCAACGCCACCTCGCCCGGTTCGGCGTGCAGCAGGCCGAGTTCGGTGCGCAGCAGCAGCCCGCCGCGTTCCGGCACGATCAGCAGCTCGCCGTCCGCGTTGCCGAACACCCGCCGTTCCATGGAGGTGTTGGCGCAATAGAGGTGGACGGCCATGCCCGTGCGCTGGGTGGCGTCGCCGTTGCCGCCCAGCGTCCACAGCCCGTCCAGGAAGTCGGTCGGGCCGGCGGGCGCGGGCAGCGGGTTCCAGCGCAGCCGGTTGGGGTCGGGGGCGCAGTCGGTGAACGGCGCCGAGCGGACGCCGCGCTGTCCGGCGCGGACGAACGGCGGATGCGCGGCCGACGGGCGGATGCGGTAGAGCCAGGAGCGGTGGTTGTGGCCGCGCGGTTCGGTGAAAGCGGACCCGCTGAGCTGTTCGGCATACAGGCCGAGCGGTGCGCGCTGGGGGGAGTTGCGGCCCACCGGCAGCGCGCCGGGGACGGCCTCCGAGCTGTGCTCGTTGCCGAAGCCGGTGCTGTACGCCAGCCCTTCGGCCGTCTTCCTCGCCTGCTCGTTGCCCGTGCCTGCCATCGCGTGCTCCTGCCGCTCAAGGAATCCTATGCAAGACCTTAGGATTGCCGTCGGGGGGCGTCAACGGAGGCTCCCGGCCGCGTCGGCCGGATCGCGCCGGTCGGCCGGATGCCGGGGGCGGCCGGACGCGGGCTGGTTCGCGGCGGTCAGCAGGCGGCCGGCTCCGGTGGGCCAAATCGCGGCGATGGCGGTCCCGCCCGTCGGGGCGGCGGGCAGGATGGACGGGTGCAGCAGCCGACCCCTCGCCCCGGCCCCCCGCCCGCCTCCCTGCGCCGTGCACCCGTCCAGCAGCGCAGCGCCCAGCGGCTGGCCAGAATCCTCGACGCGTGCGCCGAAGTCCTGGACGAGACCGGATACGACGAGCTGAGCACCCGGGCCGTGGCCGGCCGCGCGGGCGTCCCGATCGGCTCCGTCTACCGCTTCTTCCCCAACAAGCGCGCCATGGCCGAGGCGCTGGCCCGGCGCAATCTCGACGCCTACGCGGACCGCATCACGGCCCGGCTGACCGCCCCGGTCGGCCGGCCGCTCCAATGGCGCCACGCGATGGACGTGGTGGTCGACGAATACCTCGCCATGAAGCGGACGATGCCGGGCTTCGCCCTGGTGGAGTTCACCCTCCCCGCCCCGCATGCCTCCCGGCAGGCCAATGACGAGGTCGCCGACCGGCTGCGCGCCCTCTTCGCCGGCCCGCTCGGTCTGGACACCGCCGACGAGCGGCTGCGCACCGCCTTCCTGGTCGGCGTCGAGACGGCCGACGCGCTGCTCCAGCTCGCCTTCCGCACGGACCCGGCCGGCGATCCCGCCATCGTCACGGAGACCAAGGAACTGCTCCGGGCCTACCTGGCGCGCTATCTGGACGCGCCGGGCTCGGGGGAGGGGGAGACGACGGAGGGGGAGACGGCGGAGGCGTGAGAGGCCGGCCGGGCGCCGACGGCGCTGCGTCCCGGTGGCCCGGTGCCCCGGCCGGCGGCAGGTTGCCGGTTGGGCGCACGCCCGTCCGGTGAGATCCGTATTGACCTGGGGTTTTGCTCGTATTGCTCGCGTGTCAAGACCTTGTTAACAAAAGTTAAGGGGACCTACCGTCGCCTGAACTGCCACCCCCCGGCAGATGTTCAAGGGCGAACGTGAGGTACCCCTAATGCTGACAATCCTCGGATTCGTCATGATCGCCGCCTTCCTGGCGCTGATCATGATGAAGAAGATGTCACCGATGGCCGCGCTGGTGCTCATCCCCGCGCTGTTCTGCATCCTGGTCGGACAGGGCGCCCACCTGGGCGACTACGTCCTCAAGGGCATCGGTGACCTGGCCCCCACGGCCGCGATGCTGATGTTCGCCATCATCTACTTCGGGGTGATGATCGACGTCGGGCTCTTCGACCCGGTCGTCCGCGGCATCCTGAGGTTCTGCAAGGCCGACCCGGTGCGGGTGGTGCTCGGCACGGCCCTGCTCGCCGCGATCGTCTCGCTCGACGGCGACGGCTCCACCACGTTCATGATCACCGTCTCGGCGCTCTACCCGCTCTACAAGCGGCTGAAGATGAGCCTCGTGGTCATGACCGGTGTCGCCGCCACCGCCAACGGCGTGATGAACACCCTTCCCTGGGGCGGACCGACGGCCCGCGCCGCCACCGCCCTCAAGCTCGACGCCGGCGACATCTTCGTCCCGATGATCCCGGCGCTGGCCGTCGGCCTGGTAGCGGTGTTCGCCCTCGCGTACGTCCTCGGCCGGCGCGAGCGCAAGCGGCTCGGCACGCTGACCCTCGGCGACACCCGGCTGGTGACCGAGGCCGCGGACGAGCGGGAGAGCGCGAAGGAGACCGAGCAGGTGCTGGTCGGCGCGGGTGCCGGTGGCGCGGGGGGTGCCGGTGGCACGGGGACCGTCGGCGGCGGTGCGCAGCGAGGCACCGGCGGCGCGGGCACGGGCTCCGGCAGCCAGGCCGACGCCGATGCCGACAGCGACAGGGGGTCCGACAGTGACAGGGGGTCCGACAGCGACAGCGACACCGACGACGGACTTCAGGTCCTGGACCCGCAGCGGGCCACCCTGCGCCCCAGGCTCTACTGGTTCAACGCCGCGCTCACCGTCGCGCTGCTCGCCTTGCTGATCCTGCAGGCCCTGCCGATCCCGGTCCTCTTCCTCCTCGGCGCGGCCCTCGCCCTGACCGTCAACTTCCCGCACATGAAGGACCAGAAGGCCCGCGTCGCCGCGCACGCCGAGAACGTGCTCAACGTGTCCGGAATGGTCTTCGCCGCCGCCGTCTTCACCGGTGTGCTCACCGGCACCGGCATGGTCGAGCACATGGCCCGCTGGCTGGTCAGCGGCATCCCCGACGCGCTCGGCCCGCACATGGGCATCGTCACCGGCGTCCTCAGCATCCCGCTGACCTACTTCATGTCCAACGACGGTTTCTACTTCGGTATCGTGCCGATCCTCGCCGAGGCCGGCGCCGCCCACGGCGTGGCCCCCATCGAGATCGCCCGTGCCTCCCTCGTCGGACAGGCCCTGCACATGTCCAGCCCGCTGGTCCCCGCCGTCTACGTCCTCGTCGGCATGGCCAAGGTCGAGTTCGGTGACCACACCAAGTTCACCGTCAAGTGGGCCGCGCTGACCTCCCTGGTGGTCCTGTGCGCCGGTGTGGTCTTCGGCATCCTCTAGGTGACCGGCACCCACAACGGCGCCGGCACCGCCGCGCCCTTCGTCCCGCTCGGCGCGCTGCTGCTGGCCTCCGGCGCGCCCCGGCCGCCCGCACGGGGCGGGCGCCCGGCGGACCGGTCGCGCCGCCACGGCACGGGCGGACCGGAGAGCGGACGCGGTGCACGGCAAGGCGGGATTCCCCCACATGACCGGGGAAACATGGGGGCCATCCGCCAAGGCGGGAGGGGGCGGGCGGGCCCTAGGGTCGTGGTGACCTTCCAGGCGGGAGGAGGTTGCGGGCCCGCCCCGGCCCGTGGTGGCCGTCACCCCACACGTGTGGCGGATTCCTGGCGCGCACAAAACTACCGGCGCTAGTTTGGGTGGACGACCAGCAGCCGGCTCGGGAGGACCACGACGTGAAGCAGCACGACGCGATGTACATCGACGGAAGCTGGCGGCCCGCCGGGGGCAGCGGCACGATCGAGGTCGTCAACCCGGCCGACGGGCAGGTCATCGCCACCGTCCCGGCCGGCTCGGCGCAGGACGTGGACGCCGCGGTCCGCGCCGCCCGTGCCGCGCTGCCGGGCTGGGCCGCCACCCCGCCCGCCGAGCGCGCGGCCCATCTGGCCGCGCTGCGCGACCAACTCGCCGCGCGTGCCGAGGAGATCGCCGAGACCGTCACCGCCGAACTCGGCTCGCCGCTCGCCTTCAGCACGATGGTGCACGCCGGGGTGCCGCTCGCGGTCTGCGGCTCGTACGCCGAACTGGCCGGCACCCACGCCTTCGAGGAGACGATCAGCAACTCCACCGTGCTGCACGAACCGGTGGGCGTGGTGGGCGCGATCACGCCCTGGAACTACCCCCTGCACCAGATCGTCGCCAAGGTCGCTCCGGCGCTGGCGGCCGGCTGCACGGTGGTGCTCAAACCCGCCGAGGACACCCCGCTGGTCGCCCAGCTCTTCGCCGAGTGCGTCGACGCGGCCCGGATACCCGCCGGTGTCTTCAACCTCGTCACCGGACTCGGCCCGGTCGCCGGACAGGCACTCGCCGAGCACGAGGGGGTCGACCTGGTCTCCTTCACCGGCTCGACGGCCGTCGGCAAGCGGATCGGTGCCCTCGCGGGCGCCGCCGTCAAGCGGGTGGCGCTGGAACTGGGCGGCAAGTCCGCCAATGTCATCCTGCCCAGCGCCGATCTGCCCAAGGCGGTCGCGGTCGGCGTCGCCAATGTCATGGCCAACTCCGGCCAGACCTGCAGCGCCTGGACCCGGATGCTGGTCCACAAGGACCGGTACGCGGAGGCCGTGGAGCTGGCGACCGCGGCGGCCGCCAAGTACGTCCCGGGGGAGCGGGTCGGACCGCTGGTCAGCGCCAGGCAGCGGGACCGGGTGCGCGGCTACATCGAGCAGGGCATCGCCGAGGGCGCACGGGTCGTGGCGGGCGGACCGCAGGCACCCGCCGGGGCGGGCTTCTACGTCACACCGACCGTCTTCGCCGATGTCACCCCGGAGATGACCATCGCCCAGGAGGAGATCTTCGGCCCGGTCCTGTCGATCCTGAAGTACGAGGACGAGGACGACGCCGCCCGGATCGCCAATGCCACCGTCTACGGGCTGGCCGGCGCGGTCTGGGCGGGCGACGACGCCGAGGCGGTCGCCTTCGCCCGCCGCCTGGACACCGGCCAGGTCGACATCAACGGCGGCCGGTTCAACCCCCTTGCCCCCTTCGGCGGCTACAAGCAGTCCGGCGTCGGCCGCGAGCTGGGCCCGCACGGGCTGACCGAATACCTGCAGACCAAGTCGCTGCAGTTCTGATCCGGCCGTGCGGCGGGGGGCGGCCGGTGCCGCACCCCGCCGCGACGCCCGCCCTTCCTGTCAGCCCCGTCCTCCGTCCCGAGGAGTTCTCCCGTGGTCCGCGCCGCCGTACTGTCCGCCGTCAACGCCCCGTTGCGGGTCACCGAGATCGACCTGCCCGAGCCCGGCCCCGGCCAGGTCCGTATCCGGCTCGCCGCCGCCGGTGTCTGCCACTCCGACCTGTCCCTGTCCAACGGCACCCTGCGCCAGCCGGCCCCGGCCGTCCTCGGTCACGAGGGCGCGGGCACGGTCACCGCGGTGGGCCCCGAGGTGACCACGGTGGCCCCCGGCGACCAGGTCGTCCTCAACTGGGCGCCGTCCTGCGGCGACTGCCACTTCTGCGGGCTGGCCGAGCCCTGGCTGTGTGCCCGCTCCGGCCACGCCGCGGACGCTCCGTACGCCACCCTCGCCGCCGACGCCACCGACCTCTACCCCGGCCTCGGCACCGCCGCGTTCGCCGAGGAGACCGTGGTGCCCGCGCGGGCCGCACTGCCGCTGCCCGATGGGGTGCCGCTCGCCGACGCGGCGCTGCTGGGCTGCGCGGTGCTCACCGGCTGGGGCGCCGTGCACCACAACGCCCGGGTACGGGCGGGGGAGTCGGTCGCGGTCTTCGGTGTCGGCGGGGTGGGCCTGGCCACGCTGCAGGCCGCGCGGATCGCCGGCGCGGGCCCGATCGTGGCCGTGGACGTCTCCCCGGAGAAGGAGGAGCTGGCCCGCGCCGCGGGCGCCACCGAGTTCGTGGTGGCGGGCGACGACACCGCCAAGCGCATCCGCAAGCTCACCTCAGGAGTGGGCGCCGATGTCGCCGTGGAGTGTGTGGGCCGCGCCGACACCATCCGCACGGCCTGGTCGTCGACCCGCCGCGGCGGCCGTACGACGGTCGTCGGCATCGGCGGCCAGGAGCAGCAGGTGACCTTCTCCGCCCTGGAGCTCTTCTACTTCGGCCGGACGCTCTCCGGCTGTGTCTACGGCAACAGCGACCCCGCCCGCGATCTCCCCGTCATCGCCGGCCACGTCCGCTCCGGCGCGCTCGATCTCTCCGCGCTGGTCACCGAGCGGATCGGCCTCGACGGCATCCCGGCGGCGTTCGACGCGATGCTGGCGGGCAAGGGCGGGCGGGCGCTGGTCGTCTTCTAGACGGCTCTGTTCTTCACGGCGGCAACGAAGGACCCCCAGGCGGCGGCGCTGAAGACGAGCGCGGGCCCTTGGGGGTTCTTGCTGTCACGTACGGGGACGAGGGCGGGGAGGTTGTCGGCGATCTCTATGCAGTTCCCGCCGTTGGAGTTGCTGTAGCTGCTCTTGCGCCAGTTGGCGGCGGTCAGGAAGTCGTCGGAGACCTCGATGCAGTCGCCGCCACTCGTGTTGCTGTAGCTGCTCTTGCGCCACGTCGCCTTGCTCAGGTCGATGGCTCGCACGGCACTTCCTCCAACATCTGGACGATGGACTTCCGCGACTCGGCCGGGGGCAGCGCCAGGTCACGCATCGCATCGTATCGGCGCTGCAAATCCTCAACCCTGCAGTTTTCCTCGATGAGTTCACCGCGATCGTCATTCTCGGTGTACGCCACGGTACGACCGTCCAGCAGCCGCAGGAACTTCACAGCGGTGTTCATCAGGCCATGCGGACCGGCGCTGAACGGCAGTACGTGGAGGGTGATTTTCGGGCGCTCCGCTGCCTCCGCCAGGTACTCCAGCTGCTCCCGCCACTTCTGAGGGTCGCGCAGCCGCGTGCGCAGCACCGCCTCCGAGAGGATGACGCGAAACGGCGGTGCGTCGTCCCGCTCCAGCAACTTCCGACGCCCTATGCGCGCCTCGACCTGCTGGTCCAGCTCCCGGCCCTGGAGGTCGCCCGTAGCGAGCGCTTCGCGCGCATACCCGGCCGTCTGGAGTAGGCCGGGCGGCGCGCTCGGGGCGTAATGCCAGAGGCTCATCGCCTCCTGTTCCAGCGCCATGTACCTCCGGTACTGCTCCAGGAACTGCGTAGGATCCCCCGCCGCCAACTCCCACAGTGTCAGCAGCCATTCCTCCGCCCCGTAGTGCTGGGCCAGCGCCTCCACCACCTCCGGGCTGCCGATGGTCTTCCCGCTCTCCATCTTCCCGAACAGCGACGCGTCCCAGCCGAGCACCTCACCGAGCTTGCGCAGGCTGTCGCCCTTCTGCGCACGCAGTAAGCGCAGTTCCTCCGCGAACCGTTTGCGGGGCTCCTGGCTCCGTCCGGTGACGACCCTTCTCGGCGGCATGGGACCTCCTCCACGACCGGCCAGTTCCCGTAACGGCCGGAACACTCACGGTAGTCAGTCCTTGGCGGGCCGCGCAGGGAATTGCAGCGCCAGGCCGTCCACCAGTGCCCGCAGCCCGGTCTCGAAAGCGCCCTCGTCCACCTGGCGTTGATGCTCCGCCAGGAGGTGGGCCTGGCCCAGGTGCGGGTAGTCGGCGGGGTCGTAGGCGCTCGGGTCGTCCACGAAGCCGCGGGCGAACGAGCCCAGTGCGGAGCCTGCCACGAAGTAGCGGACCATCGCACAGACCCTGGTGGCCTGGGCGGGCGGCCAGCCCGCCTCGACCATCCCGCCGAACGCCGCATCGGCCATCTTCAGCCCGGCCGGGCGGCGGCCGGGTCCCTGGGCGAGGAACGGCACGATCTGCGGATGCGCGGCGAGTGCCGCGCGGTAGGAGCGGGCCCAGGCGAGCAGCCCGGCGCGCCAGTCCGCGCCCGTCGCGAAGCCCGACACGTCGACCTGGGCGATGACCGTGTCGGCCACCGCGTCGAGGATCTCGTCCTTGGTCGTGAAGTGGTTGTAGAGGGACGGCCCGCTCACGCCCAGTTCGGCCGCCAGGCGGCGGGTCGAGAGCGCCGGCAGCCCTTCGGAGTCGATGAGCGCCAGCGCCGTGGAGACGATGCGCTCGCGGCTCAGCAGGGGCTTGCGGGGTCGGGCCATGACGCACATAGTAGGGGCTGCCCCTCAAAAACTAGCAGTGCTAATTAAGTGCGCGCGTGCTCGGCCACGGCTTCGTCCACGCCCTCGTCCAAGTTCGCGACCTCGTCCATGTTCACGTGCACGATCTCGTCCACAGGGAGCCCGAGATGAATCTGGAGCTCAGCGCGGAGCAGACCGCGGTACGGCAGCTCGCCAAGGACTTCGCCGACCGTGAGATCACCCCGCACGCCACCGCCTGGGACCGCGCGGAGCATGTCGACCGCGGCATCGTGAAGAAGCTCGGCGGCCTGGGGTTCCTCGGGCTCACCGTCCCCGAGGAGTACGGCGGTTCCGGCGGCGACCACCTCTCCTATGTCCTGGTCACCGAGGAGCTGGGCCGCGCCGACTCCTCGGTGCGCGGCATCGTCTCGGTCTCCCTGGGGCTGGTGGCCAAGACTCTCGCCTCGTGGGGCGACGAGCAGCAGAAGCGGACGTGGCTGCCGCGGCTCACCTCCGGCGAGGCGGTCGGCTGCTTCGGCCTGACCGAACCGGGCACCGGCTCCGACGCCGCGAACCTCGCCACCCGGGCGGTCCGCGACGGGGACTCGTACGTCATCGACGGCTCCAAGATGTTCATCACCAACGGCACCTGGGCCGATGTCGTGCTGCTCTTCGCCCGCACCGGCGGCGCCCCGGGGCACCAGGGCATCAGCGCCTTCCTCGTCCCGGCGGACAGCCCCGGACTGGAGCGCCGTGAGATCCACGGCAAGCTGGGGCTGCGTGGCCAGGCCACCGCGGAGCTGGTCCTGGACGGCGTACGGGCCCCGGCCGCCGCCATGCTCGGACCCGAGGGCAAGGGGTTCTCGGTCGCGATGTCCGCGCTGGCCAAGGGCCGGATGTCGGTGGCGGCCGGCTGTGTGGGCATCGCCCAGGCCGCGCTGGACGCCGCGCTTGGCTACGCGGGCGAGCGCGAGCAGTTCGGCAAGCCCCTCGCCCGGCACCAGCTGGTGCAGGAGCTGATCAGCGATATCGCCGTGGACGTGGACGCGGCGCGCCTGCTGACCTGGCGGGTGGCCGATCTGATCGAGCGCGGCGAGCCGTTCGTCACCGCCGCGTCGAAGGCCAAGCTGTTCGCCTCCGAGGCCGCGGTGCGGGCCGCCAACAACGCCCTGCAGGTCTTCGGCGGCTACGGCTATATCGACGAGTACCCGGTCGGCAAGCTGCTGCGGGACGCCCGGGTGATGACCCTGTACGAGGGCACCAGCCAGATACAGAAGCTGGTCATCGGCCGTGCGCTGACCGGGGTCTCCGCCTTCTGACCGGTGGCCGGCCGCGGGGGCTCAGGGGCCGTGCGCGGGCTCGCCGGTCCCGCGTGCGGGTGCTCACCGGCCCGTCCGCAGGTGCCCGCCGGTCCGCCCGTGGGCGCTGCCCGGTCCGTCCGCGGGCGCCCCGGTTGCCTGCCGCCGGGCCCTAAGCGCTTGCTCAGCGGCGCGATATGGTGTTCGATCCGTCAGAGGAGGGTCCCTGGCGGATCGAGGAGCGGGGTGCGCGATGGGTGCGGCGGCGAAGCGGGCCGAAGAGGAGAACCAGGAGTGGGCCGGGGTGACCCCGGATGCCGCGCGGCGCCTGGTCAGTGCCGCCGTCGAGGCCTTCGCCGAGCGTGGCTACCACGCCACCACCACCCGTGACATCGCCGGCCGCGCCGGTATGAGCCCGGCCGCCCTCTACATCCACTACAAGACCAAGGAAGAGCTGCTGTACCGCATCAGCGGCATCGGCCACGAGAAGGCGCTGCGCATCATGGACGCCGCCGCCGAGGCCGAGGGCAGCGCCACCGAGCGCCTTCGCGATGCCGTGCGGACCTTCGCCCGCTGGCACGCCGAGCACCACACCACCGCCCGGGTCATCCAGTACGAGCTCCAGGCGCTGAGCCCCGAGCACTACACCGAGATCACCGGTCTGCGCCGCCGTACGGACCGGGTGCTGCGGCAGATCATCCAGGACGGCGCGGACAGCGGCGAGTTCCAGGCCGACGACGTGCCGGGCACCACCCTCGCGGTGCTGTCGCTGTGCGTGGACGTCGCCCGCTGGTTCACGGCCCAGGGGCCGCGGACGCCCGACGAGGTCGGCACCCTCTATGCCGACCTCGTGCTGCGCATGGTGGGTGCGCCGGTGGACCGGGCCGCCGCCCACGAGGGGTAGAGCGGCCCGCTTTCCGGAACGGACCGGCCGGGCGTGGGCCGGCGGGAGCCGCGTGCCCCCGGCGGTCCGTGGTCCGGCCGTCGCCGGGCATGATCGGGGAGACACCCCCTACAGGTAGAACCGGCTGACCGACTCCGCGACACAGACCGGCTTGTCGCCGCCCTCGCGCTCGATGGTCACGACCGTGGCGAGCTGGACGCCGCCGGGCACCTCGGTCACGTCCGCGATCCTGGCGGTGGCGCGCAGTCGTGAACCGACCGGGACGGTGGCGGGGAAACGGACCTTGTTGGTGCCGTAGTTGATGCCCATCTTCACGTTGTCGACCCGCATCAGCTGCGGCACGAAGGCGGGCAGCAGCGACAGCGTCAGATAGCCGTGCGCGATGGTGGTGCCGAAGGGGCCGGCCGCGGCCTTCTCCTGGTCCACATGGATCCACTGGTGATCGCCCGTGGCCTCCGCGAACAGGTCGATCCGCTTCTGGTCGATCTCCAGCCAGTCGCTGGTGCCCAGCTCCTCACCGACTGCGCCGCGCAGTTCGTCGAGCGATCCGAACACTCGGGGCTGTGCCATTTTCGTCCGCCTCCTCGGGATCCATCCGCCGCTGTAACCACACCGGCCGATGCTTACTAAGCGCTTGCTCAGCATGCTGAGTGCGCGCCCCGCTGTCAACGGTCCGGCGAGCCCGGAGGCCGGGAGACCACCCCAAGGGTCGCCTAGGGTTGAACCGTGCCCCAGCTTCCGTTCAAGGTTCATGAGCTCACCGTCGGCCAGCTCTCCGCGCGCAGCGGTGCCGCGGTCTCCGCGCTGCACTTCTACGAGTCCAAGGGGCTGATCAGCAGCACCCGGACGGCGGGCAACCAGCGGCGCTACACCCGTGACGCGCTGCGCCGGGTCGCGTTCGTGCGGGCGGCACAGCGGGTGGGGATCCCGCTCGCGGTGATCCGTGACGCGCTGGCCGAGCTGCCCGACGAGCGCACGCCCAACCGCGCCGACTGGGCCCGGCTCTCCGCCCTCTGGCGCGCCGAACTGGACGAGCGGATCACCCAACTCGTCGAGCTGCGCGACCGGTTGACGGACTGCATCGGCTGTGGCTGCCTCTCGCTGGAGACCTGCGCGCTGTCCAACCCGTACGACAACCTCGGTGAGCAGGGGCCCGGCGCGCGACGGCTGCGGGTCGACCGGAGCGTCCAGGACCCGGACGGGGCGCAGCAGCGCGCGGGCGGCGAGCAGCGGCATCCGCGGGTCCGGTCCGGTGAGCGGGACGAGGAGGGCTGCTGTGCGAACGGCGAGCCGTGAGCGCGGGTGCGCCCGTCCCGGTCGTGGTGCCCCACGGCTCGGCAGCGCCCGCCCCACGGCAGGGCGGGCGCGGGTGTGGCGGCGGTGTCACCACATGGCCGGCGTGCGGTCCGTCCACGGGCGGGCCTGCTCCAGCTGTGCCGACAGCGCGATCAACGTGGCCTCGTCGCCGTAGCGCCCGGCCAGCATCACCCCGATCGGCAGCCCCTCGGCGTTCCACTGCAGCGGGACGCTCACCGCGGGCTGACCGGTGGCGTTGTAGAGCGCGGTGAACGGTGTGAAGGCGCCGATGGCGGCGAACTCGGCCTCGGGATCGGCGTCGTTGCGCAGCGCGCCGACCGGCACCGGGGGCGCGGCCAGCGTGGGCGAGAGGATCACGTCGTAGCCGGTGCCCGGCGGCATCAGGCCGTCCGCGATGGACTGGGCGAGGAGCCGGAACGCGTACATCGAGCGTGCGAAGTCGGGACCGGAGACCTCGGCGCCGCGGGCGCGCAGTGAGCGGGTGAGCGGCATCAGCAGCTCCTCGCGCTCCGGCGGTACGGGGCGGCTCGCGGCGAGCACCGACCAGACACGGGTGAAGGCGAGCAGGATGCCGTCGTCGGCCGGCAGGGACAGCTCCTCGACCTCGTGGCCGAGCGTGGTCAGCAGGGCGGCGGTGTCGGTGGTGGCGGTGCGGCAGTCGGAGTGGACTTCGAGGCCGGGGACGGGCGGCTCGGTGAGGCAGGCGATCCGCAGCCGTCCGGGGTCGCGGCGGGCGTGGGTGGCGAAGGTCTCGCCGGGCGGCAGCGGCGGCGCGGCGAACGGATCGCCGGGCATCGGGCCCGCCATGACGTCCAGCAGGGTGGCCGCGTCCGCGACCGTACGGGCCAGGGGGCCCGAGGTGGCCAGGCCCGAGATGTCGTGGAGCAGCGGGCCGCCGCTGATCCGGCCGCGGCTGGGCTTGATGCCGAACAGCCCGCAGACGGAGGCCGGGATACGGACCGAGCCGCCGCCGTCGCTGGCGTGCGCGAGCGGTGCCAGGCCGCCGGCCACGGCCGCGGCCGCCCCGCCGCTGGAGCCGCCCGCCGAGCGCTCCGGGTCCCACGGGGTGCGGGCGGGCGGCGCCAGGTCGTTCTCGGTGTAGCACGGCAGCCCGAATTCGGGGGTGTTGGTCTTGCCGAGCAGGATCGTGCCGCCCGCCCGCAGCTTGTGGACCACATGGTCGTCGACGGTCGGCACATGCCCGGCCAGCGCCCGGGAACCCATCGTGCAGCGCACCCCGGCGACCTGGTTGAGGTCCTTCACGGGTACGGGGACGCCGTGCAGCGGCGGGAGCGCACGGCCCTCCCGGCGGGCCGCGGTGGCCTCGCTCTCGGCGTCCGAGGCCTGCTTGCGGGCGGTCTCCGGGGTGCGGGTGAGGAACGCGCCGAGTGAGTCGTCGAGCCGCTCGATCCGCGTCAGATAGTGCTCGGTGAGCTCCACGGGGGAGAGCTCGCCCGACCGGATCTTCTCGGCCTGTTCGAGCGCGGTCAGATCGTGCAGGTCGGCCATGGACGTCCAGCCTCTCCTCAGGGTGCCCGCACGGCCCTGGTGCCGTACGGGCGGGAGGGCCGGCGCCGGCCGGGTCCGATGCCGGTGCGGGGGCGGCCCGTGAACAGTTGTTTCAGGTGGAGGGGTGGCTCGTAAAGGCCGGGGGAGGGGGAGGCCGCCCGCGGCCGGACGAGAGCGCGCCTGGGTCGGACGAGGGCGGACGGGAGGGCGGCGCAGCCCGTTCGCCCCCGCCCCGGCCCCGGTCAGGCCGCCGCGAACGCCCCCGCCTCGTGCACCCGTACCCGGCCCGCCGTGGTCAGCGCCTCGTGCGTCAGCACGGACAGCGGGGCCAGCACCCCGCACTGCCGGCAGGCCGGCCCGGGTGCCGGTGCGTCCACCGCATCCGGGAGCCAGGCGAAGCGGGTGCCGCCGCACACCGGGCAGTCGCGGCGCGGCCGTCCCGCTTCCATCGCCACGATCATGCGGCGCAGCACCACCGCGAGGCGGGCCGCGGGGTGGCGCTGCGGTGACTCGCACGGCACGATGTCGCAGCCGCCCCAGGTCCGCCGGTGCCATTCGTCGATCGCGCCGGGCTGCCGGATGCCGTCGTGTTTCTCCTTGCGGCGCCGGGCGGCGAACTCTTCCTCGTACGCGAGCCAGAGCGTGCGGGCCTCTTCCAGCTCGGCGAGCGCGGCCATCAGCCGCTCCGGATCGGGGTCACGGTCCTGGGTCGCGATACCGGCCCGGGTGCACAGGTGGTGCCAGGTCGCCCGGTGCCCGTAAGGGGCGAAGCGTTCAAGGCACTTGCGCAGGGCCGTGCGCCGCTGAGCCGCGACGAGTCGTGGATTGCGGACCTGTTCTGCGAGGGCTCTGAAACCGGCCATTTCATCCCACCTCCGTGGGGAGGATCCGACTGAACGGAGATGGGACGTAGTCGATCACCAACTGGATCCCTCGAACTTTCTTGCGGTTTCCGGGGCGATGTTCCGGCTTTCCGGGGCGGCCCTGGCGCAAACTCCCGCCGCAAGAACAAAAGTTGACTGTTGTTCATCTTCCGGTCAGGGATAACCGGCGGTAACGTCCCGCCCGCCCTCCCCCTCGCTCGTGACGGGCAGGGGACCCCCAGCGAGGAGCAGGAATGCGACGACGTACCGGAAGGCTCAGGACTGCCGCCACGGCGGCCCTGTTCGCCTTGGGTGCCATGCTCTTGGCACCGCCCCCCACCGCGGCCGCGGCCGCCGCACCGAACGACGACTACTGCCAGGGCCAGTGCGCCGACATCCTGCCGCCCGGCGCCACCGGCAACGCCACCTTGGTGGAGATCCTCGGCAACAAGCTGTTCGGCACCCACCCCGAGCACTCCACCGACCAACTCGGCCCGTACGGCGCGCTGGCGAGTGGCTACCAGTCGCTCACCGACGACACCCTCACCACGTTCTTCAACGACGCCTCCTTCGGCGTCCCCCAGGACCAGGTCGGCAAGGTCAGCACACCTCGCAACGATGTGACCATCACCCGGGACAAGAAGACCGGGGTGCCGCACATCAAGGGCACCACCCGCTACGGCACCGAGTTCGGCGCCGGCTACGCCGCGGGCCAGGACCGGCTCTGGCTGATGGACCTCTTCCGCCACATCGGGCGCGGCGAACTGACCTCCTTCGCCGGCGGCGCCCTCGCCAACCAGGGCCTGGAGCAGCAGTTCTGGCCGCAGGCGCCGTACACCGAGGCCGATCTCCAGGCCCAGGTCGACAACATCCGCGACTCCAACGGCGAGCGCGGCAAGCTGGCCATGCAGGACGCCCAGGCCTACGTCGACGGCATCAACGCCTACCGCGAACAGTCCAAGAACGGCCGCTACTTCCCCGGCGAGTACGTCCTCACCGGCCATGTCGACGCCATCACCAACGCCGGTGAGATCCAGCCCTTCAAGCTCACCGACCTGATAGCCCTCGCCTCCGTCGTCGGCGGTCTCTTCGGCAACGGGGGAGGCGGCGAGGTCCCGTCGGCCCTCGCGCTGCTCTCCGCCCAGCAGAAGTACGGCGTCGAGAAGGGCACCCAGGTCTGGGAGTCCTTCCGGGAGCGCAACGACCCCGAGGCCGCCAAGACGCTGCACGACGGCAGCAGCTTCCCGTACGCGGTCAAGCCGGCCAAGGCCAAGGGCACCGCACTGCCCGACCGCGGCTCGGTGACGGCCGAGCCGCTGGTCTTCGACCGCACCGGCGCGGCCACCGTCAAGAGCGGGACACCGCCGCGGGACCCGGTCAAGGCCCCGAAGAAGTACAGGAAACTGGAAGGCCTCTTCAAGGACGGGGTGCTGCCCAAGGGGAGCTTCGACCCCACCCAGCACCGCGGGATGTCCAACGCCCTGCTGGTCTCCGGCAAGCACTCCGCGAGCGGGCACCCGGTCGCCGTCTTCGGCCCGCAGACCGGCTACTTCGCGCCGCAGCTCCTGATGCTCCAGGAGATCCAGGGGCCCGGCATCAGCGCCCGCGGCGCCTCCTTCGCCGGCGTGGGGATGTACGTCCAGCTCGGCCGCGGCCAGGACTACTCCTGGAGCGCCACCTCCGCCGGCCAGGACATCACCGACACCTACGCCGTGGAGCTGTGCAACGCGGACGGCTCCGCGCCCACCAAGGACTCCACCTCCTACCGCTACCGCGGCGCCTGCGTCCCCATGGAGAAGCTGGAGCGCACCAACTCCTGGAAGCCCACCGTCGCCGACCCGACGGCGGCCGGCTCCTACCGGATGCAGGTCTTCCGGACGAAGTACGGGACCGTCACCCACCGCGCGGCCGTCGACGGCAAGCCCGTCGCCTACACCGCGCAGCGCTCCACCTACCGCCACGAGGCCGACTCGATCATCGGCTTCCAGATGTTCAACGACCCGTCCTACGTCCGCGACGCCAAGACGTTCCAGCAGGCCGCCGAGCACATCGGCTACGCCTTCAACTGGTTCTACGCCGACTCCCGTGACATCGCGTACTACAACAGCGGCCTCAACCCGGTCCGCAACCCCGACGTCGATCCCGCACTGCCCATCAAGGCGGAGGACGCCTACGAGTGGAAGGGCTACGACCCGGACACCAACACCACCGACTACACCCCGCCCGCCCAGCATCCGCAGTCCGTCGACCAGGACTACTACATCTCGTGGAACAACAAGCAGGCCAAGGACTACGACTCGGCCGGCTTCGGCAACGGGTCGGTGCACCGCGGCAATCTGCTGGACGACCGGGTGCGCGCACTGACCGGGAAGGGCGGGGTGACCCGGGCCTCGCTGACCCGCGCCATGTCCGAGGCCGCCGTCACCGACCTGCGCGGCGAGGACGTGCTGCCCGGACTCCTGCGGGTCCTGGGCAGCAAGCCCGTCACCGACCCCCGGCTGAAGACCGCGGTCCAGCAGCTGGAGGCCTGGCGCAAGGACGGTGCCCAGCGCCGCGAGACCGCCGCGGGCTCGCACGCCTACACCCACCCCGACGCCGTACGCCTGATGGACGCCTGGTGGCCGCTGATGATCGACGCGGTCTTCAAGCCGGGGCTGGGCGGCGATCTCTACGACGCGCTGCGGGCCAATCTCGGCATCGACGAATCCCCGTCCGCCGGCCACGGCCCGACCGGGGCACACGCCGGATCGGCCTTCCAGTACGGCTGGTGGAGCTACGCGGACAAGGATCTGCGGTCGGTGCTCGGCGACAAGGTGGCCGGCCCGCTCGCGCAGCCGTACTGCGGCAACGGTGACCTGTCCGCCTGCCGCGACACCCTGCTGGCCACGCTCCAGCAGGCGGCCGGGAAGACGGCCGAACAGGTCTACCCCGGCGACGCCAGCTGCAAGGCCGGCGACCAGTGGTGCGCGGACGCGATCATCCACCGCGCGGTGGGCGGTCTGACCCACGAGACCATCAGCTGGCAGAACCGGCCGACCTACCAGCAGGTGGTGGAGTTCCCGGCACACCGATAGCACCGATAACACCGGCAGCAGGAGCACGGAACGGCCAGGCCCCGGGGCTGCACCACCGCCCCGGGGCCTTCGCGCGCCCACCGGGTGCTCCGCCGTCCCCCTCCCGTGACGGGAAGCCCGGACTCCGCTACCGGGAAGCCCGGACTCCGCTACCGGGAAGCGCGAACTCCCCTACCGGGAAGTCCGACTGGCCGCCGGGCCGGAATTCCGCGGGGTTATGCTGCAGGGTTCTGAAGTCCAGGGAATGGGAAAGCGAGGCATGGCCTTGTCAGGTCCGCAGCAGTACCCGACGGAGCTGCTGGATACCACCATGGACCAGCTGCGCACGCTGATCGTCGTCCACGAGGCGGGCACCGCGCTGGGCGCCGCGCGGCGACTGGGGCGCGAACAGTCCAGTGTGCAGAAGCAGCTGGACACCATGAACCGCACCTTTGCCGCGCTGTGCGGCGAGGAACTGGTCCTCAAGCAAGGACGGGGCCAGGACGCCCTGTTCACCGCGACCGGCGAGGCGCTGGTCGAGCTGGCGCGGCGCACGCTGGGGGAGTGGTCGGACGGGGTGCGCGACGCCCGCCGCCGGCTCGGCCGGACGCTCTCCGTCGGCACCACCCGCTACACCCTCGGCTTCCTGCTGGACGCGGTGGAACGCGTCGCCGAGGACTATGAGCGCGACGACGTCGACCTGAAGGTCACCCATGTCCGCACCGGCGACCTCTTCACCAAGCTGCGCACCAAGGAACTCGACCTGGTCTGCGGCAGCGTCGTGGTCACCCAGGGCGACGAAGCGGAAGTGCTGGCTCCGTACGAGGTCATGGAGTGGCGGCGCAGCGGGCTCTCCCTGCTGACGAACCTGCCGCCGGAACGGCTCCCCGGCACCTCCTTCGGCGCCCACGACCTGCCCCGGCTGCCGCTGGTCGTCTCGACGCGCGGCCTGATCAGCCGTTTCCTGACCTCCTGGTACGGCCCCGACTACCGGAACAAGCTGTCCGTGGCGGCCGAGATCGAGGCCGCGCACTACGGCTTCGAACTGCTGCGGTCGGGAGTGGTCAGCGGGGCGATGCTGGTCACCCGGGGCATCGGGGAGGCCGCCGCGGACGGCCGCCTCCCGGAAGCCGGCGGGCTGCGCACCCTGGAGATCGTCGGGGAGGTGGGGCCCCGGACCGAGGTGCTGGTCGGCGTCTTCACCCGCCGCGGCGAGCGGGACTCCTACGCACCCGGACACCCCCTCAACCTCCTGTGGGAGGCGCTGTCCAGGGAGAGCGGGCGATGGTGGCTGAGCTCGTGAGCGCGCGGCGTCACCGGTGCCTCAGACCAGGTCCCGCTCCCGGGTCTCCGGCAGCGCCAGCACGCACAGCAGCGAGACGACCGCCATCGCGCTGACGTACCAGCCCACCGAGGCCGATCCGTACGCCGACTGGAGCCGGGTGGCGACCAGCGGGGCCACCGCGCCGCCGAGGACGCCGCCCAGGTTGTAGGCCAGCGAGGCGCCCGAGTACCGCACCCGCGTACCGAACAGCTCCGGCAGGTACGCGCCCATCGGGCCGTACACCACCCCCATGCAGAACAGCGCGCCGCCGATGCCGAGGGCGATCAGCACCGGCGCCCCGGTGTCCAGCAGCGGGAAGAGCACCAGCCCCCACACGACCGCGAGGGCGCTCCCGGCGAGGATCAGCTTGCGGCGCCCGGCACCGTCGGAACGGGTGGCGGCGAGCCAGGTCCCGGCGGCCAGGAACAGGCAGGCGACGAGGGAGAGCCCCAGCATGGTGTTGCGGGAGATGCCGAGGCCGGCGGTGGCGTAGGACAGGCAGTAGGTCGTCGCGGTGTAGAAGAGGCCGTACGCGACGATCATGCCGCCCGCGCCCAGCAGCAGTTCGCGCGGATGACGGCGCAGCACCTCGACGGCGGGCACCTTGCTCGCCTCCTGGGCATCCAGCACCTTCGCGAACACCGGCGTCTCACTGATCTTCAGCCGTACGAACAGCCCCACACCGACCAGCAGGAACGACAGCAGGAACGGCACCCGCCAGCCCCACGAACGGAACGCCGCGTCATCGAGCACGGACGACAGCAGCCAGAACACCCCGGTCGCCGCGAAGAACCCGACGGACGGCCCGAGTTGCGGGAAGGCCGCATACAGCCCGCGGCGCCCGCGCGGCGCATGCTCGACCGCGAGCAGCGCGGCCCCGCCCCACTCGCCGCCCAGGCCGATGCCCTGCAGGAAGCGCAGCACGAGCAGCAGCAACGGTGCCCACACGCCCCAGGTGCCATAGCCCGGGAGCAGCCCCACGCACGCCGTCGAGAGCCCCATCAGCAGCAGCGAGACGACCAGGACGGACTTGCGGCCCACCCGGTCACCGAAGTGGCCGAAGAGCACCGAGCCCAGCGGCCGTGCCGCGAACGCCACCGCGTAGGTGGAGAAGGATGCGAGGGTGGCGTTGACCGGGTTGAGCGTCGGGAAGAACGCCTGGTTGAGGACGAGCGCGGCGGCCGTCCCGTAGATGTAGAAGTCGTAGAACTCGATGGCCGTCCCGATGAACGAGGCCACCGCCACCCGGCGCAGGCTCTCACCGCCGCCGGCTTCCTCCGCCGTCTTCGGCGGAGCGTCCGCTGATCCCTGTGCTGCTGTCGCGTCGCTGCTCACCAGCGCACTTTCCGGCCCGGTGGAGCGGCCGGTCAAGAGCGCAACGGGCCCGTCTCGGTTGGTGAGACCGGGGCGGGCCCGGGCCGCGGTCGGCCCAACGCCCCTACGTGTAGCGCAAATACGGCTTCCGCAGGGCGCGGAAGCGGGCGAGGTTCTCCCGCCAGGCGGCGACGATCTCGTCCGTCCCCGCGCCCGCGTCGATCATCTTCCGGACGGTCGAGGAGCCGGTCAGCCGGTCGATGCCGTTGTCGGGACGCCAGGCGAAGCCGCTCCAGACCCGCTTCGCGGTCACCAGGAGGCCGATGCCGGTACGTACCGGGTCGAACGCCTCGCGGTCGTGGACGTGCAGCTGGACGCCCCCGATCGTCTTGCCCTGGAACTTGGAGAAGGTGGGGGCGAAGTAGGCCTCCCGGAAGTGGACGCCGGGCAGGCCCAGTCCGGTGGCGGCCGCGGACCAGCGGCGGTCGATGCCCTCCGCGCCCAGCAGCTCGAAGGGGCGGGTGGTGCCGCGCCCCTCGGAGAGGTTGGTGCCCTCGAAGAGGCAGGTGCCGGAGTAGACCAGGGCGGTGTCGGGCGTGGGCATGTTGGGGCTCGGCGGCACCCAGGGCAGGCCGGTGGCGTCGAAGAAGTCGGTGCGCCGCCAGCCGGTCATCCGCACGGTCTCCAGCTCCACCGGGCGCCCGGCCGCCTGCGGCACGAACTCGCCGTTGAACAGCAGCGCCAGCTCCGTCACCGTCATCCCGTGTGCCTGCGCGATCGGCTCCCGGCCGATGAACGAGGCGTACGCCTTGTCGAGCACCGGGCCGGTGGCCGAGCGGCCGGTGACCGGATTGGGCCGGTCGAGGACGACGAAGCGCTTGCCGGCGAGCGCCGCCGCCACCATGCAGTCGTACAGCGTCCAGATGTAGGTGTAGAACCGCGCGCCCACGTCCTGGATGTCGAAGACGACGGTGTCCACACCGGAGGCGCCGAAGATGCCGGCGAGATCCCTGCCGCTCTTGTTGTACGTGTCGTAGACGGGCAGTCCGGTGGCCGGATCGTCGTAGCGGCCCTCGGAACCGCCGGCCTGCGCGGTACCGCGGAAGCCGTGTTCGGGGCCGAAGACGGCGGTCAGCCGCACCCGTTCGTCGGCGTGCATCACATCCACGATGTGCCGCAGGTGCCGGGTGACGCCGGTGGGGTTGGTGACGATGCCCACCGTGCGGCCGTCCAGCAGGCGGTAGCCGTCGGCGGACAGCCGGTCGAAGCCGGTGTGCACCCGCCGGCCGCCGCCATGCGCGGGGTCCGCCGCCTGCGCGGGCCCCGCACCCGTGGCCAGTGCCGCGCCGGCCGCGCCGGCCGTCGCCAGCCGCCCGAGCAGAACGCGTCTCGACAGAGCCATCCGCACACCTCCGTGATCAGGGAATCAACCTCAACCGGGTACGTGTCGTGTGCACGCTAGCCCGCTCCGGGGCAGGGCGGAATGGACCCGCCCGGTGCGGCGGACTCCTCCTTATGGACGCGGCGGGTGCGGCGCGGACTCTTCCGCACGGACCCGGCGCCGGTACGGCAAGGGCTCTTCCGCCGGGACATACCGACTGGTTAGTCTGCCTCCGTCGCATCGACACGACCGAGGGAGACCCAGGGTGGCAGCCGTACGGGACAAGACCGTTGTCGTGACCGGGGCGGGCGGGGGGATCGGCGCCGCGCTGGCCCGCCGGTTCGCCGCCGAGGGCGCCCGGGTCGTGGTCAACGACCTCGACGAGGCCAAGGCGGCGAAGACCGCCGGGGAGATCGGGGCGATCGCGGTCGCCGGCGACGCCTCCGCCGTCGTCCCGGCCGCACGGGCGGCGCTCGGCGGCGGCATCGACATCTTCTGCGCCAACGCCGGGGTGGGGACCGGCGGCGGGCCCGAGGCGTCCGACGAGGACTGGACGCTGGCCTGGGACGTCAACGTCATGGCACATGTCCGGGCCGCGCGGGAGCTGCTGCCCGAGTGGCTGGAGCGCGGCAGCGGACGCTTCATCTCCACGGTCTCCGCCGCCGGCCTGCTCACCATGGTGGCCGCCGCCCCGTACAGCGTCACCAAGCACGGCGCCTACGCCTTCGCCGAATGGCTCTCGCTGACCTACCGGCACCGCGGCATCGACGTCCACGCCATCTGCCCGCAGGGCGTCCGCACCGACATGCTGGCCGCCACCGGTGCCGCCGGGGACCTGGTCCTGACGCCCACGGCCGTGGAACCCGAGGACGTCGCCGACGCCCTGTTCGCGGCGATGGCCGAGGGCCGCTTCCTGGTCCTGCCGCACCCCGAGGTCGCGGACTACTACACCGCGCGGGCGGCGGACCCCGACCGCTGGCTCGGCGGGATGAACCACCTCCAGCGGAAGTTGGAGCAGACCGAGGGCGGCCGCTCGTAGGGCCACCGCCGGCGCAGGGTGGCGGAGCCGGGCCGGACCGGCGCATCACCGCCACCCCGCGTCACCCGTGCGCTTCCCCCGCAGGGATGATTCAGGCGATCAGGAAGAAAGGGCCGCACCCCGATGACCTCCTACCAGGACATGCCGTGGCTGGCACAGCTCACCGACGCCCAGCGCGCCCCCGTCCAGCCGCCCCCTTCGACGCTGCACGCCTTCCGGGCCGCGGTCGGCCGCGTCCCCGACCGTACGGCGCTCGCCTACTTCGACGGCCGGCTGTCCTACGCGGAGACCGACGCGCTCTCCGACGGCATCGCCGCGCACCTCGCCGAGCGCGGCTTCCGGCGCGGCGACCGGGCCGCGGTCATGCTGCAGAACACCCCGCACTTCGTGCTCGCCCTGCTCGGCGTGTGGAAGGCCGGCGGGGTGGTGGTGCCGGTCAACCCCATGTACAAGTCCGCCGAAATGCGGCACATCCTGGACGACGCCGAGGTCACCGCCGTCATCTGCGCCGACCGCACCTGGGACGGCTTTCTGCGGGCCACCGCCGCCGAGGCGCCGTCCGTACGGATCGCGCTCACCGCCTGGGAACGGGACCTGCAGACCCGCGACGACCGGCGGGTGCTGCGCGGTGACCGGCTCGGCCCGCAGGAGGGCGCCGACGACCTGCTGACCGTCGCCCGCACGGCGGGGAGGATACGCGCCGTGCCCACCGACCCGGAGCTCACCGCCGACGACCTGGCGCTGATCAGCTACACCTCCGGCACCAGCGGCACCCCCAAGGGCGCCACCAACACCCACGGTAACGTCATCTACAACGCCGAACGCCAGCGCGCCGGCCTGGGCCTGCCCGACGGGGCCACCTACTTCGCCCTCGCCCCGCTCTTCCACATCACCGGCATGGTCTGCGAACTGGCCGCCTGCGTCGCAGGCTCCGGCACCCTCGCGCTCGCCTACCGCTTCGACGCCGGTGTCGTCCTGGACGCCTTCCTGGAGCACCGCCCCGCCTATACGGTCGGGCCCTCCACCGCCTACATGGCGCTGATGGCCCACCCCGAGGCCACCCGCGACCACTTCGCGTCCTTCAGGACCATGTCCTCGGGCGGTGCGCCGCTGCCGCCCGCCCTCGTCGAGAAGTTCCGCACCGACTTCGGGCCGTACCTCCACAACGGCTACGGCCTGACCGAGTGCACCGCCCCCTGTGCCAGCGTCCCGCCGGGCCGCGAGGCACCGGTCGACAAGGTCTCCGGCACGCTCGCCGTGGGCGTCCCCGGCCCCGACACCCTCGTGCGGATCACCGACGAGAGGGGCCGCGACCTCCCGTTCGGCGAACAGGGCGAGATAACGGTCCGCGGCCCCCAGGTCGTCCCCGGCTACTGGCGCCGCCCCGACGCCACCGCCGAGGCCATCCCGGACGGCGAGCTGCGCACCGGTGACATCGGTTTCATGGACGCCGGCGGCTGGCTGTACGTCGTCGACCGCAAGAAGGACATGATCAACGCCTCCGGGTTCAAGGTCTGGCCCCGCGAGGTCGAGGACGTCCTCTACAGCCATCCGGCGGTGCGCGAGGCGGCGGTCGTGGGGGTGCCCGACGCCTACCGCGGCGAGTCGGTCAAGGCCTATGTCAGCCTGCGCCCCGGCACGTCCCCGGAACCCGCCGAGCTGGCCGCTTACTGCAAGGAACGGCTCGCGGCGTACAAATATCCCCGTGCGGTGGAGATCCTGGCCGAGCTTCCGAAGACCACGAGTGGCAAGATCCTCCGACGGGAGCTGCGCCACCGCGCATGACGAGCACGAAGGACAGGTGAGGGCGATGGCCGGCACGAAGGACGGCAACGGCAACGGCGGTGCGAAGCCGGTGGCCCAGCGGCTGCTGGCCACCGCCACCAGGCTCTTCGCCGAGCAGGGCTACGACCGCACCTCCGTCCAGGAGATCGTCGATGCGGCGGGCGTCACCAAGGGCGCCCTGTACCACTACTTCGGTTCCAAGGAGGATCTGCTCCACGAGGTCTACGGCCGGGTCCTGCGACTCCAGCAGGAGCGGCTGGACCACTTCGCCGGCGCCGACGCGCCGGTGGAGCAGCGCCTGCGGGACGCCGCCGCCGATGTGGTCGTCACCACCATCGAGAACCTCGACGACACCAAGATCTTCTTCCGCTCGATGCACCAGCTCAGCCCGGAGAAGGACAAGCAGGTACGTGCCGAACGGCGCCGCTACCACGAGCGGTTCCGGGCCCTGGTCGAGGAGGGGCAGCGCACCGGCGTCTTCGCCGCCGACATCCCCGCCGACCTCGTCGTGGACTACCACTTCGGCTCCGTGCACCACCTGGGCACGTGGTACCGCGAGGACGGACCGCTCAGCCCGCAGCAGGTCGCCGATCACCTGGCGGACCTGCTGCTGCGCGCCCTGCGGCCGTAGAGGTTTTCCGGCGCGCACCGCACGCGACGTGCGCCGCCCCTACCGGCCCGCCGCGGTGTTCCGTTGGCCACACGCGCGGGAGTGACGTTCCTCACATGTCGTCACCCTGCGTGTCGGACCGGCCACATCGAGGCGGTCCGGGCCGCCTCCCGGCGCGCCCCCCGCGGGCCTTCACCGCATCTTCAGGAATTTGTTGGATTGCGCGCAGGGCCTGTGGGAATGCGCTCACGGGCAAGGACACTCAAGGGGTGGTTACGGCTCGGGGCTGTCCTCATCCGCCGTCCGTAACTTACGGTATCGATAGTTCTGCTATCACTACCGATGTGGGTGGCCTTGTGGCTGAAGTGACGCTGTTTCTCCGGGAGTACGCACGGACGCGCCGGGAGGTGGGCGCGATTGCTCCGAGCAGTCCCCGGCTCGGCAAGGCCCTGACCCGCTACCTCGTCCCCAGCCCCGGCCGCTCCCGCGCGGTCCTGGAGGTGGGGCCCGGCACCGGCGCGGTGACCCGCCACATCGCCGACGCGCTGGGCCGCGAAGACACCCTCGACCTGGTCGAGGCCAACCCGCGGTTCGTCGACATCCTGCACGGCGCCTACGGCAGCGACCCCCGGCTGCAGTTCCTCACCGGCCTGGTGCAGGAGCACGAACTCGGCACCTACGACACGATCGTCTGCGGCCTGCCGTTCGCGAACTTCGACGCCCCGACCACCACGGACATCTTCGACCGGCTGCTCGGCGCCCTGCGGCCCGGCGGCACGCTCTCCTTCTTCGGCTACGTCGGCGGGGCCACGGTCCGCCGCACGTTCAGCGGCCCGGCCAACCGGGTCCACGCCCTCGACGGCCAGAACGCGCTGCGCCGCATACTCGACCGGCACACCTTCCGTACCGAACTGGTGCTGGGCAACCTGCCGCCGGCCCGGGTGCATCACCTCGTCCCGGCCGGCGAGCCCGTTCAGAGCGTCTGAGACCGTTCCCGCACCCGCCGGGCCACGTCCTCCTGGGCGATACGCCGCAGCGCGGCCATCGCGGTGTCGCCCAGTACGGTCCCGAGCACCGCACCCTCGATCTGGGCGTCGAGGCTCGGGACCCCGTCGAACGCCGCCAGCTCGGCGGCGGCCAGGGATCCGGCGGCCTGCGCGTACCGGTCGAGCAGGCCCAGCAGCTCGCTCTGGTCGAGCTCGTGATAGGCCACCACGACCTGCACCAGCGTCCGCCACCCCGGATTCTCCGGCCGCACCGCCCAGTCGTGCCGCCGCACCAGCTCCGCGACCTCACGCTCGGCGCGCTCCCACATCTCGTCGGTGCCCCGCTCGGCGGCCACCTTGCTGACCGCCGACTGCGCGGTCCCGAGCATGCCCTGCGGGGTGGTGCCCGGAGAGTCGATGCCGGCCAGCACCTCGGCGGCCGCCGCGATGGACAAGCCGCCCACTTCGGTCAGCGCCCGGATCAGCTTCAGCCGCCGGATGTGCGATGCGGCGTACTGGACCTGGTTCGGACTGATGCGCTCGCCCGGGGGCAACATGCCTTCCCGGGTGTAGTACTTGATCGACGGAACCGGCACCCCGGTCCGCCGCGCCAGTTCTCCGATACGCATCCCCCGAGGATAGCCGCGGGGGCCGCACGCCCGGGGCCCGCTCCGACCGGTGGACAAGCGGCCCGGCTCACGGCGTACGCAGGCCGGGCCCGAGGTCCCCACCCCCTCGGGCCCGGCATGATCGGGCAGACACCCCCTACAGGTAGCGCTTCAACTCGCGGCGCGCCAGTGACCGTTGGTGCACCTCGTCGGGGCCGTCCGCCAGCTGGAGCGTGCGGGCGCCGGCCCACAGCTCCGCCAGCGGGAAGTCCTGGCTGACGCCGCCCGCGCCGTGCAGCTGTACCGCCTTGTCGAGGATGTCCACGACGGTGCGCGGGGTGGCGATCTTGATGGCCTGGATCTCGGTGTGCGCGCCCTTGTTGCCGACGGTGTCCATCAGCCAGGCGGTCTTCAGCACCAGCAGCCGCAGCTGCTCCACCGCCACCCGGGCGTCCGCGATCCACTCCTGCACCACGCCCTGCTGGGCCAGCGGCTTGCCGAACGCCGTACGGGTCACCGCACGGCGGCACATCAGCTCGATGGCGCGCTCGGCCATGCCGATCAGCCGCATGCAGTGGTGGATCCTGCCGGGGCCGAGCCGCGCCTGGGCGATGCCGAAGCCGCCGCCCTCCTCGCCGATCAGATTGCTCGCCGGCACCCGTACGTCGTGGAACACCACCTCGGCGTGGCCGCCGTGGTAGTGGTCCTCGTAGCCGTAGACCTGCATGGCGCGCCTGACCTCCACGCCGGGTGTGTCCCGCGGGACCAGGATCATCGACTGCTGGCGGCGGAGGTCCGGGCCGTCCGGGTCGGTCTTGCCCATCACGATGAAGATCTGGCACAGCGGGTTCATCGCGCCGGAGATGTACCACTTGCGGCCGTTGATGACATAGTCATCGCCGTCGCGCGCGATGTGCGTCTCGATGTTGGTGGCGTCCGAGGAGGCCACCTCCGGCTCGGTCATCGCGAACGCCGACCGGATCTCACCGGCCAGCAGCGGCGCCAGCCACTGCTTCTGCTGCGCCTCGTTGCCGAACTGCGCCAGCACCTCCATGTTGCCGGTGTCCGGAGCCGCGCAGTTCAGCGCGGTGGGCGCCAACTGAGGGCTGCGGCCGGTGATTTCGGCCAGCGGGGCGTACTGGAGGTTCGTCAGCCCGGCGCCGTGCTCCGCGTCCGGCAAGCTGTGCTCGTCCACAAAGAACAGGTTCCACAGCCCCTGCCGCCGGGCCTCGGCCTTCAGCTCCTCGACGATCGCCGGGGTGTCCCACGGTGAGGCGAGCGCGGCCCGCTGTTCATGGGCGGTCCGCTCGGCGGGGTACACGTGCTCGTCCATGAACGTCAGGAGCCGTGCGCGCAGTTCCTCGGTCCGGGCGTCGAATGCGAAGTCCATGGGTGCCTCAGCCTTCCTTGAGGGTGGTGAGTCCGTGGTCGATGAAGACGGGGACGAGCTCGCCGATCCGGTCGAACCCGGCGCCGACGGTCTGGCCGAGCGTGAAGCGGTAGTGGATGCCCTCGAGGATCACGGCGAGCTTGAACCAGGCGAACGCCGTGTACCAGGCAATGGCGGAGGTGTCCCGGCCGGAGCGGGCGGCGTAACGCTCGATCAGCTCGCCCGGCGAGGGGTGCCCGGGGGCGCCGCTGGTGGTGCTCACCGGCGACTGCGGCAGGCCCAGGTCCGAGCTGTACATCGCCAGCAGGCCGAGGTCGGTCAGCGGATCGCCGAGCGTGGACATCTCCCAGTCCAGGACGGCCTTGAGGGTGTCGTCGGACCCGATCAGGACGTTGTCGAGGCGGTAGTCGCCGTGGACGACGGTGGGGGCGGGCGAGGCGGGCAGCGCCCGGCCCAGCCTCTTGTGCAGCTCGTCGATCCCCGGCAGGTCACGGTTCTTCGACGCGCTCAACTGCTTGCCCCAGCGGCGCAGCTGGCGCTCCAGGAAGCCCTCGGGACGGCCGAAGTCGCCGAGCCCGGCCGCCTCGGGGTCCACCGCGTGCAGGTCCACGAGCGTGTCCACCAGGGAGAGCACCACGGCCCGGGTGCGCTCGGGCCCGAGCGGGGCCAGCTGGCCGGCCGTGCGGTAGGGCACGCCCTCGACCAGCTCCATCACGTAGAAGGGTGCGCCGATGACCGACTCGTCCTCGCACAGCAGCAGCGCCTCGGGCACCGGCACCGGTGTCTCGTGCAGGGCGCTGATGACCCGGTGCTCGCGCCGCATGTCGTGCGCGGTGGCCAGCACATGGCCGAGCGGCGGCCGGCGGACGACCCAGGAGGCGGCACCGTCGGTGACGCGGTAGGTGAGGTTGGACCGCCCGCCCTCGATCAGCCGGGCCCGCAGCGGGCCGCCGGCCAGCCCCGGCCGCTCCCGGCCCAGATGCTCGCGCAATCGCTCCAGGTCGAGGCCGGGAGGATCCTCCTGGTCCTGGGGCTGCGGGGGAGGGGTGCCCTTGCTCATCGTGCTCCTCCGTACGGAGTGGACGGCCGGTCGGCCGATCGGTTGCAGCACGATCATGCCGACTAGTCGGTATGGCGTCCAGTGCCGGGCCGTGGGGCGTGGGTCACGCGGGGATTTTTCCGCCACGCTCGCGGTCCCGACGCGCCCGGCTGCCCCGACGCCGGCCGTCCATGGCCCCGTCGCGCCCGGCCTCCCCTCAGGCCCCCGCCCGCAAGGCCGTGGTCAGGCGTGACACGCCACCGGCACCCCGCCGTTCATCACCGTCATATCGCCGAACCCGGCCCCCACGTCGAGCGGCGCGCCCGGCGCGGTGCCCGCCAGCTCCGCGTACGCCCGGTGCAGGTTCGCCACCAGCCGCTCGCTCTCGGCCAGCTCCGCGAACGGGCCGAGGTCCGCCTCCCGGGCCACCTCCAGCGGCGTACGCCCGGCTGCCCGGCCCTCCTGCGCCAGCCGGCCGACGAACCGCAGGTAGCGCTCGATGCCGTCGTACACCTCGGGGCCGGTCACCGGGCCGTGCCCGGGGACGACGGTGACCGCGTCCAGGGTGCGCAGCAACTCCAGCGCCCGCAGCGATCCGGCCAGCGACCCCATGAAGACGAACGGGGTGCCGCCGTGGAAGACCAGGTCCCCGGCGAAGACGATGCGCTGCCGGGGCAGCCAGACGACGGTGTCGCCGGTGGTGTGTGCCACGCCGGGGTGGATCAGCCGCACCTCGATGTCCCCGACGTGCAGGGCCAGCTCGTCGGTGTAGGTGACCTCGGGCGCCGTCAGACGGATGTCGCCGTACTCCACCTCGGGCCACACCGCGTGCAGCTGCTGCCCGGCGGCCAGCAGCTCACGGCGGCAGGAGGCGTGCCCGATGACCGTCGCCTCGGGTGCGAAGACGCAGTTGCCGTAGGTGTGGTCGCCGTGGTGGTGCGTGTTGACCACCATGCGGGGCGCGGGCGCGCCGCTCTCGGCGATCCGGCGGCGCAGCAGGCGCGCCCGGCGCTCGGTGGCGGCGGTGTCCACGACCAGGGTGGCGTCCCCGTCGGTGACGAAGCCCGCGTTGTTCAGGCACCAGCCGCCGTCCGGCTGGATGAAGGCGTGGACCCCGGCGGCCAGTTCGGTGAGGTAGGGCTCGGCGGCCGGTGCCTCCGAGGTGTGTGCTGCCGGGGTCTGTGCCGGCGTGTTCCGTGCTGCCGAGTCGCCCATGCGGGTGTGTCTCCTCGTCCGGTGGTCCCTCATTTCCCGCTGCCGGAGCGGGAGTCGGTCCCGACCCGGGACGGCGGGGGGTCGCGTCACCGTACCTCTGCCACCCGCCGTGCCCGGCGCCGCACCCCGGCGCCGCACCCCGGCCCAATGCCCTGGCTCAGGCCCCGGCTCAGTGCCCCGGCCGTGCCAGGATCACCGCGCCGCACAGCGCCAGCCCGAGGGTGCAGCCGACCAGCAGCAGGGCCGTCCGCGGAGGCAGGCCCGGCGGCCGGCCGGTGACCATCGCCCGCATCCGCCGGTGCGCGAGCGCCACGAACGCGATCCACAACACGCCGGTCAGCGCCGCCAGAGCCACCTCCACCGGCCCGGGGGCGGCGCTGTGCAGCAGCTGACGGGCGGCCAGCACCGCCATCGCGGTGGCGGACAGCGTGGTACGCCGCCACGCCATCCTGGTCCGCTCCGGCTGCAGCCCGGGGTCCCGGTCGGGGGCCGGACGCGGCGGCCCGGCGCCCGGGGGCACGTCGCCCGTCATCGGCTAGGGGGTGTCGTTTGGATCATGGTGGATCAGGGAGCGGGGTCTGGTGCGTGCGATCGCAAGGCGGAGGAGGGAGTCGACGCGGAGCGGTTGGGGACTCCCCTGCTCGAGCGGAGCCGAGAGCTTGGGGAAGAGTGACGACAACGCGGATGGGGGTCCCCCCGCGCCGTTCAGGCGTGGGGGAGTGCGTGCCAGGCCCCGCGAGCCCGCCATGATCCGAACGATACCCCCTAGGTGGTCCGGCCCAGGAGGACCAGCACGACCACCGCCACCGCCAGGACGCCGACGCTCAGCGCCAGCGCCGTGGGGAAGCGGCTGACCGGCAGGTCCTCGCCGCGCCGCATCGCGCGCTCGCAGCGCACCCAGTGACTGACCGCCCGCAGTGCACACAGCGCGCCGCCCACCAGCAGGACGACGGTGAAGGTCACCCGCAGCCCCTGGTGCAGCCGGGGCAGGAACTGGTCCACCGCGAAACCGCCGCCGACCAGCGCCAGCCCGGTGCGCAGCCAGGCGAGGAAGGTGCGCTCGTTGGCGAGCGAGAAGCGGTAGTCGGGGGTCGTGCCCTCCTCGCGGACCCGCGCGGGCGAGAACCACAGCCGTACGGCAGCGCCGGCCGACCGCAGTGCCTCGGTAAGGATCATGGCCGAAACCCTATCGGCCGGCCGGTGCCCTGCCCGGGGCGCATCAGACGTCCCCCGCCTCCCGCCGGGCCAGCAGCTGCCGGTACGCGGCGAGCCCGTCCGGCGTCCACGGCCACTCGTCCAGCCGCCGGGCCAGCTCCTCCTCGGTCAGGAACGCGAACCAGTCGATCTCCGACTCCTGCGGGGCGACCGGCAGGGTGCAGCGCACCTCGTAGACCGCGGACCACCAGGTGTGCTCGGCCGTCTCGTAGAGGAACTTGAACAGCGGCCGGGGCGGCTCCAGCCCCTGGACGCCCAGCTCCTCCTCGGCCTCGCGCAGCGCCGCCCGGTCGTAGGTCTCGCCGGTGCCGAGCACCCCGCCGACGAACATGTCGTAGTGCGAGGGGAAGACGAGCTTCTGCGGGGTGCGGCGGTGGACGAAGATCCGGTCCGCTTCGTCCCGGGCGAGGACGAAGGCGCAGCGGGTGCGCATCCTGCGGGCGTAGGTCTCGCCGCGTGGGGCCTGCCCCACGACCTGATCGTTCTCATCGACGACGTCGAGGATTTCGTCCGCGTTGAGCGGTTGCTGATCGGCCATGGCAGCCATGCAACCACCCGGGACCCGGGCGCGGCCCACCGGGCGACGGTTTGCGGGCGGCGGTCCGCGGGGGCGGCCGGCACCGCGGGGGAGCGGCCCGGGGCGCCCTCCTCAGTGCGGCTGCAGCTCCCGTACGTCCTCGCGCCGGCCGGACCCCGGTGGCATCGCCGGATGGCTGCCGATCAGCACGATGCCCGCGACGACGGCCACGATCCCGGCCACCTCCCACGCCAGCGCCCCCGGCGTCACCCGCAGCTGGTCGCCGAGGAACCCCACCCCGCAGGCGATGCCGGCCAGCGGCTGGGCGGCGGTCAGCGCGGGCAGCGAGAGCCGCAGCGGCGCCGACTCGAAGGCGCTCTGTACGAGCACCAGCGCCAGCACCCCGAGCACCACGATGGCGTACGGCTGCCAGCTGGTGACCAGGGCCGACCAGCCGCCCTCGCCGAAGTGCTCCCCGCTGATCCGGGTCAGCGCGTCCTGCAGCCCGTATATCAGGCCCGCCGCGATCCCCAGCAGGGCGGCCTCCAGGCTCACATGCACCCGCTCGCGCTTGGCGACCGCCGCCAGCAGCAGCGCGGTGCCCAGCACCATGCCCATGATCAGCCACTGCCACAGATGATCCGTGCTGCGCTGCCCGCCCTGGGGGCGCCCGGCCACGATGAAGGCCGTCACCCCGCCCGCCAGCAGCCACAGCCCGGCCCAGCCGCTCCGGCCGAGCCGCTGCCGGGTCAGCCGCCGCGACAGCGCCATCGCGAACAGCAGGTTGGTCGCCAGCAGGGGCTCCACCAGAGTGATGTCGCCCATCCCCAGCGCCATCGCGCCGAGCGCCATCCCGACCACCATCAGACCGATACCTGCCAGCCACAGCGGCATCCGCACCAGATCGAGCAGCAGCCGCACCGAGAGGTAGTCCTTCATCGGGGCGTGCTGTGCCGCGGCCTGCTGAAACACGAAACCGAGTCCCAGACAGCAGGCCGCTCCAAGGGCGAGCAGTATCACCGTCACGTCGCACCTCGTATCGGGGGCGGGGGATGCGCCTGAGGATAGTCACCAGGCGGCGGGCGTGGGGTGGCCCTCGTCATCGACCATTCTCCCGCGCGCCTTGGTGTACTGCGCGGTAACCCGGTGGTTGACGCGGCAGTCGGGTGCGCTGAGGATCGTTCCACCAGGCGGCCGGGGCGCCCGGCGTGCCCCGTTGAGGAGTGGCTGAGATGGCGTACGACGCTGATGTGATCGTGATCGGAGGGGGGCTCGCGGGCCTGGCGGCCACCGCGGAACTGGTGGACGCCGGACGGAAGGTGATCCTCCTCGACCAGGAGCCCGAGCAGTCCCTCGGCGGACAGGCCCACTGGTCCTTCGGCGGTCTCTTCCTGGTGGACTCCCCCGAACAGCGCCGGCTGCGCATCCGCGACAGCCGTGAGCTGGCCTGGCAGGACTGGCTGGGCACGGCCGGCTTTGACCGGCCCGAGGACCGCTGGCCGCGCTCCTGGGCCGAGGCCTACGTCGACTTCGCGGCCGGCGAGAAGCGCTCCTGGCTGCGCCGGCAGGGCGTACGGCTCTTCCCCGTCGTCGGCTGGGCCGAACGCGGCGGCTACGACGCGACCGGCCACGGCAACTCCGTCCCCCGCTTCCACATCACCTGGGGCACCGGACCCGGGCTGGTGGCCCCGTTCGAACGCCGGGTGCGGGCCGGAGTCGCCCGCGGGCTGGTGGAGCTGCGCTTCCGCCACCGGGTGACCGGGCTGTCGCGCACCGCGGGGAGCGTGGACACGGTCAGCGGCGAGGTCCTGGAGCCCTCGGACGCCGAGCGCGGCAGGCCCAGCAGCCGCGAGGTGGCCGGCGCCTTCGAACTCAAGGCCCAGGCCGTGATCGTCACCTCGGGCGGTATCGGCGGCAATCACGAGCTGGTGCGCGCCAACTGGCCCGAACGGCTCGGCAAGCCTCCGCGGCGGATGCTGTCCGGAGTGCCCGCGCATGTGGACGGCAAGATGCTGGGCATCGCCGAGGCGGCCGGCGGCCGGATCATCAACCGCGACCGGATGTGGCACTACACCGAGGGCATCGACAACTGGAACCCGGTCTGGCCGCAGCACGGCATCCGGATCCTGTCCGGACCGTCCCCGCTGTGGCTCGACGCGCGCGGCAAACGGCTGCCGGTGCCGCTCTTCCCCGGCTTCGACACCCTCGGCACCCTCGAACACATCATGCGGACCGGCCATGACCACACCTGGTTCGTCCTCACCCAGAAGATCATCGAGAAGGAGTTCACCCTCTCCGGCTCCGAGCAGAACCCCGATCTGACGGGCAAGAGCATCCGCGGCGTGCTGGGCCGGGCCCGGGCCGGCGCACCGGGGCCGGTGCAGGCGTTCATGGACCGCGGCGCGGACTTCGTCGTCGAGCGTTCGCTGACCGACCTGGTGCGTCGGATGAACGAACTGACCAAGAAGCCGCTGATAGCCGAGGAGGCGCTGCGCGACGCGATCGTGGCGCGGGACCGGGAGATCGCCCACTCCTTCACCAAGGACCTCCAGGTGACCGCGATCCGCGGGGCCCGCGCCTACCTCGGGGACCGCCTGATCCGCACCGCGGCACCGCACCGGCTGCTCGACCCCAAGGCCGGCCCGCTGATCGCCGTACGGCTGAACATCCTCACCCGCAAGACGCTCGGCGGCCTGGAGACCGACCTCTCGTCGCGGGTGCTGACCGACGGTGGCACACCCCTGCCCGGCGTCTACGCGGCGGGCGAGGCGGCCGGGTTCGGCGGCGGCGGGGTGCACGGCTACCGCTCGCTGGAGGGCACCTTCCTCGGGGGCTGTCTCTTCTCCGGCCGGACGGCGGGCCGGGCGGCGGCACGGGCGGTGTCCTGAAGGGGAGGGGCGGTGCGGGGGAGCGTGACGGGGGAGGGGGCTCGCCCCTCCTGCCGGGTTTCCGGTGGCCGGCCGCTCCCTTCGTATACGAAGCGAGAGGGGGCGGATCCGGCCATTCCCCTTCGCGCCTTGACGCGGAGCTCTGCGGGCCGCTTTGCTGTGCGTGATGACTGGTGCGGACCAAGTCGTCACCCTCTGTAGAGGTGCGCGGATCCGGTCCCCGCCCGCCGAGGACGACTCGGTGCGGTGAGACGGCCGGTGCGGCGCGCCGTGGAGCCCCTGATGGAGCCCCTGACCCGTGATTTCGATGTCGCCACCGATGCCGCCACCCCTCCGACGCGCCCGCCGCCCCGGCCCCCCGGTGCTCACCCCGGCCCTGGACGACGCCCAACTGGCCCTCGCGGCCGAGGCGTTGACGCTCGGCCAGTGGGCCAGGGTGCGTACCCTGCTCACCGGGACCGGTGCGCAGTGGGATCTGCGCGGCCACCGATTAACCGTCCTGGCCACCTGCCCCGGCAGCGCCGCCTGGGCCGGCGACTGGCTGCTCGCCGAACCGGACAGCGGTGACGCCGCCACCCTCCTGGCCCTCGCCACCGTCCATCTCGCGCTGCGCGGCGAGAGCGGTACCGGGGCCGCCGCCGAAGCCTGTGCCACCGCCGCCCGGATGCTGCCCGACGACCCCACCCCCTGGCTCGGCGCGCTGATCCTCGCCCGCCACACCGGCACCCCGGGCGAACGGGCCCACGCCTTCCACCAGGTGTGCGCCCGCCACCGCGACCACCATCACGCCCACCACCTCATGACGGCCGCCCTGGCCGAGCAACTGCCGGGCGTCGCCGACGATCCACGGCACCCGGTCCATGTCTTCGCGGCCCGCGCGGCGGCACGTGCCCCCGCCGACTCCCCGCTCGCCCTCCTCCCCGTCGTGGCGCACGCCGAGCGCTACCGCGTCCTCGCCGCCGCGGGCCTGGCTCCCTCCGACCCCGCGGGCTGGGGCCACTGGTCCACCCGGCGCGCCCGGCAGGTGCTGCAGGCCGCCGTCGACTGGTGGCTGGAATGGGAGGGCGAGGAACACCCGCGCCGCAAGATCGATCTCAACTTCCTCGCCCATGCCGCGTTCCACCAAGGGCGGACCGCCGAGGCCGCCACGCTGTTCCAGCGGATCGGTCCGCACGCCACACGCGCCCCGTGGTCGTACCCGGGCCGCGACGGCGCGGGGGCGTTCCGGGCCGCGCGGGCCACCGCACTGTGCCGTGCCCGGGAGGCCGCCGCCCCGTGACCCGGCGGCGCTGATGACGAAAGTCTGACGCCGGGGCCGGGACGCCGGCCCCGGCGCCCGCGGCGGGTTCACAATCGAAGGGTGACCAAGGACGCGAAGAGGCCCCGCCCGGCGGGCGGCGGCGAGGACGGGCAGGGCGCCCCCGTGGGCCGCCGCGTGGTGCTCGGCATACTCGCCGCCGGTGCCGCCGGCGTCGCCGCCGCCCCCTTCCTGCAGAGCGCCTACGACAACACCCTCGGGGCCGCCGCACAGCAGGACCCCACCGGCCTGACCGGCCTGCTCCCGGGCGGCGGCGGCTTCCGCTACTACTCCGTGACCGGCTCCGTACCGGCCAAGGACGCCCGTACCTACCGCCTGACCATCGACGGCCTGGTCCGCCACCGGACCACCCTGAGCCTCGCCGGTCTGCGCCGGCTGCCGCAGACCCGGCTCGTCCGCGATGTCCAGTGCGTCACCGGCTGGCGGGTGCCCGCCACCCCCTTCGAGGGCGTCCGCCTCTCCGCCCTCCTCGACGCCGCGGGCGTCCGCCCCGAGGCCAAGGCCGTCCGCTTCACCTGCTTCGACGGCACCTACAGCGAATCCCTCACCCTCGAACAGGCCCGCCGCGACGACGTCCTGGTCGCCCTGCGGATGCAGGACAAGCCGCTCGCCCACGCCCACGGCGGCCCGGTGCGCCTCTATGTCGGGCCCATGTACTTCTACAAGTCGGCGAAGTGGCTTTCCGGGATCACCGTCACCGACCACGTCCGGCCCGGCTACTGGGAGAACCTCGGATATGACATCGACGCCTGGGTCGGCCGGTCGAACGGACGCGACGATGCCCCGACCACCTGAGAGCCGGTCCGGGACCGCCTCGGCGCGCCCCCGCGTCCCGCGCTTCACCCCCGCCGAACGCCGGGTGCACCGCGCCACCGCCACCCTGATGGCCGTCTGCGTCCTCACCGCGGGCTGCCTCTACCTCCCCTTTCTCGCCGAACTCGTCGGCCGCCGCCACCTGATGGTCACCGTCCACGAGTGGTCCGGCATCCTGCTGCCCGTCCCCCTGCTGCTGGGCCTCGGCTCCCGCGCCCTGCGCGCCGACCTCACCCGCCTCAACCGTTACGGCCCGCACGACCGCCAGTGGCTGCGCGCCGCACTGCGCCGCCGAGGGGGCCGCCCGGCCGGCAAGTTCAACGCCGGGCAGAAGCTCTACGCCGCCTGGATCGCCGGTGCGGTCCTGGTGATGCTCGGCACCGGTCTGCTGATGTGGTTCACCTTCCCCCAAGCTCTCGGCTTCGCTCGAGCAGGGGGGACCCCCATCGCGCCCCTGTTGTGGCGCACCGGCGCCACCTTCGTCCACGACTGGCTCGCGCTCGCCGTGGTCATCGTGATCGCCGGCCATGTCGGGAAGGCGTACGGCGACCCCGAGTCACGCCGCGGCCTGCGCACCGGCTCCGTCGACGCGCAATGGGCGCGGCGCGAGCATCCGTTGTGGGTGCAGGGGGAGGAGAGGGACGGGGGTGACGGCGCGGAAGCGGGGCAGAGCGCAAACGGGGACTCCGAGGACAGGTCCTAGCTTCCTTCCAACGGTGTGGCCGGTTCCCGCCCGTTGCCGAGACTTCTCTGCAGAGATCTCTGTGCAGAGAAGTCTCTGCAACTCTAGGCTGCCGTCCATGCCTGACGCCTCCACACCACCGCACCCGTCCCGGCCGACGCCGACGCCGACGCCGACGCCGCCCGCCACGCCCCCGACCCGCCGGATGGACGCCCGCAGTCTGCGCGGGGTCGCCCACCCCTTGCGGCTGCGCATCCTGGAGCTGCTACGGCTCGACGGTCCGGACACCGCCACCGGCCTCGGGCGCCGTCTGGGCGAGAACACCGGTACGGTCAGCTGGCATCTGCGGCACCTCGCCGAACACGGCTTCATCGAGGAGGAGACCGGCCGCGGCACCAAGCGCGAACGCTGGTGGCGGGCGGTCCGGGTCGCCCACCGGCTCGACACCACCGAATTCCGCGACGATCCGGACACCCGGGGCGCGCTGGAGCTCTATGTGCACGAAATCGTCCAGCAGCACTTCAACCGGGTCGTCAGCTACCTCACCGAGGACTGGGCCCCGGAATGGCGGGACGCCGGCACCCTCTCCCAGTGGCACGACCTGCGCCTGACGCCCGCACAACTCGCCTCATTGAACGCGGAGTTGGAGCAGGTAGTCGTACGGCACCGGGTGGCGGCGCAGAGCGGATCCGGCGAGGAAGCCCCCGAGGAGCGGCGGCCCGTCGTCGTCCAGTTGCAGGCCTTCCCGCGCAAGGAGCGTCACGAGCGATGAGCGGACTGCTGCGCCGCCATCGTGACTTCCGGCTGCTGTGGTGCGGTGAGACGGCGGGGAAGTTCGGGGCGGCCGTCACCAGCGTGGCGATGCCGCTGGTCGCGGTGTCCACCCTGCACGCCTCCACCTTCGCGGTCGGGCTGCTCAGCGCCTGCGGCTGGCTGCCCTGGCTGCTCATCGGTCTCCCGGTGGGCGTCTGGGTGGACCGGACGCGCCGTCGGCCCCTGATGCTGGGCGCCGCCGGCCTGTCATTGGTGCTGTTCGCCGCCGTACCGCTCCTCGCCCGGTACGGCGGGCTCAGCCTCGGCTTACTGATCGCCGTGGCCCTGCTGGCCGGGGCCGCGGCGGTGGTCTTCCAGACCGCCTACAGTGCCTACCTCCCCGGCCTGCTCGCACCGGCCGACCAGGCCGAGGGCAACGCCAAGCTGCACGGCAGCGCCTCGGCGGCGCAGATCGCCGGACAGGGGGCGGGTGGCTCCCTCGCCCAACTGGCCGGCGCCGTCAACGCGTTGTCCGCCCAGGCCGCCACCTTCCTCATCTCCCTGCTGTGCCTGCTCCGCATGCGGCACCGCGAGCCACGCCCGGACCCCCGCGACCGCGCCGCACGGCCCCTGTTCGCGGACATCGCCGAGGGGCTGCGGCTGGTCACCGGCGATGTATGGCTCCGCACCCTGACGCTCTTCGGCGCCGCCTCCAATCTCGCGCTCATGGGGTACCAGTCGATCGCGGCGGTCTTCCTGGTCCGCGAGGTCGGTCTGCCGCCCGGCGCGGTCGGCGGGCTGCTGGCGTCGGCCAGTACGGGCGGGATCGCGGGCGCCTTCCTGGCGCGCCGGGCCGCCGACCGGTTCGGTACGGCCCGCGCCATGCTCCTGTGCGAACTGGGCCTGTCCGGCACCGCGTTGCTCATCCCCCTCGCCGCCCATGGCACCGGGGCGCTGCTCTACGTCGCGGGCAGCTTCGGCGTCAGTGCGGGTGTGGTGGGCGGGAACACCCTCAAGGCGGGCTTCCAGCAGCGCTACTGCCCGCCGGCCCTGCTCGGCCGGCTGATCGCCGGCAGCTCCTTCCTCAACTACGGCACGCTGCCCCTGGGCGCACTGCTCGGCGGCGTGCTCGGCTCCGCCCTCGGCCTCCGCACGGCCATGTGGATCATGACCGCCGGGGTGCCGCTGGCCGCCCTGATCCTGCTCTTCTCGCCGGTCGGGGCCGTCCGCGACTTGCCGGTGCGCCGGACGGGGGACGAGGGCCGGGAGGAGCACGGCCCGGATCCGGCGGACCGGGACGGAGCGGCGGCACGGCGCTGAGACGCGCCAGGCACACCCGTACGCCCACGCCGACGGAGGACCGGCCGCACGCGCGCCACAACCGCCCGCGGCCCCGTCCGCCGCCCGCCTACGCCTCCACCGGCACGTCCGCCGACGGCAGTTCGACCTCGAAGCGGCAGCCCGCCCCGGTGTTCCGTACCGTCGCCCGGCCCTCGTGGGCCTCCACGATCCCGCGGACGATCGCCAGGCCCAGCCCGGCGCCGCCCTTGCCGTCCGCGCGCGGGGTGCGGGCCGCGCCGCCGCGCCAGCCGGTGTCGAAGACCCGTGCCAGATCCTCCGGCGGGATGCCCCCGCAGCCGTCCTCGACCGCGAGGATCACCCGGCCCTCCTCGTGCCGTGCGCTGACCGCCACGGTGCCGTCCGCCGGCGTCGCACGGATCGCGTTGACCAGCAGATTGCCCAGGACACGGGTGATCTGCTGGGCGTCCACCCGTACCGGCAGCGGTGCCACCCCGCCGTCCACCAGCCGCACCCCGCCGGCCCGGGCCAGCGGCCCGGCCCCGGCGAGGGCGTCGTCCACCAGGTCGTACACCGATACCCGCGACAGTGTCAGGGCCAGCGCCCCGGCCTGGATACGGGAGAGTTCGAAGAGGTCGTCGACCATGGCGGCCAGCCGGTCGACCTCGACCCGCATCCGTGCGTGGTAGCGCGCGGTGTCCTCGGCGACCCCGTCCTCCAGCGCCTCGGCCATCGCCCGCAGCCCGGCGAGCGGGGTGCGCAGGTCGTGCGAGATCCCGGCGATCAGATCGCGCCGGGAGGCATCCAGCGCCCGCTCCCGTTCCCGTGCCGCGGCGAGCCGCCCGCTGGTCTCCTCCAAAGCCCGGGACAGCGCGGCCAGCTCCGCGGTGGGCGGCTCGGCGGGCGCCACGAAGCCGCCCTCGCTGCCGACCGTACGGGCCGAGCGTGCCAGCTCCCGGCTGCCCGCCGCGATCCGGCGTCCGAAGAGCAGCGCGGCCGCCAGCGACACCACCCCGGAGACGGCCACCACGGCCATCACCACGCCCAGGTCGTGCCCGGACAGGAACATCGCCTGGGCGACCGCCACCGTGCCCGCCGCCATCGCGGCCACCGCCAGCACCGCCACCGCGAACAGCGACAGCGCGACCGAGCGCCGCCGCAGCACCCGTACCGCGGGCGCGGCGAGCAGGCCCGCCAGCGCCGCGCCCAGCGCCGCCAGCGCCACGATGACCAGAAAGTCCGTCATGAGCGCGGATCGCCTCCCGGCAGCGGTCCGGGCTCCGGCGGGGGCTCGTCCTCCACGGGGTCGAAGCGGTAGCCCGCGCCCCAGACCGTCGTCACCAGCCGTGGCGCGGCCGGATCCGCCTCGATCTTCTCGCGCAGCCGCCGCACATGCACGGTCACCGTGGACAGATCCCCGAACTCCCAGCCCCAGACCCGGGCCAGCAGCTCCTCCCGGGAGAAGACCTGCCCGGGGTGGCGCATCAGGAAGACGAGGAGGTCGAACTCGCGGGCGGTGAGGGAGAGTTCCCGTCCACCGCGATCGGCGCGCCGGCCGCCGGGGTCGGCACGGAGGTCCCCGGCACACAGGACGGCCGAGGGCGCCGCGGCCGGCGGCGCGGACTCCGCACGGCGCAGCACCGAGCCGATCCGCAGCACCAGCTCGCGCGGGCTGAAGGGCTTGGTCACATAGTCGTCCGCGCCCAGCTCCAGCCCCAGGATGCGGTCCGCCTCCTCGCCCCGGGCCGTCAGCATCACCACCGGGACCGCCGGACCGTCGTCGGAGCGGCGCAGCCGGCGGCACACCTCCAGCCCGTCGAGGCCGGGCAGCATCAGGTCGAGCACCACGAGATGCGGGCGGAACTCCGCGGCCCGGTCGAGGGCGGCGAAACCGTCGGCGGCGTGCCGGGTGGTGTAGCCGGCGCGGGAGAGATAGCCGGTGACGACCTCCGCGACGGTCGGATCGTCCTCGACGACCAGGACACGGCGCGGCGGCCCGTGCAGCGGGACGGGCGGGGAGGGCGGCGTTGCGCGGTGCACGGGCTCAGCGTGCCCTTCTGGAGAGAGACGTCATGGGGCCAGCCAACACCAGCGCGCGCGGTGGCGGGCGGGCAGGCCTGCTGTCGTAAGACTCCGGTAACCCATGGCCGGTATCAGCCCCGCGCCCTGGCGCCTCAGCCCTCCAGCCCCTCCCGTACCCGTCGCGACACCGTGATCGCATAGAGGTCGAGCACGCCCGGCGGTTCGGCCAGACCGGGCCCGCCGGCCCGGATCCACGCGGCGATGTCGGCCAGCGCGTCGTCGTCGTTGACCAGCCCCAGCCACACGGGGCGCCCGCCGGCCGCCCGGCCCGCGGGCGACGGCTGGACCACGACCACATTCGCCTGGTCACAGACGTCCAGACACTCCGAGGCCCGCACCGGCGCCGCGCCGTCGAGCGCCGCGCGCAACCGCGGTATCTGCCCGGCGTGGTCCACACCCGGGATCTTGGCCGCATCGCCGCAGCAGCAGCCCCGGCACACGGTGATCCGGCACGGGGCCGCGGTGGCTGCCCGTCCGGCACGCTTGTCGATCATCCGGCTCATGCTACGGCCGGTGCCGCGGCCCCGATGCGGGAGGGCCGGGCGGGGGTAGGAACCCGGTTGCGCGGGATAGACATCCGGCATGCCCCTCACAGACCCCCAGCCCCGCCCCCATCACGGCCCTCGCCCCGGCCCCGCACCGGAGAGCGAGATACCCGGCCCGGCCGGTCTCCCCGTGCTCGGCTCGATGCTCGACCTGCGGCGCGACTCCCTCACCACCTTCGTCAATGCGCGGCGGACGCACGGCGACGTGGTGCGGCTGGTGGCCGGCCCGCCCGGTCTGCGCAGCGTGTTCCATGCGGTCTTCGCGCCCGAAGGCGTACAGCAGATCCTCGCCTCCCAGGCCGCCAACTTCCGTAAGGACCACCCGCTCTACGAGGAGGTCCGGCAGGCCTTCGGCAACGGCCTGCTCACCAGCCAGGACTCCGACTACCTCAGACAGCGGCGGCTGGTGCAGCCGCTGTTCACCAAACGCCGGGTCGACAGCTACGCCGCGGCGATCACGACCGAGGCCGGCACCCTCGCCGAGCGCTGGCGCACCGCCGGGGGCCACACCCTCGACCTGGTCCCCGAGATGAACCGGCTGGCGCTGCGCACCGTCGCCCGGATCCTGTTCGGCCTGGACGCGGCGGCGGCCGAGGACGCCTTCCACCGGTGTGCCCCGGTCATCAACGCCTATGTCGTCCGGCGCGCCTACGTACCCGTGAAGGTCCCGCGGGAGTGGCCCACCCCGGCGAACCTGCGGGCCCGGGCCGCGACCGACGAGCTGAACGCCCTCTGCGACCGCATCATCGCGGACCGGCGGGCGGCGCGCGGGGCGGCCACCAAGGCGGGGGACGAGGCGGACGGGAGGGGCGCGGGGGACGACCTGCTGTCCCTGCTGGCCGCCGCCGGCAACGACGAGGACGGTTCCCTCGACGCGACCGAGGTCCGCGAACAGGTCCTGATCTTCCTGCTGGCGGGGCACGAAACCACCGCGACCTCCCTCGCGTTCACCCTCCACCTCCTCGCCCGGCACCCCGAGGAGCAGCACAGAGTGCGCGAGGAGATCGACCGGGTGCTGGGCGGGCGCGCCCCCACGGCCGCCGACCTGGACCGTCTGCCGTATCTGACCCAGGCGCTGAAGGAGTCCATGCGCCTGTATCCGGCGGCACCGGTCATCAGCCGCCGGGCCGTGGCGGCCACGGAGATCGGCGGATACCGCATCCCGGCCGGTGCCGATGTGGTCGTCGCGCCCTGGGTCACCCACCGCAGCCCGGAGCTGTGGGAGGACCCGGAACGCTTCGATCCGCGGCGCTTCGCACCCGAACGGGAGGCGGAGCGGCACCGCTACGCCTGGTTCCCGTTCGGCGGCGGGCCGCGCGCCTGCATCGGGCAGCACTTCTCGATGCTGGAGTCCGTGCTGGCGCTGGCCGTGCTGCTGCGGACGTACGAATTCGAAGCCGTGGACCAGGAGGTGCCGGTCGCCGCCGGGATCACCCTCCAGGCCACCGGCCCGGCCCGGGTGCGCCTGCGCCCGCGCGACGGAGCCGGGGAGTAAGGGAGCAGGGGACCGAGATCCGGGGACGCCGCACGCACAGCGGAAAGCGACGCGCATGCCGGAACGCGAGCGCAACCATCAAGGCAACCGCAACCGCAATCCCAACAGCAAACGCAACGGAAATAGCGTTTGTGTTTCGGCGGCGTCCCCCGTATCGTCCATCCCGGTCCCATTGCCGCCGATCGGAGAAGGCCGTTGCTCGTCTGAGGTCCTGAGGCACCGCGCCCGCGACGGTGATCCGCCCTGCGCTTCCGGTATCCGGAGCGGCGGTTCATGCCTCGCGCGGCCCGTCCGCGACCTCGGCGTACGTACGGCGTACCCGACGCACCCGGCGTTTTGACGACGCGCCGACGGTGCGGTGTCTCCCAGCGCATTCCCCACACCCCTTCGCGCCCAGGAGACCCCTGTGTCCATGCCACCCACCTCCGCGTCCTCCGCGGCCATCGTCTGCACCGGCCTCGGCTTCAGCTGGCCCGACGGCAGCCCCGTCCTGGAAAATCTCCCGCTGGCCGTCGGCCCCGGCCGTACGGGCCTCATCGGTTCCAACGGGGCCGGAAAGTCCACCCTGTTGAAGCTGATCGCGGGCGAACTTTCCCCGACCGCCGGCAGCGTCAAGGTGGCCGGCGAGGTCGGCTACCTCCCGCAGCACGCCCCGCTCGACACGCACCTGAAGGTCGACGAAGCGCTCGGCATCGCCGCCGCGCGCGCCGCCCTGCACGCCATCGAGGGCGGCGACCCGAGCGAGGAGCACTTCACCGCCATCGGCGACGACTGGGACGTCGAGGAACGCGCCCGCGCCACCCTCGACCAGCTCGGGCTGCCCGGCCTCGACCTCGACCGCACCATCGGCGAGGTGTCCGGCGGTGAGGGTGTCCTGCTGCGGCTGGCGGCCCTGCTGCTGCGCCGGCCGGACGTCCTGCTGCTCGACGAGCCCACCAACAACCTCGACGGACCGGCCCGGCAGCGGCTCCACGACGCGGTCACCGGCTGGTCCGGCGTCCTCGTCGTGGTCAGCCACGACCGTGAACTCCTCGAACTCGTCGACCGGATCGCCGACCTCCGCGACGGGGAGGTCCACTGGTACGGCGGCAACTTCAGCGCCTACGAACACGCCCTGGCCGTCGAACAGGAAGCAGCCGAGCGGACGGTGCGGGCCGCCGAGGCCGACGTCCAGCGCCAGAAGCGCGAACTGGCCGACGCCCAGATCAAATTGGCCCGCCGGGCCCGCTACGGCAACAAGATGAACGCCCACAAGCGCGAGCCGAAGATCGTCATGAACGAGCGCAAGAGGGAGGCCCAGGTATCCGCGGGCAAGCACCGCATCCTGCACACCGAACGCCTCAAGGAGGCCCGGGAACGCCTGGACGAGGCGGCCGAGGCGGTCCGGGAGGACGACGAGATCCGTATCGACCTGCCGCACACCGCCGTGCCGCCGGGCCGCACGGTGCTCACCCTGCACGCCCTGCGCACCCGTTTCGGCGCCCGTGCCGAGCTGGAGGTGCGCGGCCCCGAACGCATCGCGCTGACCGGCCGCAACGGCTCCGGCAAGACCACCCTGCTGCGGACCCTCGCCGGGGAGATCCCCCCGCAGGAGGGTGTCGCACAGACCCATGTCCCCTTCCGCTTCCTGCCGCAGCGGCTGGACGTCCTCGACCCCGCGCTGACCGTGGCCGAGAACGTCGCCCGCTTCGCCCCGGACGCCACCAACAACCGCATCCGGGCCCGGCTCGCCCGCTTCCTGTTCAAGGGCGCACGGGCCGACCAGCAGGCCGGCACGCTCTCCGGCGGCGAACGCTTCCGCGCCTCGCTCGCCGCGCTGATGCTGGCCGAACCGGCCCCGCAGCTGCTGATGCTCGACGAGCCGACCAACAACCTCGACCTCGCCTCGGTCCGCCGGCTGGTCACGGCCCTGGAGTCCTACGAGGGCGCGCTCCTCGTCGTCAGCCACGACCCGGCGTTCCTGAGGGACATCGGCATCACGCGCCGGCTCGCCCTGGAGGACGGTGAACTGACCGACATCGCACCGCAGTAGACGGAACGGGGCGGGACGGGGAAGACGCCCCCGCCCCGCCCCCATCGGCGGCCCCGTCCCGCGTCAGTCCCGCGCCCGGCCGGCCCGCCGGGCACCGGGCCCCGCGCCGAACAGCTCCAGAGCCGCCCCGCACTGCGAATGCAGCGGCACCGGCAGCTCATGGGGAGCGCACCAGGCGAGCGCATCGAACTTGTGCGGCTCGCCGATCGTCACCCCGGCCGGCGCCACCCGTACGGCGAAGACCACCGCGACCCAGTGCGAGTCGACCGGGTCACCGCGCAGCACATTGCGCACCCCGATCTGCTCGATGCCGAGCGGCCGCACGCCGTACTCCTCCTGCACCTCCCGTGCCACGGCCGTCTCGAAGGACTCACCGAACTCCAGCGCCCCGGCACCGCAGTCCCACGTCCCCGGCTCATCCCTGGCCCCCGCGCTCCGCCGGGCCAGCAACACCCGACCGGCGCCGTCATGGCACACGAAGACACAGGACACCCCGGGCCTTGCCACCGTCATCTCTCCCACCTTTCTCAGATTCAGAAGTGCCGCAGCAGGTCACCGAACGCCGGCAGCCGCAGCACTTTCTCGTCGGCGGGGTCGAGCTCCCCGTGCTCCAAAACCCAGGTGTGGTCGTGCGGGATGAACACCGCGTTCAGGCCCGCGGAACGGGCCGGCAGGATGTCCGACCTGGGGGAGTTCCCGATCATCCATGCCGAGCCCGGCTCCAGGCCGTAGGAGCGAGTCAGCTCCTCATAGGTGGCGGTGTTCTTCTCCGCCACGATGTGGACGCCGCGGAAGTGCCGGGTCAGCCCGGAGGCCGTGATCTTCCGCTGCTGCTCCTCGGTGTCGCCCTTCGTCAGCAGCAGCAGATCGTGCCGCCGGGCGAGTTCGGCCAGGGTCTCGGCGACGCCGGGGATCAGCTCCACGCGGTCCCCGTCGAAGGCCCCGGCCCACCCGGAGATCCGCGCCGCCTCCTCGGCCGTCGCGGCCCGGCCCCGCAGCCGCGCCACGCACTCGCCGAGGCTGTGCAGGAACACCTTGCTGCCGTATCCGAGGGTCACCGCGTTCGCCGCCTCGATCCCGTCGAGCACGGCCCGCACCCCGGCCCGGTCGAGTCCGGGGTGGGTCATCCACTCCAGGAACTCGTCGATGACCCGCTCGAAGACCACGTTGTTCTCCCACAACGTGTCATCCGCATCGAAAATCAGCATGCGCCCGCCAGCCCCTCTCCCGCACCCACTCCACCGACCGGCGCACCTTAGGCACACCCGGCGGCCGACCGCACCGCGAATTCCGTGCGGCTCGTCGTCGGTCCGGACGCGGGATGGTGGCGTCCGCCTCCCGGCCCCCCCCGATCACGCCTCCGGGGCCGGGTCCCACGCCGCCAGCCGCCGCCCGCTCTCGAACCGCCGCGTCCTGCCGTCCACCGGATCGGTGAACTCCAGTACTTTCGCCAGCAGTTGGAGCGGCGCGCTGAAGTCGTCCGGGTCCGGGTCCGCGACCACCGGGTAGACGGGATCGTGGAGGATCGGCAGCCCGAGGCCGTTCATATGGACCCGCAGCTGATGGGTACGGCCGGTCGCGGGCAGCAGCCGGTACCGGCCCAGCCCGCCCCGCCGCTCCACCAGCTCGATCCGGCTCTCCGCGTTGACCGCGCCGGCCTCCTCGCGCGCGGCCATCACGCCGCGCTCCTTCACGATCCGGCTGCGCACGGTCACCGGCAGCGCCACCGCCGCGTCGTACGGCGCCACCGCCTCGTACTCCTTGCGCACCCGCCGCCCGCCGAACAGGCCCTGGTACGCGCCCCGGTCCTCGGGCCGTACGACGAACAGCGCCAGCCCCGCCGTGAGCCGGTCGAGCCGGTGCGCGGGCTGCAGCGCGGGCAGCCCCAGCTCGCGCCGCAGCCGGGCCAGCGCGGTCTCGGTGATGTGCCGCCCGCGCGGCGTCGTGGCGAGGAAGTGCGGTTTGTCGGCGATCACGATCCGCTCGTCGCGGTGGACGACCCGCACCTCGAACGGCACCGGCACCTCCGGCGCGAAGTCCCGGTGGAACCAGACGTACCGTCCGGGCTCGTACGGCTCCGCCCCGCTCAGCGCACCGCCGGTCCCGACGAACCGCCCCGCGCCCAGCATCGCGTCCACCCGCCGCGCCCCGATCGCCCCCTGGAACCGGTCGACCAGATGTTCCCGGACCGTCCCCCACACCCCGTCCGGATCGGCGGGCAGCCGCACCCGTACGGGATCGATACCGTCCCGCTGGGGGAGCGGGGCGGGAGGAACCGGGGATCTGCGTCTCACCCGGCAAGAGAACCCCAGCCGGGCTGACAACGCAAAGCAGGCCAAAAACGCCAGAGGTGCCGGTCGAAGATCGACCGGCACCTCTGTGCGCGATGGTGTCCGAGGGGGGACTTGAACCCCCACGCCCGATAAAGGGCACTAGCACCTCAAGCTAGCGCGTCTGCCATTCCGCCACCCGGACAAGGTGTCTGCCGGTGCGGCCTGGGCCGTTCCGACGTGGAAAACAATAGCAAACGTTCGCGGGTGGTCGATCACCCCTGCATTCGGCCGGAAGCGGGGCTGTGACCAGCGCATGTCGGGAGTATTGCGGCCTTGGGCACAGCGGGCGACAGGTGGAGGATGGCAGTGGACCCCGCCGTGGGCCGTGCTCCGAGGGGTGCGCGACGCGGCCGTGAAGCCAGAGGAGGCACCGTGAGTCAGCTCCGCGAGCGAACCATGGAGAGGTGGGAGCCCCGCGCATGCGGGGCCGGGCGAAGCGAGGGCGCGGCATGAGCGAGTCGCAGTCGGGCCGTGCGGTGACCGGTGAGGACGAGGTCGTCGACCTGTGCCGGGATCTGATCCGGATGGACACCAGTAACTACGGCGACCACTCGGGGCCGGGGGAGCGGGCCGCCGCCGAGTACGTCGCGGAGAAGCTCGCCGAGGTCGGCCTGGAGCCGCAGATCTTCGAGTCCCACAGGGGCCGCGCCTCGACCGTCGCCCGGATCGAGGGCGAGGACCGCTCGCGGCCGGGGCTGCTCATCCACGGGCACACCGATGTGGTGCCGGCCAACGCCGGCGACTGGACCCACCACCCGTTCTCCGGGGAGATCGCCGACGGCTGCGTCTGGGGCCGGGGCGCGGTCGACATGAAGGACATGGACGCGATGACGCTGGCCGTCGTCCGGGACCGGCTGCGCACCGGCCGCAAGCCGCCGCGCGACATCGTGCTGGCGTTCCTCGCGGACGAGGAGGCGGGCGGCACCTACGGCGCGCGCTACCTCGTCGACCACCACCCGCACCTCTTCGAGGGCGTCACGGAGGCGATCAGCGAGGTCGGCGGCTTCTCCTTCACCGTCAACGAGCAGGTGCGGCTCTACCTCATCGAGACGGCCCAGAAGGGCATGCACTGGATGAAGCTGACCGTGGACGGCAACGCCGGTCACGGTTCGATGATCCACAAGGACAACGCGATCACCGAACTGTCCGAAGCGGTCGGCCGGTTGGGCCGGCACGAGTTCCCGGTGCGCGTGACCAAGACGCTGCGCTCCTTCCTCGACCAGCTCGGGGACGCGCTGGGCACCGAGCTCGACCCCGAGGACATGGACGCCACGCTGGCCAAGCTCGGTGGTATCGCCAAGCTGATCGGCGCCTCGCTCAAGAACACCGCCAACCCGACGCAACTGGGCGCCGGCTACAAGGTCAACGTCATCCCGGGGCAGGCCACCGCCCATGTCGACGGCCGTTTCCTGCCGGGCCACGAGGAGGAGTTCCTGGCCGACCTGGACCGGCTCCTGGGCCCGCGGGTGAAGCGGGAGGACGTCCACGCGGACAAGGCGCTGGAGACCACCTTCGACGGTGCGCTGGTCGAGGCGATGCAGTCGGCGCTGCAGGCCGAGGACCCGATCGCGCGCGCCGTGCCGTACATGCTCTCCGCCGGCACGGACGCCAAGTCCTTCGACGATCTCGGGATCCGCGGATTCGGCTTCGCCCCGCTGAAGCTGCCGCCGGAGCTGGACTTCGCAGGGATGTTCCACGGTGTGGACGAGCGGGTGCCGGTGGACGGACTGAAGTTCGGGGTCCGGGTGCTCGACCGGTTCATCGACCAGAGCTGAATTCGGCGCGGATTTCCTGCCTTTCGCGCCGGCTTCGCTGAAAAGGGTGAACGCGCCGATGTGTTCGTAGCTTCAACAGCATTTTTCTCGTTGCAGTGAGTGCGGTCCGCGGCTGGGATCGTATTGGCTACAAGGAGGAATTAATGATCAAGAAGGTCGTCGCCGCTGCGGCAGTGGCCGGTGGTGTCGTGCTCGCCGGTGCGGGCCTGGCCGTTGCTGACTCGGGTGCCCAGGGCGCTGCGCTGAACTCTCCCGGTGTGGTCTCCGGCAACACCATCCAGGTGCCGGTACACGTTCCGGTGAACGCTTGTGGCAACACGGTCTCCGTGATCGGGCTGCTGAACCCCGCGTTCGGCGCGGGCTGCGTCAACAAGTGACCTTCTGGCGTCCTTTGGCGTTGTATTTACATCCGTAAGGGTCTGACTCGGTCCGGCTCCGGAAGGCGCGCCACGCATTCCGGAGCCGCTGGGTTTCGGCGGGCCGGTGGATTCTTCCGAGGATCCTCACTTGCCCGTATTCCTGTAAGGCACTAGGCAGGGGAACAACCTATGAGACAGGTCGCACGAAAGGGCCTGATCACCATGGCGGCCGCCAGTGGCGTACTCGCCATGGCCGCCGGCTATGCACAGGCCGATGCGGGAGCCGCCGGAGGCGCGGCGAACTCGCCCGGCGTGGGATCCGGCAACAGTGTTCAGGTACCGGTGCACGTACCGGTGAACGCCTGTGGCAACACCGTCAACGTCGTCGGGCTGCTGAACCCCGCGTTCGGCAACCACTGCGCCAACGTCGGCGGTGGTCGGCACGTCGGCGGACACCAGGGTGGTCACCAGGCCGGGCACCAGGGCGGTGCGAACGCCGCGGGCGGGGCCTCGAACTCGCCCGGTGTCGCGTCGGGCAACAGTGTCCAGGCTCCGGTCGACGTACCGGTGAACGCCTGTGGCAACAGCGTCTCGGCGGCCGGGCTGCTGAACCCGGCCTTCGGCAACCACTGCGCCAATGGGTCGACGCCGGCCCCGGGCCGGCCGCACCACCCGGGCAAGCCCCACGAGCCCGGTAAGCCGCACCAGCCGGGCAAGCCGCACCAGCCCGGTAAGCCGCACCAGCCGGGCAAGCCCCATCACCCGGGCAAGCCCCACCAGCCGGGCAAGCCCGGCCAGCAGTCGCCGCACACGCCGGGGACGAAGCCGCAGACCGGGGGGCACAGCCAGATCGTGACGCCCCCCAAGCCCGTCGGTCACCTCGCGCAGACGGGTGCCGGAGGGGTCGGCTACGCGATTCCGGCCAGCGCCGGACTGCTGCTCGGGGGCGCCTTGATCTACCGCAAGGCGCGCGCCGCCCGCCGGTGAGCAGCACGACATAGCGCACCGGCGCTCCACGAGCGGGCCCTGCCAAGCGGGGCCCGCTCTGCCGTGCTCAGGCGCCGGTGGCGCTCACCATGTGGCACGGAGCTGGCGGATGATCCGCCGGCGCAGCCGCACCTTGCGGCTCCCGTCCGGGTTCAGGCGCAGTCGGTCCAACTCCCAGTGTCCGTACTCGGCATGGTCGGTCAGCAGGCGGGTGGCGGCCTTCCGGGACACTCCCCGAGGCACGTACACATCGCAGAATTCGTATTCCGGCATCGCATCTATTGTGCGGGACCGGCCTCGGTACGGATAGCGTCTGCACTATGTCTGATGCTGCGCAGCCTTCCGCTGCCGAGGTACGTGCCGCCGCCGAGGCGGTCAAAGCCGCGCTGGACCGTCACCTCGACGCGGTCGAACGCCGCTCGGGGCAGGACGACCCGGCCGTCTACGCCGCGTTCGACGAGCTCGCCGCGGCGGCAGAGGTCTATGACGAGCTGCTGTACGACACCTACGACGAGGTCACCCCCTTCGAGATCCCCGGGAGTGATGCCCTGCCCGCCTACGCGGGCCCGGAGGAGCCGAGTGCGCTGAGCGTGCTGATCCGGCGCGATTACACCGTCGCCGAACCGCAGCGGCTGCTGCATCAGGCCCAGCGCATCGCCGACCTCGATCCGGACGCCGCCGACGAGGCGGCGGGCGGCGGCGCCGACGCCGCCGCGGTCGTCGGCACCAGCGTGCATGCGGCGCTGGGCGTGCTCTTCGGGGAGTTCGAGCCGGACGAGATCGCCTCCCGGCACAAGGAGTTCGGCCTGGAGGAGGGCGACTCCACCCTGTGGGTGGCGGCCGCCGACGACCCGGCCGAACCGGGGGAGTGGCTGTCCGCGCCGTTCGATCAGGCGGACCCCCAGCGGGTGGTGTGCCGCTTCGACGTCAGCGCGGTCTTCGACGAGGAACTGGGCGACGACGACGATCTGGAAGCGCCCGGCCGCGGACGGTGAGGTGGGCGGGGTGGGCGGCCTGGCCCCACAGGCCCTGCCCCGGCCCCGCCGAAGCCTCCTGATCCGGTACACCGACCGCTGCCCCGGTCCGTCGGCAGAAGGCTGCCCACGGGCCGGGGCGGCGGCTTGTGGTGCGTGTGGTGAGGGGGCGCGGGCCGCGCTCTCCGGTCAGCCGGCCGCCGGCGGCTCCTCGGCACTCTGGACGCTGTCCCGCAGCAGGGTGCGCAGCCGGGTGGTGCGTTCCTTGACGGGCACCTCGGCGACGGCGCGGGGCAGCGCCTGGTCGACCCCCTGGACGACCGACAGGTGGCGTTCGCCGCGGCTGAAGGCGGTGTAGACCCAGGCGCGGGTCAGACCGCCCGCGGCGTCCCCGGGCAGCACGACCACCGCGGCGGGCCAGCGCATCCCGGCCGCCTGGTGCGCGGTGAGCGCCCAGCCGTGGCGTACGGCTCCCGCAGCGACCTGTTCGCGCGGTACCACGGCCGCGGTGCCGTCGCAGTCGAGATGCAGCCCGGACGCGTCCGCGCCGGTGACCGTGCCGGGCACCGTGCGGCCGGGCGCGGGGGCGTAGGCCACGCGGTCGCCGGGGTCGAAACCGCCGAACCGGCCGGGGCCGGGATTGAGCCGTTCCTTGAGGGCGGCGTTGAGCGCGCGGGTGCCGGCCGCGCCGCCGTGGCCGACGGTGATGACCTGGGTCTGCTCCGCGGGGACACCGAGCGCCCGGGGCACGGAGTCGGCGACCAGCTGGACGGTGCGGTGCACCGCCTCTCCGGCATCCCGCGCCGGGACGATCACCACTTCCTTGCCGGGCGCCTCGACCTGGCTCAGTTCGCCGATGCCGATGCCCGACACCAGCTCGCCGATCGGGCCGAAGTCCGGGGTGCGGGAGGCGACCTGAGGACAGAAGCGGGCCGCGAGCAGATCGGCGAACAGCCGGCCGGGACCGGCGGACCACAGCACCCCCGGATCGCCGCTGAGCACCAGGCGGGTCCCGTCGGTCAGCGACTCGACGAGCAGCGCGGCGGTCTCCAGATCCAGCTGCGGGGCGTCCAGCACGACCAGCAGATCGAGCGCCAGGGCGCCGTCGGCGTCACGGCCGGGGCCCTGGCGGCCGGACAGCAGGCCGGACACGGTCACCGCGGCCGCGCCGGGGTCCCCGGATGCGGCGGCGGCCTCCGGGGTGCTCGCGGCGAGGTGGGCGGCCAGGCGCCGGCGGCCGTTCTCGGTATACGTGGCACCGAATGCCCGCAGGCCCAGCGAGCGGGCCGCGGCGATCAGCGCGGCGGGCTCGGCGCGGGCCGCCTCGGCACCGGTGTGCGCCACCAGGCCGCTGTGTGCGGCGGCGCGGATGAGCTCCGCGGCCGACGGCGACGGTGCGGCGGCCGCCGCGGCCTCCCAGGCGGCGGCGGAGGGGCGTACGGGCCGGGGGGCGGCGGTGTCGTCGGCGTCGGCTTCGGCGGGCGCACCGGTGCCTCCGGCGCCGGGGGCCGGGGCGTCGGCACCCTCCGCGGCCGGGCTCCGGTCGGCGTCCGCCGGCTCCGTGGCTGCCGGCTCCGCGGTCGTCGGCTCCGAGGCCGCCGTGCCGTCGCCGGGCTCCCCGGCGTCCGCCGCGGTGTGCTGCTCCGGCCCGGCCACCGCTTCGAAGGTGTTCAACAGCCGCGCCAGGCCGTCGGCGACGCTCTCTTCGGCCATCGCGAACCGGTCCAGGCCGAGCAGGATCCGGACCGGCTGCTCTTCGTCCTCGTCGTCGCCCGTGGCGGGGCGCGCCCGGCCCGGTTCCTCGATCGCGTCCTGGAAGACCAGCACGGCACCGTCCGCGATGGCGGTCTGCAGGGCCTCGTCGGGGTCGGGCACCGAGCGCTGGGCGAGCGCGGCGCGCAGGGCGGCGGCCTCCAGGGCGGAGTGCCCCGCGACGGCGGCCTGTTCCAGCAGCCAGCCGACCAGCGCCTGTGCGCGCCGCTCGTCGCCAGGGCCGCAGGCCGGGCCGAGCAGTGCGCGGGCGAAGCCGTCGGCCTGTTCGGGGCGCACCCCTGGCACACCGAGCAACTGCCAGGGGTCCTCGCGCAGCGCCTCGGCCGCCCGCTCGCCGAGCACTTCCGCGGCGGGCTCCGCCAGCGCCTGGGGCGCGCCGCCCGCCGTGAGGACCTGCCGTACGCCCTCGATGCCGGGGGCCGTGGCCGCGGCGGGACGGGGGGCGGGAGCCGGGCCGGCCGGAGCCGGTGCGGCGGCCGGGCCCATGGTGCCGGTGTCCGCGACGGGGGGACCGGCCGGACGGCCGGCGCCGGAGGCGCTGCCGGGCCGGGCGGCCTCCGGGGCGGCGGGGCCGGGGGGTGCGCCCTGCTGCGGGGGGCGGCCGGTGGTGTCAGGGCGGTCCTCGCGGGGCCGGGCGGCGGGTGCGGCCTGCCCGGTGGGACGGGGCGCGGGACGGGGGGCGTCGTTGAAGAACGAAGCGGCCGTGCGCTCGCCGCTCTCCACCGCGCGTACCGCCGCGGCCAGCGCGTCCGCGGTCGCCTTGCCCGACGCGGGCACCGCGGTCTCCCGTGCCGCACCGGAGCCGGGAGCCCGGTCCCCGCCGCCAGGGGCCGCGGGCGCCGGCTCGCTCACCGGAACCGTCGCGTCCGCGACGCCGGCCGAGGAGCCCTCCGGCGCCGTCGTGTCCGTGTCCGCCTCCGGTGCTGTGGCGTGTTCCGGCGCCGTCGCGTCTGTATCCGTGTCCGGTGCTGTGGCCTGCTCCGGCGCCGTCGCGTCCGGGCCCGGCGCCATGGCGTCGTTCCCTGGTGCCGCGGGGTCCTCCCGTGCCGCCGTGGGGCCGTCGGGTGTCTGGGCATCCGCAGTCCCGGGCGCGGCCTCCTGCTCGGGCGGGGTTTCGCCGGCGAGGCGGTCGGTACTCACAGCGTGCTCCAGTCGTGATCGGGGTAGTGGTGCACCGGAGCCGAAACATCGTCCAGCGCCCGGCGGATCTCGTCAGGAAGACTAAGGGTCTCCACTGACAATGCGGCTCTGAGCTGCGCTTCCGTGCGGGCGCCCAGGATCGGCGCGGTCACTCCGGGGCGGTCGCGCACCCAGGAGAGCGCGACCTGGAGCGGGGTGACGGCCAGTCCGTCGGCGGCGGTGGTGACTGCCTCGACGACCCGGCCCGCCGTCTCGTCGAGGTAGGGCGCGACGAACGGGGCCAGATGCTCCGAGGCGCCCCGCGAGTCGGCCGGCGTCGCATGGCGGTACTTACCGGTCAGCACGCCCCGTCCGAGCGGCGACGACGGCAGCAGGCCCATCCCGAGATCCAGCGCCGCCGGCAGCACCTCCCGCTCGACACCGCGCTGGAGCAGGGAGTACTCCATCTGTGTGCTCGCCAGCCGGTTGCGTACACCGGGCGCGGCCAGCTGCCAGGTGCCCGCCTTGGCGAGCTGCCAGCCGGAGAAGTTCGACAGCCCCACATAGCGCGCCCGGCCGCTGGTGACGGCGAGGTCGAGGGCCTGCAGGGTCTCCTCCAGCGGGGTGTGCGGATCGAAGGCGTGCAGCTGCCACAGGTCGACGTACTCGGTGCCCAGCCGTTCCAGGGAGGCGTCCAGGGCGGCGAGGAGATGGCGCCGGGAGCCGTCGACGTGGCGGTCCGCGGCCAGGACGCTGCCGGCCTTGGTCGCGATGACCAGGTCCTCGCGCGGAACGAGCCCTTCCATCAGCCGGCCCAGGAGGTATTCGGCGCCGCCGTCGGCGTAGATGTCGGCGGTGTCCACCAGAGTGCCGCCGGCCTCCCAGAACGCCTTGAGCTGGTCGGCGGCTTCCTGCTCGTCCGTGTCGCGGGCCCAGTTCAGGGTGCCGAGCGCGAGGCGGGACACGCGAAGGCCCGTACGGCCGAGGTGCCTTTGCTCCATGGGCCTTGAGATTACTGGCCGCGAGCCGGGAACAGGGGACCTGTGGACAACCCGCCGATGACGGCCGGCGGGGGCGCGCGCTACAGTCCCCGCAACAGCGACGTTACTGATCGGTAAGGGGAGCGGCATGAGGCTTGGCATCAACCTCGGCTACTGGGGCGCCGGGATGGACTCCGACAATCTCGCGGTCGCGCAGGAGGCCGATCGCCTGGGCTATGCCGTCTGCTGGGCCGCCGAGGCCTACGGCTCCGACGCCGCCACCGTGCTCTCCTGGGTCGCGGCCCAGACCGAGCAGATCGACATCGGTTCGGCGATCTTCCAGATCCCGGCGCGTACGCCCGCGATGACCGCGATGACGGCCGCCACCCTGGACTCCCTCTCCGGGGGCCGGTTCCGGCTGGGGCTCGGCGTCTCGGGGCCGCAGGTGTCCGAGGGCTGGTACGGCGTCAAGTTCGACAAGCCGCTGGCGCGCACCCGCGAGTACGTGGACATCGTCCGCAAGGCCATGTCGCGCGAGCGGCTGTCCTACCAGGGCGAGCACTGGACGCTGCCGCTGCCCGACGGCCCCGGCAAGCCGCTGAAGCTCACCGTCCACCCGCAGCGCGCGCACATCCCGCTCTACATCGCGGCGATCGGCCCGAAGAACCTCCAGCAGACCGGTGAGATCGCCGACGGCGCCCTGCTGATCTTCCCCTCCGCCGACCACCTGGAGGAGACCGCCGTCTCGCACCTCCGGGCCGGCCGCGAGAAGGCGGGCAAGACCCTGGAGGGCTTCGACGTCTGCCCGACGCTGCCGCTGGCCGTCGGCGCGGACAAGGACGTCAGCGCGCTGGCCGACATGTTCCGTCCGTACACCGCCCTGTACGTCGGCGGAATGGGCAGCCCGAAGCAGAACTTCTACAACCAGCTCGCCCGGCGCATGGGGTACGAGAAGGAAGCCGCCGAGATCCAGGGCAAGTACCTGTCCGGCGACAAGGAGGGCGCCGCAGCCGCGGTCCCGGAGCAGCTGATCGACCAGACCACGCTGCTCGGCTCCGTCGAGCGGATCGCCGAGCGGATGCAGGCCTACGCGGCGGCCGGAGTGACCACGCTGACGCTGGCCCCGGCGGGCTTCACCCTGGAGGACCGCCTCGCCTCGCTGCGGGCCGGCACCGAGGCCCTGGAGCGGGCCGGCCTGGCGTAGGTGACCGGGGCGGCAGGGCTCGTACCGGCACCCGTCCGGAAGTCCCGCACACGGCCCGGCGCACAGTGCCGGGCCCGGTCGTCCCCACGGCCGTGGCGGGGGCTCGGGGGATCTTCCCCGCCGCGGCCGTCAGGCAGCACAACGCGGTGATACGGGCCCGGGTTACGCCCGCCACCTGGACGGACATCGCCCGGACGGCCGTACGAACGGCCGCTCCGGTTGCCTCCCGCCGGACACCCCCTTTGACTTTTCCTACGGGTGTGTCCGTTCGGAGGTGTGCAGATGATCTCGGCTCGAAGCCTGTTCCAGGAGATCGTCGACAACGACGACTCCTACCGCCTGTTCTGCTCCATCGCGGCCAGCGGCGAGACCCAGGGCGGCTGGGAGAACGGCCGGATCGCCGCCCTCATGCCCGCCTCGCTGCGCGAGCTGGCGCCCAAGGTCACCCGGCACGGCGCGGACGAGGACAAGCACGGCCGGATCTTCCACGCCCTGCTGCGCAAGCGCGGCCTGACGCCCGCCGCCGTCCCCGTGGAGACCGACTACACCGCGCTGCTGGAGCGGCGGGGCATCGGCCTGGCGCACGACAAGCTGCGCCGCGACGAACCGCTCACCGAACTCGACATCATCACCTACCTCGCGCACAGCCGGGTCACCGAACAGCGTGCCGCCGACCAGATGGTGATGCTCAACAAGCACTTCGGTGATCACCCCGAGGTGGGCAAGGCGATCCGGATGATCTCCCACGACGAGGACAACCACCTGGCGTACTGCCACGAGGAACTGCTGCGGCTGGCGCGCCTCGGCCACGGCCGGACCATCCAGCGGATCCTGCACGACTGTGCCCATGCCGAGATCGTCATCTACCGGGACGTCAGCCTGGCCGTGATGGACCACATGGGCCGCATCCTGCGGTGGCCGAAGGCGAAGAGCGGCGGGATCACCACCGGGATCCGGGCGATGTACGGCTATGAGCGGCTGGGCGGCTGGCGGCGGATGGTCAGCCTCAAGATGCCCGAGCGCCGGAACGCGCTGGGCGGCCCGGCCACCTCGGCTCCGGAGTTCGCCTGAGCCCTGCGGGGCGCCCGGCCGCCGGGACCGCCCCCGGCACGGCCGGCCGCGCCGTCACAGCCAGCCGCGGCGTTTGAACAGCCGGTAGAGCGAGACCTCGATGACGACCATCACCAGCAGGATCGCGGGATAGCCCAGGTGCCACTTCAGCTCCGGCATGTCATCGAAGTTCATGCCGTAGATGCCGGCGATCAGGGTCGGTACGGCCGCCAGCGCCGCCCAGGCCGAGATCTTGCGCATGTCGTCGTTCTGCCGGACGCCCATCTGCGCCAGATGGGCGGCGAGGATGTCCGAGAGCAGCCGGTCCAGGCTCTCCACCGACTCGTTGGCGCGGGTGAGGTGGTCGTCGACGTCGCGGAAGAACGGCCGGGCGTGGTCGTGCACGTACGGCACGCCGGGGTTCTGCAGGAGGGTCATCGGCGCGGCCAGGGGGCCGGTCGCCCGCCGGAATTCCAGCACCTCGCGCTTGAAGGCGTAGATCTCGGCCGCGGTGTTCTTGGTGTCCCGGCGTACCGGAGCGAACACCTCCGCCTCCAACTCCTCCAGATCCAGCTGGAGTTCGGAGGCCACGTCGATGTAGTGGTCGACCACCGCGTCACAGACCGCGTACAGCACCGCCCCCGGGCCGTGCCGCAGGATCTCCCGGTGGTCCTCCAGCCGCCGGCGCACCGCCGCCAGCGGGCTGGCCTCGCCGTGCCGGACGGTGACCACGAACGCCTCGCCCAGGAACACCATCACCTCCGACGCAGTCACCGTGGCGGCCGCGTCGTCGTAGGTGACCGGCTTCAGCACCATGAACAGCGAGTCGTCGTAGACCTCCAGCTTGGGCCGCTGATGCGCCTTGAGCGCGTCCTCGACGGCCAGCGGGTGCAGCCCGAATTCGCTGCTGACGAGATCGAACTCCCGCTCCGTCGGCTCGTACATCCCCAGCCACAGGAAGGCGTCACCCTCGGCCCGCGCCTCCTCCAGCGCGCGGGAGAAGTCGGTCGCGCACTCGGCGCGGCGGCCGTCCCGGTAGATGGCGCAGTCCACGATCACACCTGGCATTCTCGCTCGTCACGCCGCCGCCTGCCAGGAACACGGACCGGGAACGTAGGGTGGCGCCCATGCCCACGCTGATCCTGGTGCGGCACGGCCGCTCCACCGCCAACACCGCCGGAGTGCTCGCCGGACGGGCGCCCGGCGTCGCCCTCGACGAGCACGGCGCCGCCCAGGCCGCCGGGCTGCCCGTACGGCTGTCCCAGGTGCCGCTGACCGCCGTCGTCTCCAGCCCGCTGCAGCGCTGCCGGGAGACCGTGGCGCCGCTGCTGGAGGCCCGGCCGTGGCTCACGCCGCACATCGAGGACCGGATCAGCGAATGCGACTACGGCGACTGGTCGGGCCGCAAACTCGCCGAGCTGAGCGACGAGCCGCTGATGGAGGTCGTCCAGCAGCACCCCTCAGCGGCCGCCTTCCCCGGCGGCGAGTCGATGCGCGCCATGCAGGCCCGGGCGGTGGACGCGGTACGCGACTGGAACGCCCGCATCGACGAGGCGCACGGCCCCGAGGCGGCCTACCTCATGTGCTCGCACGGCGACCTCATCAAATCCCTGGTCGCCGACGCGCTGGGCATGCACCTCGACCTCTTCCAGCGGATCTCCGTCGAGCCGTGCTCGGTCACCGCGATCCGCTACACCCGGCTGCGCCCCTACCTCGTACGGCTCGGGGACACCGGCGACTTCGGATCACTCGTGCCCCGGGCGGATGACGGCGGCGGCGCGGCGGCCGACCGGGACGCGGCCGTCGGCGGTGGTGCGGGAGCAGCGTGATCAGTCGGCGCAGTAGGGTGGTGCGACGGCGCTGCCCGCCACGACCCTGCGATCCGCGCAGTGCCCGCAGGACGTGCAGCGACCGCAGTGACCCCGCAGTCGAGCAATCGGAGCAGGACGTTGTCCCGTCAGGTGTTCTTCTACGACGCGCCGGACCGCTTCGTGGCCGGTACGGTCGGGCTGCCTGGCCGCCGTAGCTTCTACCTCCAGGCCACCGCCTCCGGCCGCACCACCAGCGTCGCCCTGGAGAAGACCCAGGTCGCGGCGCTCGCCGAGCGGATCGATGAGCTGCTGGACGAGGTCGTACGGCGCAGCGGCGGCAACGCCCCGGTGCCCGCCGTCTCACCCGCCGAGCTGGCCGACTCCGCCCCGCTGGAATCGCCCGTCGAGGAAGAGTTCCGGGTGGGGACCATGGCGCTCGCCTGGGACGGCGAGGACGAGCGGATGATCGTCGAGGCACAGGCCCTGGTCGAGCTGGAGGCGGACAGCGACGAGGACCTCGCCGACGCGGAGGAGCGGCTGCTCCAGGACGACGAGAACGGCCCGCCGATGCTGCGGGTGCGCCTGACCGGCACCATGGCCAGGGCGTTCGCCAAGCGGGCGCTCGAAGTGGTCAACGCCGGCCGCCCGCCGTGCCCGCTGTGCAGCCTGCCGCTCGACCCGGAGGGACACGTATGCCCGCGCCAGAACGGATACCGACGGGACGCCTGAGCGCCGTGCCCGTCGAACCTGCCGGGCAGGCCGCTCCGCTGCCCGGTCCCGTCGCGCACCAGGACCCGCCGCCGGCCGCGCCGGAACCCGCCGGGGACCGGCCCGACGCCCTGTTCACCGACGGCGAGCTGACCGTGCGCGGCCGCATCCAGGAGGCGTCCAACGCCGTGCTCTACTGCACGGTCGCGCAGGACGGGCGCAGCGCCGCCTGTGTCTACAAGCCGGTCGCCGGCGAGCGTCCGCTGTGGGACTTCCCCGACGGCACGCTCGCCCAGCGCGAGGTCGCCGCGTACGAGATCTCCCGTGCCTGCGGCTGGGACCTCATTCCGGTGACGGTGCTGCGCGACGGCCCCTACGGCACCGGCATGGTCCAGGAGTGGATCGATCCGCCGGAGAGCAGCGACGAGGTGCCCGAGCTGCTGGCCCTGGTGGAGGACGAGGAGCCGGGGCCCGGCTGGAAGGCGGTCGGCTTCGCGCAGGTCGGCGAGGGCCGCACCGCGCTGCTGGTGCACGCGGACCATCCACGGCTGCGGCGGCTCGCGGTGCTCGACGCCGTGATCAACAACGGTGACCGCAAGGGCGGCCACCTGCTGCCCGGCGACGGCGGAGCGTTTTTCGCCATCGATCACGGCGTCACGTTCCACGCCGAGGACAAGCTGCGCACCCTGCTGTGGGGGTGGGCGGGGGAGCCACTGACCGACGAGGCGCTGGAGGTGCTGCGGGGCCTTCAGGAGGCACTGGAGGACGCCGGGCCGCTCGCCGCCCGACTGGCCGAACTGATCACGGATGACGAGATCGCGGCGCTGCGGGCGCGGGTGGCCGGGCTGCTGCGCAGCGGCCGGCACCCGGAGCCGAGCGGCGAATGGCCCGCCATCCCCTGGCCGCCGGTCTGAGATTCCGCCGTGGGCGCGGCGGGAGGCCGCCCGATCCGCTTGCACGTTCGGCCACTGAACGCAAGACCGCCTTTCCGGCCAGACCTCCGATCCCGTTCGTAGACGGAACCTCCGTCCGGTTAGGCTCATGGCATGCATGCATGGCCCGCTTCTGAGGTCCCCGCCCTGCCTGGCCAGGGCCGCGACCTGAGGATCCACGACACCGCGACCGGCGGACGGGTGACCCTCGACCCCGGTCCCGTCGCCCGTATCTACGTCTGCGGCATCACGCCCTACGACGCCACCCACATGGGGCACGCGGCGACCTACAACGCGTTCGACCTGGTTCAGCGCGTGTGGCTCGACACGAAGCGCCAGGTTCACTACGTGCAGAACGTCACCGATGTCGACGATCCGCTGCTGGAGCGGGCCGTTGCCACCGGTGTCGATTGGACGGCGCTCGCCGAGCGCGAGACCGCCCTCTTCCGCGAGGACATGACGGCCCTGCGGATGCTGCCGCCCCGCCACTACATAGGCGCCGTCGAGGCGATACCCGGCATCGTCCCGCTGGTGGAGCGGCTGCGCGACGCCGGTGCCGCCTACGAGCTGGACGGCGACATCTACTTCTCCGTCGAGGCCGACCCGCACTTCGGCGAGGTCTCCGGGCTGGACGCCGAGGCGATGCGGCTGCTGTCCGCGGAGCGCGGCGGCGACCCCGAGCGCGAAGGCAAGAAGAACCCGCTCGACCCGATGCTGTGGATGGCCGCCCGTGACGGCGAGCCGAGCTGGGACGGCGGCTCGCTGGGCCGCGGCCGGCCCGGCTGGCACATCGAGTGTGTCGCCATCGCCCTGGACCTCCTGGGCATGGGCTTCGACATCCAGGGCGGCGGCTCCGACCTCGCCTTCCCGCACCACGAGATGGGCGCCTCGCACGCCCAGGCGCTCACCGGCGAACACCCCTTCGCCAAGGCGTATGTGCACGCCGGCATGGTGGCCCTGAACGGCGAGAAGATGTCCAAGTCCAAGGGCAATCTCGTCTTCGTCTCCGCGGTGCGGCGCGACGGCACCGACCCGGCCGCGGTCCGTCTGGCGCTGCTCGCACACCACTACCGCGCCGACTGGGAGTGGACCGACGCGGTGCTGGAGGGGGCCGTGGAGCGGCTGGCGCGCTGGCGCGCCGCGGTCTCCCGTCCCGACGGCCCGTCCGCCGACGCCCTCCTGGAGGAGATCCGTACGGCGCTCGCCGACGACCTCGACTCCCCGGCGGCCCTCGCGGCCGTGGACCGCTGGGCCGCGGCACAGGAGTCCGGCGGCGGCAGCGACGAGGGCGCTCCCGGCCTCGTCTCCCGCGCGGTCGACGCACTGCTCGGCGTGGCCCTGTAACACCCGCCGCACCCGTCCTCAGGGGCGCCTTCGCCAGCCGGCGGGGGCGCCCCTCTTGTCTCGGCTCCTGCGCCCGCCGGCCTGCGGGCGCGCAGAAATCCAGCAACCCGGCCCAAGAGTCCATGGTGGTGCGGCCCGGGCGCGGACTAGAGCTGCGGGCATGAGGAAACCAACAGGACTGCGGGTGGCGGTCGTTGCCGCGCTGCTCGGGCTCGTGGCGGCCGTCGCGGGCCCGGCGGGCAGCGTACGGGCGGACGGCCGCGCACCCGACGGGACCGTCGGCGACGTCACCGGCTTCGCCGCGAACGGGCCCGTCTACCGTCTGCACGCGGGCCGGGCCGAGGCACGCGTCAGCTTCGTGACAGAGCGGACCTTCCGCATCGAACTCGCCCCGGACGGCACCTTCACCGACCCCACCGGCAAGGACATCGTGCTGCCCCAGGGCGCACCGCCCGCCACCCACTGGCGGGACGCCGGGGAAGCCTACGAACTCAGCACCTCACAGGTCACCCTGAAGGCCTTCAAGGCGCCGCTCCGCTTCGAACTGCGGCGGGCCGACGGCTCGTTGGTGTGGTCCGAGGCGAAGGGCCTGAGCTGGGACGACACGACCACCACCCAGACCCTGGCGCGCGGCGGGAACGAGCAGTTCTACGGCGCGGGGATGCAGAACGGGCGCGGCAACACCTCACACCGCGGCCACACCGTCGAGGTCGGCGTCGACTACCACTGGGACGACGGCGGACACCCCAACTCCGTCCCGTTCTACCTCTCGTCCGCGGGCTACGGAGTCTTCCGCAATACGTACGCGCCCAATACGTACGCCTTCGGCCGGCCGGTGACGACGCGCGCGAAGGAACGGCGGTTCGACGCCTACTATTTCGCCGGGCCGAGCGCCAAGGACGTCATCGGCCAGTACACCTCGCTGACCGGCAAGCCCTTCCTGCCGCCGCTGTACGGCCTGGAGATCGGTGATTCCGACTGCTACCTGCACAATGCGAACCGGGGGGAGCGGCACACCCTCGACGCCCTGAAGGTCGCCGACGGCTATACGGAGAACGACCTGCCGGGCGGCTGGATGCTGGTCAACGACGGCTACGGGTGCGGCTACGAGAACCTGGACCGGGCCTCCCAGGGCCTCGGCGAACGGAAGATGAAGCTGGGGCTGTGGACCGAGGACGGCATCGCCAAGCTCGCCGACCAGGTCAAGGCGGGCCAGCGGATCGCCAAGCTCGATGTCGCCTGGGTCGGCGACGGCTACAAGTTCGCCCTGGACGGCTGCAAGGACGCCTACCGGGGCATCGAGGACAACAGCGATGCCCGGGGCTTCACCTGGGCCCCCGAGAGCTGGTCGGGTGCCCAGCGCTGCGGGGTCCAGTGGTCCGGTGACCAGAGCGGCAGCTGGGACTACATCCGCTGGCAGATACCCACCTACGCGGGCGCGACGATGTCCGGACTCGCCTACACGACCGGCGATGTGGACGGCATCTTCGGCGGCAGCCCCCACACCTACGTCCGCGACCTGCAGTGGAAGTCCTTCCTCCCGGCGATGATGACGATGGACGGCTGGGCGGACAGCGACAAACAGCCCTATCGCCAGGGCGAGCCCTACACCTCCGTCAACCGGAAGTACCTGAAGCTCAAGGAGTCGCTGCTGCCGTACATGTACTCCTACGCGGCCGAGGCGACCCGGACCGGCGTCGGGCCCGTGCGGCCGTTGTCGCTCGAATACCCCGACGACCCGAAGGCCGCCACCGACGCCGCCAAGTACGAGTTCCTGACCGGCCGGGACTTCCTCGTGGCGCCCGTCTACCAGGACACCGGCACCCGCGACGGCATCTACCTGCCGAAGGGCACCTGGGTCGACTACTGGAGTGGACGCACCTACCAGGGGCCGGCCACGGTCGACGGTTACAGCGCGCCCCTGGACACCCTGCCGCTCTTCGTCAGGGCCGGTGCCGCCGTGCCCATGTGGCCGGGCATCAGGTCCTACCGGGACCGGACGGCACACTCGCCGCTCGCCTGGGACGTCTACCCGCAGGGCCGTTCCTCGTTCACCCTCTACGAGGACGACGGGGTGACCCGCGCGCACCGGGACGGCAGCAGCGCCACCCAGCGGGTGCAGGTGGCGGCACCGCGCGCCGGAGGCGGCGACGTCCGGATCGGCGTCGGCGCCTTGCGGGGCGCGTTCCGGGGCAAGCAGACGGCCCGGCCGTACCGCTTCACCGTGCACACCGGGGACGCGCCCCGCGGCGTCACCCTGGACGGCCGTCCGCTGCGGCGGCTGCCGTCCGCGGGCGCGTTCGAGGCGGCGGACGAGGGCTGGTTCCACGACCCCGCCGACCGCGCGGGCGTCGTCCGGGTCAAGACCGCCTCCCGCCCCACCGGCCGCGCCTTCACCCTGCTGCTGAAGGGCGCGAGCGCGGTCGGCGGCCGGACCCCGGGCGCGACGGTCGCGGTGGCCACGCCGGGCGGCCAGGAAGTGACCAAGGGCGTGCCGACATCCGTACGGACGGCGCTCACCGCGGGCACCCGTGCGGCACACGGGGTGTCGGTGTCCCTGTCCGCGCCCGAGGGCTGGACCGTCTCGGCGCCGGTGCGCCATGCGCGGATCGCCGCCGGAACCACCCGGCGCGACACCCTGACGCTCACCGCGCCCCGGGACGCCAGGAGCGCGGACCCGGTCACCGTCACCGCGACCGTCCGCTACCGCTCGGCCGGCGCGCCGCGGACGGCGGTGCACCGCTTCGAGGTACGGGCCGTACCGCCGGCGCCCGCCGCCGACACCTGGGCGAGCGATCTGGAGTGGCTGAGCCAGACCAATGGCTACGGGCCGGCCGAACGCGACCACAGCAACGGCGAGTCGGGGCCGGCGGACGGCCGTCCGCTCACCCTCGCCGGGAAGATGTACGGCAAGGGCATCGGGACGCACGCCGACTCGGACCTGGAGTTCTTCACCGGCGGGCGCTGTACGTCCTTCACCGCGGACGCCGGGATCGACGACGAGATCGCCGGCTACGGGCAGGTCGCCTTCTCGGTGGAGGGGGACGGCAAGGCGCTGTGGACCTCGCCGAAGCTGACCGGCGCCTCGGCACCGGTGGCGGTGGACGTACCGCTCGGCGGCGTCCGGCACGTACGCCTCAAGGTGACCGATACCGACGGCAAGAAGTCCGGCGATCACGGCGACTGGGCGGGGGCGCGCTTCCACTGCACGGGGTGAGCGGGCACCGCCCGTCCCCGCGGCGAGCGCTGCCCGTCACCGCGGCGAGCGCTGCCCGTCACCGCGGCGAGCGCTGCCCCTCCCGTTCCGGCGGGAGGGGCAGCGCGGGGCGCTCAGCTTCCGGCGTCCTCGGGGCCGTCCTCCGGTCGCGCGGAGTCGGCGGAGTCGGCGCTCCCTGACGGGTTTTCCGACGGGCCGGGCGCGTCACCGGAGCCCTTGGCGCCCTTGCCGGTACCGGTGCCGGTGTCCTTCGGGCCGCCGCCCGTACCGGTGTCCTTCGGCCCCGCGGCGCTGTCGTCGCCGGGCTTCGGCTCCCGCGGCTCCTTCGACACCGGGCGGGGCGGGCGGCCGCGGCCGCTGGTGGAATCGCGGAGGTAGGAGCTGTCGCGGCCGTCGGCGAGCCCGCCCTCGGTCGCCACACCGGGAGGGGCCTGCGGGTCACGGCGGCGCAGATAGCGCTCGAACTCGCGGGCGATGGCCTCGCCGGACGCCTCCGGCAGGTCCGCGGTGTCCCGCGCCTCCTCCAGCGACTGGACGTACTCGGCGACCTCGCTGTCCTCCGCCGCCAGCTGGTCCACGCCCAGCTGCCAGGCGCGCGCGTCCTCGCTCAGCTCACCGAGCGGGATACGGACGTCGAGGAGGTCTTCCAGGCGGTTGAGCAGCGCGAGGCTGGCCTTCGGGTTGGGCGGCTGGGACACGTAGTGCGGCACCGCTGCCCACAGGCTCACCGCGGGAACGCCCGCGTGGGTGCAGGCTTCCTGGAGGATGCCGACGATGCCCGTCGGGCCCTCGTAGCGGGACTCCTCCAGGTCCAGGCGGCTCGCGAGCTCCGCGTCGGAGGTGACCCCGCTGACCGGCACCGGCCGGGTGTGCGGGGTGTCGCCGAGCAGCGAGCCCAGGACCACCAGCATCTCCACGCCCAACTCATGGGCGAAGCCGAGGATTTCGTTGCAGAACGAGCGCCAGCGCATGCTGGGCTCGATACCGCGGACCAGGACGAGATCGCGGGTCCGCCCCTTGCCGTTCTTGTCGCCGACGCGGACGACGGAGAGCCGGGTCGTCGGCCAAGTGATCTTGCGTACGCCGCCGTCCAGGAAGACGGTGGGGCGGTTCACCTGGAAGTCGTAGTAGTCCTCCGCGTCCAGCGCGGCGAAGACCTCGCCCTTCCACTCCCGGTCCAGATGCGCGACCGCGGCGGAGGCGGCGTCGCCGGCGTCGTTCCAGCCTTCGAACGCGGCCACCATGACCGGGTCGATCAGCTCGGGCACCCCCTCGAGCTCGATCACCCAGCGCCTCCTTCCGACCGGTCCGGCCACCTGGGGCGGCCGCCGGCAGCAGTTCCATTGCGTGCGTTCCCAAGACTACGGCGTCCGTGGCGCCGGTTCGCAGCCCCTTTGCGTGAGGGGGGCGAGATTCATCCGATCTGTTGCAGGGGACGTTCGGTCAACTTCCGTACGGGGTCTGGACGGTGGCCGACGCGCAGGTCTATACATCGGATGACTGGCAGACGTCCGATGTTCTTCCGCAACATCTCAGGGGGCATGCCCATGGCCGCGGCCGACACCGTCACCGGGTTCGAGGTCCACGACGTCCGCTTCCCCACCTCGGAGCAGCTCGACGGCTCGGACGCCATGAACCCGGACCCCGACTACTCCGCCGCCTATGTCGTGCTGCACACCGGCAGCGGACCGCGGGGGCACGGTCTCTGCTTCACGATAGGGCGCGGCAACGATGTCATGGCAGCCGCGATCCGGTCTCTCGCCCGGTACGTCGTCGGCCGCCCCGTACCCACCACCGCAGCCGGGCTCGCCGCACTCCACCACGACCTCACCCACGACTCCCAGCTGCGCTGGCTCGGCCCCGAGAAGGGCGTGATGCAGATGGCGGCCGGCGCCGTCGTCAACGCCGCCTGGGACCTGGCCGCCGCCCGGGCCGGCCTGCCGGTGTGGGAGTTCCTTGCCGCGCTGACGCCCGAGGAGCTGGTCTCCCTCGTCGACTTCCGCTACCTCTCCGACGCCCTCACCCCGGCCGAGGCGCTGGCGATCCTGCGTGCCGCGGCCCCCGGCCGGGCCGAGCGCGCCGCTCGCCTCAAGGCCGAGGGCTACCCCGCGTACACCACCTCGCCCGGCTGGCTCGGTTACGACGACGGCAAGCTGGTGCGGCTGGCGAAGAAGGCCGTGGCCGAGGGCTTCGGCCAGATCAAGCTGAAGGTGGGCGCCGACCTCGACGACGACAGGCGGCGGATGCGGCTGGCGAGGGACGCGGTCGGCCCCGGTGTACGGATCGCCGTCGACGCCAACCAGCGCTGGGACGTGGCCGAGGCGGTCCGCTGGATGACCGCGCTCGCGCCGTACGCCCCGCACTGGATCGAGGAACCGACCAGCCCGGACGACGTCCTGGGGCATGCCGCGGTGCGCTCCGGCCAGCCGGTGAAGGTCGCCACCGGCGAGCACGTCGCCAACCGGGTGGTCTTCAAACAGCTGCTGCAGGCCGGCGCCGTGGACTTCGTCCAGATCGACGCGGCGCGGGTGGCCGGGGTCAACGAGAACCTGGCGATCCTGCTGCTGGCCGCGAAGTACGGCGTGCCGGTGTGCCCGCACGCGGGCGGGGTCGGGCTGTGCGAGCTGGTGCAGCATCTGGCGATGTTCGACTACGTGGCGGTGTCCGGGAGTTGGGAGGACCGGGTGATCGAGTACGTCGACCATCTGCACGACCATTTCAGCGATCCCGTCGTCGTCGAGCGCGGCCGCTACCGCGCCCCGGCCGCACCCGGCTTCTCGGCCCGGATGAAACCGGCCTCGATCGCCGCCCACCGCTTCCCCGACGGTCCGGTGTGGCGCGCCCGCCGCTCCCCGCGCAGCCGGCACGGCGAACAGGAGGTCTCCGCATGAGTTCCGCACCGCTGGGTTCCGCACCGCTGGGTTCCGCACCGCACCACGCCCGGCCGCCGGCCGACTTCACGGGAATGACCGCGCTCGTCACCGGCGGCGGCTCCGGCATCGGGGCGGCCACCGCGGCCCTGCTGCTGGCGCGCGGCGCCAGGGTCGCCGTCCTGGACCGGGACCCCTCCGGCGCGCCCCCGGGGACGATCCCGGTCACGGCCGATGTCACCTCCGACGCCGCGGTACGCGCCGCCGTCGCCGAAGCGGTGGGGGAGCTGGGCGCCCTGCACACCCTCGTCGGCAACGCCGGCATCGGCGCCGTCGGCACGGTCGAGGACAACGACGACGCGGAGTGGGCCCGGGTCCTGGACGTGAACGTGCTGGGCCTGGTGCGCACCGCCCGCGCCGCGCTCCCGGCGCTGCGCCGCACCGCTGCCGGCGCCCCGGGCCGGGTCTCCGTCACCCACACCTGCTCCATCGCCGCCACCGCCGGCCTGCCACAGCGCGCCCTCTACAGTGCCGCCAAGGGTGCGGTCCTCTCGCTGACCCTCGCGATGGCCGCGGATCACCTCCGGGAGGGCATCCGCGTCAACTGCGTCAATCCGGGTACCGCCGACACCCCGTGGATCGGCCGGCTGCTGGATCAGGCCGACGACCCGGCCGCCGAACGCGCCGCCCTCAACGCCCGCCAGCCGATGGGCCGGATGGTCACCGCGGACGAAGTGGCCGCCGCCATCGCCTCCTTGGCGTCCCCGGCCGCCTCCGGCATCACCGGGACGGCGCTCGCCGTGGACGGGGGGATGCAGGGGCTGCGGCTGCGGCCCGCCACCTGACCGGCCATGACCCGTATCCGGCCACGCCCTGATTCCGGCCCGGCCCGTATCCGGCCACGACCCGCATCCGGCCCGACCCGTACAGCGCCCCGCACCAGCCGCACACCACGACCGAGGGACCACCCATGAGACTGCGTACGACCGGTGCGGCTGCCTGTGCCGCGCTGCTCGCCACCGCCGCGCTCGCCGGCTGCAACCGCGGCAGCAGCGCCGCGGGCGGCAGGATCGGCATCGACCTGCCCCGTACGGACACCGACTTCTGGAACTCCTACCAGCAGTACCTCGAAGAGGACCTGGACCACGGCGGACCGGCCGCGCTGCCGCTGTCCAACTCGCAGAACGACATCGGCAAGGTCGTCTCCAATGTGCAGGCGCTGACCGACCAGGGCGCCAAGGCCATCGTCATGGCGCCGCAGGACACCGGGGCCATCGCCGAAGCGCTGCGGCGCCTGGCGGAGAAGAAGATCCCGGTGGTGAGCGTCGACACCCGCCCCGACGAGGGCAAGGTCTACATGGTCGTACGCGCCGACAACCGCGCCTACGGCGAGAAGTCCTGCGACTACCTGGGCAGGAAACTGGGCGGCAGGGGCCGGGTCGCCGAACTCCAGGGCGACCTCAGCTCGGTCAACGGGCGGGACCGCTCCGAGGCCTTCGCGGCGTGCATGAAGAAGAAGTTCCCCAAGATCACCGTGCATGAGCTGGCGACCGACTGGAAGGGCGAGGTCGCCTCCGGCAAGCTGCAGAGCCTGCTCGCCCAGCACCCGGACGTGGGCGGCATCTACCTGCAGGCCGGCGGCGCCTTCCTGCAGCCGACGCTCGCCCTCCTGCACCAGAAGAAGCTCCTGCGGCCGGCCGGCACCGACGGGCACATCACCATCATCTCCAACGACGGCATCCCCGACGAACTGGACGCGATCCGCGCCGGAAAGATCGACGCCACCCTCTCCCAGCCCGCCGACCTCTACGCCAAGTACGCGCTGTACTACGCCAGGGCAAGCCTGGAAGGGAAGACCTTCACACCGGGCCCCACCGGCCACGGCTCGACCATCGTGAAGATCAAGAACGGTCTGGAGGACCAGCTGCCGGCGCCCCTGGTCACCAAGGACACCGTCGACGACCGGAAACTGTGGGCCAACCAGCTCGGGAAGAAGAAGTAGCGGTGGCGGCGGACGCGCACACGGTGGCGGCGAACGGGGCCGAGCCGGCGGCCAACGGGCCCGCGGCGGCGGTGCACGCCGAGGGGATCGTCAAGCGCTACGGCCCCACCGTCGCCCTCGACGGCGCCCGGCTGACCGTACGCCCCGGAGAGGCGCACGCCCTCGTCGGCCGGAACGGCGCGGGCAAATCCACCCTGGTGTCCGTACTGACCGGCATGGCACGCCCGGACGCCGGCCGGATCACCTTCGGCGGCGCGCCCGCGCCCGGCTGGGGCGACACCGCCGCCTGGCAGCGCAAGGCCGCCTGCGTCCACCAGAAGCCGATGACGGTGCCGGAGCTGACCGTCGCGGAGAACCTTTACCTGGGCCGCTTCCAGGGCGGGCACACCATCCGCTGGCGGGCGCTGCGCGAGAGCGCCCGCGAACTGCTCGCCGGCTACGGCGTCGAGGTCGACCCGGCCGCCCGGATCAAGGAACTCGGCGTCGAGCAGCGGCAGTTCGTGGAGATCGCCCGTGCGCTGTCCTTCGGCGCCCGGCTGATCATCCTCGACGAGCCCACCGCCCGGCTCGACGCCGCCGGCATCGACCGGCTCTTCGGCAAGCTGCGGGAGCTGCGCGACCGGGGAGTGGCCTTCCTGTTCATTTCGCACCACCTCCAGGAGGTCCACGAGCTGTGCGACACCGTCACCGTCTTCCGTGACGCCCGGCATGTGCTGACCGCGCCCGTCCCGGGCCTGACCAAGGACGCGCTGGTGGCGGCGATGACGGGCGAGGAGGCGGGCCCCGCGGGCCGGCCGCGGACGGCCGCGCGCCCGCCCGGCGAGCCGGTGCTGCGCACCCGGCAGCTGGCCGCCACAGGGCACTTCGCGCCGCTCGACCTGACCGTACGGGCCGGCGAGGTGGTGGGCCTCGCGGGCGCCGCGGGCAGCGGCACCACCGCGATCGGCCGGACGCTGGCCGGGCTGCGCGCCCCCGACGGCGGCCGGATCACGGTGCGCGGGCACCCGGTCCGTACGGGCAGCGTGCCGCACGCCCTCGCCGCCGGCATCGGCTACGTTCCCGAGGACCGGCACCGCGAAGGGCTCGTCCCGGGCCGTAGCGTCGCCGAGAACGCCACCCTCACCGTCGCCGGCCGGCTGGGGCCGAGGGGCACCGTACTGCCCTCCCGGACCCGCGCGTTCGCCCGCAGGATGATCGCGGCGCTGGACATCAAGGCCACCGGGCCCGGCCAGCCGGTGTCCGGGCTCTCCGGCGGCAACCAGCAGAAGGTCGTGATCGCCCGCGCGCTGGCCCGCGAGCCCGCCGTGCTGGTCGCCGTCCGGCCCACCAACGGCGTCGACGTCAAGTCCAAGGACGCCCTGCTGGGCGTCGTACGGGAGGTCGCGGACGGCGGCAGCGGCGCCGTGATCGTCTCCGACGAACTGGACGATCTGCGGATCTGCGACCGGGTGCTGGCGGTCTTCCACGGCCGGGTGACCGCCGAATTCGCCGCCGGCTGGCGCGATCACGAACTCGTCGCCGCGATGGAGGGCGTGCCGGCCGGCGAGGGCGCCGCGCCCGGCCCGTCCGGCACGGGCCGCGACCGGGCGCCCAAGGCCTGGAACACGCACGGAACGGAAGGGACCGCGCCATGACCGAGACCGTATCGCCGCCGGCCACCGACGTGGCCCGGCGCCCGCCGCGCCCCCGGCCCCGGATCGACCCGGCCCGCTGGCGGGATCTCTCCCTGGTGCCGGTGATCTTCGTGCTGGGCGTCATCGGCTTCATCGTGTCGCCCGCGTTCCTCACCCAGGACAACCTGGTCGGCGTCATCCAGCAGTCCACCGAGCTGGGCCTGCTGGTGCTCGGCGAGGCGCTCGTCCTCATCAGCGGGCGGATGGACCTGTCGCTGGAATCCACCATCGGCCTGGCACCGGTGGTCGCCCTGTGGCTGGTGATGCCCGCACACGGCGGCCGCTTCGCCGGGCTGGAACTCTTCCCCGACCAGGCCGCGATCCCGCTCTGCCTGGCCGTGGGCGCGGCGATCGGCGCCGCCAACGGTTTCCTCATCCTCACCCTGCGGGTCAACGGCTTCATCGCCACCCTCGGGATGCTCACCATGCTCCGCGGCCTGCAGGTGGGCCTCTCGGAGGGCCGGTCCATCGGCGATGTCCCGGCGTCCTTCGCCTACTTGGGCCAGGCCGACTGGCTGGGCATCCCGGCTGCCGTCTGGATCTGCCTCGCCCTCTTCGCGCTCGGCGGCGCGGCCCTCGGCTACCTCCGGCACGGGCGGGCGCTGTACGCCATCGGCGGCAACCCGGAGGCGGCCCGCGCGGCCGGCATCCGGGTGGACCGCCTCACCTGGATCGTGCTGGCCGTCGGGGGAGTGCTGGCCGCCTTCGCGGGCATCCTCTACACCGGCCACTACGGCGCGGTCTCCGCGAGCCAGGGCAACGGCTGGATCTTCCAGGTCTTCGCCGCCGCGGTGATCGGCGGCATCAGCCTCAAAGGTGGCCGGGGCACCCTCTTCGGCGCCCTCACCGGCGTCCTCACGCTCCAGCTCGTCATCAATGTGATGACCCTGGGCGGCGTGCCACCGCTGTGGACCCAGTTCCTCAACGGCATGATCATCATCGTCGCGCTGGTCATCTCCCGGTTCACCAGCGGCGAGAAGCAGGACTGAGGCCGCCGTGCACTGTCCCCCGCAGGGGCCGAGGGAGCTGGGACGGACCGGTGTCACCGTCCCGCCCCTGGGCCTGGGCTGCGCACCGCTCGGCAACCTCTACCGCGCCATCCCCGACGAGCAGGCGCAGCGCGTCGTCCACACCGCCCTCGCCACCGGCGCCGGCTACTTCGACACCGCCCCGCACTACGGCGTGGGCCTGTCCGAGGAACGCCTCGGCCGGGCGCTGCGCGGCCGCGACCGCGCCGCCTACACCCTCTCCACCAAGGTCGGCCGCCGGCTGCGGCCGCTCGCGCCGGGGGAGCGGGCCGCCGGCGAAGGCTTCGTGGATACCCCCGCCCGGGCCCGGGTACGGGACCTGACCCGCGACGGCATCCGCGCCACGCTGGACGCGTCCCTGCGGCGGCTCGGCGTGGACGCCGTCGACATCGTCTACCTCCACGACGTGGAGGACCACCTGCGGGAGGTGTACGAGACCGGCTTCCCGGCCCTCGCCGAGCTGCGCGCCGAGCGCGTGGTGCGCGCCATCGGCTTCGGCATGAACCACAGCGGTGTGCTGGCCCGCCTGGTCGCCGACCTGGACGTGGACGTGGTGCTCTGCGCCGGCCGCTGGACCCTGCTGGAGCGCACCGCCTTCGACGACCTGCTGCCGGAGTGCGAGCGCCGCGGTACCTCCGTGGTCGTCGGCGGCGTCTACAACTCCGGCCTGCTGGCCGACCCGTCGCCCGGCGCGCCCTACGACTACGCGCCCGCGCCGCCCGCCCTCCTCGACCGGGCCCGTCAACTCGGCGCCGTCTGCGCACGGTTCGGCGTTCCCCTCAAGGCCGCCGCGCTCCGGTTCCCCTTCGGGCACCGTGCCGTCGCCTCCGTGGTCGTCGGTGCCGCCGGTCCCGAGGAGATGGCCGAGAACGCCGCGCTGTTCACCCGTCACATCCCGGACGAGCTGTGGCATACGCTCGTCGCCCGCGGCCTGCTCGACCCCGATCTGCCGCTGCCCCTGCACGCTGAACCCGATGCCGACGACCCCGGGCCCATCGACGACGCCGAGGCCGGCGAGCCCGAGGCCGGCGGCCCGGGCCCGACGACCCCGCCCCCCGACCCCGGAGCGCGCCCCTGATGCGTATCGACGCCCATCACCATCTGTGGGATCCGGCCCGGCGCGCACAGCCGTGGATGGACGGGCCGTGGGCCGATCCGATCCGCCGCGGCTATGCGCTGAGCGACCTCACCCCGCATCTGACCGCGCACGGCCTCGACGGCACGATCCTCGTCCAGTCGTCGTCCTCGTACGAGGAGACCGCCGAACTCCTCACCCTGGCGACGGGGGAGGGGCCGGTCACCGGTGTCGTCGGCTGGGCCGACCTCCGCGACCCGGCACTCGCCCGGGTCCTCGCGGCGCTGCCCCCCGGCCTGGTGGGCATCCGGCACCAGGTGCAGGACGAACCCGACCCCGAGTGGCTGATCCGCCCGGACGTGCTCCGGGGCCTGGGCATCGTGGCCGACGCCGGGCTGGTCTACGACCTGCTGGTCACCCCGCGCGAACTGCCCGCCGCGCACGCCGCCGTACGTGCCGTCCCCCGGCTGGCCTTCGTGCTGGACCACGCCGGCAAACCGGCGGTCGCGGCGGGGGACTGGCAGCCCTGGGCCGACGCCCTCACCGCGCTCGCCGGGCAGGCGAACGTCAGCTGCAAACTGTCCGGGCTGGTCACCGAGGCCGACTGGGATGCCTGGCGGCCGCAGCAGATCCTGCCCTATGCCCGGCACGTCCTGGAGGCCTTCGGCCCGGGCCGGGTGATGTTCGGCTCCGACTGGCCGGTGTGCACGCTGGCGGCCGGCTACGAGGACGTCGTGGCGCTCGCGGAGTCGGCGACCGCCCACCTGGGCCCGGCGGAACGGTCGGACGTCTTCGGGGGAACGGCGGAGCGGGTGTACGGCGTCGGGACGCCGGCCGGGCAGGCGCGGCCGGGCCGCTGACGCGACGTCCGGATTCCGCCAGCTTCGTGATCCGCCGCCCCGGAGGATCGAGTCGCACCACGGAGAACACCGGCAGACCGGTGTACCCGGTGCGGAACGCGGCCGGCTCCGCAGGACTACGGACGGCTCCGCAGAAATGCGGCCGGCTCCGTGGGACCGCGGACGGCCGCGGACGACGACGGACGACTCGATGCGAAGGTGATGACGATGACGGCGACCGTGATGGCGGCCGTGACGGCGACGGCGGGGACCACGGCGGCGCACGGCCCCCGGCCGCTCACCGGCAAGGTGGCCCTGGTGACCGGCGGCAGCCGGGGGATCGGGGAGGCGACGGCGCTGCGGCTGGCCGCCGACGGTGCGGCGGTGGCCCTGACCTATCAGAGCCGACAGGACAAGGCCCGACAGGTGGTCAAGGAGATCGAGCGGGGCGGCGGGCAGGCCTGGGCGGTACGGGCCGACTGTGGTGAAGCGGAAGAGGTGCGGGCCTCGGTGGACGGCACCGTCGAACGGTTCGGGCGGCTGGACATCCTGGTGAACAACGCGGGCATCGGCGTGCTCGGTCCCTTCGAGGGGATCTCCCTGGACGACGTCGACCGGGTGCTGCGGACGAATGTCCGGGCCCCGTTCCTGGCGGCGCAGGCCGCGGCCGCTCATCTCGCCGAGGGCGGCCGGATCCTCTCCATCGGCAGCTGTATGGCCGAGCGGGTCGCCTTCCCCGGCGGCACCCTCTACGCCACCAGCAAGGCCGCCCTCGCCGGCCTGACCCGGACCCTGGCCAAGGAGCTGGGGCCGCGCGGCATCACCGCCAACCTCATCACCCCGGGCCCCATCGCCACCGATATGAACCCGGCCGACGGCGAGAGCGCGACGATGCAGGCCAAACTCACCGCCCTGGGGGCGTACGGCCGGGCCTGGGACGTCGCGGCGACCGTGGCCCATCTGGCAGGCGAGGGCGGACGGTACATCACGGGCGCCTCGATCGCGGTGGACGGAGGCTTCGCGGTCTGACCGGCAGCGCCGGAGGGACCATCGTCCGGAGGGACGGCCGCGGGAGCACCGGAGGGACGGCCGCGGGAGCACCGGAGGGACGGCCGCGGGAGCACCGGAGGGACGGCCGCGGGAGCACCGGAGGGACGGCCGCCGCGCGGCACCGGCCTCACAGCGACGCGCGCAACCACTGCTCCACGCTGGCGATATGCACCGTCGCCCACGCCCGCGCCGCCTCCGCGTCCCGGTCGCGCAGCGCCCCGAGGATCGCGCGGTGCTCGGTGAGGGTGCGGGCCACCGCGTCCTTCTGCGTCAGCCCCCGCCAGATCCTGGCCCGGGTGGTCGGCCCGGACAGCCCGTCCAGCAGGGAGCAGAGCACGGAGTTGCCGGACGCCGCGACGATCTGGCGGTGGAACTCCAGATCGCCGGCGACCAGATCCTCCACCGAAGGACTCGGTCCCAGCGCGTTCAACCGGTCCTCCAGGGCGTTCAGTTCCTCCAGGCCTATCCGGCCGGCCGCCATGGCCGTGGCGGCCGGCTCCAGGATCCGGCGGACGGCAAGGAACTCCAGCACGGTGTCGTCGCGGTGGAAGTCCACCACGAAGCTCATGGCCTCCAGCAGGAGTTGCGGATCGAGGCTGGTGACATACGTGCCGTCGCCCTGGCGCACATCCAGGATGCGGATCAGGGAGAGCGCGCGGACCGCCTCGCGCAGCGAGTTGCGGGACAGGCCGAGCTCGGCCGCCAGTTCGCTCTCCTTCGGCAGCCGGTCACCCGGCCGCAGCGCGCCGGAGACGATCATGCCCTTGATCTTCTCGATGGCCTCGTCGGTGACCGCCATGCCGACCTCCCCGTTCGCACCCGCCCGGATACCGCCGCCCGGATGCCGTCACCCGGGTACCGCCGCCCGGATGCCGTCACAGACATCCGATGTCTGAGCCCATTATGGCTCGGTACGCCGCCCCCGCCCGCTCCCGTACGCGGTGCTGTCCATGGGTACGACGGAGGGGGCGGCCCCCCGTGAACCGCCCCCTCGTCATGCGCTGTACGTCACCGTGAGGCGCCGTCAGCTCCCGGCCGCCGTCCAACAGCGGCCGGGTGCCGCCGTCAGCCGGCCAGCATGTCCTTGACCTTGGCCCGCACGTCCTCCGTGTCCAGGCCGCGGATCATCAGCGTGGTGCGGCGGCGCAGCACGTCGTCGACCGTCTCGGCCCACTCGTTGTCCCGGGCGTAGGCGACCTGCGCCCAGATCTCCGGCGCGTCCGGGTGGATGCGCTCGGCCAGTGCCGGGTTTTCGTTCGCCATCCGCGCGATGTCGAAGGACAGCGAGCCGTAGTGGGTGGCGAGGTGCCGGGCGGTCTCCGGGGCCATCCGCGGGCCGGGCGTACCGCCGTCGACGAGCAGCCGGTGCGCCACCGCGTTCGGGTTGGCGATACCGGGCAGCGGGAGCTTCTTCGGCAGGTGCGCGATCGGCTCCATGTCCTCGGCCAGCGGGTGGCCGGGCAGCGCGGCGAGCTTGTTCATGACCGTACGGCCGATGTGCCGGAAGGTCGTCCACTTGCCGCCCGCCACCGACAGCATGCCGCCGCTGCCCTCGGTCACCACCGTCTCGCGCTTGGCCTTGGAGGTGTCGCCGGGACCGCCGGGCAGCACCCGCAGACCCGCGAAGGAGTACGTGATCAGATCACGCGACAGCTGCTGGTCGCGGACGGAGAAGGCCGCCTCGTCCAGGATCTGGGCGGTGTCCTTCTCGGTGACGGAGACATCCGCCGGGTCGCCCTCGAACTCCTCGTCCGTGGTGCCCAGCAGCAGCATGTCCTCCCAGGGGAGGGCGAAGGTGATGCGGTACTTGTCGATCGGGGTGGCCAGCGCGGCCTTCCAGGGCGCGGTCCGCTTGAGGACCAGGTGCGCGCCCTTCGACAGCCGGATGGAGGGGGCCGCGTTCGGGTCCTCCATCTTGCGCAGGTGGTCCACCCACGGGCCGGTGGCGTTGAGGACCAGGCGGGCGTTGACGCCGAACTCCTCGCCCTCCATCCGGTCCTTGAGCTCCGCACCGGTGACCCGGCCCTGGGTGAAGCGCAGGCCGGTGACCTCGGCGTGGTTGAGGACCGTGGCGCCGGCCTCGGCCGCCGCACGGACGGTCATCAGGGCCATCCGCGAGTCGTTCATCTGGTCGTCGCCGTACACGGCCACGGCCTTGAGGTTGTCCGTCCGCAGCTCCGGCACGTCGCGCTGCGCCTTGGCCGGGGATATGACGTGGCCGACGCCGTCGCCGAACGCGGACAGCGCCGAGTAGGCGAAGACGCCCGCGCCGAGCTTGGCCGCGCCGTGCGGGCCGCCCTTGTAGACGGGCAGGTAGAAGGTCAGGGGGTTGGCGAGGTGCGGTGCCACCTGGCGGGACACCGCACGCCGCTCGAAGTGGTTCTCCGCCACCAGCTTGACCGCGCCGGTCTGCAGGTAGCGCAGACCGCCGTGGAGCAGCTTGGAGGAGGCGGAGGAGGTGGCGCCGGCGAAGTCACCGGCGTCCACCAGGGCAACCCGCAGTCCGGCCTGTGCGGCGTGCCAGGCGGTGGAGATGCCCAGGATGCCGCCGCCGATCACCAGGAGGTCGTACGTCGCCTTGGAAAGCTGCTCCCGAGTCTCGGCGCGGCTCGCGTGCGAACCACTGGCCGGGTGCGTCCCGAGTGCCGGGGCGCTCTGCAGGGTGCTCATTTTTACTCCTCGACAGTGCTGTCATCGAGCCAGCCCATGGAACGTTCCACAGCCTTGAGCCAGCTCTTGTACTCGCGGTCACGGGTGGCCGCATCCATCCGGGGGGTCCACTCGGCGGCCCGGCGCCAGTTGGCGCGCAGCTCGTCGGTGCTGGACCAGAAGCCGACGGCCAGTCCGGCCGCGTAGGCAGCGCCGAGACAGGTGGTCTCGGCGACCATCGGGCGCACCACGGGTGCGTCCAGGAAGTCCGAGATCGTCTGCATCAGCAGGTTGTTGGAGGTCATGCCGCCGTCGACCTTGAGCGCGGTCAGCTCGACGCCGGAGTCCTTGGTCATGGCGTCGGTGATCTCGCGGGTCTGCCAGGCGGTGGCCTCGAGCACGGCGCGTGCGATGTGCGCCTTGGTGACGTAGCGGGTCAGGCCCGCGATGACACCGCGCGCGTCCGAGCGCCAGTAGGGGGCGAACAGGCCGGAGAAGGCCGGCACGAAGTACGCGCCGCCGTTGTCCTCGACCGTGCTGGCCAGGGTCTCGATCTCGGCCGCGCTGTTGATCAGGCCCATCTGGTCGCGCATCCACTGGACGAGCGAGCCGGTGACGGCGATGGAGCCTTCCAGGGCGTAGACCGGCTGCTGGTCGCCGATGCGGTAGCCGACCGTGGTCAGCAGGCCGTTGTAGGAGTTCACCGGCTCGTGGCCGGTGTTCATCAGCATGAAGGTGCCGGTGCCGTACGTGGACTTGGCCTCGCCCTGCTCGAAGCAGGTCTGGCCGAACAGCGCGGCCTGCTGGTCACCGAGCGCCGAGGCGACCGGGACACCGGCCAGCACACCGCTGGTGCTGCGGCCGTAGACCTCGGAGGAGGACTTGATCTCCGGCAGCACGGCCGCCGGGATCTCCATCGACGCCAGGATCTTCGGGTCCCACTCCAGGCGGTGGAGGTTCATCAGCATGGTGCGCGAGGCGTTGGTGACGTCGGTGACGTGGACGCCGCCGTCGACCCCGCCGGTCAGGTTCCAGATGACCCAGGAGTCCATGGTGCCGAAGAGGATGTCGCCGCGCTCGGCGCGCTCGCGCAGGCCCTCGACGTTGTCGAGCAGCCAGCGGATCTTCGGGCCGGCGAAGTACGAGGCCAGCGGCAGGCCGGTCTCGCGGCGGAAGCGGTCCTGGCCGACGTTGCGGCCGAGCTCCTTGCAGAGCGCGTCGGTGCGGGTGTCCTGCCAGACGATGGCGTTGTGGACGGGCTCGCCGGTGGTGCGGTCCCACAGGAGCGTGGTCTCGCGCTGGTTGGTGATACCGATCGCCTTGACGTCGGCGGCGGTGAGCCCGGCCTTGTGGACGGCGCTGTCGACGACCTGCTGGACGTTGTTCCAGATCTCGGTGGCGTCGTGCTCGACCCAGCCCGGCTTCGGGAAGATCTGCTCGTGCTCCTTCTGGTCGACCGAGACGATCCGGCCGTCCTTGTCGAAGACGATGCAGCGGCTGGACGTGGTGCCCTGGTCGATGGCCGCGATGAACGGCCCATGGCCGTGGGAAGCGGTGCTGGGGTTGTCGCTCATGGTGTGCTCCAAGAAGTCGGTGCGGGCGGAGTCGGGGCGGTCAGGCGGCTCAGGCGAACGCCACCTGGTAGATACCACCGGCGAGGGCTCCGCCGATGAGCGGGCCGACGACCGGGATCCAGGCGTAGCCCCAGTCTGACCCGCCCTTGTTCCGCAGCGGCAGAAGCGCGTGCACGATGCGCGGGCCGAGGTCGCGGACCGGGTTGATGGCGTACCCGGTCGGACCGCCGAGCGACAGGCCGATGCCGGTGACGACCAGCGCGACCAGCAGGGTGCCGATGACGCCGACGCCCTTGCCGTTGTCGCTCAGACCGAGCGTGAGGATCGACAGCACGAGCACGGTGGTGGCGATGATCTCGGTGGCCAGGTTCTGCACCGCGTTCCGGATCTCCGGGCCGGTGGAGAAGATGCCGAGGACCGGTCCGGCCGCCGGGGCGGCGGACTGGTCGACCAGTCCCTCCTCGCCGGTGTGGTCGGCCAGTACCTCGGGGTCACTCAGATGGGCCTGGAACTGCCCGTAGTAGGTGATCCACACCAGTACCGCGCCGATCATGGCACCGAGCATCTCGCCGCCGAAGTAGACCGGCACCTGGTTCCACTCGATGCCGCCCTTGATGGCGAGACCGATGGTGACCGCAGGGTTGAGGTTGGCGCCGGACTTCGCGGCGATGTAGGCACCCGTGAGGACGGCGAAGCCCCACCCGAAGGCGATGGCCACCCATCCGGCGTTGAACGCCTTGGAGCGCTTGAACGTGACGGCGGCGCAGACGCCACCGCCGAGCAAGATCAGAACAGCGGTACCGATGGTTTCGCTGATGAAGATGTCGGAGCTGGACACCCGCGACTCCTTTGTCCTTCGTCCAGGGGAAGACGAACCCCGGGTCCCGTCCGGTGGTCCGTACCCTCCTAGAGGGCGGTGGTCGGCCCGCGGCAATGCCCCACCATAGCGAATATTGCCGTTAGGTGTTCGACAATGCCGACCGACGAACGGCAGTTTTGTTCACCGGTAGAACCCCGTCAAGGGTTCCGTGGCGAAAAACTTAGGTGAACTTATGGGGTGAATCCGGTCAGAATCGCCCTGCGCCAAGATCCCGGGACACAGCCCGTGCGCAATCCCTCACAGCAGCGATGATTTCCGGCCGCAGCTCGCCCTCCTGGCAGACCCTCTCGACCGCCCCCGTGACGCCCACCGCACCCACCGGCATCCGCCGCCGGTCGTGGATCGGCGCCGCCACCGAGGCCACGCCCTCCCAGGTCTCCTCCACGTCCGCGGCCCAGCCCCGTGCCCGGATCAGGTCCAGCAGCCGCTCGAAGTCCGCCAGCCCGGTCACGGTGTGCGGGGTGAACGCCGTCCGGTCCGCCTCGACGATCTCGCTGTGCGCCACCGGGTCGTACGCCGACAGCACCTTGCCCAGCGCCGTGCTGTGCAGCGGGTGCATCGCGCCCACCTCCAGCACCTGCCGGCTGTCGTCCGGGCGGAAGACGTGGTGGACGATCAGCACCCCCTGCTGGTGCAGGACGCCCAGGTAGACGGCCTCGCCGCTGGAGCGGGCCAGATCGTCGGTCCACACCAGGGCGCGGGCGCGCAGCTCGTGCACGTCCAGGTAGCTGTTGCCCAGCCGCAGCAGCTCCGCGCCCAGCTGGTAGCGGCCGGACGCGACGTCCTGCTCGACGAAGCCTTCCTGCTGCAGTGTGCGCAGGATCCCGTGGGCGGTGCCCTTGGCCAGTCCCAGGGAGGAGGAGATGTCGGAGAGTCCCAGCCGCCGTTCCCCTCCTGCGAGCAGCCGCAGCATCGCTGCGGCGCGCTCCAGCGACTGGATGGTGCGTGCCATCGGGCAACCTCCGAAGTGAGCGGTTCGACAATGCTGAACGATATCGGTCCATGCCAACTTCAGTCAGCGTTCCGCGACCTTTTGCCGGGCGAACGGAGTCTGCCAACGATCATGGTTGGTGCGCGCAGGGGGGTGGAGGGCGGCCGGGCGGTGCTGTCCACGGCGTGGAACGGGGAACACGTGTACCGGACCGGCAGCTACGCTGGCCGGGTGCGCCCTCTGAAGGCGGGTGCAAAGCCGACAGCCGTCGCAACCACGGGAGCATCTCCATGGCCTCGAACACGCCAACGTCCGACAACACGTCTCGCGTCGCATCCCTGCGCGAGGCGCTTGCCTCGCGGGTGGTGGTCGCCGACGGGGCGATGGGCACCATGCTGCAGGCGCAGGATCCGACCATGGAGGACTTCCAGCAGCTCGAGGGCTGCAACGAGATCCTCAACCTCACCCGGCCCGACATCGTGCGCTCGGTGCACGAGGAGTACTTCGCGGTCGGTGTCGACTGCGTGGAGACCAATACCTTCGGTGCGAATTTCGCCGCGCTCGCGGAGTACGACATCCCCGAGCGGGTCTTCGAGCTGTCGGAGTCCGGTGCCCGGATCGCCCGTGAGGTCGCCGACGAGTTCACCGCCTCCACCGGCCAGCAGCGCTACGTCCTCGGCTCCATGGGGCCCGGCACCAAGCTGCCGACGCTGGGCCACGCCCCGTACGTCACGCTGCGTGACGCCTACCAGCAGAACGCCGAAGGCATGATCGCCGGCGGCGCCGATGCCCTCCTGGTGGAGACCACCCAGGACCTCCTGCAGACCAAGGCCGCCATTCTCGGCGCCCGCCGGGCGCTCCAGGCCACCGGCACCCACCTGCCGGTGATCTGTTCCGTGACCGTGGAGACGACCGGCACCATGCTGCTGGGCTCGGAGATCGGTGCCGCGCTGACGGCGCTGGAGCCGCTGGGCATCGACATGATCGGCCTGAACTGCGCCACCGGCCCCGCCGAGATGAGCGAGCACCTGCGCTACCTGGCCCGGCACTCCCGCATCCCGCTGGCGTGCATGCCGAACGCGGGCCTGCCGGTGCTGGGCAAGGACGGGGCGCACTACCCGCTGACCGCGACGGAGCTGGCCGACGCCCAGGAGACCTTCGTCGCCGAGTACGGCCTCTCCCTGGTCGGCGGCTGCTGCGGTACGACGCCGGAGCACCTGCGGCAGGTCGTCGAGCGGGTCCGCGGCACCGCCCCCACCGCCCGCGATCCGCGCCCCGAGCCGGGCGCCGCCTCGCTGTACCAGACGGTGCCGTTCCGCCAGGACACCTCGTACCTGGCGATCGGCGAGCGGACGAACGCCAACGGGTCGAAGAAGTTCCGGGAGGCGATGCTGGAGGGCCGCTGGGACGACTGCGTGGAGATGGCGCGCGACCAGATCCGCGAGGGCGCCCACATGCTCGACCTGTGCGTCGACTACGTCGGCCGGGACGGCGTGGCCGACATGGAGGAGCTGGCCGGCCGGTTCGCCACCGCCTCCACCCTGCCGATCGTGCTGGACTCCACGGAGCTCAACGTCATCCAGGCCGGTCTGGAGAAGCTCGGCGGCCGTGCGGTGATCAACTCCGTCAACTACGAGGACGGGGACGGCCCGGAGTCGCGGTTCGCGAAGGTCACCGCGCTGGCGGCCGAGCACGGCGCGGCGCTGATCGCGCTGACCATCGACGAAGAGGGCCAGGCCCGCACCGCCGAGCACAAGGTCGCCATCGCCGAGCGGCTGATCGAGGACCTGACGGGCAACTGGGGCATCCACGAGTCGGACATCCTCATCGACTGCCTGACCTTCACCATCTGCACGGGCCAGGAGGAGTCCCGCAAGGACGGCATCGCCACCATCGAGGCGATCCGCGAGCTGAAGAAGCGCCATCCGGACGTCCAGACCACCCTCGGTCTGTCCAACATCTCCTTCGGCCTGAACCCGGCCGCGCGCATCGTCCTCAACTCCGTGTTCCTGGACGAGTGCGTCAAGGCCGGCCTGGACTCCGCGATCGTGCACGCGAGCAAGATCCTGCCGATCGCCCGGCTGGAGGAGGAGCAGGTCAAGGCCGCCCTCGACCTCGTCTACGACCGGCGCAGCGAGGGCTATGACCCGCTGCAGAAGCTGATGGAGCTGTTCGAGGGCGTCAACACCAAGTCGATGAAGGCCGGGCGGGCCGAGGAACTTCTCGCCCTGCCGCTGGAGGAGCGCCTCAAGCGCCGCATCATCGACGGTGAGAAGAACGGCCTCGACACCGACCTGGAGGAAGCCCTCCAGGACCGCCCGGCCCTCGACATCGTCAACGACACCCTGCTGGAGGGCATGAAGGTCGTCGGCGAGCTGTTCGGGTCGGGGCAGATGCAGCTGCCGTTCGTGCTGCAGTCCGCCGAGGTCATGAAGAGCGCGGTGGCCTACCTGGAGCCGCACATGGAGAAGTCGGACGACGAGGGCAAGGGCACCATCGTGCTGGCCACCGTCCGCGGCGACGTCCATGACATCGGCAAGAACCTCGTCGACATCATCCTGTCCAACAACGGCTACAACGTGGTCAACCTCGGCATCAAGCAGCCGGTCTCGGCGATCCTGGAAGCCGCCGAGGAACACCGCGCCGATGTCATCGGGATGTCCGGTCTGCTGGTCAAGTCCACGGTGATCATGAAGGAGAACCTGGAAGAGCTCAACCAGCGCAAGATGGCGGCCGACTTCCCCGTCATCCTCGGCGGTGCCGCGCTGACCCGCGCCTATGTCGAACAGGACCTCCACGAGATCTACGAGGGCGAGGTCCGCTACGCCCGCGACGCGTTCGAGGGCCTGCGCCTGATGGACGCCCTGATCGCCGTCAAGCGCGGCGTGCCCGGCGCCACCCTCCCCGAGCTCAAGCAGCGCCGGGTGCCCAAGCGGGACACGGCCGTGCTGGAGGTCGAGGAGCCCGAGGGCGCGGTGCGCTCCGACGTCGCCATCGACAACCCGGTCCCCGAGCCGCCGTTCTGGGGGACCCGCGTCGTCAAGGGCATCCAGCTCGCCGACTACGCGTCCTGGCTGGACGAGGGCGCCCTCTTCAAGGGGCAGTGGGGCCTCAAGCAGGCCCGCACCGGTGACGGCCCGACGTACGAGGAGCTGGTGGAGACCGAGGGACGCCCCCGGCTGCGCGGCTGGCTCGACAAGCTCCAGACCGAGAACCTGCTGGAAGCCGCCGTCGTACACGGCTACTTCCCGTGTGTGTCCAAGGGCGAGGACCTGATCCTGCTGCACGAGGACGGCACCGAGCGCACCCGCTTCACCTTCCCCCGCCAGCGCCGCGGCCGGCGCCTGTGCCTGGCCGACTACTTCCGCCCCGAAGAGACCGGCGAGACGGATGTCGTCGGGCTCCAGGTCGTGACGGTCGGCTCCAAGATCGGCGGCGCCACCGCCGAACTCTTCGAGGCCAACTCCTACCGCGACTACCTCGAACTCCACGGCCTGTCCGTCCAGTTGGCCGAAGCCCTCGCCGAGTACTGGCACGCCCGGGTCCGCGCCGAGCTGGGCTTCGCGGGCGAGGACCCGGCCGACGTCGAGGACATGTTCGCGCTCAAGTACCGCGGCGCGCGCTTCTCGCTGGGCTACGGCGCCTGCCCCGACCTGGAGGACCGCGCCAAGATCGCCGACCTGCTGCAGCCGGAGCGGATCGGTGTCGAGCTCTCCGAGGAGTTCCAGCTGCACCCCGAGCAGTCCACCGACGCCATCGTCATCCACCACCCGGAGGCGAAGTACTTCAACGCGCGGTAGCGGGACGAACCCGGAGCGGCCCCGGAGGACCGGGAGCGCCACGGGGTGTCGTGACACCCGGTAATTCCGCGTGAGCGGGTCAGGGCCGTCCCCGGGTCACTCCGGGGCGGCCCCGACCTCCTTCACCACGCATTCCGGCCCGTACCGTCGTACACTTATCGGTCCGGTAGTGGCCGGTCGTTTCCCCAGCCGGGGATGGCGACCGGCCCTTTCGTCCCTCCGGGGACGTCGCAACGGAGGTGGATGGATGACCAGCAGCATCCCCGCAGTCGGCACCCGAACGGCCGAAGCCGCGACCCTCCAAGCCGTATTCCTCGATCTGGACGGCACGCTCGTCGACACCGAGGGATTCTGGTGGGAGGCGGAGGCGGAAGTCTTCGCCGAGCTCGGCCACATCCTCGACGACACCCACCGCGAGGTCGTGGTCGGCGGCCCGATGACCCGCAGCGCCGGGTATCTGATTCAGGCCACCGGTGTCGACATCAGCCTGACCGAGCTCAGTGTGCTGCTCAACGCCGCGTTCCTGGCCCGGATCAGGCGGGGCATCCCCCTGATGCCGGGCGCCCGCCGACTGCTGGCCGAGCTGGCCGCCCACGAGGTGCCCACCGCTCTGGTCTCCGCCTCGCACCGCGCCATCGTCGACCAGATGCTGCACTCCCTGGGCCCGGAGAACTTCCGGCTGACCCTCGCGGGCGACGACCTGGAGCGCACCAAGCCGCACCCGGACCCGTATCTGACGGCCGCCGCGCGCCTGGGGGCCGACCCGGCGTGCTGCGCGGTCATCGAGGACACCCTGACCGGTGTGGCCGCGGGGGAGGCCGCGGGCTGCCCGGTCGTCGCGGTGCCGTCGGTGACGCCGATCCCGCCGGCCCTGGGCCGTACGGTCGTGCCCTCGCTGGAAGAAGTCGATCTCCCATTTCTCCGTACGCTCATCACGGAAAGCCGGGGAACCGTGCACTGAGCGTGTCCCGGAGAATGCCCCTCAGAACCGAGGGGAGTGGCCCGCTCATTTTCCGTGACGAATGCGATGACTGAATTCCGGCCTCGTCACGGTTCCTTGAACGCGTGACGTTTCTCACGTGCCGGGCCGTCGACAGTGGAACCCATGGGTGTTCCAGAGGGGCTGCCGGGGGGTTTGGGCGGGGGTAAGTGTCCGGATTGGTGGAGCAACGCGCGAATCGTTCCACCGTCCGGATATCGATCACCCGCCCGTCGTTATCCGGAGCCCATATCGAATCAACTCCTTTGTGTCTGAGACTGGCTGGCCGTTCCTACTAATGTCGACGCGAGCAACACCTCTGCGCTGATAAGGAACCTGCCGACGATGAATCGCAAGACCCTGGTGCTGCCGGCGCTGGCCGGTCTCCTCGCCCCCGTCCTCGCAGCCTGTGGCGGCACGGACGGCGCGGGCGAAGGCGGCGATCCGATCGTCGTGGGCGTCCCCACCGTGATCGAGGCGACCAAGGCGGCGCCCGCGCCGCTCGACCCGGCGCAGGCCTACGACGTCGATGCGTGGAACATGCTGCGCGGCACCCTGCAGACGCTGATGCGGCTGCCCAGGACCGGCACCGCGCCGGTACCCGAGGCGGCCGAATCCTGCGGGTTCCGCGACACCCAGAACGAGCAGTACCGCTGCACCCTGCGCAGCGGTCTGAAGTTCTCCAACGGGCACGCCCTGACGGCACAGGACGTCAAGTTCTCCCTCGACCGCATGCGGACCATCAACAACACCAACGGTCCGGTCGCGCTGCTCGACGACATCGACAAGGTCGAGACGCCCAACGACAAGGAGGTGGTCTTCCACCTCCGCAAGCCGGACGCCACCTTCCCGCAGAAGCTCGCCACCCCCGCCGCGGCCATCGTCGACAGCGAGGTGTACCCCAAGGACCGTCTCTACAGCGGCTTCGACGTGGTCGGCTCCGGCCCGTACACGGTGAAGACGGAGCGCAGGAACAACCGCATCACCAAGGCCACCTTCACCAAGAACCCCGGCTACAAGGGCGGGGTGAACGTGAAGAACGACAAGGTCGAGATGCGCTTCTTCGCAGACTCCAAGGCCACGGAGCAGGAGCTGCGCAAGGGGGATGTCGACCTGATGTACCGCGGGCTGTCGCCCGACCAGGTCAGGGAACTGCAGAACTCCCAGGACAAGCACGTCATGATCCAGGAGATGCCGGGGCAGGAGATCCGCTACCTGGCCTTCAACACCAAGGACCCGGCCGTCTCCAACAAGGCCGTGCGGAAGGCGATGGCGCAGATCGTCAACCGCTCGGAGCTGGTGCGCGACGTCTACTCCTACACCGGCGACCCCCTCTACTCGATGGTTCCCACCGGCCTCACCGGTCACATCAACTCGTTCTTCACCAAGTACGGGAACCCCAGCGTGACCGCGGCCCGTAAGACGCTGCAGCAGGCGAACATCTCCACCCCGGTGAAGTTCACGCTCACGTACACCACGAACCACTACGGCTCCAGCACCGCCAAGGAAGTCCGTGCGCTGCAGAGCCAGCTCAACAGCACCAAGCTGTTCGACGTCAGCGTCAAGGGCGTCGACAGCTGGCAGCAGTACCGGACCGACGCCCTGCACGGCAAGTACAGCGTCTACAACATGGGCTGGTTCGCGGACATCCCGGACCCGGACAACTACATCGCGCCGTTCATCGGCAAGCAGAACTTCCTCGGCTCCCCGTACCGCAACCCCAAGATCGAGTCGCAGCTGATCCCGGACAGCCGGCAGCAGAGCGACCGCAACGCCGCCGCGGCCAACTTCAAGCAGGCGCAGGACCTCATCGCCGACGACGTACCGCTCCTCCCGCTGTGGCAGGGCAAGCAGTACGTGGTCGCCCGCGATGACGTCACCGGCATCGAGTGGGCGCTCAACTCCTCCTCGTCGCTGCAGATCTGGGAGCTCAGCCGCGGCGTCGCCGACTGAGCCGCGGATCCGGCCGATGCAGTACCCCCCCCGCCACGGCCTCCCCGCCGCGGCCCGACAGGCACCACCCAGAACGTGAGGACCGTTTAGTGAGGAAGCGTGACCAGTGGCTGGCCGCCCCGATCGGAGCCGGGCTGGCCACAGCCCTGCTTGCGGTCGCCGGGTGCGGCACGGACGACTCGGGGGCGGCCGGCACCGGCGAGCCCGTGGTCATGGGGATGACGGACAAGGTCCAGTCCACCGACCCGGCGTCCGGCTACGAGCCGGGATCATGGCTGTTGTTCAACAACGTCTTCCAGTCCCTGCTGAGCTTCCCCAAGGGAGGCACCACACCCGAGCCGGAGGCCGCCGAACGCTGCGGCTTCACCGACAGCGACAGCAAGGTCTACCGCTGCACCCTCAAGGACGGCCTCAAGTTCAGCAACGGTGACGCGCTGACCTCCAAGGACGTCAAGTACTCCTTCGACCGCACCCGGCGCATCAAGGACAGCAACGGCCCCGCCGTGATGTTCTCCGCGCTCGACACGGTCGAGGCACCGGACGCTAAAACCGTGATCTTCCGGCTGAAGTCGCCCGACGCGACCTTCCCGATGAAGATAGCCTCCGGCGCCGGCTCGATCGTCGACCACGCCGACTACCCCGCCGACCGGCTGCGCACCGACGGCAAGGCCACCGGCTCCGGCGTCTACACCCTCAAGGAGTACAGCTCCGAGAAGGCCGTCTTCGGCGTCAACGGCTCGTACAAGGGCCCCGCCAAGGTCAAGAACTCCGGGATGACCGTGAAGTTCTTCAACCGCCCCGACAAGCTCAAGACGGCCGTTGAGAAGGGCGACGTCGATGTCGCCTACCGCGGCCTGTCCATGAAGGACATCGCGGCACTCGACAACGCCTCGCTGAAGCAGCAGCACGGCACCCAGGTCGTCGAGGGCGCCAGCGCCGAGGTCATGCACCTGGTCTTCAACCTCAAGGACCCGGTCGCCGGCAAACTGGGCGTCCGCAAGGCGATCGCCTACCTGCTGGACCGCTCCTCCCTGGTCCGGGACGTCTACCAGCGCACCGCGGTGCCGCTGTACTCGATCGTCCCGGCCGGCATCACCGGCCACAGCACCTCCTTCTTCAACACCTACGGCGACAGTCCGAAGCCCGACAAGGCCAAGGACGCACTGCGCCAGGCCGGCTACAACGGCAAGGTGCCGCTCACGCTCTGGGCGACCCCCGACCGCTTCGGCCCCGGCACCGTCCCGGCCTTCGAGGAAATCGCCCAACAGCTCAACTCCAGCGGCCTGTTCGACGCCAAGGTGCGCACCCTGCCCACCAAGGAGTACGAGCAGGGCGTGGCCTCCGGCCGGTTCGGCGTCTACGTCAAGGGCTGGATCCCCGACTATCCGGACCCCGACAACTTCACCGCGCCGTTCTTCGGCAAGGACAACGTGGTGGCCAACCACTACAGCTCGCCCACCATCACCGGGCACCTGCTGCCCAAGACGGCCGACCAGCCGGACCGGGGCGCCACCAAGGCCCAGTTCCGGCAGCTGCAGGACATCGTCGCGCAGGACGTGCCGATGCTCCCGCTCTGGCAGGGCAAGCAGTACGCGGTGGCCCGTGAAGGGGTCTCAGGCCTGGAATGGACCCTGGACCCCTCGACCGTCTTCCGGTTCTGGGAGATCAGCAAGCCGTCCGAGGCCTGACCGGACCTGACACACGACGGCGGGGCCGGTCCGGGAACCTTCCCGGACCGGCCCCGCCGTCGTCCGTCTGCCGAACCGTCAGTCCCGCGCCGGCTACTGGGCGCCGGGGCGCACCAGCCCGCTCTCGTACGCGTACACCGCCGCCTGCACCCGGTCGCGCAGCCCCAGCTTCGTCAGCACATGCCCCACATGCGTCTTCACTGTCGTCTCGCTCACGAACAGATCCGCGGCGATCTCCGCGTTCGACAGCCCGCGCGCCACCAGCTTCAGCACCTCCACCTCGCGTTCGGTGAGGGTGTGCAGCGTGTCCGGCACCGGCTCCTCGCCCGACGGCAGATGCCCGGCGTACTTGTCCAGCAGCCGGCGCGTGATGCTCGGCGCGAGCATCGCCTCGCCCCCCGCCACCACCCGGATCGCCTGCACCAGCTCATGGGCCGGCGCGTCCTTGAGCAGGAAGCCGCTCGCCCCCGCCCGCAGCGCCTCGACGACGTACTCGTCCAGATCGAACGTCGTCAGCACCAGCACCTTCGCCGGTCCGTCCTTCGCCGGCCCGGTGATCTGCCGGGTCGCCTCGACGCCGTCCATCCGGGGCATCCGGATGTCCATCAGCACCACATCCGGCTGCAGCGCCCGCACCTGCTCCAGCGCCTGCAGACCGTCACCGGCCTCTCCGACCACCGCCAGATCCTGCTCCGCCTCCAGAATCATCCGGAATCCCGTACGCAGCAGGGGCTGGTCGTCGACCAGCAGGACGCGGATGGCCACAAGCTCTCCTTCGGTAGGCCTGTCCGGGCGAACAGCGCCTGGTAGGGGCAACTGCGCTAGATCTCCCCCATTCTGCCCTGCGGCACCCCACCGCCCTCCGGCGGGCGGATCCGCAGCGGATACACCGGGGGAGTGCCGCCGAATTCCGGACAGTGCGCCTGATGGTCGCACCAGCCGCACAGCTTCGTCGGCCGCGGCCGCCAGTCGCCGGTCTCCGTCGCCAGCCGGATCGCCTCCCACAGCGCCAGCAACTTCCGCTCCACGGCCCGCAGATCGGCCTCACCCGGGTCGTACGTCACCACATCGCCGCTGCCCAGATAGACCAGCTGCAGCCGCCGCGGCACCACACCGCGCAGCCGCCACATCACCAGCGCATAGAACTTCATCTGGAACAGCGCACCCTCGGCGAACTGCGGCCGCGGCGCCTTGCCGGTCTTGTAGTCGACGATCCGCACCTCACCCGTCGGCGCGACATCCACCCGGTCGATGAACCCCCGCAGCTGCAGCCCCGAATCCAGCACCGTCTCGACATAGAGCTCACGCTCCGCCGGCTCCAGCCGCGTCGGATCCTCCAGCGAGAACCACCGCTCCACCAGCGCCTCGGCCTCGGCCAGCCACTGCGCCAGCCGCTCACCCGCCGCGTCGTCCGCGAACAGCTCCGCCAGCTCCGGCCGCTTGGCCAGCAGCTTCTCCCACTCGCCCGGCACCATCGCCCGCGCCCCGACGGCCGTACGCTCCGCCGCTGGCGCGTCGAAGAGCCGCTCCAGCACCGCATGCACGACCGTGCCGCGGGTCGCCGCCGGACTCGGCTTCTCGGGCAGCCGGTCGATCACCCGGAAGCGGTAGAGCAACGGGCACTGCATGAAATCGCTCGCCCGCGACGGCGACAGCGCCACCGGCGGCCGCGGCTGCTCCCCGCCCCGCGCCCCCGGCCCGGCATCCTCACCGCCCACCCCGGCAGCCTCCGCGCCCGCCCCGGCTTCCCCGTGCTGTGTGCCCGCCCCGGCCTGCTCCGTGCTCCATCCCATGCCACAAAACCCTACGGCCCGCCACTGACAGGCGCGGACGGACCGGCGCCGCAAGGGCCCCGCAGCGGATCGGGCCGGGGCACTCCGCATACCATCGACCCTGGACCCCTGCGCCCTGCATGATCGAGATATCAGGCCGAGCAGGGGCGAATGCCGTATTCAATGAGGGGACGCCGTGGACGAGAGCGGGAAGTCGCAGGACCCCGAGGAGTCCGTGCGGCCCCAGCCGCCCCAGCCGCCCGAGGGCGGCAACGGGCCCAAGGCACCCACGCCGGGCAAGCGGAAGCCCGGCGGGGGCGGCATCCTGATGGGCCGTCCCTTCGGCGTGCCCGTCTACGTCGCGCCCAGCTGGTTCCTCGTCGCCGCCCTGATCACCTGGGTCTTCGGCGGCCAGCTGGAGCGCGTACTGCCCGAGCTCGGCGTCGCCCGCTATCTCGTCTCGCTGTTCTTCGCGGTCGCCTTCTACGCCTCGGTGCTCGTCCACGAGCTCGCCCACACCGTGGCCGCGCTCCGCTTCAAGCTCCCCGTACGGCGCATCCAGCTGCAGTTCTTCGGCGGCGTCTCGGAGATCGAGAAGGAGACCGAGACCCCCGGCAGGGAGTTCGTCCTCGCCTTCGTCGGCCCGCTGCTCTCCCTCGTCCTCGCCGGGGTCTTCTACGCCGGCATGCAGCTGGTCGAACCCGGCACCGTCCCCGGCGTCCTGCTCGCCGGGCTGATGATCTCCAACCTCATCGTCGCGATCTTCAACCTGCTGCCCGGGCTCCCCCTGGACGGCGGCCGGATGCTGCGCGCCGTCGTCTGGAAGATCACCGGCAGACCCATGAGCGGCACCATCGCCGCCGCCTGGGTCGGCCGCGCGCTCGCCGTCACCGTCCTCATCGGCCTGCCGCTGCTCACCCACACCGGCGTCCTCGGCGCCGCCCGTCCCGAGATCGGCGGCGCCGACTCGCTCACCGACGCCCTGCTCGCCGCGATCCTCGCCGCGATCATCTGGACCGGCGCCGGCAACAGCCTGCGCATGGCCCGCCTGCGCGAACGGCTCCCCGACCTCACCGCCCGCACCCTGACCCGGCGCGCCGTTCCCGTCGAGACCGACACCCCGCTCTCCGAGGCGCTGCGCCGCGCCAACGACGCCGGCGCCCGCGCCCTGGTCGTCGTCGACCGCCAGGGCACCCCGACCGCCCTCGTCCGCGAGGCCGCCATCATCGGCGTCCCCGACCACCGCCGCCCCTGGGTCGCCGTCGGCACCCTCGCCCAGGACCTCAAGGACGGTATGCGGGTCTCCGCCGAACTCGCCGGTGAGGACCTTCTGGAGTACCTGCGCGCCACCCCCGCCACCGAATACCTCGTCATCGAGGAGACCGGCGAGATCTACGGCGTCCTGTCCACCGCCGACGTCGAGCGGGCCTTCGTCTCCGCCATGGCCCGCAAGCCCTGACCCCGCGCCGGCCGTCTCCCGGCCGCCCACTGGTCCGCGGCGTCCCGACGGGCCGGTAGGCTGGTCACATGTCCGAACCGACCGGTGCCGCCCGCCGTCGCGGGCCCTTCAAGGTCGGGGACCAGGTCCAGCTCACCGATCCCAAGGGACGCCACTACACCTTCACGCTCGAAGAGGGAAAAAGCTTCCACACCCACAAGGGAGCTTTCCCCCACGACGAGCTGATCGGTGCTCCCGAGGGCAGCGTTGTCCGTACCACCGGGAACGTCGCCTACCTCGCGCTGCGCCCGCTGCTCCCCGACTATGTCCTGTCCATGCCCCGCGGCGCCGCCGTGGTCTACCCCAAGGACGCGGGGCAGATCCTGGCGATGGCCGACATCTTCCCCGGCGCCCGCGTCGTCGAGGCCGGTGTGGGCTCCGGCTCGCTCAGCAGCTTCCTGCTGCGCGCCATCGGCGACGACGGCATGCTGCACTCCTACGAGCGCCGCGCCGACTTCGCCGAGATCGCCACCCAGAACGTCGAGCGCTACTTCGGCGGACCGCACCCCGCATGGACGCTCACCGTCGGTGACCTCCAGGACAACCTCTCCGACACCGACGTCGACCGCGTCATCCTCGACATGCTCGCGCCCTGGGAGTGCCTGGAGGCCGTCTCCAAGGCCCTGGTCCCCGGCGGCATCCTCTGCGCCTACGTCGCGACGACGACGCAGATGGCCCGCACGGTCGAGGCGATCCGCGAGCACGGCACCTTCAACGAGCCCTCGGCCTGGGAAACCATGGTCCGCACCTGGCACGTCGAGGGCCTTGCCGTCCGCCCCGACCACCGCATGATCGGCCACACCGGCTTCCTGCTGACCGCCCGCCGGCTCGCCGACGGCGTCGAGCCCCCGCTGCGCCGCCGCCGCCCGGCCAAGGGCGCCTACGGTGAGGACTACACAGGACCGGGCAAGGACCAGGCAGCCGCCCCCAAGGGCAGCTCCGCCGAGCGCGGCTGACCGCCCGGATCCGGCCACCGAACCACCCGGCGCCGCCGACGAGTTCCCCACCGGGAACCGCCGGCGGCGCTCCGTCGTTTCCCCCACCGGATCTGCACGGAAAACTCCGGCCCGGCCGGTTCCTTGGCGCACCCTCCTGTGGAACGATGCTGGGCACTCCCACCGGTACAGCACTTCACAGGAGTTACCCCGCGTGCAGCCCATGGCAGGCCAGGACCTTTTGCACACCCAGCCGCGCCCCATGCACTGGCTCGCCACCGCCACCGCCATCTCGGCGGTCGTGGCGGCCGCGTCCTTCGTCCAGCCCCCTGACGCCAAGGCCACGACCTCCCCCGTCGCCGCGGCCGGCCCCCGCCCCGCGGCCGCCCCCGACCCGGACAGGGTGACCTTTCCGGTCGACTGCGGCCCCAACCGCCTCGACGTGGTGAAGAAGGCATCCGGCGACCTCGACGGCGACGGGACGACGGAGACCGTTGCCGTGGTCCGCTGCCACAGCCAGACCGGCACCCCGCCCAGTGGCGTCTACGTCCTCGCGCAGCCGTCCGACCCCCAGGCCGCACCCCGGATCGTGGCGACGCTCCTCGACCCCGCCCGCCGCCGCACCGTCCAAACCCTCACGGTCGGAAACGGCGCGATCTCAGCGGCCCTGCTGGGCTACTCCACGCTCGACGTACCGCGCTGCTGCCCCGATGTGCACCGGAGCGTCAAGTGGCAGTGGAGGGGCGGGAAGTTCGTCCAGAGCGAACTCCCCGCGGCCATGAGCACCCAGGGTCTGTGATCTGTCACATCATGTGTCCGGCCGACGCGGTGCGCGCCGCGCCGGCTACTCCGCGTCCGGACCGTAGACCTCGACCAGGTCCTTGACACGGCGGACGTGGATGCAGTCCCCGGGGCACTCCTTCGCGGAGTCCCGGACGTCATCGAGCAGCTTCAGCGGGACGGGGGTTGTGGCCCCCTTGTCCTGCAGCAGCTCGTCCTCGGTGCTCTTCACATAAGCCAGCCCGTCGATGTCGAGCTCGAAGACCTCCGGTGCGTACTGCGCACAGATGCCGTCCCCGGTGCACAGGTCCTGGTCGATCCACACTTCCAGCTCTGGGGCTTCGTCCTGCGCGGTCATCTCGCCTGCCGTTCCTGCGTACGTGAACCGTTTTTGTCTAAGTGGCGCCAGCCCTGACGGGTGTTGACCGACTCGACGATACAACCGCTCGCTTTCCGATGTTGTTGGGTGGGTATTCCCTTGGCGTGAGGACGTGCGCAAGGGTGAAGATCGGACACGCCCCGACAGTCTTTTCGATCTAGGGGTTTCAACCTGCACCGGCCCAGGTAGGGTCAGGAAGCGTCCAGCTCCTTGGAGGAGGTGAGGACCGTGGCAGCCCACGACGACGACATCAACCGCGGCATCCGGCCGGGGCGGGGGTCTGAAGATCCCGCCGGCCAGGTTGCCTATCTCGAGCAGGAGATCGCCGTCCTGCGACGCAAGCTCGCCGACTCTCCGCGTCACACGAGGATTCTCGAAGAGCGGATCGTCGAGCTGCAGACCAACCTGGCCGGCGTCTCGGCGCAGAACGAGCGTCTCGCCAATACTCTCCGCGAGGCCCGCGACCAGATCGTCGCGCTCAAGGAGGAGGTCGACCGGCTCGCACAGCCGCCGGCCGGCTTCGGTGTCTTCCTGCAGGCGAACGAGGACGACACGGTCGACATTTTCACCGGAGGCAGAAAGCTCCGGGTGAATGTCAGCCCCAGTGTGGAGTCCGGGGACCTCCGGCGCGGCCAGGAGGTCATGCTCAATGAAGCGCTCAACGTGGTCGAGGCCATGGAGTTCGAGAGCGCCGGCGACATCGTCACCCTCAAGGAGATCCTGGAGGACGGCGAGCGCGCCCTGGTGATCGGGCACACCGACGAGGAACGGGTGGTCAGGCTCGCCGAGCCGCTGCTGGACATCACCATCCGCCCCGGCGACGCCCTGCTCCTCGAGCCCCGCTCCGGCTACGTCTACGAGGTCATCCCGAAGAGCGAGGTCGAAGAGCTCGTCCTCGAAGAGGTCCCGGACATCGACTACACCAAGATCGGCGGTCTGGGCGGTCAGATCGAACTGATCCGGGACGCGGTCGAGCTTCCGTACCTCTACCCCGACCTCTTCAAGGAGCACGAACTCCGCCCGCCCAAGGGTGTCTTGCTCTACGGCCCGCCGGGCTGCGGCAAGACCCTCATCGCCAAGGCGGTCGCCAACTCCCTTGCCAAAAAGGTCGCCGAGGTGACCGGGCAGCCCGCGGGGAAGAGCTTCTTCCTCAACATCAAGGGCCCCGAGCTGCTCAACAAGTACGTCGGTGAGACGGAGCGGCACATCCGGCTGGTCTTCCAGCGGGCCAGGGAAAAGGCGAGCGAGGGCACCCCCGTCATCGTCTTCTTCGACGAGATGGACTCCCTCTTCCGCACCCGGGGATCCGGCGTCAGCTCGGACGTGGAGAACACCATCGTCCCGCAGCTGCTCTCCGAGATCGACGGTGTCGAGGGCCTGGAAAACGTGATCGTGATCGGTGCCTCGAACCGCGAGGACATGATCGACCCGGCGATCCTGCGCCCCGGCCGTCTCGATGTGAAGATCAAGATCGAGCGTCCGGACGCGGAGGCCGCCAAGGACATCTTCTCGAAGTACCTCACGGAAAATCTTCCGCTGCACTCCGACGACCTCGCCGAACACGGCGACTCGCGGAAGGCCGCAGTGAGCGGAATGATTCAATCCGTCGTCGAGCAGATGTACGCGGAATCCGAGGAAAATCGCTTCCTGGAGGTCACCTACGCCAATGGTGACAAGGAAGTCCTCTATTTCAAGGACTTCAACTCCGGTGCGATGATCGAAAACATCGTAGGACGCGCAAAGAAGATGGCCATCAAGGCCTTCCTCGAACACAATCAGAAGGGGCTTCGCGTCTCCCACCTCCTCCAGGCATGCGTGGACGAGTTCAAGGAGAACGAGGACCTGCCCAACACCACCAACCCGGACGACTGGGCCCGTATCTCCGGAAAGAAGGGCGAGCGGATCGTCTACATCCGTACGCTCGTCACCGGAAAGCAGGGCGCGGACACCGGTCGCTCCATCGATACGGTGGCGAATACCGGCCAATACCTGTAACACCGCTCTCCGGCTGCGGATGTCCTGCACGGGGCGTCCGCAGCCGGACGCTTTTCCGGGGGTTTCATCACCGCACCCGATAAGGGCACGGTGGACCAGGGAAAACCGGACTGGAGCAATGACTGTAATGATCTCCCCAGCGCCGCAAAGGCGTTCTAGGCTCTTCGGTACCGCGGCGTCACCCTGTGCGGGCGCGGGGCACGCGCACGGACCGGAGGCACCGCGGTACTTGAGCGCCGACCCCATCCGGGGGCGCCGCCGGGCAAGGAGGGCCGCATGACCGTACGGCGAGTAATGGGAATCGAGACGGAGTACGGGATCTCCGTCCCCGGTCACCCGAACGCCAATGCCATGCTCACCTCGTCCCAGGTCGTCAACGCCTACGCGGCCGCGATGCACCGGGCACGCCGTGCCCGCTGGGATTTCGAGGAGGAGAACCCGCTGCGGGACGCCCGCGGCTTCGACCTCGCACGCGAAAACGCGGACGCCAGCCAGCTCACGGACGAGGACATCGGCCTGGCGAACGTGATCCTCACCAATGGCGCAAGGCTGTACGTCGACCACGCCCACCCCGAATACAGCGCCCCCGAGGTCACCAATCCATGGGACGCCGTGCTGTGGGACAAGGCCGGCGAGCGGATCATGGCCGAGGCCGCCGAACGGGCCGCCCAGGTCCCCGGCGCCCAGCCCATCCACCTCTACAAGAACAACACCGACAACAAGGGCGCCTCCTACGGGACGCACGAGAACTACCTGATGAAGCGGGAGACCCCCTTCTCGGACATCGTGCGGCACCTGACGCCGTTCTTCGTCTCCCGCCAGGTGGTCACCGGCGCCGGCCGGGTCGGCATCGGCCAGGACGGCCACGAGCACGGCTTCCAGCTCAGCCAGCGCGCCGACTACTTCGAGGTGGAGGTCGGGCTGGAGACGACGCTCAAACGGCCCATCATCAACACCCGCGACGAACCGCACGCGGACGCGGAGAAGTACCGCCGGCTCCACGTGATCATCGGGGACGCGAACCTCTCCGAGATCTCGACTTATCTGAAGCTGGGCACCACCTCCCTGGTGCTCTCGATGATCGAGGACGGCTTCATCGCGGTCGACCTGGCCGTCGACCAGCCGGTGCGCACCCTCCACCAGGTCTCGCACGACCCTTCCCTGCAACATCTGATCACGCTCCGCAGCGGCCGCACGCTCACCGGCGTACAGCTCCAGATGGAGTACTTCGAGCTGGCCCGCAAATACGTCGAGGACCGCTACGGAGCGGATGCGGACGAGCAGACCAAGGACGTCCTGACCCGGTGGGAGGACGTGCTCGGCCGGCTGGAGAACGACCCGATGAGCCTGTCCGGCGAACTCGACTGGGTCGCCAAGCGAGAGCTGATGGAGGGCTACCGGCGCCGCGACGGCCTGGAGTGGGACGCGGCGCGACTGCACCTCATCGACCTGCAGTACGCCGACGTGCGGCCCGAGAAGGGCCTGTACAACCGTCTGGCGGCCCGCGGGAAGATGAAGCGACTCCTGGACGAGTCCCAGGTCGAGCGGGCCGAGCAGAAGCCTCCGGAGGACACCAGGGCCTACTTCCGCGGCCGCTGCCTGGAGCAGTACGCGGACGACGTCGCGGCCGCCTCGTGGGATTCGGTCATCTTCGATCTGCCCGGTCGTGACTCCCTGCAACGGGTTCCCACGCTGGAGCCACTGCGGGGTACCCGGAAGCACGTCAAGGAGCTTCTTGACCGGTGCCGTACCGCGGAGGAGCTGGTGAGGACGCTGTCCGGCCGCTGAGCTTCGGCAGGTGCACGACAGAATTCCTCAAGATCCACAGCCGATCCGCGGCTGAAATCGCCGCGGTGCGGGAATCAATGAGGTGACTCCCGGGCGTTGCAGCAACTGCAGGGCCGATGTCGGACCCTGCTTGTAGGGTCGGATCTTGAAGGTCACATCGAGCGGGGCGAACCGAGCGGGGTGAGGGACATGGCGACCAAGGACAGCGGCGGCGGACAGGCGAAGGCCACGCGTTCCACGGAAGAGGTCGAGGAGCAGACGGAGGACGCGCAGGCCTCGGAAGACCTCAAGGAACGCCAGGAGAAGTTGTCGGACGACGTGGACTCGGTGCTGGACGAGATCGACGACGTGCTCGAGGAGAACGCAGAGGATTTCGTGCGCTCCTTCGTTCAAAAGGGTGGACAATAGGCCTGAATTTCCTTGGAATCGAAGGCTTGCGGATGGTGGGGGCTTCGAGTGCCGGAAGATCAAGGTGTGAAGCGCTGTCCGCGGTGCAAGGAGCACAGGCCGCGGACGGCCTTCGCGAGGAACAGGGCGATGCGTGACGGCCTGCAGGCCTACTGCCGGGGATGCGCGTCGGCGTACCACCAGGCTCGTCAGGTGGCTAAGGGGTGCAACGTCCGGCCGCGCGTGGAGGCCCCGGCGGGCCACAAGTACTGCCGCACGTGTCGCGAGATCAAACCGCACAGTGAGTGGACACGGAATCGGAGCGCTTCGGACGGTCTCGCGACACTCGGCAAGTCGTGCAAGGCAATGAAGGGGCGCGTAAGCCACCTGAAGCGCCACTACGGCATGAGCGAAGCCGAGCGCGCTGCGCTCATCGAGGAACAGCGCTGGATGTGCCCGATCTGCCTGGATGCCGACCCCGTGCATGTGGATCACGATCACGGGACGGGTAGGGTCCGAGGCGTACTGTGCTTCAGTTGCAATGCAGCCTTGGGTCAATTCAAGGATCGGCCGGACGTATTGAGGCGGGCGGCCGAGTATCTGGAAGGAAACGTGTGGAAGCCAATACTCGAAGCACCGGGCGTCTACCAGCTGCCTTCCTGACGCCTGGATCCTCGTCCTTCATGGATTTCCTCGGTGAGCACTCACCCACTCTGCTGCCGGGCAACCGCCCGTTGCCGCCGGTGCAGGGTGCCATCGAGGCGCCGCACGGCACGACGATCGTTGCCACGGCGTTCCCCGGAGGCGTGGTGCTCGCCGGTGACCGGCGGGCGACAATGGGCAATGTCATCGCGCAGCGTGATATCGAGAAGGTTTTCCCGGCCGACGAGTATTCGGCGGTCGGCATCGCGGGCACGGCCGGCCTCGCGGTGGAGATGGTCAAGCTCTTCCAGCTGGAGCTGGAGCACTTCGAGAAGGTCGAGGGTGCCCAACTCTCCCTGGAGGGCAAGGCGAATCGTCTGTCGACGATGATTCGCAGCAATCTGGGGATGGCCATGCAGGGCCTGGCCGTGGTGCCGTTGTTCGCAGGCTTCGACCTCGACCGCGAGAAGGGCCGTATCTTCTCGTACGACGTGACCGGCGGGCGGTCGGAGGAGCACGGCTTCGCGGCGACGGGTTCCGGCTCGGTCTTCGCGCGCAGTGCGCTGAAGAAGCTCTTCCGGGAAGATTTCACGGAGGATCAGGCCGCCACCGCCGTCGTCCAGGCCTTGTATGACGCGGCCGATGACGACTCCGCGACCGGCGGGCCCGATATGGGGCGGAGGATCTACCCCATCGTCACCGTGATCACCGAGGACGGCTTCAAGCGGCTCACCGGGGACGAGGTCTCGGAGATCGCCCGTGCCGTGCACGAGCGCCGCCTCGAACAGCCCGACGGCCCGCGCGCCGCGCTGCTCTGACGGGACGGACGGTCCGCAGTGCTCCCCCAGCTACCGAGTGAGCTTTTGACAGGAAGGGACGGATAGCCGGTGTCGACGCCGTTCTATGTCTCACCCCAGCAGGCCATGGCGGACCGCGCCGAGTACGCCCGCAAGGGCATCGCGCGCGGCCGGAGTGTCGTGGTGCTGCAGTACACCGACGGCGTGGTCTTCGTCGCCGAGAATCCTTCCCGCGCCCTGCACAAGGTCAGCGAGATCTATGACCGGATCGCCTTCGCGGCGGTCGGCAAGTACAACGAGTTCGAGAACCTGCGGATCGGCGGGGTGCGCTACGCCGATCTGCGGGGCTACACCTACGACCGCGAGGATGTGACCGCGCGGGGCCTGGCGAATGTCTATGCCCAGACGCTCGGCACGATCTTCTCCAGCGCCGCCGAGAAGCCCTACGAGGTCGAGCTGATCGTCGCCGAGGTCGGCGCGGCCCCCGAGGACGACCAGATCTACCGGCTGCCGCATGACGGCTCGATCGTCGACGAGCACGGCTCGGTGGCGGTCGGCGGCAACGCGGACCAGATCAGCAGCTATCTCGACCAGCGCCACCGCGACGGTATGACGCTGGCCGAGGCGCTCAAGCTGGCCGTGGAGTCGCTGTCGCGGGACAACAACGGCGGCGAGCGCCGGCTGACCGCCGAGCAGCTGGAGGTCGCGACGCTGGACCGTACGCGTCCCCAGCAGCGCAAGTTCAAGCGGATCCTGGGGCGGCAGCTGTCCCGGCTGCTGGACGAGAGCGGCGGGGCGGACGCCGGCGAGGCGGCGGACGCGGATGCGGGCGCCGGTGCCGGGGAGTCCGGGACCACCGCCGGGGAAAGCGGCGGCAAGGGCTCGAAGGACAAGGGAAGCAAGCCGGACAACGGCAAGGGAGCGTCGGACGGGGAGGGCTCCGACGGGGAGCCCCTGCTCTGACGTCAGGCCGCGGGGCGTGTCCCCGGTCGCGCGCCCCGGTGGGTCACCGCCCGCCGGGGCGCGCCGCTTTTCACGGGGCGTCCGCGGCCGGGGCGGTGGAACCCCGGGTGATCAGTTCGACCGGCAGGGTGGGGGCCGCGGCCGGGTGGCCGTCGAGCACGCTCATCAGGGCCCGCATCCCGGCCGCACCGAACTCCTCGGCGGGCAGCCGTACGGTCGTCAGCTCCGGCTCGACGGCGAGGGCCAGGGCCAGGTCGTCGAAGCCGGTGACGGAGACGTCCTCGGGGACCCGCAGGCCGAGTCGGCGTACGGCCTTGCAGGCGCCCGCGGCGATGATGTCGTCGTCGCAGAGCAGGGCCGTGGGGCGGGGGCCGGGGGCGGTCAGGGCGGCGTGGGCGGCGTGCAGCCCGGCGTCGACACCGAGGGCGGCCGGCTGCCGGCGCAGCAGTGTGCCGGGGGTGTCCAGGGCTTCGGTGACGGCGCGGGCGCGCAGATCGAAGGTCCAGGAGTCCACGTCGGCGGCGAGGTGGGTGATGCGGCGGTGGCCGAGGGCGGTCAGATGGCGCGTCAACTGCCGGACGCCGTCGGCGATGTCGAGGTTGACGGTGGCGGTGGCCCGGTCGTCGTGGGGGTCGCTGTCCAGCATGACCAGCGGCAGGTCCGCGTCGCGGAGCGCGGTGAGGGCTTCGGCGGCCATCGATGAGGCGATCACGCCGTCCAGGGTGGCCGCCGCGGAGCCGAAGGGGTCGCGGGCCGGGCCGATGCCCTCGGGGGAGGGGTAGAGGACCACTCCGAAGTCGTGGTCGGCGGCGACCCGGGCCGCGCCGGTGTAGACGCGGGCGAAGAATTCGGTGGTCAGGGCGGGGACGACCAGCAATGCGGTGCGGGTGCGGCCCATCCGCAGGCTGCGGGCGGCGAGGTTGGGGCGGTAGCCCAGCTCGCGGGCGGCGGTGCGGACGGCTTCGGCCTTGGCGGGGGAGACCCGGCCGCGCCATTTGTCGCCCAGCACGAGTGAGACGGCGGCCTGGGAGACCCCGGCGGCACGGGCCACGTCCCGGCTGGTCGTGCGCGCGGCGGCCGGGCGCCGGCCGGGTGTACTGGTCTCGTTGCTGGTCACCGGGGGTTTCGCTCCTTGTGCACGGCGAGGGCGGGTGGACTGCGGATGAGGGTCATGGTACGTATAACGGCGGAAGTTATACGTAACATGTCCGGCCGGTCCGGACGGAAAAGGGGCAGGGATGGCCGCGGGATATGCGGAGCTGCTCAGAACCCGGCACGCGGCCCGGCTTCTGGCGGGGACGCTGGTCGGCAGGCTGCCGAACGCCACCGCGGCGCTGGCCGTGGTCCTCTTCGTACGCGCCGACGGCGGCAGCTATGCCCTGGCCGGTGCGCTCTCCGCGGTCTACGGCGTCTGCAACGCCATCGGACAGCCGCTGCTGGGCCGGGCGGTGGACCTCTATGGCCAGCCGCGGGTGATGCTGCCCGCCGCGGTGCTCTCCGCGCTCGGCATGGCGCTGCTCGCGGCCGTCGGCCTGGATGTGCTGTGGCTCGCCTGCGCCGCCATGGTGATCGCCGGTTTCTTCACCCCGCCCCTGGAGGGCGGCCTGCGGGCGCTGTGGCCCGGGGTCCTCAAGCGCGCGGACCGGGTGCACGCCGCCTATGCACTGGACGCGGTGGCGCAGGAAGTCATGTTCGCGGTGGGACCGTTGCTGGTGACGCTGTGCGTGGCGGCCTGGTCGGAGGGGGCGGCGCTGTTGGTGATCAACCTGCTCGGGGTCCTCGGGGCGCTCTCCGTCGTGGTCTCCGAACCGTCCCGGCAGTGGCGCAGCGGCCCGCGTGAGGCGCACTGGCTGGGTGCGTTGCGCTCGGCCGGGATGCTGGTGCTGATCGGGGCGTTCTTCTTCGTGGGGCTGGCGCTGGGCTCGATCGCGGTCGCGGCGGTGGCGTACGCGGAGGAGCACGGCGGGGGGATGGTCTCCAGCTGGCTGCTGTCCGCGCTGGGTGCCGGTGCGCTGATCGGTGGCCTCGGCTACGGCGCGCGCGAGTGGCCGGGGCGGCCGGAGAGCCGGCTGCGGCTGCTGATCGGGCTGCTGGCGCTGGGCTATCTGCCGCTGGTGCTGGTTCCGGGGGTGGCCGGAATGACGGTGTTGACCGGGGTCGCGGGAGTGTTCCTGGCGCCGGCGCTGGCCTGTGCCTTCGTGGTGGTGGACCGTCACGCGCCCCGGGGCACGGTGACGGAGGCGTTCTCCTGGCTGGTGACGACGTTCGGTGTCGGATCGGCGGTGGGTGCTTCCGTGGTGGGCCCGGCGGTCGAGGGCGGTGGCGCGGTGGCGGGTTTCGCGGTGGCCGGCGCCGGTGGGCTCGCCGCGCTGCTCGTCCTTTTGTCGACGAAGCGATTTCTCGGGGATCCCGTGCTGCGTACGGCGGGTGCGGCCCCGGCGGAAAATGATCGAAACGGGGCCGTCGAACCCGGTTTCAGAGCAGGCCGTCAGGCGTAATGTTCAGTCATGGACCGCCGCATTTTCGGGCTGGAGAACGAGTACGGCGTCACGTGCACGTTCAGGGGACAGCGCCGACTGTCGCCTGACGAAGTGGCGCGGTACCTCTTCCGCCGTGTCGTGTCATGGGGCCGCAGCAGCAATGTCTTCCTGCGGAACGGTGCCCGCCTGTACTTGGACGTGGGTTCGCACCCGGAATACGCAACTCCCGAGTGCGACAACGTGACCGAGCTGGTCACGCACGACAAGGCCGGCGAGCGCATTCTCGAAGGCCTGCTCGTCGACGCCGAGCGCCGCCTGCATGAGGAGGGAATCGCGGGCGACGTCTATCTCTTCAAGAACAACACCGATTCGGCGGGAAACTCCTACGGATGTCACGAGAATTACCTCGTGGCCCGGCATGGTGAGTTCTCCCGGCTCGCGGACATCCTCATTCCGTTCCTCGTCACCCGTCAGCTGCTGTGCGGCGCGGGCAAGGTGCTGCAGACTCCGCGGGGCGCCGTCTACTGCGTCAGCCAGCGCGCGGAGCACATCTGGGAGGGCGTCTCCTCGGCGACGACCCGTTCCCGGCCGATCATCAACACCCGCGATGAACCGCATGCGGATGCCGAGCGCTATCGCCGGCTGCATGTCATCGTCGGTGACTCCAACATGTCCGAGACGACCATGATGCTGAAGGTCGGGGCCACCGATCTCGTGCTGCGCATGATCGAGGCGGGCACGGTCATGCGGGATCTGACGCTGGAGAACCCGATCCGGGCCATCCGTGAGGTCAGCCATGACATCACCGGGCAGCGCAAGGTGCGGCTGGCCAGCGGGCGCGAGGCATCGGCGCTCGAGGTTCAGCAGGAGTACTACGAAAAGGCCGTGGATTTCTGCGACCGCCGCGGAATCCGTACGGGCACCGTCGAACGGGTCCTGGAGCTGTGGGGCCGTACGCTCGAGGCGATCCGGGAGGAGGAGCTCGACCGTATCTCCACCGAGATCGACTGGGTGATGAAACATCAGCTCATCGAGCGGTACCGCACAAAGAACAACATCACCATGTCCCACCCCCGGGTGGCGCAGATAGACCTCGCGTATCACGACATCCATCGCCGCCGGGGGCTTTACTACCTCCTGGAGCGGAAGGGGCAGGCGGAGCGGATCTGTAACGACTTGAAAATCTTCGAGGGCAAGTCGGTACCGCCGCAGACCACTCGCGCCAGGCTGCGCGGTGACTTCATTCGCCGGGCCCAGGAGCAGCGCCGTGATTTCACGGTCGACTGGGTGCATCTCAAGCTGAACGACCAGGCGCAGCGGACGGTGCTGTGCAAGGACCCCTTCCGTTCGGTGGACGACCGCGTGGAGAAGCTGATCGCAGGCATGTGACCGGATGCCCCGAATGGGGGAGCGCGCCCCCGCCGGTGCCGGGCCGGGTTCCTGCGTCACTGACGGTAGGGACTCCGGTCCGGTCAAGTAACGGCGTGCCAGGCGTGGGGTGCCGGTAAAGGGGCCGGTGGGATGGGACAGTGGCGTGGTCCGTGTGACACGGGCCCGCCATTGTTGTGTGGCGTGGCTAGAGTGGATCTGTCCATTCACTGATCGCAGCCCGTTTTGAGGGATATACGTGCGCCGACGCCCCATCGCAGCCCTGATCGCCGTTCCCCTGCTTCTCGTTTCTGCAGCGGCCTGCGGCAATGACGAGTCATCCAAGGCCGGTTCCGTGCCGGCGGTGAGTGGCCAGGCGGATGCCAAGCCCAAGGTCGACAAGGGTGAGGGCACTCCTCCCAAGAAGCTTCAGGTCAAGGTCCTCAAAAAGGGTGACGGGCCGGAGGTGAAGAAGGGCGAGGCCCTGAACGCCAACTACCTCGGCCAGACCTGGGACGGCAAGGCGTTCGACAACAGCTGGGACCGCGGCGCGCCGGCCACCTTCGAGATCGGCAGCGGCAAGGTCATCAAGGGCTGGGACGAGGGCCTGGTGGGCCAGAAGCTCGGTAGCCGCGTCGAGTTGGTCATCCCGCCGGACAAGGGATACGGCGCGCAGGCGCAGCAGAACATTCCCGCCAACTCCACGCTGGTCTTCGTCGTCGATCTCAAGAAGATCATGCCGAGCAAGATCGAGGGCAAGCCGGTCGCGCAGAACGACCCCGATCTCCCCAAGGTCGGGACCGCCATCGACGACAAGGCACCGAAGATCACCCTGCCCAAGGGCCAGGACGCGCCGAAGGACGTCAAGAGCGAGACGATCATCAAGGGCAAGGGCGCGACGATCAGTGACAAGAGCATCGTGCGTGCCAACTACACGGTGGTCACCTGGAAGGACGGCAAGGTGATCGCCGACACCTGGGCGCCGGGGCAGCCCGGGGCGCAGGATGTGCCGGTCGCGCAGCTGCCGGGGTGGAAGGAAGGCCTCAAGGGGAAGAAGGCCGGCAGCCGGGTGCTGATCGTGGTGCCCAAGAGCAAGCTGACCGAGCAGCAGCAGAAGTCCATCGGCTCCGATCTGGTGTTCTCCGTGGACGTGCTCAGCGTCAGCTGAAGCCGATCTGCGAGACTGACGCCGTAATCGTAAAGATTCGTAAGTAGGAGCACATTCGTGAGCATCGACAAGCCCGAGATCGACTTTCCTGAGGGACCGGCTCCCACCGAGCTCGAGATCGTGGACCTGACGGAGGGCGACGGGCCGGTCGCCAAGGCCGGGGACACCGTCTCCGTCCACTACGTCGGCGTGTCGTTCAGCACCGGCGAGGAGTTCGACGCCAGCTGGAACCGCGGCAAGCCGCTGCAGTTCCAGCTGGGTGCCGGCCAGGTCATCGCCGGCTGGGACCAGGGCGTGCAGGGCATGAAGGTCGGCGGCCGCCGCCGGCTGACCATCCCCGCGCACCTCGCGTACGGCGACCGCGGTGCCGGCGGCGGCCGGATCGCCCCGGGCGAGACGCTGATCTTCGTCTGCGACCTGGTCTCCGTCTGAGACCGTTGCCGGTCGCGGTGCGCGACCGCCGCTGACGTTTCCGAGGGCCCGTGCCGTGACGGCACGGGCCCTCGGGCGTGTCCGCCCGCTTCCCCGTCCGGCTTTGCCCTGACCTCCCCGAGCGGTACGGTCAACGATCGGGAGTTCAACGAGAAAGGGCGTCGATGGCCATTGCCAAGGCCGAGCGGCTGATGAATCTGGCGCTGTGCCTGCTGGGGACGCGACGCCCGCTGACCAAGCGTGAGCTGAGGTCGTCCATCGAGGCCTATATCGAGGCCGGCAGCGACGACTCGTTCAACCGCATGTTCGAGCGCGACAAGGATGATCTGCGCGAGCTCGGCCTGGTCATCGAGACCGTCGAGGGCATCGAGGGCGACATCGGCTATCTCGCCCGCCGCGACAGCAACCGCCTGCCCCCGATCACCCTGGACGCCGAGGAGGCCGCCGCCCTCGGGCTCGCCGCGAAGATCTGGCAGCAGGCCCGGCTGGCCGGCGCCGCCAGCGGCGCGCTCCAGAAGCTGCGCGCGGCGGGTATGCCGCTGGCCGGGGACGGTGCGGACTACGACGCCGGGCAGCCGCACAGCGCCCTGGAACCCCGTATCCCCGCTCATGAAGCCGCCTTCGAGCCGTTGATGCTGGCCTGCCGGGACCGCCGCCCGGTCGTCTTCGACTACCGCAAGTCGAACGCCGCCCGCCCTGAGCAGCGGCAGGTCGAACCGTGGATCCTGGAGTGCTGGCGGGGCCATTGGTACGTCGCCGGCTGGGACCGCGAGCGCAAGGCGGAGCGGGTCTTCCGGCTTTCGCGGATCACCGGCAAGGTCCGTTCCCGGCAAGGGGCGTTCACGGCGCCGGTACCCGATCACGTCACCGTCCGCGAGACCGTCGAGAGCTGGGCCGGGGAGACCGCGACCGGCACCGCCAGGATCAGGCTCCGCGCCGAGCACGGCTATCCGCTGCGCGCCCGCGCGCTCACCGTCCGCGAGCTGGGCGGCGGCTGGGACGAGCTGGAGATCCCCAACGGCCATGGCCTCGACGCCTGGCTGGTGGAGTTCGGGCCCGATGTGGTCGTACTGGAACCCGCGGAACTGCGCGCCGAGGTCATCGACCGGCTGCGTGCCGTGGCCAAGGGCTGAGAGGAACACGAGACCCATGGCGACGAACGCGATCGACCAGACCCGCCGGATGCTGTCCCTGGTGACCTATCTGCGCGAGCGCCCCGGCGCCCACGTCGGCGACGTCGCCCGCGCCTTCGGCATCACCGAGGACGAGCTGATCGCCGACCTCGACGTCCTGCCGATGTGCGGGACGAGCTTCCGCGGCGGCGACCTCCTCGACATCGACACCGACGGCGACCGCATCTGGTGGCACAACCCCGACGACGTCGCCGAGCCGCTGCGGCTGGCGGCCGACGAGGCGACCGCGCTGCTGGTCGCGGCCCGCGCGGTGGCCACGCTGCCCGGACTGCGCGAAGGCGACCGGCAGGCGCTGCTGCGGGCCACCGCCAAGCTGGAGGCGGCGGCCGGCGAGGCGGCCGGTGCCAGTGCCCGGCTGTCGGTGACCTTCGAGTCCGAGGGCGGCGTCTTCGCCGACGTGGACCGCGCCATCGCCGAGCGGCGGCGGCTGTGGCTGCGGTACTACTCTCCGGCCCGCGACGAACTGACCGAGCGTGAGGTCGACCCGATCCGGCTGTTCGCCGTCGGCCACACCTACATGGAGGCGTGGTGCCGGCTCTCCGAGGCCCGGCGCACCTTCCGGCTCGACCGGGTCGCCGAGATCAAGCTGCTGGACGCCCCCGCCGACCCGCCGCCGGTCGAGCTGCGCGACCTGTCGGAGGGACTGGTGCAGCCCGCGGCCGAGGACCCCGAGGTGTCCATCGAGGTCGGGCCCGGCGGCCGCTGGGTCGCCGAGTACTACCCGCACGACAGCGCCGAGGAGCTTCCCGACGGCGGACTGCGCATCACGCTGCGCACGCCCGACCCGGCCTCGCTGCGGCGGCTGGCGCTGCGCCTGGGCCGCGACGGCCGGATCGTGGCGCCGCAGGAGCTCGCGGACAGTGCGCGGCAGGCCGCCGATCAGGCGCTCGCGGCGTACGGCGAGTGAAGGCGGGGCACCCGGTGGCGCACCGCCGTGCGCAGGGAGCAGGAGACGGCAGCGAAGGATGACGACCACGATGGTGACCACCACCCTGGCGGGCATGAGCGCGCCGGTGCTCTTCAAAGCGGCCTGCCCGGACTGCCGGGGCCGTTTCGAGCTGGCCTCGGACGCCTTCCGGCTGGCGATCGGCGCCAGCAGCCGCACCACCTTCTACTCCTTCACCTGCCCCGACTGCCGCCGTGCGGTGCGCAGACCGGCCGGTGAGCGGATCGTCGAGCTGCTGACCGGCGGCGGGGTCCGCACGCTGCGGCTGCACACGCGCTGACCGATAGGCTCGTCCCCATGCTCTGGCCCATGATCGCAATCGCCCTCGGCTTCGCCGGGATCGCCGTGCTCGGCGTCCTGGCCGTACGTGTCTTCGCCGAGGTGCGGCGGCTCGCCCGCCAGGTCGGAGCGACGTCCGAGCGGATCCAGCGGGCTGCCGAGGATCTTGAGCGGGCGGCCGTTCCGCTGGCGTCCCGGACGCACGAGGCCGGGCGGGACTGAAGAGGTAGCCGAAGGCGTCGGCGCTCTGCTGCCGGGCCGGGCGGAGAGGTACGCTGCATCAGCGGTTCAGACAGCACGGCGCCCGCGGCAATCACGAGTACGCGAGGGGATTGCCCGGCGTTCACCACCGAACGTTACGATCGTGCGAGCACCAGGAAGCCAGTCCGACCCTATCGGCAGGCACCACAGCAGACGCCGCCCCGGCGAGAAGGTAGTCGCAGATGCTCAGCAACCTGAGGGCCCCCGAGATCATCCTGATCCTCGTCGTGATTGTGCTGCTCTTCGGCGCGAAGAAACTTCCGGACATGGCGCGGTCGCTCGGCAAGTCGGCCCGCATTCTCAAGAGTGAAGCCAAGGCGATGAAGAAGGACGGCGATGCGGACGGCGGTGCCACGGCCGGCACCACGTCCGAGGCGCCCGCAGATGCCGCGCAGCAGGCTCCTCGTACGATTCAGGCAGCCCCCGGTGATGTGAACAGCTCGCGCCCGGTGGCCGAGCCGCACCGCACCAACCAGAGCTGAGCCGAACCGATCCAGCCGCACCGATCCGTTTCGGGAGAGGCTGACGCACGAGACGAGGACGTGGGTTGCCCAAGTCTGCCCGCAAACAGGAGAAGGACCCCGAGGGGCGGATGCCGCTGGCGGCGCATCTGCGGGAGCTGCGCAACCGGCTGCTGAAGTCGGTACTGGCGATGGGTGTGATCACCGCCATCGCCGCGTGGCAGTACGAGGCCATCGCCCAATTCATCACAGGCCCGACCATCAATTCGGTCGGCTGCGCCAAGGGCGGCACGATCGGGCCGCACGATCATCCCTGTGCCCAGATCGTTGCGAACGGTCTGCTCGCACCGTTCACGATCATGCTCAAGATCTCCCTCACGACGGGTGTCGTCGCTTCCAGCCCGGTGTGGCTCTACCAGCTCTGGGCCTTCCTCGCGCCGGGTCTGCACCGCCACGAGAAGAAGTACGCGCTGAGCTTCGTCGGCGCCGGAGTGCCGCTCTTCCTCACCGGCGCCTACCTCGCCTACGCGGTGCTGCCCACCACGGCCGCCGCCCTGCTCGGCCTGACCCCGGAGCACTGGTCCAACCTCTTCCCGGCCGACGACTTCTTCGACATCGTCACGCGCATGATCGTGGTCTTCGGTCTCGCCTTCGAGCTGCCGCTGCTCCTGGTGCTGCTCAACTTCGGCGGGGTGCTGACCGGCCGTCGGATCCTGAGCTGGTGGCGGTTCATGGTGCTGGGCATCACGGTCTTCGCGGCCATCGCCACCCCGACCGGTGACCCGCTGACCATGGGGCTGCTGGCGGCTCCGATCGTGGTGCTGTACTTCGGCGCCGTCGGCATCTGTCTGGTCAACGACCGCCGCCGCAGGCGGGGCAACCCGGACACGGAGCTGAGCGACGACGAGGCCTCGGAGCTCGATCTGACGCCTTCCGGGGTCGGTGAGATCGAGCCGGTCTCCTCCGGCCGGATGCTGCCGGAACAGGCGAGCGGTGAGGCGGCCGACGGCGAGACGCGGGCCCGTGGAGGGTACGACGACGTGACGTGACGGCCGGTTACCTGACTTGGCACGCCGCCCTGGCCGGCGGGTGACGGTCCCCGTGCTCCATGAGCCGGGGGCCGTTCGTCGTGAGGGGCCGCTTCCGGCCCGCCCCGGCGCCCGTCCCTGCGGCGCCGCACGGCGCTGCCGGTGCCCGTTCGGTAAAGGGCCGCCATAAAGATCCGGTCGTTGTCAGAGGTGGCCGGTAGGCTCGTAAGCACGATGACCGAGGACATGTCCCCTGCTGAGCGCTATGCCGCCGCCAAGCTCCGGGCGGCCGAGCAGGCCACCGCACTCGCCCCTTTCCGAGAGATGTACGACTTCGGGCTGGACCCGTTCCAGGTCGAGGCGTGCCAGGCCCTGGAGGCCGGCAAGGGCGTGCTGGTCGCGGCCCCTACCGGATCCGGAAAGACGATCGTCGGCGAATTCGCCGTCCACCTGGCCCTGGAGCAGGGCCGAAAATGCTTCTACACCACGCCCATCAAGGCGCTGTCCAACCAGAAGTACCAGGATCTGGTGAAGCGGTACGGCGCCGAGAAGGTCGGTCTGCTGACCGGCGACAACAGTGTCAACTCCGAGGCTCCGGTGGTCGTGATGACCACCGAAGTGCTGCGGAACATGCTCTATGCCGGCTCCCAGTCGCTGGTCGGCCTCGGCTATGTGGTGATGGACGAGGTGCACTACCTCTCCGACCGCTTCCGTGGCGCCGTCTGGGAAGAGGTGATCATCCATCTGCCCGAATCGGTGACGCTGGTGTCACTGTCGGCGACGGTCTCCAACGCCGAGGAGTTCGGCGACTGGCTGGACACCGTCCGTGGTGACACGGCCGTGATCGTCTCCGAGCACCGCCCGGTGCCGCTGTGGCAGCACGTCCTCGCGGGCCGCCGGATATACGACCTGTTCGAGGAGCGGGACGGGCAGAGCGGCGGCCGCCGCGAGGTCAATCCCGATCTGGAGCGGCTGGCGCGGATGGAGAACAGCCGGCCGACGTTCGGCCGGGACAAGCGCCGGGGCCGCAATCTGCGCGAGGCGGACCGTGAGCGCGAGCGGCGCCAGCGTGCCCGGATCTGGACGCCCGGCCGGCCCGAGGTCATCGACCGCCTCGACAACGAAGGCCTGCTGCCCGCGATCACCTTCATCTTCAGCCGCGCCGGCTGCGAGTCCGCCGTCCAGCAGTGCCTGTATTCGGGCCTGCGGCTCAACGACCAGGAGGGCCGTGAGGAGGTCCGCCGCATAGTGGAGGCGCGGACGGCCGGCATCCCGGACGACGACCTCCATGTGCTGGGCTACTTCGAGTGGCTGGAGGGCTTGGAACGGGGCATCGCGGCGCACCACGCCGGCATGCTGCCGACGTTCAAGGAGGTCGTCGAGGAGCTGTTCGTCAGGGGTCTGGTCAAGGCCGTCTTCGCCACCGAGACGCTGGCGCTGGGCATCAACATGCCCGCGCGTTCCGTGGTGTTGGAAAAGCTGGTGAAGTGGAACGGCGAGCAGCACGCCGACATCACCCCCGGTGAGTACACCCAGCTGACCGGCCGCGCCGGTCGCCGCGGGATCGACATCGAGGGCCATGCGGTGGTGCTGTGGCAGCGGGGGATGAACCCGGGCGCGCTGGCCGGGCTCGCCGGGACGCGTACGTATCCGCTGCGGTCCTCCTTCAAGCCGTCGTACAACATGGCGGTCAACCTCGTCTCGCAGTTCGGCAGGCACCGTTCGCGGGAGCTGCTGGAGATGTCCTTCGCGCAGTTCCAGGCCGACAAGTCGGTGGTCGGGATCTCGCGGCAGGTGCAGAAGAACGAGGAGGGGCTGGAGGGCTACCGCGGCTCGATGACCTGCCATCTCGGCGACTTCGAGGAGTACTCCCGGCTGCGGCGGGAGCTGAAGGAGCGGGAGACGGAGCTGGCCAAGCAGGGCGCGGCTCAGCGGCGGGTGGCGGCCGCGGCGGCGCTGGAGAAGCTGAAGCCCGGCGACGTCATCCATGTGCCGACCGGCAAATACGCGGGCCTCGCGCTGGTCCTCGACCCCGGTATGCCGTCGGGCCGGACCAACGGCCATCGCGGCTTCGAGGCGCAGGACGGCCCGCGTCCGCTGGTGCTGACCGCCGAGCGGCAGGTCAAGCGGCTGGGGTCGATCGACTTCCCGGTGCCGGTCGAGGCGCTGGACCGGATGCGGATCCCCAAGTCCTTCAACGCCCGCAGCCCGCAGTCGCGCCGCGATCTGGCCTCGGCGCTGCGGACGAAGGCAGGACACCGGGTGCCGTCGCGGCACCGCAAGCCCCGCTCGGCGGCGGCCGACGACCGTGAGATCTCCCGGCTGCGGACGGAGATCCGGGCGCACCCCTGCCATGGCTGTGCCGAGCGCGAGGACCACGCCCGCTGGGCGGAGCGCTATCACCGGCTGCTGCGCGACACCCGCCAGTTGGAGCGCCGGATCGAGGGGCGGACGAACACCATCGCCCGTACCTTCGACCGGATCTGCGCCCTGCTGACCGAGCTGGACTACCTCGAGGGCGACACGGTCACGGACGAGGGCCGCCGCCTGGCCCGGCTCTACGGCGAGCTGGATCTGCTGGCGAGCGAATGCCTGCGCGAGGGGGTCTGGGAGGGCCTGGGCCCGGCGGAGCTGGCGGCCTGCGCCTCGGCGCTGGTGTACGAGGCACGGCAGGCGGACGACGCGGTGGCACCCAAGCTGCCGGCCGGCAAGGCCAGGGACGCGCTGGGCGAGATGGTCCGCATCTGGGGCCGGCTGGACGCCCTGGAGGAGGACCACAAGATCAACCAGGCGGAGGGCGTCGGTCAGCGCGAGCCGGACCTCGGCTTCGCCTGGGCCGCGTACCGCTGGGCCTCCGGCTTCGGCCTCGACGAGGTCCTGCGGGAGGCGGAGATGCCCGCCGGTGACTTCGTCCGCTGGTGCAAGCAGCTGGTCGACGTCCTCGGCCAGATCGCCGCGGCCGCCCCGCCCGGGGGCACGGTGGCGCGTACCGCCCGCAAGGCCATGGACGGTGTGCTGCGCGGCGTGGTGGCGTATTCGTCGGTGGGCTGAGCGGCAGGGCCGGACCGGCCCGGCAGTGCGACGGCGCCGCACCCCCGTTCGGAGGGGTGCGGCGCCGTCCGCACTCGCCCGGAAGACCGGGCAGGGCGTCAGGAGGCCGTGGCCGGCGCTGACTCCTGTTCGGCCTCGACCTGCTGGTTCCAGTCGCGCTTGGCGGCCTGCCAGCCGTCCTCGTTGTGGCCGGTGCGCCAGTAGCCGGAGACGGACAGGGCCTCACGGGGGACCGCGTGCTCGACGCGGAGCAGATGGCGCAGCTCCTTCACGAACCCGGCCTCGCCGTGCACGAACGCCTGGACCCGGCCGGCCGGGAACTCCAGCGCCCGTACGGCGGCGACCAGTTCACGGCCGACCGGCGCGGCACCCCGGTAGAGCCAGGTGACCTCGGCACCGGGCGGTACCTCCAGTTCCTGACGCTCCTCCGGGCCCGCCACCTCGATGAAGGCGTGCACCGGCACCCCCGCGGGCATCCGGGCCAGGGAGGCCGCGATGGCCGGCAGCGCGCTCTCGTCGCCCGCCAGCAGGTGCCAGTCGGCGCTCGCCTCGGGGACGTAGGCGCCGCCGGGGCCCAGCAGGAAGATCTCCTGGCCGGGCTTCGCCGCGGCCGCCCACGGCCCGGCCAGGCCCTCGTCGCCGTGCACCACGAAGTCCACGGTCAGCTCGCGGGTTCCGGCATCCCAGGCGCGCACGGTGTAGGTACGGGTGCTGGGCCACTGGTCGCGCGGGAAGTCGGCGCGGATCTGCGCGATGTCGAACGGCTCGGGGTAGCTGACGCCGGGCAGCGGAAAGACCAGCTTCACGTAATGGTCGGAGTATTCGCCTGACGTGAACTCCGCCAGCCCGTCACCGCCCAGCACCACGCGGACCATGTGCGGGGTGAGCTGCTCGGTGCGCTCCACCCGGGCGCGGTGCAGGGTGGGCTTCTTGCGGGACGGACGCTCTGCTGCCACGGCAATCTCCCCTGATGCGTGATTTATTAGGTTTACCTAACCTAACAGGTGTCAGCGGCGGAGGGTGAGGAGCAGGCGCTGCAGGGCGCCGCCGAGGCCCCATTGGGCGGCCAGCGCCTCCAGGCGCTCGGGGTCGGCCGGTTCGGCCGGCAGGGTGTGGTCGACGGCGGGGACGGGCACGTCGGCGGCCACCTTCACGACCTTGGGGGCGACGGCCAGATAGGGGCGGGCCTCCAGCAGCCGCTTGCGCTGGGCGGGGGTCACCTTCGAGGCCGGGTCGTCGGCGGCGGCCAGGATGCCGGCCAGGTCGCCGTAGGTGGCCAGCAGTTTGGCGGCGGTCTTCTCGCCGATGCCCGGTACGCCGGGCAGGCCGTCGCTGGGGTCGCCGCGCAGCAGCGCCAGATCGGCGTAACCGGGGCCGTCCACCCCGTACTTCTCGCGCAACAGGGCCTCGTCGGTGACCTGGAGGGTGCCGACGCCCTTGAGCGGATAGAGGATGCGGATGCCGCGCCGGTCGTCGACGAGCTGGAAGAGGTCGCGGTCGCCGGTGACGATGTCCACGGGGCCCTTCGCCTGTGCGGTCAGGGTGCCGATGACGTCGTCGGCCTCGTAGCCGGCCGCCCCGATGCGGGCGATGCCCAGGGCGTCCAGGACGTCCTCGATGACCGGGACCTGCGGCGAGAGGGTGTCGGGGATCTCCTCCTCGTCGGGCTCCGCGGAGCCGGCCGGGGCTTCCTCGGCGACCCGGTGCGCCTTGTACGAGGGGATCAGATCGACCCGCCACTGCGGGCGCCAGTCGAAGTCCATGCAGGCGACCAGGTCGTCGGGGTGGTGGTCCTGGACGAGCCGGGCGATGAAGTCCAGCAGGCCGCGCACCGCGTTCACCGGGGTGCCGTCCGGGGCCTTGACTGATTCCGGTACCCCGAAATAGGCGCGGAAGTAGAGAGAGGCGGTGTCGAGGAGCATCAGGCGTCGAGTCACATCCCGCATCTTGCCGTATGCCCCATACGTCACGCGGATGTGAGTTGAATCACTGACTTGTTTGAGCCAGATAAAGAAGGGCAGACGCGCAACCGGAGTGGACCCGGTCGAGATTCAACCTTTCGACCGGTAAAGGCGGGCGGAACCCGTGCCGCTCCACGACCTGGCTACGGGGGTGGCAGGTCGTCCCTCAATCGACAAGAGAGGCATATGTGGCCAGGCTGCAAGCCGAGCATCTGTACAAGGTGTTCGGCAGACGACCCGAGGACGCGGTCCGCAAGCTCGAAGCTGGCGCCGACCGGGAGGAGCTGCGGGCTGAAGGCACCACCGCCGCGGTGATCGACGCCTCGATCGAGGTCGACGAGGGCCAGATATTCGTCGTCATGGGTCTGTCCGGATCGGGCAAGTCCACCCTGTTGCGCACGCTCAACGGGCTGCTGGAGCCGACCTCGGGAACCGTCCGTTTCGACGGCCAGGACCTGACGTCGCTCAGCGACAAGGAGCTGCGCAAGGTCCGCTCCCAGAAGATCTCCATGGTCTTCCAGCACTTCGCGCTCTTCCCGCACCGCAGCGTGCTGGAGAACGCCGCCTACGGCCTCGAAGTGCAGGGCGTACCGCGCGCCGAGCGCACCGCGCGTGCCACCGAAGCGCTGGAACTCACCGGGCTCAAGGGCTGGGAGAAGTCCTGGCCCGACGAGCTGTCCGGCGGTATGCAGCAGCGCGTGGGACTGGCCCGTGCGCTGGCCACCAACGCCGATCTGCTGCTGATGGACGAGTCCTTCAGCGCACTCGACCCGCTGATCCGCCGCGATATGCAGGACCAGCTGCTGGAGCTGCAGAAGTCGCTGAAGAAGACCATCGTCTTCATCACCCACGACCTGAACGAGGCCATGCGGCTCGGCGACCGGATCGCCGTGATGCGCGACGGCCGGATCGTGCAGATCGGCAGTGCCGAGGACATCCTCGTCACACCGGCCAACGACTATGTCGCCTCCTTCACCCAGGACGTGGACCGCACCCGGGTACTGACCGCGGGCGCGATCATGACCGAGGTCGGGACCGTGCTCGGCGCCACGACCCCGGAGGGCAAGAAGCTCACCACCGCGGCGGAGTTCCGGGCCGCGGCCCCCGCCACGGTCGGGGTCGACACCCCACTGGTCGAGCTGTTCACGCCCTGTTCGACCAGCAGCGTTCCGGTCGCCGTGACCGATGAGCAGGGCACTTTGGCCGGGGCCGTCACGGCCGAGCGGCTGCTGGCCGTCCTCGGGGAGGCCGCGGAGCAGAGCCCGGCCCCGGCCGGCCCCGTCCCGGCCGAGGCCGACGGCCAGACGGCCACGGAGAAGGCCTCGGTGGAGAAGACCCCGGCCGGGAAGACACCGGTGGCGAAGACCTCCGAGCCCACCTCCGAGCCCGCGTCCGGGAACACGTCCACGGACCACGACCCCGAGGACAAGGTGAACGCCGGTGCCTAGGATCCCGATAGGCAGTTGGGCCGACAGCCTGGTCGAATGGCTGCGGGACCACGCCGAGTGGCTTTTCCACTTCGTCACGACCGTGCTGGGCGGCTTCTACGACGGCATCCTCACGGTCCTCTCCGGCCCCACGCCGCTGCTCCTGACGGGCATTTTCGCGGTGATCGCCTGGTGGCTGCGGGGTCTGCCGGCCGCCGTGCTGACCTTCCTCGGCTTCGCCCTGATCGATTCCATCGAGCAGTGGCACCAGACCATGCAGTCGCTCTCGCTGGTGCTGGTGGCCTGCATCATCACGGTCGCGGTCGCCGTCCCCCTCGGTATCTGGGCGGCCCGCAACCGTGCCGTCAGCGGGGCGGTGCGTCCGGTACTGGACCTGATGCAGACGATGCCCGCGATGGTCTACCTGATCCCCGGCATCCTCTTCTTCGGCCTGGGCGCCGTCCCCGGCATCGTGTCCACCATCGTCTTCTCCATGCCGCCCGCGGTCCGCATGACCGAACTGGGCATCCGGCAGGTCGACGGTGAACTGGTCGAGGCCGCCGACGCGTTCGGTACCCATCCGCGGCGCACGCTCTTCCGCGTACAGCTGCCGCTCGCGCTGCCGACGATCATGGCCGGCATCAACCAGGTCATCATGCTGGCGCTGTCCATGGTCGTCATCGCCGGCATGGTCGGCGGTGCCGGTCTCGGCGGCACCGTCTACCTCTCGCTCAGCTCGGTCGACGTGAAGCTGGGCGCGGAGGGCGGTCTCGCGGTCGTCATCCTCGCGGTGTACCTGGACCGGATGACCAGTGCGCTCAACCAGCGGGTCTCCCCGCTGGGCCGGCGCGCGCTGGCCAAGGCGCAGGCCGCGCTCGGCGGCCTGAAGTTCCTCCGGTGGAAGCCCGCGACCTCGCTGGCGACGGTCGCCGTGGTCGTGCTCGCGCTGATCGCCGGCGGGATGAGCGTCGTCGGCAAGGACAAGGGCGGCGGCGCGGGCGGCACCGACGGCAACGGCCGGCCGATCAGCCTCGGCTACGTCAACTGGGACGAGGGCAAGGCCACGACCTTCCTGTGGAAGGAGATCCTCGAACAGCGCGGCTACAAGCCCCGGGCCCAGGCCCTGGACGCCGGCCCGCTCTTCACCGGCCAGGCCCGCGGTGACATCGACGTCCAGACCAACGCCTGGCTGCCGACGACCCACGCGGAGTACTGGAAGAAGTACAAGGACAAGCTCGAGGACCTGGGCGCCTGGTACGACAAGACCTCGCTGGAGATCGCGGTCCCGTCCTACATGAAGGACGTCAAGACCCTGGACGACCTCAAGGGCAAGGGCGGCACCTTCGGCGGCAAGATCACCGGGATCGAGCCGGGCGCGGGCGAGATGAAGATCCTCAAGGACAAGGTCCTCAAGGATTACGGCCTGGGCGGCGAGTACAAGGTCATGGAGTCCAGCACCTCGTCCATGCTCACCGAGCTGGACCGCTCGATCCACGACAAGAAGCCGATCGCCGTCACGCTGTGGTCGCCGCACTGGGCCTACGACAAGTACAAGCTGACCAAGCTCAAGGACCCCAAGGGCTCCTTCGGCTCCGGGGACAGCCTGCACATGCTGGGCCGCAAGGGCTTCTCCCACGACGAGCCGCAGGTCGCCGGCTGGATGAAGAACTTCCACCTGGACGAGAAGCAGCTCACCAGCCTCGAGAGCGCGGTCAAGAACGCCGGTACCGGGCATGAGCAGGAGGGCGTCCGCGCCTGGCTCAAGCAGCACCCGGGCCTGGTCAACAAGCTGGCGCCGTCCGCCAAGGCCCAGTACGCCAAGGGCAAGGACGCGGGCAAGACTCCGACCATGGGCTACCCGGCGTGGGACGAGGGCATCGCCACCACCTACCTCTGGAAGAACATCCTGGAGAAGCGGGGCTACAAGCCCAAGCTGCAGAACCTCGATGTCGGCCCGATGTGGACCGGGTTGTCGACGGGACAGATCGATGTCGAGACCGACGCCTGGCTTCCGGTGGCGCAGAAGCAGTACTGGGACAAGTACAAGAACGATCTCGTCGATGTCGGGGCCTGGTACGACAAGACCTCCCTGGAGATCGCCGTACCGTCCTACGTCAAGGGCGTGAAGACCCTGGACGACCTGCGCAAGCACAAGGACACCTTCGGCGGAAAGATCATCGGTATCGAGCCGGGCACCGGCGAGATGAAGCGCCTCAAGAGCGTGGTGTCTCCCGCGTACGGCCTGGACGGCTTCGACGTCACCGAGGCCGGGACCAGCGCCATGCTCACCGAGCTGGAGCGGGCCTACGCCAAGAAGGAGCCCATCGCGGTGGTCCTGTGGTCCCCGCACTGGGCGTACAGCAAGTACCACCTCACCAAGCTCAAGGACCCCCAGGGCACCTGGGGTGCCAACAACCAGATCAAGACGATCGGCAACAAGAGCTTCCCGGACAAGTTCCCGGAGTTCCACCGCTGGTTGAAGAACTGGAAGATGAGCTCCGATGAGCTCGGCAGCCTGGAGAAGGACATCCAGGCGGCCGGCAAGGGCAACGAGAACAAGGGCGTCCAGAAGTGGATCGATGCCCATCCGGGCATCGTCGACAAGATGGCACCCGTGAAGTAATCCCGCCCTCGGCGCCCACGTCAGTGCGGCGAGCCCCGCCACCGGATCCTTCGGTGGCGGGGCTCGGCCGTTTCCGGCCGGTCCGTGCGAGGCTGGCGCCATGATGAGCCGCACTCCGCCGCGCCGCGTGGTCTCCCTCGTGCCCTCGCTGACGGAGGCGGTCGCCCGCACCGCCCCCGGCCTGCTGGTGGGGGCCACCGACTGGTGCAGCGAGCCGGCCGGGCTCGATGTCGTCCGCATCGGCGGCACCAAGAACCCGGACACCGAGCGGATCGCCGCCCTCGCCCCCGACCTGGTGCTCGCCAACGAGGAGGAGAACCGGGAGCCGGATCTCGCCGCGCTGCGCGCCGCCGGGATCGCGGTGCTGGTCACCGAGGTACGGACCCTGCCGCAGGCGTTCCGGGAGCTGGAGCGGGTCCTCGTCCACGGCTGCGGGCTGGCCCGGCCCCCGTGGCTGGACGCCGCCGAGGCCGCCTGGCGCGAGCTGCCGGTCCCGGCGGCGAGTGGGGTCTCCCCTGCTCGAACGGAGTTGAGAGCTCGGGGAAGGACGGCGGTGGTGCCCGTCTGGCGACGCCCGTGGATGGTGCTGGGCCGGGACACCTTCGCCGGCGACCTCCTGGCCCGGCTGGGCGTCCGCCATCGCTACGCGGACCATGCCGACCGCTACCCCCGTATCCCGCTCGACGCGCTCCTGGCCTGCGGCGCCGACCTCGTGGTGCTGCCCGACGAGCCGTACCGCTTCAGCGCCGAGGACGGTCCCGAGGCGTTCCCGGGCCTGCCCGCCGCGCTGGTCAGCGGCCGGTATCTGACCTGGTACGGGCCGTCCCTGGTACGCGCTCCGGCGGAACTGTCCGGGGCCTTGGCCGCGGCGCGGTGAGGGAGCGTGCGGCCCTGGCCGCGGCCGGGTGAGGGGCGGCGTACGACGGCTGGGTGGTCGCGCGGCGCACGACGGCTGAGGCAGACGCCCTACGAGGTGACCGGCCGGGGCGGCGCGAGCAGGCGGCCGCGGGCCAGGCCGGCGGCGGTCCGGGTCGCGGCCACCGCCACGGCCGTCACAAGGAGCGCGAACAGGCCCACCGCGAGCCAGTCGAAGGCGGTCAGACCGGTGCGCCGGGCCAGCCCCGCCGCGCCCGTGACGCAGGTCCCGAGCGGGAACGTGAAGCCCCACCAGGTCATCGCGAAACCCATGCCGTTGCGGACGGCGCGCACCACCAGCGCGGTGGCGATCGCCAGCCAGAGGAGGGCGAAGCCCATGACCGGGACGCCGTAGAGCACCGCGAAGGCGTCCATGGCGTGCGCGGAAGAGGCGTCCACGACGCCCGGTGCGGCGTGGGCGAGGTTGGCCACCGCGGTGGTGGACTGCCCCAGGGGGCCCAGGACGAGGAACAGGGTCGGGGTGAGCGCGAGGGGGAGCGGGCCGTGGTGGATCAGCCGGGACAGCACGAGCGGCAGGACGAGCAGCGTGGCCAGCAGCGACATGCCGAACAGCGCGTAGCAGGCGAACAGCAGCGCCGTCCGCCACTGGCCGGCCGGCAGATACGGCACGAGGGCCGGGCCCAGTGCCGCCGACACCATGGGAGCGACCAGCGGCAGCAGCCAGACGGGAGAGGCACTGCCCGGCTCGATGCGGTGCCGGGCCACCATCAGGTACGGGATCCCGGCGGCGCAGGTGAGGCCGACGAGGGTGCCCAGGATCCACAGGGTGGCGTCGGCCGCCACCGCGGCCGGTTCGCCGATGACGTCCCGGCCCACGGCGAGCGTGCCGCCGCCGACCGCCAGCAGGGCCATGGCCAGACATCCGTAGAAGGGGGCGACGGCCGGGTCGAGCAGCTGGCGGCGCGCCTGGTCGCCGTGCCGCGCCCAGTGCACGGCCCGCGCGGCCAGCAGCATCAGCAGCATCAGCGCCGACAGCGCCCAGACGGCCTGGAAGGCGGTGTGCAGGCCGGGGGCGGTGAGCGGCAGGACCGTGCCGGCGTTGGCGACGATCGCGGTGCCCATGACGGCGGCGTACCAGTTCGGCCCGAGATGACGGACCGAGGGTGCGGTATCGGGGGTGCCGGGGCCGGTCCCGGCGGCGGTGCCGGGGCGGGAAGGTGCTTGCGCGAGAGATGCCATGGGAACAGCGTCGGCGCCCGCTACGGCCGCCACCAGGGACCTCGTGTCTATGAGGGCATAAGCTGGGGTTATGTGCAGGGGGACTTATGAGTGGTGAGACCGGGCCCGCCGCCGTTTCGCTGGCGCACCGGGTCCCGGACCTCGGTGCGCTGGAGCTGCTGCTCGCCGTCGCCCGGCTCGGGAGCCTGGGGCGGGCCGCCCGGGCGCGGGGCATCTCCCAGCCTGCCGCCAGCAGCCGTATCCGCTCGATGGAGCGGCAGTTGGGAGTGGCGCTGGTCGAACGCTCGCCGCGCGGTTCCCGGTTGACGGATGCCGGGGCCCTGGTGACGGACTGGGCGCGCCGGGTGGTGGAGGCCGCCGAGGCCTTCGACGCCGGTGCGCAGGCGCTGCGGGGGCAGCGCGATTCAAGGCTGCGGGTCGCGGCCAGCATGACCATCGCCGAGTATCTGCTGCCGGGGTGGCTGATCGCCCTGCGCGCGCGGCGGCCCGGGACCGCCGTATCGCTGCTGGCGGGCAATTCCGGCGCGGTGGCCGAGCGGCTGCTGGGCGGGGAAGCGGATCTCGGCTTCGTGGAGGGGCTGCAGGTGCCGGCGGGGCTGGACGGGACGGTCATCGGGCAGGACCGGCTGGTCGTGGTCGCCGCACCGTCGCACCCGTGGGCGCGGCGCCGGGGGGAGCTGACCGTCGCCGAACTCGCCGCCACCCCGCTGATCCTGCGCGAGCGGGGCTCGGGAACCCGCCAGGTGCTGGATGCGGCGCTCGCCCGGCACGGCGGGCTGGCCGAACCGCTCCTCGAACTCGCCTCGACCACCGCGGTGAAGGCGGCCGTGGTGAGCGAGGCGGCACCGTCCGTGCTCAGTGAACTCGCGGTCGGGGAGGAGCTGACCGCGCGCCGGCTGGTCGAGATTCCGGTGCGGGAGCTGCGGCTCGGCCGGGAGCTGCGGGCCGTGTGGCCCGCCGGTCAGCGGCCGGCGGGCCCGGCCCGCGAGTTGCTGGGGCTGACCCGCGCGGCGTCCTGAGCGTGCCGGGCGCACGGGGCACCTTGAGCGTGCCGGGCTCGTGGGGCGCCTTGGGGGTGCCGGGCCCGTGGGGCGTCCTGAACGTGCCGGGCCCGCGGGCCGGCGACGGCCCGGCACGCCCCCGTCACGTGGCGGCGGATGCCTCGCGCGCGGCCGCCACCAGGGCCTCCATCACGCGGGTGTCGTCCCCGGCCTCCGGGTGCCACTGCACCGCCAGGGTGAAGCCGTACGCGCCCGGGAGTTCCACCGCCTCGATGGTGCCGTCCTCCGCGTAGGCGGACGGCACCAGCCCGCGGCCGATCCGGTCCACGGCCTGGTGATGATAGGTCGGCACGGAGACCGGCTCGGGCAGCGTCCGGCCCAGCAGCGTCCCGGGGACCGGTTTGATGTCGTGCCGGTCGAAGACGCCGGGGGCGCCGGCATGCCCGTCGAGGTGCTGGACGAGGGTGCCGCCCAGGACCACGTTCAGCAGCTGGAGGCCGCGGCAGATGCCCAGCAGCGGTACGCCGCCCGCCAAGGCGGCCTCGATCAGGGCCAGTTCCCAGGCGTCCCGGTCCAGGGCGGGCGGACCGGTCCTGGGGTGCGGCTCCGCGCCGTAGCGCGCCGGCTGCACATCCGCGCCGCCGGCGATCACCAGCCCGTCCAGGCGGGCCACGGCCGCGGCCGCCGTGTCCGGATCGCCCGGTGGCAGCAGCGCGGCCAGCCCGCCCGAGCGCTGCACCAGCTTCGGATAACCGGCGGGTACCAGCGCGGCGGGCAGGGCCCACACCCCCCACCGGGCCTCTTCCTGGTACGTGCTGATGCCGATGAGGGGCTGGGACATGGGGTGCGGTCCTCCGTGAGTCGGTGGGGGATGGGGGCGCGTGAGTGAGTGCGGACGTGCGGGGACGGATGGGGCCGGCCGGGGTGCCCGGCCGGCCATGGCTGCGTCCCGGGGGTGCCGGTCAGTCGCGTTCGAGCTCCGCCTCCGCCGCCGCGAGCGCCGCGAACTCCTCCTCGGGCGCCGCGGCCACCAGCCGGTGGCGGGAGTAGAAGGCGAAGTAGGCGAGCGCCACGACGTAGACGCCGAGGGCGATGAAGGCGGCTTCCTCGTCGACCAGGAACGTCGCCGCCAGCGCCGAGCAGGCCAGGACGAACGCGACGGACGAGGTCAGCATGCCGCCGGGGGTGCGGTACGGGCGGGGCAGCCCGGGTTCGCGGCGGCGCAGCACGAGGTGCGAGAGCGCCATCAGCGCGTAGGAGATGGTGGCGCCGAAAACCGCGACATTGAGCATCCGGGCGCCGTCCCCGGTGGCCGCGGCGAGCGCGAAGCCCAGCGCCCCGGGCACCAGCAGTCCCAGGTAGGGGGCCTTGCGGCGGCTGGTCAGGGAGAGGAAGCGGGGCAGGTAGCCGGCGCGGGAGAGCGCGAAGAGCTGGCGGGAACCGGCGAAGATGAGGGAGAAGAAGGACGCCACCAGGCCCGCGAGCCCCGCGTAGTTGACGATCCGGCTGACGGTGGTCGGCGCGCCGTGCGGCTGCAGCGCCTGGACCAGCGGGTCGCCCACCGACTGGATCGCCGTCGAGCCGCGTGCCCCGGTGGCGGCGACAAAGGTGATCAGCGCCAGCACCAGCAGGATGCCCATCGCGGCGGCCATCGCCTTGGGCAGCGACCGGGCCGGGTCCTTGGTCTCCTCGGCCGCCAGCGGTACGCCCTCGACGCCGAGGAAGAACCACATGCCGAACGGGAAGGCCGCCCAGATCCCCAGAATGCCGAACGGCAGCCAGGAGTTGGCCCCGAAGGCACCGGCCTTGACGGGGATGTCGTTGAGCGTGTCCACATGGAAGTCGGTCAGGGCGGCGATCGCGAAGACGATGATCGCGGCGACCGCTATGGCGGTGACGATCAGGCTGAAGCGCAGCGCCTCGCCCACGCCCCACAGATGGATCCCGATGAAGATCGCGAAGCAGGCGAGATAGACCGGCCAGCTGGAGTGCAGGCCGAAGAGGCCGAGCGATTCGACGTAGTCACCGATGAAGATGGAGATCGCGGCGGGCGCCAGTACGTATTCGATGAGGATGGCGGTGCCGGTCAGGAAGCCGCCCCAGGTGCCCAGGGCGCGCCGGGCGAAGCCGTAGCCGCCGCCGGCGGTCGGCAGGATCGAGGCCAGCTCCGCCAGCGCGAAGACCAGACAGGTGTACATCAGGCCCATCAGGACGGCGGCGATGGCCAGGCCGCCGAAGCCGCCCTGCGCCAGACCGTTGTTCCATCCCGAGAAGTCGCCGGAGACGACATAGGCCACGCCCAGGCCGGTCAGCAGCAGGGGCCCCGCGCTGCCGCGGCGCAGCGTCCGCCGTTCCAGATAGCTCTCGTCGGATGATGCGCCGCCGTCCGGAGAGCCGCCGCCCGGGGACGCGGTGGGCGGTGCGGTCTGCGATTCCGTGCTGTCGGCCATGAGCCGCTCCTGCCTCGCCGAGGGGATAACGAGCAAAGGTTTAGCCGCATACCTTTGCTGGCGGGTCGCCTCGGCGCAAGACCTGTACGTAAAAGAATGGTGAACGCGCGCGCACGGTTCCCGGGCGGGCGCTCAGGGTGACGGTGCGGTCAGGGGGAGGGGGCGGTCAGGAATCCCCGCAGCAGCGCCGCGGTTCCGCAGCAGTGCTCGCGCATCACCTCGCGCGCACCGTCCGCATCGCCCTCCAGCACCGCCTCCACCAGCGCCGTGTGCTGGGTCTGGGAGTGCTCCAGGTTCCGCACCAGCAGCGGAATGCAGTCCAGGAGCTCATTCACCCGCGCCCGCACCGCCGCGTACTGCGCCGCCAGCGACGCCGACCCGGACAGCTCCGCGAGGGTCAGGTGCAGCAGGGTGTCGCGTCGGCGGTAGTCGGCGAGCGGTGCGTCCTGGGTGGCCGCGAGCGCCGCCCGCAGCCGGTCGCTCTGCTGGTCATCGAGTCCGTGGGCCGCGCACAGCCCGGCCGCGCCCACCTCCAGCACCTCCCGGAAGCGCAGGGTGTCCTCGACGTCGGTCTTCCCGATCCTGCGGCGCAGCTCCGCCTCGCCGGGATTGTCCGTGCGCGTCCGCACGAAGGTGCCGCCGTAGCGCCCGCGCCGGCTCTCCACCAGGCCCTCGTCCTGCAGCACCTTCAGCACCTCGCGCAGGGTGACCCGGCTGATCTGCAGCCGCTCGGCCAACTCGCGCTCGGCGGGCAGCCGTTCGCCCTGGGGTACCAGGCCGAGCCGGACGACCTGGAGTATCTGCTCCAGCGCCTCCTCGAAACCGTTGCCCGCCCGCACCGGTCGCAGCACGGGTGCCAGCCGGTCCGCCGCACCGTCCATCGATACCCCTTCCCAATCAATGGTTCGTGTGCCTACCTTATGACCTCCGGATGCAGTGACAGGAGGCAACACCGTGGCAGACCGCACGCCCCCACTCTCCGTCGAGGAGCTCAGGGTCCTCGTCGACGCCGGGGAGATCGACACTGTCGTCCTCGCCTTCACCGATATGCAAGGCAGGCTCCAGGGCAAGCGGTTCGCGGCCCGGTACTTCCTCGACACCGTCCTCGACCACGGCACGGAGGGCTGCAACTACCTTCTCGCCGTCGACGTCGACCTCAACACCGTCGAGGGCTACGCAATGTCCTCCTGGGAGCGCGGCTACGGCGACTTCGCCATGCACGGCGACCCCGGCACGCTGCGCCGCACCCCCTGGAACCCCGGCACCGCCCTGATCACCGCCGACCTCGCCTGGCACGACCGCTCCCCGGTCGCCGCCTCGCCCCGGCAGATCCTGCGCCGCCAGCTCGACCGGCTCGCCGAGCGCGGCTGGAGCGCCTACGCCGGCACCGAGCTGGAATTCATGCTCTTCAAGGACTCCTACGAGGACGCCTGGTCCCGCGGCTACCGCGAGATGAACCCCGCCAACCAGTGGAACGGTGACTACTCCGTCCTCGGCACCGGCCGGGTCGAGCCCGTCCTGCGCCGGATCCGCAACGAGATGGGCGCGGCCGGGATGACCGTCGAGTCCGCCAAGGGCGAGTGCAACCTCGGCCAGCACGAGATCGTGTTCGTCTACGACGAGGCGCTCACCACCTGCGACCAGCACGCCATCTACAAGACCGGCGCCAAGGAGATCGCCGCGCAGGAGGGCATGTCGCTCACCTTCATGGCGAAGTACGACGAGCGCGAGGGCAACTCCTGTCACATCCACCTCTCGCTGCAGGACGAGGACGGCCGGCCGGTGCTGGCCGACGACGACGGCCCGTACGGCATGTCGAAGACCATGCAGCACTTCCTGGCGGGCCAGGTCGCGGCGATGCGGGACTTCACGCTCCTCTACGCGCCCAACATCAACTCCTACAAGCGCTTCCGCCCCGGCTCCTTCGCGCCCACCGCCGTCGCCTGGGGCCCCGACAACCGCACCTGCGCCCTGCGGGTGGTCGGCCACGGCCGCGCCCACCGGCTGGAGAACCGCCTGCCCGGCGGCGATGTGAACCCCTACCTCGCGGTCGCCGGCATGGTCGCGGCCGGGCTCTACGGCATAGAGCACGAGCTCGAACTCCCCGAGGCGACCACCGGCAACGCCTACACCGGCGATGCCGCCCATGTCCCCACCACCCTGCGCGAGGCCGCCGAGCTGTGGGAGCGCAGCCCGATCGCCCGGGCCGCGTTCGGCGACGAGGTCGTCGACCACTACCGCCACATGGCCCGCGTCGAACAGGACGCCTACGACGCCGCCGTCACGGACTGGGAGCGCTTCCGCTCCTTCGAGCGCATGTAAGGAACCACACGTGTTGCACGAGCTGAAGATTCTCAACCCGGCGACCGAGGAGGTGGTGGCCACCGTCCCCACCACCTCCCCCGAAGAGGTCGACGCGGCGGTCCGCCGGGCCGCGGCCGCCCAGGAGGCCTGGGCCGCGGTGGCACCTGGCGACCGGGCCCGCATCCTGCGCCGCTTCGCCGACGTCGTCGACGCGCACATCGAGCCGCTTGCCGCCCTCGAACTCAAGGAGGCCGGCCACCCGCTGGGCAACGCCCGGTGGGAAGCGGGCAACGTCCGCGACCTGCTGCACTACGCGGCCGGGGGAGTGGAGCGGCTGACCGGCACCCAGATCCCGGTCGCCGGCGGCCTCAACCTCACCGTCCAGGAGCCGCTGGGCGTGGTCGCCGTCATCGCGCCCTGGAACTTCCCGATGCCGATCGCCGCCTGGGGCACCGCCCCCGCGCTCGCGGCCGGCAACGCCGTTCTCCTCAAGCCCGCCGAGACCACCCCGCTCACCGCACTCCGGCTCGGTGAACTCGCCCTGGAGGCCGGGCTCCCCGAGGGCCTGTTCCAGGTGCTGCCCGGCGAGGGGCCGGTCACCGGCACCGCGCTGGTCGACCACCCCGGCGTCGCCAAGGTCGTCTTCACCGGCTCCACCACCACCGGCCGGCAGATCGCCGCCCGCTGCGCGGCGCAGACCAAGCGGCTCACCCTGGAACTCGGCGGCAAGAGCCCCAACATCGTCTTCGCCGACGCGGACATCGAGGCCGCGGCGGCCGCCGCCCCCGGCTCCTTCCTCGACAACACCGGCCAGGACTGCTGCGCCCGCAGCCGCATCCTCGTCCAGCGCTCCGTCTACGACCGCTTCCTGGAGCTGCTGGAGCCCGCGGTCAAGGCGTTCACCGTCGGCGACCCGGCCGACCCGGACACCCGGATGGGCCCGCTGATCTCCGCCGCCCAGCGCGAGCGCGTACGGTCCTTCGTCCCCGAGGACGCCCCGGCCGCCATCCGCGGCGAGGCGCCCGCCGGCAAGGGCTTCTGGTACCCGGCCACCGTCCTGGAGGGCCGCCCCGAGGACCGTACGGCCGTCGAGGAGATCTTCGGCCCGGTCGCCGTCGTCCTGCCCTTCGACGACGAGGCCGACGCCGTCCGGCTCGCCAACGCCGGCGACTACGGCCTGGCCGGCTCGCTGTGGACCCGTGACGTCGGCCGCGCCCTGCGGGTCTCGCGCGGCGTCGCGGCCGGCAACCTCTCCGTCAACTCCCACAGCGCCGTGCGCTACTGGACCCCCTTCGGCGGGTTCAAGCAGTCCGGTCTCGGCCGTGAGCTGGGCCCGGACGCACTGACCGCGTTCACCGAGACCAAGAACATCTTCATCAGCACCGAGGAGACCAAGTGACCGAGCAGACCGCAGTGTGCCGCCGCCTCGTCGGCCGTACCGCCGTGATCACCGGTGCCGGAAGCGGCATCGGCCTGGCCACCGCCCGCCGACTGGCCTCCGAAGGCGCCAACGTCGTCTGTGCCGACATCGACGAGACGGCGGGCAAGGCCGCGGCCGCCGAGGTCGGCGGCCTCTTCGTCCAGGTCGACGTGACCGACTCCGACCAGGTCGAGGCGCTGTACAAGGCCGCCTTCGACACCTACGGCTCGGTCGACATCGCCTTCAACAACGCCGGGATCTCCCCGGACGACGACGACTCGATCCTCACCACCGGCCTGGATGCCTGGAAGCGCGTCCAGGAGGTCAACCTCACCTCGGTCTACCTCTGCTGCAAGCACGCCCTGCCCTACATGCGTGACCAGGGCCGTGGCTCCATCATCAACACCGCGTCCTTCGTGGCCGTGATGGGCGCCGCCACCTCGCAGATCAGCTACACCGCCTCCAAGGGCGGCGTGCTGTCCATGTCCCGTGAACTGGGCGTGCAGTTCGCCCGCGAGGGCATCCGGGTCAACGCCCTGTGCCCGGGACCGGTCAACACCCCGCTGCTGCAGGAGCTGTTCGCCAAGGACCCCGAGCGCGCCGCGCGCCGCCTGGTACACGTCCCCGTCGGCCGGTTCGCCGAGCCCGAGGAGATCGCCTCCGCCGTCGCCTTCCTCGCCAGCGACGACTCCTCGTTCGTCAACGCCGCCGAATTCCTGGTCGACGGCGGTATCGCGGGCGCGTACGTGACTCCCCTGTAAACACGCGCTGTTCACCTGCGCGCAATCGGCACGGCGGCCGGACGTCAAGCGACGCCCGGCCGCCGTACGCTAGCGTCCGCCTTCGGTTCTTCGTTCGACAGGAGTGCGTTCCATGCTCACCAAGCGTCGCTGGACGGCAGCGGGTGCTGCCCTCGCAGTCATGGCCGGAGGCGGCGTCGCCGTCGCCCAAACGGCCACGGCGGGCCCGGCCCCGCGCCACTGCCCCACCCTCCATGTGACCAAGGGCTGGTACGGCGACAACCGTGCCGAGCTCCAGAAGATGATCGACGAGCGGGGCAGCTGCTCCGGCTCCGGGGGCGCGCGGCCGGTCGCGACCTTCGACTGGGACAACACCGTCGTCAAGAACGACATCTCCGACGCCACGCTGGCCTGGATGCTGCGCAACGACAAGGTGCTGCGCCCCGCGGACTGGCAGGCCACCAACAAGTGGATGACCAAGGACGCCGCCCGTGCGCTCACCAAGGCCTGCGGCACCTCCGTACCGGCGGGCCGTCCGCTGCCGACGTCGACCGACACCGGCTGCACCGACGAGATCCTCGACATCTACGAGGACGCCAAGACCTCCACCGGCAAGCCCGCGTTCGAGGGCGAGTGGAACCACCGCCGCACCGTCCCCGGATACGTCTGGATCACCCAGCTGTTCGCCGGTCACAGCCCCGCGCGGCTGACCGCGTACGCCCGCGCCGCCCGCGCCCAGAACCTCGCCGCGCCGGTCGGTGCGGAGCAGAAGGTCGGCACGCACACGATGGCGGGCTACGTCCGCTACTACGAGCAGCAGCGCGACCTCATCAGCACCCTCAAGAAGGCCGGCTTCAACGTCTACATCGTCTCCGCGTCCGCCGAGCCGCTGGTCCGGGCCTGGGCGCCCGGTGTGGGCATCGACCGCGAGCACCTCATCGGCATCCGCAACCTGGTCCACGACGGCAAGCTCACCACCGGCGTCCAGGGCTGCGGCGACGTCAAGGACACCCACGGCGAGGTGCTGACCTACATGGACGGCAAGCGCTGCTGGATCAACCAGGAGATCTACGGCGTCAAGGGCGCCAAGGCCTGGCAGCAGCAGGACCGGGCGCATCGCCCCGCCTTCGCGGCCGGCGACGCGGAGACCGATGTCACCTTCGTCGGCGACGCCACCGGTGCCCATCTGGCGATCAACCGCAACAAGCCCGAGCTCATGTGCCGGGCCTACGACAACGCCGACAGCCGTTGGCTGGTCAACCCGATGTTCATCGAGCCGAAGAAGCGCCAGGCCGACCCGTACCCGTGCGCGACCACCGGCTACACGCAGCCGGACGGCACCCTCGGCCCGGTCCGCCGCGCCGACGGCAGCATCGTGCCCGACCAGCAGGACCGCATCCACGGCTGACGGGGAACACCGGGGCGGGGGCGCGCCGTCACAGGAAGGTGTGCCCCTCCCCCCGGTACGTCGGCACCGTGTCGACCACCCGGTCCCCGTCGATCAACTGCAGCTGGTCGAACCGCTCACACAGTTCACCGGCCTTCGCATGCCGGAACCACACCTTGTCGCCGATCCGCAGCCCGTCGGCGGCCGGACCCAGCAACGGGGTCTGCACCTCGCCGGGGCCCTCCTGCGGGTCGTAGCGCAGCCCGGCCGGCAGATACGGCACCGGCAGCCGGTCGGGACCCGCGACCCCTGACGCCGGATAGCCGCCGCCCAGCACCGTGACCACCCCGGGGCCCGGGCGGCGCACCACGGGCTGGGCGAACAGCGCCGCCGGACGCCCGCTGAACGAACGGAAGTTGTCGAACAGCCGGGGCACATACAGCCCCGACCCGGCCGCGATCTCGGTGACCGCCGCCTCCGCCGCGGTGTGCTGCACACTGCCGGTCCCGCCGCCGTTGACGAACTCCAGGCGCGGTGCCACCGCCCGTACCGCACGTACCGCCTCCCAGCGGCGCCGCGCCAGCTCCTTGCGGGCCGCCGCCTGCATCATCCGGATCGCCCGCGAGAACACCGGCTTACCGGCGACGTCGTCGCCCACACCGGCCACATGCCCCTCGTACGCCATCAGCCCCACCAGCCGGAAACCGGGGCGGCGCACCACCGTCCGGGCCAGCGCCGCCAGCCGGTCGGGCGTCCGCAGCGGTGAACGGCGGGCACCGACCCGCACCTTCCCGCCCATCAGCCGGTAGGAGGTGTCGAGTTCCAGGCACACCCGCACCTCCTCGCCCGCCCCGCCGGCCGGCCGGGCCGCATCGATCAGATCCAGCTGTGCCGGGTCGTCGACCATCACCGTCACCGCGGCCGCGAGCTGCGCGTCGCCGGTCAGCTCGGCGAAGCCCGCACGGTCCACCGACGGATAGGCCAGCAGGACGTCCGGGAAGCCCGAGCGCGCCAGCCACAGCGACTCGGCGAGCGTGAAACTCATGATCCCCGCGAAGCCGTCGCGCGCCAGCACCCGCTCCAGCAGCGCCCGGCAGCGCACCGACTTGCTCGCCACCCGGATCGGCTTGCCCTTCGAACGGCGCACCAGGTCGGCGGCGTTGGCGTCGAAGGCCTGCAGGTCGACGACGGCCAGCGGCGCGTCGAGATGGGCGGTGGCCCGGTCGAACGGGGTCTCCCCGGCCGGGTGGTGGGCCCGGTGCGGGGCCGTGTCGTCAGGGGTATCGACTGTCTGCGGGGGCATGGCCCGCAGCCTGCCAGAGCTTCCCCCGTGCCAAAAGGGCGTGGGCGGCGCCCTGCTACCGGGGGAGGTGCCCCTACCGGCGGGTAGAGGGGACTTTGCGACAGAGCGGACATGGGTTGGAGCACCGACGGCGTCAGCGCTTACAGTGACTCGAACACCGCAACCAGCAGGTCAGCGGCGTGTTGTCCGGATACGAACCACCGTGCCCCGATTGCGGATCGGGCCCGGAGGTCAGCGGCGCAAGGGGGAGCGCGGGTGAGCACCGACGCGGAATTCGCCGATGCGCAACCCGTCCCGCCCATACCTCCCGAGCCACCCCGGCGGCCCGCCGCGGCCGCTGCACCCGGGGCGTGGCCGGCCGACGACCCGCAGACGGCCGTGCTGCGCCGGGTGCCGCCCATGCCACCCCTGCCGCCGTCCGCGCCCGCCGCCTCGGCCACCGCCGGCCCGCTCCCCGTGCCGCCCCGCCCCGCCGCCCCGCCCCGCGCGCAGCCCCCCGCCGCCGGCGCGCCGCAGCCGCCCCGCCCGGACCGTGCCCCCGGCTCCCCGGCCCCCACGGGACCGGCCCCCACCGGACCGGCCGCCCCCGGCCCCTCGCAGCCCCCCGCCTTCCGCGACACCGCCGCCTTCCACCTGGCCCGCAGCCAGGAGCTGTGGAGCGGCCCCGGTGCGCACGCCGCCGGGCGCCCGTCACCGGTGCCGTGGCCCCGTACTCCCCTCCCTCGCCCGGGAGCGGTGCACGGGGCCGGCGCACCGGCCGCCCCCTTCCGCCGCCCCGGCACCCGGGTGCTCACCGCCGCGGCCTGCCTGATCCTCGGCATCGGCCTCATCGGCGGTGCGGCGGCGGGAAGCCGGCTCACCGGGGACGCCTCCGGCGCCGCCCCCACGGCCGAGGCCGTCTTCGCCAAGGGCCGCGACGTCTGGCACGACACCCCCGTCGACACGCTCTTCCCCCGCACCGTCAAAGGCCTGGGCGCCGGCCCCGGAGGCGCCGACCGCACCTGGACCCGGATCGCCGTCGCCCCCGACACCGGCTGCTCCGGCGCCTACGACACCGGGCTCGCCGCCGCGCTCGCCCCGGCAGGCTGTGTCCGGCTGCTGCGCGCCACCTACGTCGACGCCACCCGCAGCGCCGTCATCACGGTCGGCGCGCAGACCACCAAGGCCGCCCCGGCCGCGATGACGGCGCTCAACACCCGCTTCAGCAGCAAGAACCTGGGCACCCGTACGGACCTGATGCCGCTGCCGTACGCGGCCAAGGGCACCCTGGCCGAGGACTTCGGGCCCGCCCAGCGGGCCAGCTGGACCGTCCGGGTGCTCACCGACATCCCGGCCGTCGTCTACGCCGTCTCCGGTTTCGCCGACGGCCGCACGTTCACCGCGCCACAGCCCGCCGAGGCCGCGGTCCGGGCCGGTGCCACCACCGCCCCGGCCGAATCCGGACTGGGCCACGACGCGAAGGACCTGGCGGACCGCATCGAGGCGGACTTCCGCAAGGCGGCCGGCAGCCGGACTCCGACAAGGCAGGCCTCGTCATGACGCAGTCCGTGCGGCGCGGCACCGCCCTCGCGCTGGCCTCGGCGGTGCTCGCCGCACTGCCCGCCGTCCCCGCCCGGGCCGATGCCCTCCGTGCCCAGGAGTGGGCCCTCCAGGCCGTCCACGCCCAGCAGGCCTGGCGCACCACCAAGGGCGAGGGCGTCACGGTCGCCGTCCTGGACACCGGTGTGGACGCCAACCACCCCGACCTGGAAGGACAGGTGCTGCCCGAGCAGGACCTGGTCGGCTTCGGCGCCGGGCCGGGCGACTCCGCCTGGGCCCGGCACGGCACCGGCATGGCCAGCATCATCGCGGGTCACGGCCACGGCCCGAACGGCCGCGACAGCGGAGTGCTCGGGCTCGCCCCGGCCGCCAAGATCCTGCCGGTCCGGGTGATCCTCGAAGACAGCGACACCCAGCGCGAGCGGGCCCGCACCGAGAAGGCGGGGGCGCTCGCCGACGGCATCCGCTGGGCCGCCGACCACGGCGCCGACGTGATCAATATGTCGCTGGGTGACGACAGCGAGTCCGCGCACCCCGAACCACGCGAGGACGCCGCCATCCAGTACGCCCTCGGCAAGGGCATCCCCGTCGTCGCCTCCGCGGGCAACGGCGGCCAGAAGGGCAACCACGTCTCCTACCCCGCCGCCTACCCGGGCGTCATCGCGGCCACCGCCGTCACCCACCTGGGGGGCCGGGCCCGGTTCTCCACCCGGCACTGGTACGCCACGGTCAGCGCGCCCGGCTACGACATCGTCATGGCCGACAACGACGACGGCTACCTCTCGGGCTGGGGCACCAGCCCCGCCGCCGCGTTCGTCTCCGCGGCCGTCGCGCTGATCCGCTCCGCACACCCCGGCCTGAGCCCGGACCAGATCCGCCGCCTGCTGACCTCCACCGCCCAGGACCACCCCAAGGGCGGCCGCGACGACGACTACGGCGCCGGCCTGATCGACCCGGCCGCCGCCCTCGACGCCGCGGCGGACCTCAAGCCCACCCCGCAGCAGCCGGCCCCCGCCGGCTACGCCACCCGCTACTTCGGCCCCGGCCCCACCGCCGCCGACGACGGGGACACCCCCACCGACTGGCTGCCCTGGGCCGCCGGCACCGCGGGCCTGGCCTTCCTCACGGCCGCCGTCGTCCTCTGGCGCCGCCGCCCCGCCCACCACTGACCGGCCCCGCCCACCGCGCCGGACCCCACCGGACCGCACGTCAACGGCACCACCCCGGAAAAGGCACCACCACCGGCCGATACGCTCACCCCGTGCAGAAGAACATCCCGGACCCCGGTTTCTCCGACGACGACGGCTCCGCCGACCCCGCGCTCGCGGCAGCCCTGGCGGCGTACGGGGCGGACCGGGCCGCCGAGCCCCAGCTCCTGTCGGCGCTGGCCGGCGCGCGCGTCCTGGTGCCCGTGGTGGCGGTCCTCGGCGAGGTGGAGACCGGCCCCGACGGCCTGCGCCGCGAAAAGACCAGCGACATGGCGGTCCCCACCCTCCAGGCCCCCGACGGGCGCCGCGCCCTGCCCGCCTTCACCTGCATGGAGTCACTGCAGCGCTGGCGCGCCGACGCCCGCCCCGTCGCGGTCCCGCTGCGGCAGGCGCTGCTCGCCGCCTCCCACGAGAAGGCCGACACGGTCGTCGTCGACCTGGCGGGCCCGGTCACGTACCAGCTCACCGGCCCCGCCCTGCGCGCCCTGGCCGAGGGCCGGACGAGCGCCGACCCGCTCGCCGACCCGGCCGTCACCGACGCCCTGCGCGCCCTGCTCGACGCCGAGCCCGGCGTGCTCGTCGCCCGTCTCGTCCCGTCCGGCGAAACCGACGCCACCCTGGCTCTGGGCCTCGCCCCCGATGCCCCGGCCGCCGAGGTCGCCCAGCGGCTGGCCCGGTCGCTGGCCGCCGACGAGATCCTTCGTGCCCGGCTCGTGAAGGGCCTGGACCTGGCCCTTCTGCCGCCCGGCGCCACGACGGCCGGAGAACCCCTCTACCGGCGCTGACCCACCACCACCGGGGCCCGGGTGCGACGTGCGGGTCCCGGGCCGCCGACGGGCGCGTTCGTCTCCAAGGACGCACAATGCGGGGAGAGCTCAAGATCCACGCGAGGAGAGCCCCCATGGAGAAAACGGAGATCTCGAAGGTACTGACCCGCACGGTCGTATCCGAGTTCCTCGGCACGCTGCTCCTGGTGTTCTTCGCCGTCGGCTCGGCCGTGCTGGCGGGCGAATACATCGGCACCTTCGGCATCGCCCTGGCCTTCGGCTTCACCATGGTGGCGCTTGCCTACGCCCTCGGCCCGGTCTCGGGCTGCCATCTCAACCCGGCGGTGACGCTGGGCATGCTGCTGGCCCGCAGGCTCACCCTGCGGACCGCCGCCGAATACTGGATCGCCCAGGTGGTCGGCGCCATCGTCGGCTCGGCGCTGCTCTTCCTGGTGGCCCGGCAGGTCCCGGGGCTGCAGACCCACGGGTCCTTCGGCACCAACGGCTGGGGCGACCGCTCGGCGGTGCACCTCAACCTCGGCGGCGCGTTCGTCGCCGAGATGGTGATGACCTTCCTGCTGGTCTACGTGTGGCTGTCGGTCACCCACAAGGTGGCCGTGATCGGCTTCAACGGGATGGCGATCGGACTGGCCCTGGCCACCGTCCACCTCATCGGCATCCCCCTGGACGGCACCTCCGTGAACCCGGCGCGCTCCATCGGCCCGGCGCTGTTCGCGGGCGGCGCGGCCATCACCCAGCTGTGGCTGTTCATCGTCGCGCCGCTGATCGGCGGCGTCATCGCGGCGGTGGTGCACCAGATCACCCATCCGCCGCACGAGCCGGTCCTCGTCGCCGACGACGCGGTGCCGCCCGAGGCCACCACGGAATCCCGGGCCGAATCCGACTGACCGGCCGGCGCCCCGCCCCTGGCACGCCGCGAGCCCCGGCCCTTCCCGGGCCGGGGCTCGTCGCCGGTATGCCGTAGTGGCGCGGCTCAGCCGTAGACCGGCCCGGTGAACTTCTCCCCGGGGCCCTGGCCCGGCTCGTCCGGCACGACCGAGGCCTCGCGGAACGCCAGCTGCAGCGACTTCAGGCCGTCCCGCAGCGGCGCCGCGTGGTACGAGCCGATCTCGGTGGCGCTGGCGGTGACCAGCCCGGCCAGCGCCTGGATGAGCTTGCGCGCCTCGTCCAGGTCCTTGTGTGCCGCGCCCTCCTCGGCGAGCCCGAGGTTGACCGCCGCCGAACTCATCAGATGCACCGCGACCGTGGTGATCACCTCGACCGCCGGCACCTCGGCGATGTCGCGGGTCATGGAGTCGAAGTCAGGGTTCGCCGCGTCCGGCGCGTCGGGCTGCTGCGGTGTCTGGTCGCTCATGTCTTCGGGCTTCTTCCTGCTGAGGGGTCGGCTCCAGCCTATGGGCAGGGGCCCGGTCCCCGCGTCCGGGAGTGTCCTCCCGGGCCCGGGGCGCGGCCGTACCGGCACAGGAGTGGGTGCCACCCCTTGACTCGTGTATTCTGGTGTTCCGACCGGCCGGACACGCATGTGACCGGCCCACAAGTGGAGGCTCCGATCTCCCACCCGGCCGACCTCAGGTTGGCGGGTCAACGGTCCGGCTGCGCCCCGCGGAGACTTCGCGACGGTGCTCCAGATCTATGTGGAGCCCCGCCTGTGTCCCGTCCGGGGCATTTTTCATGTACCGCGCGGTTGGTCACACCGAAAAGACGTTACGCGGCAGTCCGCCAGGCCGTCGCGTGGTGCTACCGAGGAGGATCCATCAGCGCCGAGCCCCGCATCAACGACCGGATTCGCGTTCCCGAAGTGCGACTTGTCGGTCCCAGCGGCGAGCAGGTCGGGATTGTTCCGCTTGCCAAGGCCCTTGAGCTTGCTCAGGAGTACGACCTCGACCTGGTCGAGGTGGCGGCGAACGCTCGCCCGCCCGTCTGCAAGCTCATGGACTACGGGAAGTTCAAGTACGAGTCGGCCATGAAGGCCCGTGAGGCGCGCAAGAACCAGGCGCACACGGTCATCAAGGAGATGAAGCTCCGGCCGAAGATCGACCCGCACGACTACGACACCAAAATGGGTCACGTCGTCCGGTTCCTCAAGCAGGGTGACAAGGTCAAGATCACGATCATGTTCCGTGGTCGCGAGCAGTCCCGCCCCGAGCTGGGCTTCCGGCTGCTGCAGCGGCTCGCGTCCGACGTGGAGGACCTCGGCTTCATCGAGTCGAATCCGAAGCAGGACGGCCGAAACATGATCATGGTCCTCGGTCCGCACAAGAAGAAGACCGAGGCGATGGCCGAGGCCCGCGAGGCGCAGGCCGCCCGCAAGGCGGAGCGCCAGAGCGGGGTGGCCGCGGACGAGCCCGCCGAGGAGCCCACCGAGGAGCACGCCCAGGCGTGATCCCCGAGGCGTGAGCCCCGGTTCACACCGGGGCACCCCGCCCCGGACAGCAATCGACATACATGACGCTCCCGCTCGCCGGTTCACGCCTGCGGGAGCGCCCCTGACGAGGAGAGAACGGCGCATGCCGAAGAACAAGACGCACAGCGGTGCCAGCAAGCGCTTCAAGGTCACCGGCTCCGGCAAGGTGCTGCGTGAGCGCGCCGGCAAGCGCCACCTGCTCGAGCACAAGTCGTCCCGTGTGACGCGTCGCCTCACCGGCAACGCCGAGATGGCCCCGGGCGACGCCGCGAAGATCAAGAAGCTTCTCGGCAAGTGAGCCGCCGCGCCCCACTGAACAGGAGGGGGCGCGCGACTCGGACCGGGACCCAATCGATTCGGGCCGTGTGACGACAACCACGGCCCCGCTACAAGGAGTTAACAAGTGGCACGCGTCAAGCGGGCAGTCAACGCCCACAAGAAGCGCCGGGCGATCCTCGAGCAGGCCAGCGGCTACCGTGGCCAGCGCTCGCGCCTGTACCGCAAGGCGAAGGAGCAGGTCACCCACTCCCTCGTCTACAACTACAACGACCGCAAGAAGCGCAAGGGCGACTTCCGTCAGCTGTGGATCCAGCGCATCAACGCCGCTGCCCGCGCCAACGGCATGACCTACAACCGCTTCATCCAGGGTCTGAAGGCCGCCAACGTCGAGGTGGACCGCAAGATCCTGGCCGACCTCGCGGTGACGGACGCCAACGCGTTCGCCGCGCTCGTCGAGGTGGCCCAGAAGGCGCTTCCGAGCGACGTCAACGCCCCGAAGGCTGCCTGAACTTCAGCCTGACGACGTGATGACGCGGACCCGCAGGCCCCGGCCTGCGGGTCCGCCGCTTTTCCGGACCGGCCAGGTCTCGTCCGCAGACCGGCCCCCACGCACCGAACCACAGAAGCGAGCCGCCGCCCATGGGCACCCCCGAGCTGATCTCCCCGCGTTCCCCGCGCGTCACCGCCGCCCGGCGGCTGGCCCGCCGTGCCTTCCGCGGCAAGGAGCGCCGGTTCATCGCCGAGGGCCCGCAGGCCGTACGGGAGGCGATCGCGCACCGCACGGGCGGGGTGCCCACCCTGACCGAGCTGTTCGCCACGGTCGAGGCGGCCGAGCGGCACACCGAGATCGTCGAGGCGGCCCGCGCGGCCGGGGTGCGGGTCCACTTCGCCGACGACCGGACCGTCGCCGACATCTCCCAGACCGTCACACCGCAGGGCCTGCTCGGCGTCTGCGGCTTCCTCGATTCGCCGTTCGAGGAGATCCTGGCCGCCCGCCCGCAGTTGATCGCGGTGCTCGCCAACGTCCGTGACCCCGGCAACGCCGGTACGGTGCTGCGCTGCGCGGACGCCGCCGGCGCGGACGCCGTCGTGCTGACGGACGCCTCCGTGGACCTGTACAACCCCAAGTCCGTACGGGCGTCGGTGGGTTCGCTCTTCCACCTCCCGGTCGCGGTGGGCGTTCCGGTCGAGCGGGTGGTGAGCGGGCTGCGGGCCGCGGGCGTGCGGATCCTCGCCGCGGACGGCGCGGGCGACCGTGACCTGGACGCCGAGCTGGACACCGGCTCGATGGGCGGGCCCACCGCCTGGGTCTTCGGCAACGAGGCCTGGGGGCTGCCGGAGGAGACCCGGGCGCTGGCGGACGCGGTGGTGCGGGTCCCCATCCACGGCAGGGCCGAAAGCCTCAACCTCGCGACGGCGGCCGCGGTCTGCCTCTACGCCTCCGCCCGGGCCCAGCGCAGTCCCGGCGGCTGCCGCGCGGTGTCACCCGCCTGAGGGGCGTCCTCGCGAACTCCGCGGCGCCATCGAGCCGAACTAGTAGGCTTGCGTGCTCGGGGGCCCGGAAGGGGGTAACGGGGATGGATGTGAGGACTTCCGGCACCGCAGTCACCGCTGACAGCTGCCCGTCCGGCGGACCGGCACGCGGGCCGTCGTCCGCCGCTGCCGCGGGAGCAGGCACCGTGGACGCCGGTCTCGGGGTGGATCCCGACGATCTGCCCGACGGCCTGGTGGTCGCCGACGAGACCGGCCGGGTGACCTGCTTCAACGCCGCGGCGGCCAGGATCACCGACATCCGCCCCGGCGACGCGCTCGGCCGCCCCCTGGAGCACGCCCTGCCGCTGCAGGACATCGAGGGCCGCCGCTGGTGGCGGCTCACCGACCCCTACGGCGGGCTCGCCATCCGCCGCGGCCAGCCCGAGCGCAACCTGCTGCTCGGCGGCCGTGAGGTGCTGGTCTCCGCCCGCTATGTCCGCAGCCGGCCGACCGGGCCGGTACAGCGGCTGGTGATCGCGCTGCGCGGCACCGAGGCCCGGCGCCGTACGGAGCTCAGCCACGCCGAGCTGATCGCCACCGTCGCCCATGAACTGCGCTCACCGCTGACCTCCGTCAAGGGGTTCACCGCCACCCTCCTCCAGAAGTGGGAACGCTTCACCGACGACCAGAAGCGGCTGATGCTGGAGACGGTGGACGCCGACGCCAACCGCGTCACCCGGCTGATCGCCGAGCTGCTGGACATCTCCCGGATCGACTCCGGACGGCTGGAGGTGCGCCGCCAGCGGGTCGACATGAGCGCCGCGGTCCGCCGGCACGTCCAGGCGCAGACCACCGCCGGCCAGCGCCCGGACCGCTTCCTGATCCGGATGCTGGAGCCCCTGCCCGATCTGTGGGCGGACCCGGACAAAGTGGACCAGGTGCTGGGCAACCTGCTGGAAAACGCGGTGCGCCACGGCGAGGGAACCGTCACCATCGAGGTCGGACCGGTAGCGGACACGACCAGCGGGGAGGGGACGAGCGTCACCGTGAGCGACGAGGGCCCCGGCATCCCGGAGGAGTCGATGAGCCGCGTGTTCACCCGCTTCTGGCGGGGCAGCAAGCGCGGTGGCACCGGCCTGGGCCTCTACATCGTCAAGGGCATCGTCGAGGCCCACGGCGGGACGATCACGGTCGGCCGTGCCCCGGCCGGCGGCGCACAGTTCCGATTCAGCCTGCCTGTCGCGGCCCCGGCCTTCATGGCCTGAGACAGGGGGAAGCCGCGAAGCGTCCTGCGAAGGGCGGCGGTGGGCGACGGGTGGGAAGGCGCCCCGCGGGGGCGCGGACCGGCCGCGCGGCCCGTCCCCCTTAGACTTGACCTTTGGCACCTTTGGCGCACAGGCATCGCGGGCACACGCGGGCTCGGCATCCCCCGTTCGTGATCGACGTTCGTCATCGACGTTTGTGAGCGAAGAGCCGAGGCGACGCGAGCCACGCCAAGCCAGTCCACCGGAAGCACGGGAAGAGATGTCCGCACCCAATAAGTCGTACGACCCTGTCGAGGTCGAAGCCCTGAAACCGGAAGCGATCGCCGCACGGCTGGACGAGGCGCTGGCCGCCATCGCCGCCGCGGACGGTCTGGAGGCGCTGCGTGAGGTGAAGGTCGCGCACACCGGCGACCGCTCGCCGCTCGCGCTCGCCAACCGTGAGATCGGCGCCCTGCCCCCGCACGCCAAGGCGGACGCCGGCAAGCGCGTCGGCCAGGCCCGCGGCCGGGTGAACCAGGCGCTCAAGGTCCGCCAGGAGGAGCTGGAGGCGGAGCGCGACGCCCGCGTGCTGGTCGAGGAGGCGGTGGATGTCACGCTGCCCTACGACCGCACCCCGGCCGGTGCCCGGCACCCGCTGACCACCTTCATGGAGCGGGTCGCGGACGTCTTCGTGGCCATGGGCTACGAGGTCGCCGAGGGCCCCGAGGTCGAGGCGGAGTGGTTCAACTTCGACGCCCTGAACTTCGTGCCCGACCACCCGGCGCGCCAGATGCAGGACACCTTCTTCGTCCAGGGCAACGGCACCGAGGGTGACGAGAGCGGCGTCGTGCTGCGCACCCACACCTCGCCGGTCCAGGCCCGTACGCTCGTCGACCGCGAGCCGCCGGTGTACGTCGTCTGCCCGGGGCGGGTCTACCGCACCGACGAGCTGGACGCCACGCACTCCCCGGTCTTCCACCAGATCGAGCTGCTGGCCGTCGACGAGGGCCTGACCATGGCCGACCTCAAGGGCACCCTGGACCACATGGTCCGGGCACTGTTCGGCCCGGACATGAAGACCCGGCTGCGGCCGAACTACTTCCCGTTCACCGAGCCGTCCGCCGAGATGGACATGGTCTGCTACGTCTGCCGTGGCGAGTCCGTGGGCAACCCCGACCGCCCGTGCCGCACCTGCTCCAGCGAGGGCTGGATCGAGCTCGGCGGCTGCGGAATGGTCAACCCCAAGGTGCTCATCGCCTGTGGCGTCGACCCGGAGAAGTACAGCGGCTTCGCCTTCGGGTTCGGCATCGACCGGATGCTGATGTTCCGGCACAACGTGGAAGACATGCGTGACATGTTCGAAGGCGACGTCCGGTTCACCCGGCCGTTCGGGATGGAGATCTGATGCGGGTCCCGCTTTCTTGGCTGCGGGAGTACGTCGACCTGCCGGCGACGGAGACCGGCCGGGACGTACAGGCCAAGCTCATCGCCGTCGGCCTGGAGGTCGAGACCGTCGAGCGGCTGGGCGAGGGCCTCAAGGGCCCGCTCGTCGTCGGCCAGGTGCTGACCATCGAGGAGCTGGAGGGCTTCAAGAAGCCGATCCGCTTCTGCACGGTGGACGTCGGCCAGGCCAACGGCACCGGTGAGCCCCAGGAAATCGTCTGCGGCGCGCGGAACTTCGCCGTCGGCGACAAGGTCGTGGTGGTCCTCCCCGGCGCCGTGCTGCCCGGTGACTTCAAGATCGCCGCGCGCAAGACGTACGGCAAGAAGTCGCACGGCATGATCTGCTCCGGCGACGAGCTGGGCATGGGCGACTGGGGGTCCCCCCAGACGGAGTCTGGGGGAGGCACGCACGGCATCATCGTGCTGCCGCCGGAGTACGAGGTGGGCACCGACGCCATCGAGCTGCTGGAGCTCGTCGACGAGGTGCTGGACATCGCCGTCACCCCGGACCGCGGCTACTGCCTGTCGATGCGCGGGGTGGCCCGCGAGACCGCCACCGCGTACGGCCTGCCGCTGCGCGACCCGGCGCTGCTGGACGTGCCGCCGCCGAACTCCGCCGGCTACCCGGTCCAGGTCTCCGACCCCCTCGGCTGCGACCGCTTCACCGCCCGTACGGTCAGCGGTCTGAACCCCGGCGCGCGCTCCCCGCTGTGGATGCAGCGCCGGCTGCAGAAGGCCGGGATGCGTCCGGTCTCGCTGGCCGTCGACATCACCAACTACGTGATGCTGGAGCTCGGCCAGCCGCTGCACGCCTACGACCGCACCGGCGTGGACGGTCCGATCGGCGTCCGCCGGGCGACCGCGGGTGAGAAGCTGACCACCCTGGACGGGACCAAGCGGGTGCTGGACGCCGCGGACCTGGTCATCACCGACAACCGCGGCCCCATCGGCCTCGCGGGTGTCATGGGCGGCGCCAACACCGAGATCGCGGGTGGGATCACCGACCCGGAGACCGGCGAGCAGCGGGGCACCACCGACGTCGTGATCGAGGCCGCGCATTTCGACGCGCTCTCCATCGCCCGTACGGCCCGCCGCCACAAGCTGTCCTCGGAGGCCGCCAAGCGCTTCGAGCGCGGGGTGGACCCGGAGGCCGCGTCCGCCGCGGCGCAGCGCACCGTCGATCTGCTGGTGCTGCTCGCGGGCGGCACCGCCGGGGAGGGCGTCACCGAGGTCGTCACGCCCCGCGGGCCGCGCACCATCACCCTCTCCGCCGACCACCCGGACAAGGTCGCCGGTGTCGCCTACGGCCGGGAGACCGTCGTCCGCCGCCTCCAGCAGGTCGGCTGCGACGCCTACGGCCAGGACGAGCTGGTCGTGACCGTGCCGTCCTGGCGGCCGGACCTCAGCGACCCCAACGACCTGGCGGAAGAGGTCATCCGGCTGGAGGGCTACGAGAACCTGCCCTCCACCCTCCCGAAGCCGCCGGCCGGCCGGGGGCTGACCGAGCGTCAGCGGCTGCACCGCAGGGTCGGCCGGGCGCTGGCCGGTGCCGGCTACGTCGAGGCGCTGAACTACCCGTTCACCGGCTCGCACGTCCTCGACCAGCTCGGCATCGAGCCCGACGACCCGCGCCGCGCGGCCGTCACCCTCGTCAACCCGCTCTCCGACGAGGAGCCCGACCTCCGCACGACGCTGATCCCGGGGCTGCTGAACGCGCTGCGCCGCAACTACGGCCGGGGCACGCACGATCTGGCGCTCTTCGAGACCGGTCCGGTCTTCCGGGCGACTGGTGACGAGCAGCCGGCCAGCCGGCTGGTGGTCGACCGCCGGCCGACCGACGACGAGATCGCCTCGCTGGACGCCTCCCTCCCGCAGCAGCCGCGGCGCGCCGCCGTGGTGCTCGCCGGGGGCCGTGAGCAGGCCGGCTGGTGGGGCGGCGCACGTCCCGCGATCTGGGCGGACGCCATCGAGGCGGGCCGTACCGTCGCACGGGAGGCGGGTGTGGAGCTGATCGTCCGTCAGGACCAGTACGCGCCGTTCCACCCGGGCCGCTGCGCGGCGCTGCTCGCCGTCGCCGACGGCGAGGAGATCCTCGTCGGCAACGCCGGTGAGCTGCACCCGCGGGTCATCAAGGCGCTGTCCCTGCCCGAGCGCACCTGCGCGATGGAGATCGACCTGGACCGCCTGGAGCGGGCCGGGGCCGGCCCGCTGCGCGCGCCGAAGATCTCGGCCTTCCCGGTTGCGACCCAGGACGTCGCCCTCGTGGTCGACGAAGCCGTCCCGGCCGCTGAGGTGGAGGGCGCGCTGCGCGGTGGCGCGGGTGAACTGCTCGAATCGCTGCGGCTGTTCGACGTCTTCACCGGTGAGCAGGTCGGCGCGGGCAAGAAGTCGCTGGCCTATGCGCTGCGCTTCCGTGCGGCCGACCGGACGCTGACCGCGGAGGAGGCCTCGGCGGCCCGTGACGCGGCGGTCGCGGCGGCCGTGGAGCGGACGGGTGCGGTGCTGCGCGGCTGAGCCGGGCAGCACCGCGACGGCGTGTCGTGAAGGCTGAGGGCGCGGACGGTGAGACCGTCCGCGCCCTTCGTCGTGCGCGGTGTGCGGCGGGCGGGTCCGGTGAGGGCGGTGAGGCGGGCCGGAGGCGCCGAGGGGGCGGCCCGCGGGCGGGCCGCTGACCGCCGGAGCCGATCGGATCCGTACGCCATCACTCGATCGGGTGAGGGTGTACGGATCGTCGTCGGATGGATACGGAACGTCGCAAGAATCAACCCGGTTGCGGCGGCCCGTATGAGCGCGGCGGTGGGCCCGGCCGGGCCGCTCAACGCCTGCTGGGGAGTGCGACGAGCCCCCTGGGGGACCACCGGACCGGCTAAGGGGACCATCGGCATGATCCGAACCTGGGCGCCGGGCGCAGCCGGCACCGCGGCGGCGGCCGTCCGGCGCGCCTTCGTCCTCGTGCTGCCCGGCCTGTGGGTGCTCGGGGTGGTGGCCTGGGAGCTGTGCCGCCCGACCTGCGGCCGGCTGCTGCAACTGCTCGCCGCCACACCGGCCATCGCCTGTGCGGGCACCGGCCGCCGCCAGTGTGTGCTGCTCGGCGGGGTGTGCGCGCTGCTCGCACTGGTGCCGTTCGGTGCGGTGGAGCCCGCGGCCGGAGCGGGCACGCGCGTGATGACCTGCGGTGCGATCCTCGCGGTGATCGGCGCCGGCTATCTGACGGCCGGGCGGCGGCTGCGGCTGGTGCGGGAGCTGGAGCGCACCCGGGAGGTCGCCGTCGCCGCCCAGCGGGTGGTGCTGCGGCCGCTGCCCCGACGGGTCGACGGGGTGCTGCTGGCGGCCGACCACCTCTCCGCGAGCGAGGGAGCCATGGTCGGCGGGGATCTGTACGAGGTCGTGGGGACCCGGCACGGGGTGCGGGCGGTGATCGGGGATGTGCGCGGGCACGGCCTGGAGGCGATAGGCACGGTCGCCGCGATGCTCGGCAGCTTCCGCGAAGTGGCGCACGACGAACCCGAACTGGGCGGGGTGCTGCGGCGGTTGGAGCAGGCGCACCAGCGGCATCTGCGGGAACGGGCGCTCGTGGGGCGGCCGGCGGCCGGTGACGGGGGCCCGGTGAGCGCCTTCGCCGAGGAGTTCGTGACCCTGCTGCTTCTCGAAGTGGCGCGGGACGGGTCCGTCACGGCGCTGAACTGCGGGCATCCCTGGCCGTACCGGGTCGCCTGCCGGGCGGTCGCCCCGGTCGCGCCGGCCGAGCCGATGCCGCCGCTGGGGCTGTTCCCGCTGCCCGAGGAGCTGTCCGCGGTGCGGTGCGGACAGCTGCGGCCGGGGGAGGGGCTGTTCCTGCACACCGACGGGGCGGCCGACGCCCGGGATGCGACGGGGGAGTTCTTTCCGCTGGCCCAGGAGCTGCGCAGCAGCGTCGAGGCCGCCCCGGCGCCGTGCGGGCCCTCGCCGTCGGGGGTGGTCGGGGAGGTGCGGGAGGCGCTGCTGCGGCATGCGGACGGGCGTCTGACCGATGACGTGGCGCTGGTGATGCTGAGCAATGACCGGGTGCGGGTGCCGGCCCAGCAGGCCCGTGTCACGCCTCCCGGCGCCCGCCTTCCGCGCTGACCTGCCGGCCGGCGGGGACGTGGCGCCGGCCGGTTCCCCGGATGCCCGCCCAAGACGGCGGGCACCCTTCACACCCCGTGTGAGGGGCGCTTCACTACGCTCGACGGACACAGTGGTGAAGTCGACAAGGCCATGAGCTGATGGCCCGTGGGCGGGCCCGGCTCACCGGGAGGCCGGTATGGAGCCCAACACCCTGCTCGACGCGATCCTCGACGAGGCCGGCATCTCGCATGCCGGGCTCGCCGCGCGCATCAACCGCCTCGGCCGCTGCCGTGGCCTGGCGCTGCGGTACGAACACACCGCGGTGGCCCGGTGGTTGAAGGGCCAGCGGCCGCGCGGGCAGGTACCGGACCTCATCTGCGAAATCCTCGGCGAACGGCTGCACCGGCCGGTCGGGCTCGACGACATCGGGCTCAGCGGCCCGGGGGCGGGGCGTGCCGCCGGCACCCCGCTCTCCGGTTTCGTCGAGCGGGCCACCGCGCTGTGGCGGTCCGACGAGCAGCAACGGCCGCACATCCTCGACGCCCCGGCGCTCACCGGCACCTCCGCGGTCATCCCCGTATGGGAGTGGGAGAACCCGCCCGAGGACTCCGACGTCTCGCGCGACGGGCTGACGAGGGTCGGCATGGCCGACATCGAGATGCTGCGCGCCGCGCGGACGCACTACGAGACGATGTACCGGAAGGCGGGTGGTATCGCTACCAGAGCACGCATCGTGGGATTCCTCAACGCCGAGGCGGCGCCGCTGCTGCGGGGCAGCTACAGCGATGCGACGGGGCGTCAGCTCCACCGGGCGACCGGCGGACTGGTCGCGGTCGCCGGCATCTGTGCGTACGACTCGGACGCTCTCGGCCTGGCCCAGCGCTACTTCCATCAGGCGCTGCGGCTGGCCAAGGCCAGCGGGGACCGCGGCCTCGGTGCGTATGTCATCGCGCTGCTGGTCAACCAGTCCCTCTTCGTGCGGGAGTACCGCCAGGCGGTCGCCTTCGCGGAGGCGGCGCTGCGGGCCGCGGGCCCGCAGATCACCCCGGCGCTCTCCGCGGACCTCTACGCGATGCAGGCCAAGGCCTATGCCCGGCTCGGCGACGGCGCCGGCGCGCTGGCGTGCATCCGGCGTGCGGAGGCGGCCGCGGAGCGCATCCGGCCCGGACAGGAGCCGGCCGAGACGGGCTATGTCCAGCCCGGCCTGGTGAACGTACAAGTGGCGGAGGCGCTGCTCAGCCTCGGTGACCTGCGGGCCGCCCGGGAGCAGGCGGACGCCGCCGTCGACACCCCCGCACACGACCGCGGCCGGGTCCACCGGCTGGCCATGCTCACCCATATCGAGCTGCGTCAAGGCGATGCGGACCGGGCCGTGGCCAATGCCGCGCAGATGACGGAGCAGGCTCGGGGCATGGAGTCGCAACGGCTGCGGGACCGGCTGCGGGCGGTGCGCGAGCATCTGGCGGAGACCGGGAGCTCCGCGACGGACGAGGCTGCCGATCTCATCGACGAGGTGCTGCGCGTTCCGCTGTGACCGGGCTCGTGTCACCTTGCCGGCTCCTCAGCGGAAGGTGGCAGTTACGTGCGTTGGAACAATCTCAGCGAAAAGCCCGTCTATGCGAATCCGTGGTTCCGGGTCAATCTGGCCGATGTGGAACTGCCCGACGGCCGGCACCTGGACCACTACCTGATCCGGATGCGGCCCGTCGCCGTGGCCACAGTGGTCAACGAGGCCAACGAGGTGCTGCTGCTGTGGCGGCACCGGTTCATCACCGACACCTGGGGCTGGGAACTGGCCGCCGGTGTCGTCGAGGACGGTGAGGACATCGCGGCGGCGGCCGCCCGGGAGATGGAGGAGGAGACCGGGTGGCGCCCGGGGCCCCTCCACCACCTCCTCACGGTGGAACCCTCCAACGGCCTCACCGACGCCCGGCATCACGTCTACTGGTCCGAGGAGGGCGAGTACACCGGCCTGCCCCAGGACGGCTTCGAGTCCGAGCGGCGGGAGTGGGTGGCGTTGAAGCTGGTACCCGACATGGTGGCCCGGGGGGAGGTGCCGGCCGCGGGCATGGCCGCCGCGCTGCTGATGCTGCATCACCTCCGCCTGGGCTGAGGTGACCCGGCCGGTGACCGCGTCCTGCGGTCACCGGCCGATCGCCTGCCACAGCGCGACCAACAGCGCCGCGAGCCCCGTGAGCGCGGCGAGGGACGGCAGTGGCCAGCGGGTGTGCTCCAGCCGTGCGACGCGGGCCTGCACATCGTCCGCGTCCCGCTCCTGCTGCTCGGAGCGCTGGGCGAGCAGGGCGAGTTGGCCGTCGACCCGGGCGGTGCGGACGTCCAGGAGACGCCTCAGCTCGGCTAAGTCGGCGGTGACCAGATCGGGTTCGGGGTGGGCGGTCACGGTCCGCTCCTCATTCCTTCAGTCAGCGACTTCGTTGTCCGTACGGGCAGCAGTCAACTGCGCTGCGGTGAAGGGCGGGAGCGTGTGCGGCGGGGATATGCGGGTCTGCGGTTCACACCCCGTGTGAGGTGACGGGGGGTGACAGGCCGGGCCGGCGTACGCACGGGGTGTGAAGCGCGCACCCCGGACGGGGCGGTTCACACGCTCCCACGGGTGCCCGCACGGGAGTTGACTTGAGGGTGCCACGGGGGGCCGAAGCCGGCGGACGGGCGCCCGCCGGCCCGGGGTCCGCCCGCCGGTTTTCCCCCGAGCGGCGGGCGGACAGCCACCCTCACGTGCGGCTCCGGCTACGTGATGCCCTGGGCACGGGCGCAAGCCGCAGCTGCCGGCCGGAAAGACCCACTCCGGGACAGCTCGCGAGCTGTTCGCCGTTGCCCTTCGCCGCGGTCGTTCCTCGCCCCGCACCCGGTCGCGGTGCCGACGGCGTCGGAACCCGGTCGGCTTGGCGGTGACGCGGCTTCGTATGCTCGCGGTGCGGGGAACCGGAAGCTGACCACTTCGGAGGCGAACGACCATGTCGGAGCAGCGTGTTGTCCTGGTGACGGGCGGGGGAACGGGAATCGGGGCCGCCACCGCCCGCCTGCTGCGCACCGCCGGGCACCAGGTCGTGATCTCGGGGCGGCGGCCGGAGCCGCTGCGCCGGGTGGCCGAGGAGACCGGAGCGCTGGCCCACCCCTCCGACGCCGCCGACCCCGAGGCCGTGCGCGAACTCGTCGAGACGACGGTGACGGCCTACGGGAGACTCGACGGCGTGGTGCTCAACGCCGGAATCGGACGGGGCGGCGCGGTCGGCGACACCACGGCCGAGGACTGGGAAGAGCTGATACGGACCAACCTCACCGGCCCGTTCCTGCTGCTGCGTGCCGCGCTGCCGCACCTGCTGGCGGCCCGCGGCGCGGTGGTCACGGTCGCCTCGGTCGGCGCGCTCCGCAACAGCGCCGGCAACGCCGCCTATGCCACGTCCAAGGCCGGTTTGCTCCACCTGTGCCGCTCCCTCGCCGTCGACTACGGGCCGCAGGGGCTGCGGGCCAACGCGGTGTGCCCGGGCTGGGTGCGTACGGAGATGGCCGACCAGCGGATGGCGCGGTTCGCGGCGGAGGCAGGGCTGGCCGGCGGCACCGAGGCGGCGTACGAGGAGGCGAACCGGCTGACTCCCGCCAGGCGGCCGGGCGAACCGGAGGAGGTCGCCGAGGCGATCGACTGGCTGCTGTCACCCGCCGCGTCCTACGTCAACGGGGCCACCCTCACCGTCGACGGCGGGGTGACCACGGTCGGCGTCGGCGGCGCCGCCTTCGACCACCGGATCGAGCCACGCACCCCGCGCCCGTAGCGGATCACCGGACGGGCCCGTGCCACAGGGCCCGCGGCGAGGCCGGCTGCGTGCTGCCGACGAGTTGACGGTCTCTCACGAATGACCGAGGTCGGTGTGTCCTACAGTTTTCACGGCTGTGTTTCCGCTACCGCCCGACATACGGAGGAGCATGTTTGTGAACGCACACGATGAGGTGTTCATCGGAGGGCACTGGCGACCCGCGGCTGGAACGGACGTCATCGAGGTCTTCAATCCGGCGGACGAGCGGGTTGTCGGAGCTGTCCCGGCCGGTTCTGCGGCCGATGTCGATGCCGCGGTCGACGCGGCTCGTGCGGCACTGCCGGGGTGGGCGGCCACCACGCCCGCTCGCCGTGCCGAGTTACTGGCTGCGCTGGCTGACGAACTCGCCGCCTGCCAGGAACAGATGGCCTCACTCATCACCGCCGAGATGGGAACCACCATCGGGTTCTCCCGCAGGGTACAAGCCGGTCTGCCGGTTACCATGACGCGCCGGCATGCTGAGCTCGTGGCCGACTTCGCCTTCGAGGAGCGCGTGGGCAACTCGCTTGTCCTGCTGGAGCCCGTCGGAGTCGTGGGCGCCATCACACCGTGGAATTACCCGGTGCACCAGATCGTCTGCAAGGTTGTTCCCGCACTCGCCGCGGGCTGCACGGTGGTGCTCAAGCCTGCGGAGCTGACTCCTCTTTCGGCCCAGATGTTCACCGAGTGCGTGGCGGCCGCGGGCCTCCCCAGGGGGGTCTTCAACCTGGTCACCGGCAGGGGCGAGGAAGCTGGGGAGGCACTCGTACGCCACCCTGGGGTCGACATGGTCTCGTTCACGGGGTCCACGTCTGTCGGCAGGCGTATCGGGTCACTTGCCGGCGCTGAGGTCAAGCGGGTAGCCCTGGAACTCGGCGGCAAGTCCGCCAGTGTCATCCTCCCCGGAGCGGACCTCGCACAGGCCGTCCGCGTCAATGTCGCTGACGTGATGCGCAATGCGGGACAGTCCTGCAACGCGTTGACGCGCACGTTGGTGCATGCCGATGACTATGAAGAGGCGGTTCGGATCGCCGTCGAGGAGGTTGCTTCCTATGTTCCCGGCGACCCGGCCGATCCCGACTGCCGCCTGGGCCCGGTGGTGAGCAGCGCCCAGCGGGAGAAAGTCCGCGACTGCATCCGTCGTGGCATGGCAGAGGGCGCCCGTCTCGTCGCGGGTGGACCCGAGGCCCCTGAAGGGCGAGACAAGGGCCACTACATCCGCCCGACGGTCTTTGCTGACGTCACCGCCGAGATGAGCATTGCTCGCGAGGAGATCTTCGGCCCGGTGCTCTCGTTCATGAGGTACGAGGACGAGGGGGACGCGCTGCGCATCGCCAATGACTCCGACTACGGCCTGGCAGGGGCCGTGTGGGCGGCCGAGGAGGGGCAGGCGATCGCCTTTGCGCGCTCGATGGAGTGCGGCCAAGTGACCGTTAACGGCGGGGCATACAACCCGCTCGCTCCCTTCGGCGGCCATAAGCAATCAGGCGTCGGGCGAGAACTCGGCAAGCATGGGCTCATGGAATTCCTGCAGACAAAGTCGCTCCAACTCTGCCAGTGATGATCTGCCTGGTGACGCCGTCGGCGGCGCTGGCCCGCACTCTGCGTGAACCCTTTTCAGTCCATAACGCAAGGGTGAAGAGAGCAGGGCAGGCAGAGTGACGTGGCGAAGCCCCTTCTCGATGGTGCCGTGATTCCGCTCAGTACACCAAACACCAACGGCAAGGGGCTTCGTCAGTTCCCTGCCCTGCCACGCTCAATGCCGCGCACGGGACTTCCTGTCGGATGTGTCCGGATGGCTCGCGAAGTTCCGGGCCGGGGCCGAGGCGTAAGCTCGCGCCATGTCGAGGAGGAATGCCTTCTCGCTTTCGAGGTCGTCGTTTTCGAAGCTGACGAGACTGCCGGCGGACTGCTGCTGAGGCAGACCGGCGAGCTTGGCGCTGCGTGCCCCTGACATCACACAGGCGAGGACCGTCGCATCGACTTTGGCCTGACTGACACCCACGGCGGCCACATGCCGGCGCGCGCGAGCCCACGCACCGGCGGCGACATAGTCATTGAGAACGAGGATGGCATCCCGGGTCTCGATGATTTTGCGGTAGGCCAGCAGCCGCCAGGACGCATGCGGCCACACGATTTCCAGCAGTCGGTGACGGGGTTTGATGAATGCGACGTGTGGCACGGCCTGTACCAGGTCGCGCCACAGCGGCCACAGGCGCCAGATGGTGCGGATCTCCGCGGTGGCGCCCTGCACGGCCCACAGCGAGGGCGTCAGGAGGGCGATCGCGCGCAGCAGCCCGTGCAGGCCCATGACGTACGGGAGGAGCGGCTGTATCCGATCGGTGTGGTGCAGCAGGTTGATGAGCTGGCAGAGCCAGAACAGGCAGGAGAGCGCGGTGCCGATTCCGAACATCCGCAAGCTTGCCCTCAGGACAGGGTTGGCCGTGCGTCTGCCGTACTGGCGGCACAAGGCGGTGCAGGAGATGTCCGCGGCGAGATGGTCCACGATCAAGACGAGCCAATAGGCAGTGGAGGGAGCCGGCCCACCGTGGCTCGTCACGGCATGTTCCTGGTGTGGTGGAGCCAGGAAATCCAGGACCAGCAGGGACACCATGGCCAGGCTCGTCACGTAGCACGCGCCCAGGCGCAATCGGCGGCCGCCGGCGGCCGCCGAGACGAAGTACAGGACCGCGCCCGACGAGAGCACTCCGCTCATGTTCCTCACCAGGGCGATGGTGTGGACCCCTCCGGTAGCCTGGAGGGCGAGCGGGGTCGTAAGGGGGAGCGTGAGCGTCATGGCCACCGAAGCGGTGGCCACGGCCAGCCACAGTCCGCGCTGTTCCGGGCTGCGCATGGCGGCGGAGGCACGTATCGCCAGAGCCAGCCACAGGCAGCCCACGCACAGGTACTCGAACCAGCGCAGCGCGTTGGAGGGGTCAGCGTTCATCCGCGGCACGCGCGCCCAGCGCGGCTTCCAGTCGGCCCAGCACGCCGTGCGGAGCTCGGGCGGCGGACTGTGAAGCACGGATGCGCAGCAGGCTGGCCAGCATCTCCGCCTCCTGTTCCTGACGGTTGGTGTAGCTGGCGCGGCCGAGCACCTGTTGAACCAACTGCGGGTTCAGATCGGGGAACAGGACCTGAGGGACCTCGCCGGGCCCCAGGTCCGTGCCACGGTGGTCGAACAGCATGTGCCCGATCTCATGCAGCACGATGTGCTCCTGGTGCACGCGGCTGGTGCGCTTCTCGAAAAAGATGTGGTCGTCGGTCTTGGTGGCGAGCCACATGCCGCAGATGCTGTTCCGGGCGGCCTGTTCCGGCAGCGGATGCAGATGCAACGGACGTCTGCGCTGTGCGGACAGCTCCTGGCACAAAGCATCGATGGTGAAGGGGCGTGGCAGACTGAGTTGGTCAAGAGCCGACTGGCAACGCTGATGTAATCGAGCGTACTTTTTAGGCATTCCTCTCCCAATGACCTGCGGTGGGGAAGACCGGTCGCTTCTCGGGGCGTGTGCGATCCGGAACGTCAGTGACATCACAAGGCCCGGCCCACCTGGGTATTTTTCAAGGCACGCTGCCTCAGTCATGGGGTCCGGCTGCGGGGCCGAGTCGCAGCAGCAGACGGTCGTCCTCGCCGCGTGCCGATCCGTTACTGCGCATCTCCCGCCCTTCTCCACAGAGGTCCCCCAACGGAGGCAGGAGCCAACCCGGCGTCTGCCAAGGGAGGAGAGAGTCTAGCCCTGCCAAGGGTGTTGCCCCACGGAACTACCCTGGCGCATCGGCCACCTCCTGGTGGGGGTGTGCGCCCGCCGCGGCAGTGCGCCGGGCGGACGTCAGAGCCGGCAGACAGAGGGCTGACAGGGCGGCCAGGAATGCCTGGTAGAGGGCCACCGGCCACAGCGAGCCGTGTCCCAGCGTGACCAGGGCCTGGGCCAGGGCCGGCGCCGTGCCCCCGAACACCACACCAGCCGACTGCTGGGCCAAGGAGATCGCGGTGTAGCGCACACGGACCGGGAAGGCATCGACGAGCAGGGCGGCGACCACCGCGTAGACGACGGCGCTGGCGGACTCCAACGCGCACACCCCCAGCGCGATCCGGAGCAGCGAACCGCTCCCCAGCGCCAGGACGGTGAGCGGAATGGCGAGCAAGTACATGGCCAGCCCCAGGCCGCAGATCCTTGCGGCCCCCAAGCGCTGGGCGGCTATCGCAGCGACGGGCTGGATCAGGAACCGGGCGACAGCCGCGCACAACACCACGCCCAGCACCTTCTCCCGGGGAAAACCGATGTGCACGGTCGCCCAGGACAGCACGAAGGTGCCGGCCAGATACGTCCCGGCAACCGGAACGGCGCAGGCCCCGACGCACACCGCCATCTTCGGGAAGTGCCGCCGCAAGGTGTCGCGCACCGGGGCGGGCGCCACCCGCCCCTGCGCCGACAGTCCCTCGAACTCAGGGGATTCGGGCACCTTCAGCCGTATGACCAGGCCGACGGCCATGAGGACGGTGGAGAGCAGGAAGGGGACCCGCCAGCCCCAGGCCAGGAATTCGCCGTCGCCCAGTCGCGAGAACGGGATGAAGACCGCGCTGGTCAGGATTGAGGCCAGCGGGGTCCCTTGCTGCACCATGGCCGTCAGGGTCACCCGCCGTCCCTGCGGCGCGTGTTCACCGGCCAGCAGTACCGCGCCGCCCCACTCGCCGCCTACTGCGATCCCTTGGACGAGCCGCAGGACGCACAGCAGCACCGGAGCGGTGATCCCCGCCTCCTCGTAACTGGGCAGCAGACCGATGCCCGTGGTAGCCGCTCCCATCAGCAGGAGCGTCCCCACCAGACTGCGTTTTCGTCCTAACCGGTCCCCTAAATGGCCGAATAACGCTGCACCGACAGGGCGGCCCAGAAAGCCGACCCAGAACGTTGCGAACGATGCCAGCAGACCGGTGGCCTGCTGTGCTCCGGGAAAGAACAACTCCGGGAAGACCAGGCTGGATGCGGTGGAGAAGACGAAGAAGTCGTACCACTCGACTGTGGTTCCCACCAGGCCGGCGAGTCCCGCCTTGTGGGCGGCGGACAGCCGGGGGCGTCCAGCAGACGTGCGCGGGGTCCGGCGCATCATGCTCCAAGAGATCTATGAGGGACGGGTTGTCCGTAACCGAACCCTGCAGACGGGACATCAGTCCGCAGCGGACATCAGTCCGCAGCGGACCGGGCGTCACGCCAGGACGGCAAGAGCTCGTCGAGAAGGGCCTCGGTGCGGGGCGGGAGGCTACGGGCGCCGCCGCTGTGCTCGTGATTGCGGGTGATGAGCGATGCTGCCGTTGCTTCGAGCGTGGCCGCATCGCCTGTGGCGTGTGCGGCGCGGAGAAGCTCGTTCCAAAGTCGCTCGTCCGTCGGCGTGGTGGCCAAGGCCGTGTGGAGGGCGTTGAGCGCTGGTGTCGGGTTGCCGGCCTCCAAGTGGTGGGCGGACAGGGCCAGTGCGACTTCTGCCACCAGCAGAAGCAGCTGAGCCTCGCTGATCTCGTGGGAAAGCCAGGTGTAGCGGCCCTGTGGGCGGTTGGCGAGCAGGGGGCCGCGGGCGAGTGCCAGGGCGTCGTTGAGCAGGCGTTCCCGTATGCGTGCCCTATTTGAGCCGCTGCCCGCGGTGGCCTCGTGGTGGAGGGTGCGGAGCACGTCGAGGTCGGAGACGACGGAAGGCGCGAGGGTGAGCCGACCGGTGGCGTCGGTGCCGAGCCGCGGGGTTCCGTCGGGGTCGCTCCCCAGCCAGGTTCGCAGGCGTTCGATGAGGGCGTCACGGACCTCCTCGGTGACGCCGCGGGGCCACAGTCCGGAGGCCAGAACGCGCGGGTGCACTCCTTCGCGATGGAGCAGGAGCATGACCAGCGCCTCGTGGAGAAGCGGGCCGTGCTCGGCGTCAGGTGCGTCGAGGCCGGTGACCTCGTAGGCGCCGACCAGCCGCGCGTACACCGCGGGTCGTCCGCTCGGGGTGATGTCGACCATGAACTGCGGGGTGCCGGGGTCCGGGTCGCGGTCGTCGTCGGGTGCGGCACCGGCGAGGAGCTGGACCACGGCATCGTACGGGGCCCGGGGCAGCAGCTGTGCCTGCAGTTCCAGGCCGAGAAGTGGGGCCAGGAGGCGTCCCGCAGGGGTGATGTCGAGTTTCCAGGTCGCGCCGGGCAGGCCGTTCTCCTCGGTGGCCGCCAAGTAGCTGATGCCCAGCCGGCCGGAGTCGGCAACGAGCTCGGCGAACGTCGCTGCCTGATCCTCGGTCGGCTGTGCGGCGAGGAGGACCACGTGGGGCGCCCCTTGGGTCTGCTGTGCGGAGCCGGTGAGCGCGGAGTCGTGGCCCGCCGTGGCATGGGCACCGCGCCGCTGCCGGGTCTCCGCGTCCATGGTTTCCATGAGGGCTTCGACGTCGTCGAAGTGGCGGACGCGGGTCGGGTCGAGCGTGGTGAGTTCCTTGCCGAAGCCGACGAGGGTGACGGTCATGCGGTCCGACCAGCCGCTGGTGGCGAGCTCCGCGGCGACCGACGTGAGGACGGCACTCCGGTCCGCGTGCGTGCCGGTGAGGGAGATGAGTCCGGGGGCGGCTTCGAGGTTCAGCAGCAGGCGCGCGCCGTCGAGACTGCCGAGGCTGACCAGGCCCGGGTAGGGGGCGGCAGTGCCGGGGTCTGTTTCGTGCACCGGGATGTCGGCCCGTTGGATGCGCCAGAACGTCTCGTTCTGACCGAGCTGCCATGGCGCTGGGGGCTGACCTGCGGGATGGGCGAGCTGGAGGCTCAGCTCGCTGTCGGTGAGCCGGGCACCGTAGACGGTCGGCAGGGTGCGCGATGCGACGGTCAAGGCGGACGCCAGTCCCCTCAGAGCGTGGTCGAGATCGCGTGCGGCCTGGGGGGCGGCCCCGACGAGCAGCGCATCTTGGGTATCGGCGGCGACACCCGTCGGCCGGCGAAGCTCCGGGGTGCGGCGGCCCTTGGCGCTCATGGCGGACTGCCACAGGGCCGTGCGGCGTCGGCGGCCGAGCGCCGCGAGCAGGCCGGCGGCGAGCAGCGGGGCCTCCGCGAGGGCCTCGGGGAGGCCGGAGGAAGAGGTGGAGGGCCAAGAATTGGGGCCGGCGTGCTCGCCACCGGCTTGATTCCCGCCCCCGCCCGGGATGGTCAGGCTGATGCGGTGGCCGGGGTTGAGGCGGACCGGGAGGCCGGTGGCGGCGAGCTGACGGCCGGTGCTCTCTTGCCACTGGTGCCAGGTGTCGGGGGTGTGGGTGGGGTGGGTGAAGGCCGGGATGTAGCGGCTGCCGTCGTCCTCGACGACGGTGTAGAGGCCGGTCTGCCCCTCCTGGCTGAACAGGATGAGCGGGGCGTCACGGAAGGCCGTGAGGAGTTCCTGCTCGCTGCCGTAACCGGTGACGGCGCGCTGCAGGGCCTGGTCCAGGGCGGTGGCAGGGGGCGGGAACTCCAACGCCGTCGGCGACGGGCGGTAGTTCTGGTTGTGCGTGAAGGAAACGAGCTGGCCGGCGCTGCCGACGGACCAGCCGCCGACGATGCCGTACGGGGGGACGGCGCCGTTGGGGTCGAAGTACGGGTCGATCGCGTACACGTAGCCGCCGCGCTGCTGTGCGGCCTGGGCGCGCAGAGCCTCGGTGACCGGGGGAACGGTGGGGGCAGGGCCGGCCGGGGTGGTCACAGCGACTGGCTCCACTGCTTTTCGAAGGCGATCTGCTCGGCGACAGTGGCCAGCGTCTCGCGGGGCGCGGGGTGGAACGTCTGGATGCGATCGGCGCCGGTGGGGCGAAGGCCGGGCCTGAGCAGGCAGACGAGGAAACCCCCCGTATCACGGCACATCCCGGAGGGCCAGGTGTCGCGACGCGAGCCGTTGACACCCAGGAGCCACCCCTGGGGTTCGATCTGCTCGCGGATGCGGGTGAGCGCCTCGAAGCAGTCATCCGCTCTGCCGGCGACATGCCCCCAAGGGCCGTAGGCGGTCACGGTGAAATCGTAGTTTTCGCCCTCCCAGCTCAGGATGGCGTCGGCCTGCTGGCCGCCGTTGAAGGCGAGGACGTCGAAATGGTCGGGGAGCTGGCGGCCACTCATAGGGTCCATCCTTCGGGCAGTTGACTGGAGGGCGGTGCTTCAGGGGCGGGAGCGACGGGTTTTTTGGGGACATGAGGCTCGTAGTGGGGGTTCGGTATCCATTCCCCCTTGGTTCCGGTGCGGGGGTCGATCTCCCAGGCTCCCTTGATGTGCTTGCGGTCAATGCCCCCGGCGTAGGCGATCTCCTGCTCACCTTGGTACTTGTTGTTCGGCAGGGTCTGGTTGACTTCGATGCCGCCGGGGGCGTCCACCTCGTACCGGTAATCTGTCAGCCAGTTGGCATCGGCGTCCCTGGTGGTGCTCACAAAGGCCGACGCATGGTTGCCCTCCACATAGCCATGAAGGTCTGCGTTGGACGAGTCGCGTGGATGGAAGCCCTGGTCGAAGATCTCCTGGGGATGGCGGTTGTCGTTGCGGTACAGCGGCTCGTGGTCTTCGCGCCACACCGGCTTGTGGCTCATGCTGTCGATGTCGACGTTCTTGTCCACGGCTGCGGGAAGGCTGCGAGGGTCGTCCGGGTCCAGATCCCTGCCCGCCCCGGCGGCGTCATCGGCGTGCTCGGCCGCATCATCGGCATGCGTTGCCGCATCATCGGCATGCCGAGCGGCGTCCGCCGCGTCACCGCCGTACCCGGCGACGCCGGCGGAGTCCTTTGCGGCGGTCGTGGCGGCGTCTTTGGCGGCAGCGCTTTCCATGCCGTGGGCGGCGGCTTTGGCTCCGACCTTGCTCACGGCGCCTCCGCCGCCGATGAAGTTCGTCGCGAAGGCGCCGATGGCCTGGTTGCGGTCGGTGCCCCAACCCTCGCCGATGAAGCCCTTGACCAGCTCGGTGGGGTGGTTGGCAGTGTGAATCAGGCCGCCGGCGACACTGGTGAGATTGGTGGCGTAGTCGGCCGGGTGGGTCAGGTTGTAGGGGTCCTGGGGGTTGACCGTGCGGACCAGGCGCAGCAACGAGGTGCCGGTCTTGACGATGCCGCCCAGCTGGTGCTCGGCCCCGACCAGCTGGTTTTTCACCGTGTTGCCGACTTCGCGCTTGAGGCGGTCCCAGCCCTGGGGCTCGGCCGGTGCCCGGCCGGTGCCACGGGCGAGCTTCACGGCCAGTTGGGTGCCGGCGCTGTCGCGCTGGCTGCGGGCCGTCTTGAGCAGGTGCTCCGCGGACTTGCGTCCCTCGGCGCCGGGGTCGTGGAACGGGCCCGGCTCCTGCGGAGACTGGTCCCCGGCGGCGTCGGCCCGCTGCTTGTAGTCGTCGACCTTGCGCTTGTACTGCTCCACGGCCGCCGCGGTCTGCTTCTGGGCCTGCTTCCACCGCTCGACCGCCTCGCGGGCCTGCTTACCCGCCCACTCGACCGTGTCGGCGTAGTGATCCAGCGCAGCGGCCGCGTCCTCGAACGTGTCTGCGGCGCTCAGCCAGCGCTTGGGGTGGGTCTGCACCTTCTCGCGAAAACGCTCAGCGGCCTTTCCGTGCCAGTCCGAGGGGTCCATCTTCCGCAGCGCGAGGCCGGTACGCTCGAAGGCCGCGCCCAGCTTCTTCACCTGCCCGGCGGCCTTACGGATGCCGCTCGCGTCCCCGTGCAGCAGCAGGGCGGGGTCGTCGGTCTCGTTCAGCTCGAGCTCGCGGGTCTGGGCACCCAGTTTGTCGGCCGCCCAGGAGCCGGCTGAGTCGGCCTTGTCCGCCCAGTCGTGTGCGCCCACTTCATCAAGCAGCTTCGACGTACCGTGGGCGACGGTCTGCACCCCGTCGGCGAACGTGTCGCGGGCCGACTGGGAGGCGCGGTCCAGATCGTCGAAGAGGCCCATCACTTCCCCTTCGACGTGGGGTCGGCGTCTTGCTCGTCGCCACCGCCGAAGGGTGCGGAGCCGACGGCCTTCGCCACCTTGATGTGGGCCCCGGCGACTCCGGTCTCCGTGACGTCCGTCCAGGCGTGGGAGAGGTTCTTCCGGCTCTCCTTGGCGGCGTCCTGGAAACTGTCCCTGGAGTAGTCGGGGGTGTAGGCGTCCTCGATCTTGCCGCCCACCTGGCCCCAGGACATCTTCTCCGCCTTCTCCGAGGTCAGCGTCGGGTCCGCAGTTGCGGACAGCACAACGTCCTTGAGGACGCCCGTGCCGTACTCTTCCGCCTCGTTGTAGTAGCCCGCGTTCAGATCCAACGTCCCGGCCACGTCGTCGCCCTCGTCCAGGAGCGCCTGGACCTCCCAGCCCCAACGCCTGGCGAAGTCGTCCAGCCACTGAGAAGCATCGGAGTGCCCCATCACGGTCGGCGGCACCGACAGATCGGAGAAGCCCTGACCCGTGGTCGCCTCAGTCGCGTCCGTGATCTTCTTCAGCTCGTCCAGCGCATCGTTGATGCCCTTGGACACCTGCTTCAGGATCTGTGGATCGACCCCGAAACCACCACCACTCACCACGTGGCCTCCCCCTTGGCGACGGATTCCTTATCGAGTGCCATTCCATCCGGCACGATTCCGGACACGGGCGGCAGGAAGGCGCGAAGTCCGGAGGACACGTCCACCACGACCCCCATCGGAACCCGGTCCCGCTCCACCAGCCCAGGAAGCAGCTCCCGCAACAGCTCCTCGCCGCTCACGCGCAGGTAGCGTGCGTACCGGGCCAGTTCGGCGGGCAGTTCGCCGGGTTCGGCCGCCTCCCACTTCTGCTGCAGAAAGGCGTGCATCTCACCTGCGCTGGTGAACGCGAACAGCCAGTGCATGCCGTCCAACTCGCCACTCCACACGGCACTTTCACCGAGCAGGGGGAGCAGGAGCTCCGCGCTCTGCGCGGCCTCGACCAGCGCCTGCGGATCGCCTTCGCCTCGTAGGAACGCGGCCATCTGCGCGCGCAGTTCCGCCGTTCCTGGCGACAGCTCGCTGCCCATCCGGCTCCGCACCCCTGCTTGTGTCGGTCTGTCACGACTTCAGCGCATGCCAGGCGGCTCGGTACGACCGTCACCACGTGGCGTGACCAGGGGCGATACTAGATTGACGGCTGCGATCACCGCGAATCGGGAGGGGACGCGAGCCCTTCCCACAGGCGCAATCGGCGGTGACCCGGGCGATGGGGAAGAGGGAGACCACGGGGCGTTCGATCATGGCGCGGGCAAAGCTGCCCTTGATGGCAAAGTTGCGCTCGCCGGGAACGCGGGCGGCGCGGCAGGGCGGCGGTGGCCGGTAGCGGACTGGGGCCCTTCTTCACGAAGCCGGTGTCGTCCACGGCCAACACCCGGTTTTCCTCGCCGAGTTGGCCGACGAGGTAGGCCTGCAGACCGTCGCGGAGGACGTCGGCATCCCAGCTGCGGGACAGCAGGTACGGGGGGCCGTCGGGACGGCGTGGCTGCCCTACTCGGCGAACTGCCGGCCGTCGGCGCTGTTCCAGAATGAACTCACTCTGGAACAGCGCTACTTGGCGGTGCCGTCGCGCCCCTCAGTACGCGTAGAACCCCGACCCCGACTTCCGGCCCAGCCGGCCCGCGTCGACCATCCGCGCGAGCAGTGGGGGAGCGGCGTACAGGGGCTCCTTGTACTCCTCGTACATGGAGGCGGCGACCGAGGACACGGTGTCCAGGCCGATCAGATCGGCCAGCTTGAGCGGGCCCATCGGGTGGGCGCAGCCCATCTCCATGCCGTTGTCGATGTCCTCGCGGCTGGCGATGCCCGACTCGAACATCCGGATCGCGGAGAGCAGATACGGGATGAGCAGGGCGTTGACCACGAAACCCGAGCGGTCCTGGGCGCGGATCGCATGCTTGCTCAGCACGCCCTGCACCAGGGACTCGGCGCGCTTGATGGTCTCCTCGCCGGTGGTCAGGGCGGGGATCAGCTCGACGAGCTTCTGCACCGGGGCCGGGTTGAAGAAGTGGATTCCGATGACCTGGTCGGGCCGGGAGGTGGCGACCGCCAGCTTCACCAGCGGGATCGACGAGGTGTTGGACGCCAAAATGGCGTCCGGCCGGGTGATCACCTGGTCGAGGACCTGGAAGATCTCGGTCTTGACCTGCTCGTTCTCCACCACGGCCTCGATGACGAGATCGCGGTCGGCGAACTCACCGAGATCGGTGGTGAAGCTGAGCCGGTCGAGCGTCGCGTCGCGTTCCTCGGCAGTGATCTTGCCGCGCTCGGCGGCCTTGCCGAGAGAGTTGGTCAAACGGGTACGACCCAGCTCCAGAGCTTCGCCGGTGGTCTCCGCGACCATGACGTCCAGTCCGGCGCGGGCGCACACCTCGGCGATCCCGGCGCCCATCTGGCCGCAACCGACCACTCCGACGCGTTCGATGTCGGTCACATCGTGCCTTTCGCTGATCTTCAGGACCGGCGATACGCCGTTACGCCGTAAGGGTCCGGCGGCCGCCTCGGCCCCGACGTTACTCCGCGCGGTGCCGTGCCGAGGCCGCCGGGGCGGGCATTGTGAACCCTCAGGACGGGACGAACCGGACAACCTGGGGAATTCTTGATGAGGCATATCACACGCAGAGGGTTTGCCGTGGCCACGCTGGGCGCGGCCTCTTCGCTGCTCACCGCGGGGGCGGCGGCGCCCGCGGGCGGCCCGTCGCGGCGCGAGATGCGCGGCATGTGGCTGGCCACCGTGGCCAACCTGGACTGGCCCTCCAGTACGAAGCTCCAGCCCGCCGCGCAACAGCGCGAACTGCGCGCCCACTTCGACACGGCCGTCGCCCGCAAGCTGAACACGGTGTTCTTCCAGGTACGGCCCACCGCGGATGCGCTGTGGCCCTCTCCGTACGAGCCCTGGGCGCAGTGCCTGACCGGGCAGCAGGGCCGGGACCCCGGGTGGGACCCGCTCGACTTCGCGGTCCGCGAGGCCCACCGGCGCAATCTCGAACTCCACGCCTGGTTCAACCCGTACCGGGTCGCCAACCACACCGACCCCGGCAGGCTCACCGCGGACCACCCCGCCCGCCGGCACCCCGACTGGGTCCTGCCCTACGGCGGCAAGCTCTACTACAACCCCGGTCTGCCGGAGGTGCGCGGCTTCGTCCAGGACGCGATGTTCGACGCGGTGCGGCGCTACGACATCGACGGGGTGCACTTCGACGACTACTTCTACCCGTATCCGGTCAAGGGAGAGGACTTCGACGACGACGCGGCGTTCGACGAGTTCGGCAGCGGCTTCCGGAGCCGGGCGGCCTGGCGCCGGGACAACATCGACCGGCTGGTCTCCGAGGTGGCGGCCAGGCTCCGGGGCGGGAGGGGGCGGGCCGGGCGCCGGGTGCGGTTCGGCGTCAGTCCGTTCGCGGTCTGGCGCAATCGCGCCACCGACCCGCAGGGCTCCCGCACCCGGGCCGGGGTGCAGACCTATGACGACCTGTACGCCGACACCCGCCGCTGGGTGCGCGAGGGGTGGCTCGACTACCTCGTGCCCCAGGTCTACTGGCCCCTGGGCTTCAGCGCCGCCGACTACGCCGAACTCGTGCCCTGGTGGGCGCGGACCGTCAACGGCACCGGGGTGGACCTCTACATCGGCGAGGCCCTTTACAAGGCGGGCGACGCGCAGCCCGCCGCCTGGCAGGACCCGGCCGAAATCTCCCGCCACCTCAGCTTCGCCCGCGACTATCCGCAGGTGGGCGGCCATGTCTACTTCTCGGCGAAGGAGGTGGCCAAGGACCGGACGGGGGCCATGGCGCGGGTCGTGCGCGACCACTACGCCACCGCGGCGCGGTCGTAGCGGCGGTCCGCGCCGACCGGGAGGGTCCGCGCGGACCGCGGCGTATGAGGAGATTCCGCTGCCGGGCCGGAGCGGTGTCCGCCGGCCGGTTCCGCCGCCCGGTGGTGGCTACCGGCGGACAGTGTCTACCGGCCGGGGTCCATGTCGGTGGCCTTGTCGTGCCGGACGACCGAGTCGGGGCCGGGAGACATGATCGCCTCATGTCCGTCCTCGGCGCGGACGCGGTAGGGCGGATCGCCGTTCGGGCCCAGTACTTCGACGATTTCGACGACCTTGTCGTGATGCCCGACGGTCCTGCCGTGCACCACCAGCCGGTCGCCCCTTTTTGCGTGCATCAGGGTCCTCCCCGCCTCGGGGCGGCCGTACGACCCGCGGGCCGACAGTGCGACGGCCGACGGTTGAACGGCCAACGATTTCCACGGTGTACGGGCCTGGCAATGACCCGGACGGCGGTACCTGCCGTCGCGGCAAGTTTACGTCCGCGGGCCGCGGACGCACCCCGGAAAGCGCAGGTTCATCCCTTTCGGTGGGCCGGTGGCCGCGGCGGCTCGGTGCCCCGGTGCGCACCGGGGCACCGAGCGGTCATCCACGGGCCCGCTGGGTGACCGCGATGCACGCCAGGACCGCCAGCGCCGCGGCGGGGGCGGCCGGCGGCAGCCGCTCGCCCAGCAGCAGCACGGACCAGAGCAGGGTCAGCAGCGGCTGGGCGAGCTGCAGCTGGCTCGCCTTGGAGATGCCGATCGCGGCCATCCCGCGGTACCAGGCGACCATCCCGAGGAACTGCGAGCCGAACGCCAGCCACAGCACTCCGCCGACCGAGTGCACCGTGAGCCGCAGCGGCTCCGCGGACAGCGCCACCGCCGCGCCCGTCACCGTGACCGGAAGCGCCAGCACCAGCGCCCAGCCCATCACCTGCCAGCCCGGCATATGGCGGGCGAGCCGCCCGCCTTCCGTGTAGCCGGCCGCGCACACCAGCAGCGATCCGAACAGCAGCAGATCCCCGCGGCCCGGCGCCCCGCCGCTCTGCTGCACCGCAAAGCCGATGACGACGACGGCGCCCACCAGCGAGGCGATCCAGAACGTCCGGGAGGGCCGGGCACCGGTCCGTACGGCCGAGAAGGCGGCCGTGGTCAGCGGCAGCAGACCGACGACGACCGCCGCGTGCGAGGTGGTGGACGTCTGCAGCGCGAGGGTGGTCAGCAGCGGGAAGCCGAGGACCACGCCGCCCGTGACGACCGCGATGCCCGACCAGTGCCGCCGCTCGGGAAGGCGCGCCCGGAACGCGGCCAGCGCACCGCCGGCCAGCACGGTGGCCAGCACGCTGCGCAGCATCACCACCGTCCACGGCCCCATGCCCTCCAGCGCCCAGGCGGTCGCGGGGAAGGTGAGCGAGAAGGCGGCGACGCCGAGCGCGGCGAGCAGCGCGCCCCGGCCGGCCGCCCCGCCCGCGGCCTCCGGGAGCCGCGGGGCCTTGGGCGGCTGCCGGTTCTCCGGAGCGGCCGTGACCGGGGTGGCGGTGACCGGGGCGTCCGGGGTGCTGACCGCTATCGCCGTGGCGGCGGTAGCGCTATCGTTGTCTCTCATGCAAGAGCGTAGCAGCGGCGCCGAGCTGGCCGCGACCCTGCGAGTGGAGCTGAACCGCTACTCTCCAGGAGAGAAGCTGCCGTCGAGTCGCGCCCTCGTGGAGCGGCACCGGGTCAGTCCGGTGACCGTCTCCCGGGCGCTCGCCGAGCTGGCGGCGGAGGGCCTGGTCGTGACCCGGCCGGGCGCGGGGGCCTTCCGGGCCGAGCCGCGCGGCGAGGCGCCCCGGCCGGTGGACACCTCCTGGCAGGAGATCGCGCTGAGCGCCGAGCCGGCCGGCGACCAGGTGCCGCGCAGTGTCGACGCCTCGGGTGTGCTCGCCACGCTCGCCACCCCGGCGCCCGGTGTCATCGAACTCATCGGCGGCTATCTGCACCCCGATCTCCAGCCGGAGCGCGCCCTCGCCGCCGCCCTGGCCCGCGCCGGACGGCGGCCGGGCGTCTGGGGGCGCCCCACGGTCGGCGGGGTGGCGGAGCTGCGGGCCTGGTTCGCCCGCGAGATCGCCGGCCCCGGTGGTCCGCTGGCCGCCAGCGACGTCCTGATCACCGCGGGCGGCCAGAGCGCGCTGAACGCCGCCCTGCGTGCCCTCGCCGCCCCCGGCGCCCCGGTGCTCGTCGAGTCCCCGACCTACCCGGGCATGCTGGCGGTGGCCCGCGCCTCCGGACTGCGGCCGGTGCCCGTACCGGTGGACGCGGACGGGGTCCGTACGGACCTGCTCGCGGACGCCTTCCGGGTCAGCGGCGCGCGGCTGTTCGTCTGCCAGCCGCTGTTCCAGAACCCGACCGGCGCGGTGCTGGCCGACGACCGGCGCCGCGAGGTGCTGCGAGTGGCCCGCGCGGCCGGCGCCTTCGTGATCGAGGACGACTTCGCGCGGCTGCTGGTCCACGGCGACGCCCCCGCGCTGCCGCCGACCCTGATGGCGGACGACCGGGACGGCACGGTCGTCCATGTCCGCTCGCTGACCAAGGCCACCTCGCCCAACCTGCGGGTGGGTGCCCTGGCCGCGCACGGTCCGGTCCTCGACCGGCTGCGTGCCATCCAGGTCGTCGACAGCTTCTTCGTTCCGGGCCCGCTCCAGGAAACCGCCCTGGAACTCGTCGGCTCGCCCGCCTGGCCGCGCCATCTGCGGCTGATCTCCGGCGAGTTGACCGTCCGCCGCAATGCCCTGACCGCGGCCCTGCACCGGTACCTGCCGGGCCTCGCCGGGCCGGGCGGGCGGCACGGGTCGGCGTACGGCCACGACGCCCCGGGCGGCCTCTACGTCCCGCCGGGCGGCTACCACCTCTGGCTGCGGCTGCCGGACGGCACCGACGAGGCGGCGCTGACCGGTGCGGCGCTGCGGGCGGGCGTCGCGGTCGCGGCCGGCCGGCCGTACTTCGCCGCCGAGCCGCCGGCCGCGCATCTGCGGCTGAGCTTCGCGGCCGCGTCCGGCACCGCCGAGATCACGGAAGGCGTCCGCAGGCTCCGCGCGGCGTGCGAGGAGCTGGGGGTACCGGCGGGCTGAACGGGCGGGGCGGGGAGGGGCGCGCCGGCTCCCCTGCCCGCAAGTACAGCGGGCGGCCGGACCCTCCCCGCAAGTACAGCGGGCCGGCCGGAACGCTCCCCACCGGTAACGGCTCGACGCCGCCCCGCCCTTCTGCGAACCTCCCGGCATGAACGATCACGCCCTCGACGGCTACGAGATCTCCACCGACCCGGCGCGCCTGGACGCCGGCCTCGTCCACCACTGGCTGTCCGCCGACGCCTACTGGGCCGTGGGCCGGTCCCGGGAGCTGCATGACCGCGCCGTCGCGGGCTCGCTCAACTTCGGTCTGTACGAGGCCGGTTCCGGCCGTCAGGCCGGCTACGCCCGGGTGGTGACCGACCACGCCACCTTCGCCTGGCTCTGCGACGTCTACATCTGCCGCGACGACCGCGGCAAGGGCCTGGGCACCGCCCTGGTCGAGGCCATCGCCGACCACCTGGCGCCCTGCGGGCCGAGCCGCCTGACGCTGGCCACCAAGGACGCCCACGGCATGTACGAGAAGGTCGGCTTCCGCCCCCTGGTCTCCCCGGAGCAGTGGATGACCCTCGGGCTGATCGACCCGGGTCCTGTCGAGATGTGATCAACAAGGGCCATTGCGGCGTTACTGCTCTTACCATCGGCGGATGAGCATCCGACTGAAGCTGCTCGCCGCCGGCCGCAGCTCCGCGCTGCTCGGAACGCGGTTCGGCGACGACCGCCCGCTCGACGCCGCGGGATGGCGCGAGGCCGAGCGGGCCGCGCCCGTCCTGTGCCGGCTCGCCGCCGCCGAACTGCGCTACTGCTCGCCGTCGGCCCGCTGCCGGGACACCGGCGAAGCCCTCGGCCTGCGCCCGCTCCCGCAACCGGCGCTGCGCGACTGCGACATGGGGCGCTGGCACGGCCGCACGCTGGGCGAGGTGGCCACCGAGGAGCCGCGCGCGGTGGAGGCCTGGCTGGCCGATCCGCGCGTGGCGCCGCACGGCGGGGAGTCGCTGCTGGCCTTCATCACGCGCGTCGGCGGCTGGCTGGACACCCGGCCGGTCGAGGACGCCGACGGACTCCTCGCGGTCGCCGAGCCCGGTGTCGTCCGCGCCGCCCTGGTCTACGCACTCCAGGCCCCACCGCACACGTACTGGCGGATAGACGTCCAGCCGCTCTCGGTGACCACCCTCACCGGCCGGTCCGGCAGGAAGTGGGACCTCCAACTGGAGGCATGAGGCCGGCCCCGCGCTACGACGTACCGGCCGCCGGCCCGCGGCGCAGCCGCACAGCGGTCAGCACCCCCTGGAACACGAGCGCGACCAGCCCGGAGCACGGGATCCGCCAGGCGAGGGCGCCGGTCGCGGCGAGCACACCACACGCCGCAACGGCGAGCAGGGTGGGCAGCGTCGAGGCCACGGCGATACGGGTACGGGTGCGACGGTGCATGACGGGCTCCTTCAGGGGGTGGGGCTTCACGGGGCGGGGCTTCACGGCCGGATCGATCCCGCTGTCCAGGCAGACGCCGATGGACTCCAGCCCGAGTCCCAGGTTCCGCAGCGCGAGCACCTGATAGAGCCGGACGGCATCGTCCTCCGTGTACTCCCGGTGTCCGCCCGCCGTGCGTTGCGAGGGGCACAGCAGGCCGATGGTGTCCCAGTGGTGCAAGGTGCGTACGGTCAGTCCGCTCGCCTCGGCGAGGGCCCCGACCTTCCAGGTGGCGGCGTTCATGGAGCAACGATGCCTCCTCACGCGGCGTGAGGTTCAAGTGCCGGGGCCGCCCTCGGGCACCACCCGGAAAGCCCATCCGGCGGGTTCCGCCGTCCGGGGCGTACGCACCCTTGTGACCTGCGGGAAGAGGCGACGGTCCGGTGTCTCGCGCGGAAGTCGGCCTTGCCGGGGCCCGCCATCGAGGTGCGCGCCGCCGGGCCGGACGCTTCTCTCGGGTTATGCCCATACGTCAGATTCCTCTGTACGCGCTGGCGGCCGGTGCCCTGGCGGTGTCCGTCCTGCTCTTCGGCGACGACGGCGGTGCCGATGCCGCCGTCGGCACCGGCACCGGCACGGTGACCGGAGCCGCCGCCGAGGCCGGCGCCGCGCCGGAGACCGCGGACGCGGTGGTCGTGCAGCCCGATCCGGTGACACCGGGCGCCGCCTTCTCCGTCTCCGACGGCGGGCAGTGCTCCGGCGACACCGCGGAGGCCACCTTCGACGACGCGAACATCCCCGCGCTGGAACTCGCCGACCGGAGCGGGCGGCTCGGCGGCAGCGCGATCCTGCCGGAGAACACCGCGCCCGGCTCCTACCGGGTCACCCTCACCTGCGGCGGTACCTCCCGGGCCCGGCAGAGCGCCCTGGACACCGGCCGGACGGGCGACGAGGCGGACGGCACGGTGCGCGGCGGGGAGGACGGCGAAGGCCACGGCAGCGGACGCGGCGAGGAGTACGGGGAGCAAGCCGGCGACGGCCGGAAGACCCTCACCGGCACCATGACCGTCTCCGGTGGTGCCGACGAGGTCGTGCCCCAGGGCGGCGCGGACACCGGCCTCGGCGGCGCGGCCGGCACCGGCCGGGCGGCCACGACCGCGGGCGGACTGCTGCTGCTGGCCGCGGCCGGCTGGGGAGCCCTCGCCCGCCGGCGGCACCCCCGCGGCACCGGGAGCTGACGGCGGTGACCGCGGATCCACCACGGCGCGGCCTGGTCATCGGCCTCGTCACCGCCCTCATCACGGCCCTCACCCTCGCGGGCGTGTGCACGCTCGCCGTCGTCCACCTCCGCGCCCGCGACGCCACCAGCGAGGTCGACGACGGTACCCACACGGTGCCGCGCACCGAGATCGCCAGAACGCTCAGCGGCCAGCTCACCCTGCCCTTCCGCAACGGGCCCGACGCGGTGCACTGCTCCGGCGACCTCCGGCCCGTGCCGTACGACGAGGTGCGCTGTACGGCCCATTTCCCCCTCGGCCTGGACCGGCACCTCAGCGTCGAGGTCACCCAGGTCCGCCACAACAAGGTCACCTACCGGCGCCACGCCCTGCCGCGGTGAGCGGCCCCGGCTGCCGTGAGCGGCGCCCGCCGTGCTGAAGCGGTGCCCGCCGCGGGCCGGGCCTTACGGCGCGAGCCGCAGTGCCGCCGGCCCCCTGGTCAGCCAGGCGTTCGCCGCCTCGACCCGGCCGCCCACCTGCAGCTTTGCGTATGCGTGTTCCAGATGTTTGTCGACCGTGCGCGGACTGATCGCCAGCCGGTGGGCGATCTGCTGGTTCGTCAGACCGCGGGCGAGCAGGGTGAGCACGGCCGACTCGCGGCGGGTGACGGGGGACGGCGCAGGCGTGGGCGGGGCGAGCCGGTTGAGGACGTGGCTGAGCCGGGTGCGCAGCAGGGCCGCGGCCGCCACATCGTCGTCGGAGAAGTCGCTGCCGCTGCGGCTGATCGCCACGCACACCTTCCGCGGCACACCGGCCGCGTAGCCCGCGGGGAACGACATCGCGAGCTGCTGCTCGGCGCCCAGCGGCCGGTAGACGTCGGCATAGGCGGCGAGGGCGTGGAAGGTGCCGCGGGTCTGCAGGGTGGAGCGGCGCATCGCGGTGCCGGGGCCGAGGGTGGTGTGGGTGACGAGGGAATCGGCCGCCGACTCGCGCGCGAACGCCTCCCGTATGTCCGGGGTCAACAGACCGGCGGGCACGGTGAGCGGCCGGTCGGCGGAGCCGGCGCGGGGCGACCAGATGATGCTGTCGCCGGGAACGGCACCGAGCAGCAGCGGAAGCAGCGCCGGAACAAGGGTGTCCTCGTCGACGGCATCGATCAGGAGGTCCACGACAGCGAGAATGCGCCGCAGGCCGGCCTCCGCGGCCGCGCTCATACCTCCAGCGTGCCGAGGGGGCACAGGCCCGTCAAACGCGTGCCGAGGGGGCGGAAGCAGCCACACGCGGGAGCAGCCGAACGCCCCGCGCGGTGCACAGGCAAGCCGAACGCGTGCCGCGATGGGCACGGGCCGGTCACACGAGGCCCACCCGGCCGGCCGGGGGAAGACCGGCCGGGCGCGTCAGGCGGCTCAGCGCCCGACGGCATAGACGCGGTTGACGAGGCTCTGTGCGGCGAGTCGCCAGTGATGGAGTCCGGCCTCGTCGGCGAGCTGCCGCAGCACCTCCTCACCCGCGTGGTTTCCCAGTGCCTGCGGACCGTGCTGGGCCGGCGCGGACGGCAGGCAGACGGCAACCGAGCTCGCGGTCAGCGCCCGTCCGACGGGGCTGACGTTCTCCTGGGCGTTGGCCGAGGCGTTCGGCTCGACGACCATGCAGGTGCCGCCGTCGGCCAGGGCCTGCTCGGCGTGGTGCAGCGCGCCGCCCGGGTCGCCGGTGTCGTGCAGGCAGTCGAAGAACGTGATCAGGTCGAAGCCCTCGCCCGGGAAGTCCTGGGCGGTGGCGACCTGGAAGCTGACCCGGTTGTCCAGTCCCCGCTCGGCCGCGATGCCGCGGGCCGCTTCGATGGACGGACGGTGGAAGTCGAAGCCCTCGAAGCGCGACCGGGGGAAGGCCTGGGCCATGAGCGTCGTGGAGTAGCCGTAGCCGCATCCGACGTCGGCGACGCGCGCGCCGCGCTCCAGCTTCTCCACCACACCGTCCAGCGCGGCCAGCCACTTTGGCGCCAGCGCGGCCGAGTACCCGGGGCGGAAGAACTGCGCGGTGCCGGCGAACAGCGCGCTTCCGTGTTCCTCCCAGCCGACGCCCGCACCGGTGCGGAAGGCCTCCACGAGGATGTCCTCGGTGGCGTAGACCGCCCGCAGCACGGTGGAGAACCCCGCCGCGTACGTCGGCAGATCCGGGTCCGCCAGGACGGCGGCGTGCTCGTCGGGCAGCAGGTAGGTGTCGGTGCCGGGCGCGTAGCTGACGTATTCGCCGGCGACCTGGGCGGTCAGCCATTCGCGGACGTAGCGCTCGACCAGCCCTGTACGGGCGGCGAGTTGTACGGAGGTGAGGGGGCCGGCGCCCGCCATGGCCCGGTACAGGCCGAGCCGGTCACCGAGCGAGGTGCACAGGCCGGCGACCGCGGCGCCGCTGTCGGCGATCACCCTCTCCAGGAACTCCTGTACCCGGTCCTCGTCCACCGAGGCGCCGGGGGTGACACCGGCGGAGGCCGTCACGTCTCTCACCTCCTCGTCCTCATCTCCCTCTCGTCCTCCTCTCACTGCAACAGGACGGCCACCCCGCGCGCCATACGGGATTCGCCGTATGCGGCGGGTGGTGACCCCGGACGACACGGGGGCCGACACTGGGGGAGAGGAGGGGACAGGAGGTGCACCATGCGCAAGAAGATCGACTGCCGGGACCAGCCCAGCGAGATGAACTGCACCCTCGTCATCGCCGGCGAGGAGGAAGAAGTGCTCCGCGCCGCCACCGAGCACGCGGTATCCGTCCACGGACACCAGGACAGCCCGGAGCTGCGGGAACAGATCAGGACGGCCATGAAGGACGAGGTTCCGCAGCACGCCTGAGCACGCCTGAGCAGCACTGAGCGCGCCTCAGGCGCGGGAGCCGTAGACGTCCGCGGCGCGGCAGCGGTGCGCCGTCCCCGCGGCGGGACGGCGGCCTCGCCCTGTCCGGATGCAGTGCGCGCGGGCGCCGTGGGCGGCCCCCGCGGGCTACGACCGGCGCCGAGGCCTGCCGCGCTTGGCGCCCCTCGCGCCGCCGGAACCGCCGGAACCGCCGGAACCACCCCGCGGACTCTTGCCGGACGGCTTCCCGGCCGATTTCCCCGCCGGTTTGCCCGTCTTCCCTGCCGTCTTCCCGGCCGCGGGCTTGTGCCGCGCGCCGCCGGTCTCGCCGCGCTTGCCCTTCGGCTGCGCCGGGGCCGGGTCCGGGCGGCGCCCGCGTGAGCTGTTGACGGTCCGCCCGCGGACGATCCCGATGAAGTCCTCCACCAGGTCGGTGGTCTCGTCCTGCGGCCACGACAGTGCGACCCGTGACGCCGGGGCGTCCGACACCGGCCGGTAGGTGAGGTCCCTGCGGTGGTGCAGGCGGGCGAGGGACTGCGGGACGACGAGGACGCCCACCCCTGCCGCCACCAGCTCCACGGCGTCCGCGGTCGTGGCGGGGCGGTCGTTCGCGGGCCGCCCCGGCCGCTGCTCCCAGTCGAGGGTTTCGTCGAGGGGGTGCAGCACGATCTCGTCGGCCAGGTCCTCGGCGGACACCTCGTCGGCGGCCGTCACGAGGTGGTCCTTCGGGACCACGACGACGGTCGTCTCGGTGTAGAGGGGGATCGCGCTGAGGTCCGCCCCGTCCACCGGCAGCCGCACGAAACCCGCGTCGGCGTCGCCGCCCCGCAGGACGTCGCACGCCTGCGCGGCCGACACCGCGACGAGGGTCAGGGGAACGTCGGGAAGCCGCTCGTTCCAGATCCGCACCCACTTCGTGGGCGTCACCCCCGGGACATACGCGAGACGGAACGAAGGGGATACTTCCGAGCCAGTCACGTGCACAGGCTACCGGTCGTGGTCGGAGGTAGCGCACACGATCGATACCCTGGACACCATGACGTCGCACCAGACCACCCAGACGATGAAGCCCGCCACCGCGGCCAAGAAGCTGGGTGTGTACCTCGAGGCCACCCCCGCCGAGTTCCAGGAGGGTGTCGTCTCGCGCACCGAGTTGAACGCCCTGCAGGCCGATCCGCCCCAGTGGCTGCAGGACCTGCGGCGCAACGGCCCGCACCCCCGGCCGGTGGTCGCGGCCAAGCTGGGCGTCTCCATCTCGGGCCTCGCGCGGGGCGGTGTCACCGAACCCCTCACCACGGAGCAGATCGAGGCGCTGAAGAAGGACAGTCCCGAGTGGCTGCAGAAGGAGCGCGCCACCCAGGCCGAGGTCCGCAAGGAAGCGGCCCGGATCAAGGAGAAGAACGCGGCCCGGGACGAGCAGTCCGGCCCGCCGCGTTCCTGAACCGCTGCTGATCCTCCTCCTTCCCCACCGGGCCGCCCCTTCCCCACCGGGCCGCCCCGCCCCGTACCCGTAGGGGTGGCGGGGCGTGCTCAGGCGCCCGTCGGGGGAAGGAGATGCGCCAGCCCCTCCGCACAGTCCTTGGCGGCCTCGGCCGAGCGCGGCAGCATGACGCTCTCGTACGCACGGACGGCGTCGTCGACGCAGGGTTCGGCGACGAGGGCCCGGGCGAGTTCGGTGCCGTCCAGCATGGCGAGATTGGCCCCCAGCCCGAGCGGTGGCATCAGGTGCGCGGCGTCGCCCAGCAGCGTGAGACCGGGGACGTGCTCCCAGGTGTGCGGGGCGGGCAGCGCGAAGACGGGCCGGTGGATGAAGCCGCCGTCGTTGTCCCGCAGCAGTGCGAGCAGGCGCTCGTCCCAGCCGTCGAACATCGTGAGCAGGTGCGCCCGCACGGCCGCCGTGTCACCGGGCTCCACACCCGCGGCCACCTGCCGGTCCTCCGGTCCGCGGAAGCCTATGTAGACGCGGATGCGGCCGTTGCTGTTGCGCTGGGCGAACAGCACCTTGCTGTCGGCCATGGCCACCATGGTGCCGACGCCGACCATCCGTGCCAGACCGGGATGACGGGTGTCGCAGTCCTCGAAGCCGGCCTCGACGAGGGTCACACCGGTATAGCCCGGTACGGCGTCCGACAGGGCCGGACGCACTCGTGACCAGGCGCCGTCGGCGCCGATCACCAGGTCGAAGTCCTCAGTGGTGCCGTCGCCGAAGAGCAGGCGGCCGGTGCCGTCCCCGAGCGGGGTGACCGCGCTGACGGCACGGTCCCACCGCACGCTGCCCGCGGTGAGCGAATCCAGGAGCAGCCCCCGCAGCTGACCGCGGTCGATCTCCGGCCTGTCCTCCTCGCCGTGGTCGTCCGGCGGGCCCTGCGCGGGCAGGACGGCGGCCGTGGCGGGATCGAGCAGGCGCCACTCCTGGCCTTCGGGCCGGGCGAGGGCGCGGAAGCGGTCGAGCAGCCCCGCCGCGCGCAGGGCGGCCTGACCGGTCCCGGCGTGCACATCGAGAGAGCCGCCCTGTGCGCGGGCTCCGGCGGAGGCCTCCCGCTCCCAGACGGTGACGGAGCGACCGTGGCGCTGCAGGACCCGGGCGCAGGCAAGGCCCCCCAGGCCGGCGCCGACGACGGCGATGCGGGGGTCACGCGTGGCGTTCATGGGGCTCGTCCCCTCGGAAGTGGGTGATCCGCCGGGAGGTCCGGCACGACCAAGAAAGCACACTCACTAAATAAGTGCAATGACTTAACTTTCGCAGTGAGTGCGCTTCGTGATGCCCTTCGGGATACGCTGCGACGGTGACCGAACCGACCGGGCGCCGTGAGCGCAAGAAGGCCCGAACCCGCAAGTCGCTGGCCGATGCCGCACTGGAGCTCTTCCTCGACCGGGGCTACGACCAGGTCTCCGTCAAGGACGTCGCCGACGCCGCCGACGTGTCGGTGACCACGTTGTTCAAGCACTTCCCGAGCAAGGAGGCGCTGGTCTTCGACGAGGAGGACGACATCGAGGCGGGGCTGGTCGCCGCCGTGCGGGAACGTGCCCCCGGACAGTCGATCCCGCAAGCGCTGCGCGAGCACCTCCTGCGGACCCAGGACCTCGCCAAGGATCCGCGGTGCGCCCCGTTCCTGCGCATGGTGGAGGGCACTCCGACGCTGCGCGACTACTCCCACCGCATGTGGATGCGCCACGAAACGGCCGTGGCGCAGGCCATCGCCGAGGAGACCGGCGCCCCCGAGGGCGACGTCACCTGCGCCGCCCTCGCCCGTTTCGCGCTGGAGACCCGTGGGCTCATCCAGCGGCACACCGACCCGAGCCGTGCCGCCGAAGCAGCCTTCGCCCTGCTCGAAAACGGCTGGGCGGCCACCCACCCCGGGCACGACCAGGGCTGACCGGGACTGACCAGGGCTGACCAGCTCCTGGCGGGGCGAGAAGACGGGCTCCTGGCGGGGCGAGTAGACCGGGAATCCCGCACGGACCGGCATCACACACGGAATACTCCGGTGTGCCACACGAAATGCCTGAGGCCCTTGAGCCGGAAGTTACTGGGGGAACACATGGAAGCCGGTCAGCCGAGCCGTACCGCGATGCGGACAGCGCACGCCCGAGCGCGCCACCAAGCCGATCCCCAGCGGTTCTTCACCGACCCGCTGGCATCGAAGATCCTCCACCTCCCCCTCGACCCCGACGTGTTGCTGCCGCCGTCCGACGACCCGATCGCCCGGCACAACATCCGGTTCGTCGCCGCGCGCAGCCGCTTCGCCGAGGATTCGCTCGCCTCCGCGGTGGCCGCCGGCACCCGGCAGGTCGTCGTACTCGGCGCCGGCCTGGACACCTTCGCCTGCCGCAACCCGCACGCCGGCCTGACGGTGTTCGAGGTCGATCATCCGGACACCCAGGAGTGGAAGCGGCAGCAGCTGGCCGCGGCCGGGATCGCCCTCCCGCCGTCGTTGGTCTTCGCCCCGATCGACTTCGAACGCGACACCCTCGCCGAGGCCCTGGACGCGGCCGGGCTGGACCGCCACCGACCGGCGTTCTTCATCTGGCTCGGGGTCACGCCCTACCTGACACGGGACGCCGTCCTCGCCACACTGCGCTGCGTGGCCGAGCACACCGCGCCCGTCGAAGTGGTCTTCGACTACTACCTCGAACCGTCGCCCACGATGCCGCCGGAGCTCCGCGCCGCGTACGAGGCCGCCACACGGCGGGTGGCGGAGTTCGGCGAACCCTGGCTCAGCCACTTCACCCCGGACGGCCTCGCCGATGAGCTGCGCGCGATGAAGCTGGACGACATCGAGGACTTCACGGGGCCGGAACTGCTCGCGCGATACCTGGGCGAACCCACTCCCGACGCCGGTGCCGCTGCCGACGCCGATGTGTTCAGCGGCCATGTGCTCCGCGCCGGGCGCACCACCGCCCGGTAGACAGGCACCCCCACCGCCCGGTTGGGTACTCCACCACCCGTCCGGCAGTTCCACCGTCCGGACAGCGCGTCATCCGTCCCGCAACCGGGCTATATCCACCCGCATCAGGGCATGCCCGACGCCGCAGCGGCGCCCGCCATGAGATACCTGGGCGGGTGGCCGCCGGGGCCCGGTGAAGGTGAGGTGCCCGAGATGGCCGAGGCCGCGAAGAACACGCAGGCCGGCGAGGACTCCGTCGAGCTCGGGGGATACCGGCAGGAGCTGAAGCGGACGCTCGGCTCCTTCCAGGTGTTCGCGATCTCGTTCGCGTTCATCTCGGTGGCGGTGGGCATCTTCGGGACCTACGACGACGTGCTGCAGAACGCGGGGCCGGTCGGGATCTGGCTGTGGCCCGTCGCGGCGGTGGGACAGACGCTGGTGGCCTTGGTGGTCGCCCAGCTCGCGGCCCGCATCCCGCTGAGCGGTTCGTCCTACCAATGGGCCTCGCGGCTGGCCAACCCGAAGGTCGGCTGGGGGTTCGGCTGGCTGACCTTCTGCTACCTGGCGATCGCGGTCGTGGCGGTCGACAACGCACTCGCGAGTCAGGCCTTCATGCCGCTCGCCGGCCTCCGGCCCGACGAAGACACCGCGCGTGTGATCACACTGGTGGTGCTGCTCATCCAGGCCGTGCTCGCCGTGGCCTCGACGCGCATCGTCAGCGTGATCAACGCGAGCGCGGTGGGGCTCGAACTGGTGCTGGTCGTGGTGGTGGCGATCGCGCTCTTCATCGCCGTGCCGATCACGGGCCACGGCACGGCCGGCAACCTCACCTCGCGCGGTGTCACCGAGAACGCCCCGGAGTATTTCGCCGTGGGCGGCGGGCTGATGCTCGCGATGATCATGGGCCTGGCCACGCTCGTCGGCTTCGACGCCGCGGCGAACCTGGCCGAGGAGGCCAAGGACCCCTACCGCAGCGTCCCGCGCGCGATCGTGGGATCCGTCGTGGCCGCCGGGCTGCTGGGCATGCTGTTCCTGATCGCGCTCACGGTCGCGATCAACGACATCCCACGGATCACCGCCAGCGGCTCGCCGGTCGCCGCGATCATGCGCGAACAGCTCGGCCCGGTGATGGAGAGAACCCTGCTGGTGGCGATCGCCTTCGCGTTCTTCGGTGCCGGGATGGTGGTGATGGCCGCATGCTCGCGGATCGTCTTCGCGATGTCGCGCGACGCGCGCTTCCCGGCCCACGGGCTGATGCGACGGGTCAGCCCCCGCACGCGCACGCCGGTCCCGGCGACGGTCCTGATCCTCGTCGTCGGAGTCGTCCTGATGGTCGCGCTGCCGGGCGCCGCGCTGCTGAAGCTGATCACCGCGTCGACGATTCTCCCGGCGATCATCTACGGCTCGACGATCGTCCTCTACCTGGTGGTGCGCCGACGGCTGGACCGCAAAAGGGGCGCGTTCAGCCTCGGGCGCTTCGAGCTGCCGGTCGCGATCTGCGCGCTGGTGTGGTCGGTCGTCTCGCTCTGTGTGCTGGTGGCGCCCCCGGAGGCGCTGGTCCCCGTCCTGATCGTGGTGGGGCTGCTCCTCGTGGGCGGGCTCTTCTTCCTGGGCATGCTGCTCTTCGACCGTGAGGTGCTGGAGACCGAGCCCGGAGAGGTGAGCGTCTTTGAGCACTGAGCACTGAGCACTGAGCGCCGAGCGCCGAGCGCCGCGCTCGTGCGGCGGTGCTGCTCCGGGCCGGCTGGGAACGGCGTCGCCGCTGACCTGAGGCGGGACGCTGATGCCGGGGCTGCTGATGTGCCGGACCGCCGACGTGCCGGGGCTGCCGACGTGCGGGTCCGCCGGCGCGCCGTTCGCGCCCTGATGGATCACCCGCCGGGCGGAGCACGGCCCGGTGGGCGAGGCTGGGCCTGGAGGTGGGTCATGGAACAGCTGCGGGCAGACGTGTGCGTGGTGGGTGCCGGGTTCGCCGGACTCGCCGCCGCGAGACGTCTGGTCCAGGCCGGCCATGAGGTGGTGGTGGTCGAGGCGAGGGACCGGGTGGGCGGGCGGGTGTGGAACCGTGAACTTCCCGACGGGACCGTGGTGTCGGCCGGCGGTACCTGGCTGGGCAAGGGGCAGGACCGGATGTTCCAGCTCTGCCGGGAACTGGGACTTGAGGTGTACCGCCAGTACGAGCAGGGCGATCACCTCCTGCGCCTCGACGGAGTCAACCACCGCTACCACGGCCCCCTCCCCGCCACCGGCCCCAAGAACCTCTTCGCCCTCGGCCTGGCGCTGGCGCGGCTGCAACTGATGACGCGGCGCCTCCCGGCGGATGCCCCGTGGTCCGCCCGGGGCGCCCGGGCATGGGACGCCCGCACCCTCGGGCAGTGGCTCTCCGACCCGCGCAACGTGCCCTCGGCCACCGCCCGCACCCTGCTCGGATCGACCATGAACCTGCTGTTCTGCGCCGACCCGGCGGAGGTATCGCTGCTGGGCGCCCTCACCCTGGCCCGGGGCGGCGGCGGTTTCGGCTACTACACCGACACCAGGAAGACCGAATCCCACCTCGTGGACGGCGGAGCCCCCGAAGTGGCGAGGCGGATGGCCGCGCAACTGGGGCCAAGGGTGCACCTGTCCAGCCCCGTTGAGCGGATCGCCCACGACGCCACCGGTATCGAGGTGGTTTCCTCCTCGCTCACCGTGCGGGCGCAGCGGGTGATCGTGGCGACGCCCCCGGTGCTGGCGGGGCGGATCACCTTCGATCCGCCGCTTCCCACCCGCTACAGCCATCTGCTGCAGCGGGTGGTGCCGGGCGCCATCATCCGGGTGCACACGGTCTACCCCCAGCCCTTCTGGCGCGAGCAGCACCTGTCGGGCCAGACCCTGGCACCCCGGTCGCCCGTCCCGGTCACCATCGACCAGACGCCGCGGTCGGGACGGCCGGGAGTACTCAGCAGCTATGCGTTCAGCACCGGAGCCCTGCGCCTGGGACGCCTGGACCCGGCCCGGCGGCGGGAGATCTGGCTGGACGCGCTGACCGAGCGGTTCGGTCCCGAGGCGCGTCACCCCGCCCAGTACCTGGAGACCGACTGGTCCGCCCAACAGTGGTCACTGGGCGGGATGATCGGCCACTTCCCGCCGGGCACCCTGACCAACTACGGCAGTGCGCTGCGCGAGCCGGCCGGCCGGATCCACTGGGCCAGTACCGAGTCGGCCACCTTGATGCACGGCCTGATGGAGGGAGCGGTGCGCTCCGGCGAGCGAGCCGCCCAGGAAGTCCTGGTCGCACTGTCCCGCGCCCGGCACGCCGCCGCCTTGCCGGACCGGTCTCCCTGACCCGAACTGTTCTGCCCCCACTGCCCTGACCTGCTCCGACTCGTTGGCCCCGCCCCCCGCCTGCCTCGGCCCGCTTGCACCGCCCCGTCGGCCCCGCCTGCCCCGACCGCCCGACCCGCCCCGACCGCCCGCCCCGCCCCGGACGTCTCGAACTGGCCGGCTCACCGCATTGCTCAGCCGGCCGCCGCGCCGAACCACCGGGGCAGCCGGCGGAGCAGATCCTGCTGCTCGTCACCCACCCACGCCACATGGCCGTCCGGCCGCAGCAGCACCGCGGGCACGTCCAGTTCGTCACTGGCATCGACGACGTGGTCGACCCGGTCCGCCCAGCCCGCCACCGAGAGCCGGCCGGTCCGGTCGAGCAGCAGTCCGCGGCCGCCGTGCATCAACTCGTAGAGGCGCCCCTGCTTCAGCTGTACGTCCCGCAGCCGCCGGCCGAGCAGTTCGTGGCCCTCGCCGACGTCGTAGCGGACCCCGACCGCGGTGATCATCCCGGTCACGTACCGGTTCACCTCCTCGAAGTCCATCAGCTTCGAGAAGAGTCCCCGCAGTGCGGTCGCCCCCGGATCGGTCCCCAGCAGCGTCATCTGCGCGCGGGTGCTGTCCAGTACGGCGGCGCCCACCGGGTGCCGTTCGGCGTGGTAGCTGTCCAGCAGCCCCTCCGGCGCCCAGCCACCGACCTCGGCCGCCAGCTTCCAGCCGAGGTTGAAGGCGTCCTGCACGCCGAGGTTGAGCCCCTGCCCGCCGGTCGGCGGGTGGATGTGCGCCGCGTCACCGGCCAGCAGGACCCGGCCCACCCGGTAGCGCTCCGCCTGCCGGGTGGCGTTGCCGAACCGGGACAGCCAGCGCGGCGAGTGCACCCCGAAGTCGGTGCCCGCGGTCGCCCGCAGCTGCCGCCTGAACTCCTCCAGGGTCGGCGCGGTCGCCCGGTCCTCGGCCACCCCGTCGGCGGGCACGATGACGCGGCACACCCCGTCCTCCGTGGGCGCGACGCCGAACCGCAGCTGGGTCTTGCGTACGTCCTCGACGACGGCAGCGATCGCCGCCGGATCCTCGGCCACCTCCATCTCACCCAGCAGCGTCTCGACGGTGGCGGGCTCACCGGGGAAACCGACCCCGAGCAGCTTGCGCACCGCACTGCGACCGCCGTCGCACCCGACGACGTAACGCGCACGCAGGTGCGTGCCGGCTCCGCTCGCCAGCTCGACGGTCACCCCGTCCTCGTCCTGGCTCAGCCCGGCCACTTCGCAGCCGCGCCGGATCTCGGTACCGAGTTCGACGGCACGCTCGTTGAGCAGCCGCTCGGTGACCGGCTGCGGGACGGCGAGGGCGTACGGGTGAGCCGTGTCCAGCCGGTCCGGCCACGCCTTCATGATGCCGCCGAAAAGCCCGCCGGCCCGGAACTTCTCACTGACCGCGAGGAACCGGTCCAGCAGGCCGCGTTGGTCCATCAGCTCGACGCTGCGCGCGTGGAGCCCCTGCCCGCGGGACTCCCCGGTCGGCCCGGCCAGCTTCTCCAGCACGACCACCCGCACGCCGTGCAGCCGCAGCTCACAGGCCAGCATCAACCCGGTCGGCCCGCCGCCGACCACGATCACGTCAATCATCAATACGCCCCGTTCCATGAGAGGTGATGTCGGCCGGCCGCCCCGCGCAGGCCGACGGCAGGACACCCGCACACCACCCATGCGTCGGCACGCAGCGACATGGGTCGACATGCATCAACATCGACAAACGCCGACAACGGCCCACGCACCTCGCACATGCGTGATTTGCGCAGGTCCTGGCCTTGGCCGAACATTCTGCGGCACCTCCCGGGCCTTGCCGCAAGACCCCCGGTGCGCTATAGGTTGAGAGTGGCAAGGAGCGCGTAACCTCCTTGCCTTCGCTATGTGTTGCCGGTGCTGGTGCCGACGTCAGTCCCGGTACCGATGCCAGTGCCAGCACCGGCCGTGGACGCTGGATCGCGGAGGCCGTCAAGAGCTGGGGTCCACCCGCCGGGGGCGGGCCTCCCGGGCCTCCCGAGCTGGTGCTCCCGTTTTCGGTGAAGCGGTACGGGCGTTCTCATCGCCGCCGGGCGGACACCCGCCCACCGACGAGCACCGCGCAGGCCCCGCACGTCAGCAGCCCGCCGGCGAGAAAGGTGCCCCGCACATCGGCCAGCGGCAGGATCAGTCCGCCGAGTGCGGCGCCCGCCGCGATACCCGCGTTGTAGGAACCGGAGTTCGCCGCAAGTGCGAGATCCGTGCGGCCCGGTGCGCAGCGCAGCATCGCGTGCTGGGTGGCCATGAACACCGGCCCGAGTGCACCGCCCATCAGCACCAGGAACCCCACCGCCGCCACCGGATCGGTGCCGGCCGCATAGAGACCGAGCATCCCCGCCGCCTGCGTGGCAACGGCAGCGCTCAGCGCGGACTGCGGAAAGCGGTCCAGCAGCACGCCGGTGACGCTCACCCCGGCCAGACACGCACCACCGAAAACCACGAACAGGGCACTGACCGTGCCGGGGGAGAACCCGCTCACGTCGCCCAGGAACTTCACGAGGTAGGTGAATCCCGCGAAGGCCCCGGTGGCGGACAGGGCCCCGGCCACCAGCACCGTCCCGAACCGGCGGGCGTCCGGGGCGGTTCCGTAGGCGGCAGGTTCTTCTTCCGGACGTGAGGTCGGCAGCAGAGCGGCGATCGTCACCAGAGAGATGAACCCCAGAGCCGCCGGCAGGGCGAGGGGCAACCGCCAGCCGCTGTGCTGACCCAGCCAGGTTCCGGCGGGAACACCCATCACGAGGGCGAGCGAACCGGCGACGGACAGCGCCCCGACCACTCGCCCGCGGGCCCGGGGCGCGAACAGGCCCACCGCGACCGGCCCCATCACGGCCCAGAACAAGGCCTGGGCGAGCGCGGTCAGCAGCCGTGCCACGAGGAGCAGCCAGTAGGAGGCGGCCAGCGCAGCAACCAGGCTGGAGACGACGAGCGTCGCCAGTAGTGCCGTGAGCAGATGGCGTCGGGCCACCGTCCGCAGGGCGTGGGTGAGCGGCAAGGAGGCAGCGGCCACGGTCACGCCGTACCCGGTGACCAGCAGGCCGGCCGCCGGCAGGGACACATGAAGGTTCTCGGAGATGAGCTCCAGGAGGCCGATCGGCAGGTTCTCCGCGGTGTTGAACGTGAAGGCGGCCAGCATCAGGGCCACGAGCACCGCCGGTCCGTACCGGGGAGCCGGTCGCCCGGTGATCGCGCGGGCTCTCCCGGCCCTCGCCGGCCGCTCCTGCTCGGTGGCACCGTCCATGGAATCAGCTCACCGGGCTCACCGGTCCCGCCGCAACTCAATTCATGGTCAGCCTCACCGCATCTCCCTCCGCATCCCCTGCGGACAGAGGTTTTCATCGGCAGATCGGGAGGGCCATAGGGGGCCGCCGCCCTCGGGGCGCGACGGCGGCAGCCCCCCCGTGGGTTTCAGCCCTTGCGGGGAGAGAAAGCGCCGGCCTCGTCGACCTCGGCCGTGCAGTCCGTGTCACGGTAGCGGTCGGTGAAGGCGCCGGTGATGCCGGTGAACGCGTCGTACGCCTGGTCCATGGGCAGGTCCTTGCTCACCCTGAACCGCAGCTGTGCGTGGACGGACTCGCGGGGCTTCAGCGTCTTCGGGGCGGGGAGGGTGCCGCGGGCCTTTCCGTCGGCCTGGCGCAGCGTCTTCCAGGCGTGCTGCGTGGTGTCCCAGTACTGCAGATCGCCGTACGGGCTCAGGTCGCGCTCGCCCTCGTTGTAGATGTAACTGCCCAGCTTGGCGCTGAGTTCGAACGACTTCAGCTCCTTCGCCGAGGCGTTGGTGAGCGTGGCGGTGTAGCTCGTCCACTGACTGCCGAGGGCGATCGACTTGGGTATGCCGAACGAGCGGCCCACTAAGGTGTGGTGGTTCTCCCCGGTGTCGAGGTCGGAGCACTTCGGGAGCTTCGCGGCAGGGGCCGCCTGGGCGGCGGGCGCGGCGGCCATCGCCACCGGGAGCAGGGCGACCGTCGCGGCCGAGACCGACAGGGCGCGGCGCAGTTTCATGAAGATCTCTCTCCTGGTTCGTCGGACCCCTGGAGCCTTCGTTTCCCGTGTCATCGGGTTCCAAGGCCGTGGATCCTTGGGGTGGGTCAACAGGTTCCTGGGAAAGTGGCGGGGGATTACGCGGTGACGTCCGTGGCGCCCGGACCGGCCAGGCCCTTCCGGCGGCGTACGCCGATGACTGCACCCGCGCCGATCACCATCGCGGCTCCGCCGGCGAGAGCGACCGGCGGGAGCGCCGGCGAGGAGCCGGTCGCGGCGAGCTCGCCGCCGCCCTGCGGGCTGAGGCCACCGGTGGAACCGGAACCACCCGTACCGCCGCCGGACGCGGCGCTCTGTCCGGGCGCGGCCGTGCCACCCGGTTCACCCGGCTCACCCGGCTTGCCGGTCGGGGGCTGCGTCGGCTTCGCGTCCGCACGCAGGATGGTGAAGTCGTACCAGGCTTCCTTGGCCGAGCCACAGGAACCGTCGTGGTTGCGGTAGTCGCCGGCGGCGAGCGCGTATCCGGCTCCGGGCTTGGCGTTCTTGACCGCGTGGGTGCGCAGCTGCAGCGTGATGCTGCTGTGCGGACCGATGGCGAAGAAGCCGAACAGGTCCTCCGGCAGGGCGTCGTGGAAGGTCTTCCACTTCCCCGTCTTGGCGTCCCGGTACTCGGTCTCCAGCTCCCAGTACGGCCGGTCGACATCTTGGGCGGAGGACACGAGCAGGGAGGGCTGGACCTCCTCCAGGGGCTTGCCGGTGGTGTTGGCGAGCGTCATGGTGAAGGGGGTCCAGGCGCCGCCCGCAGTCAGCTGGCGCGGCAGCCCGTGGACGGCCGCCTGCAACTGGTCGGACTCGAACGCGCAGGACTGACCCGCACCGTCGGAGTCACCGGCGTCCTTGCCTCCACCGGTGGCATCTCTCGCACCGGCGGTCTCCTTATGGGGCCCTTCGACGGTCCCGGCGGCCTTCGGCGGCTTCGCCGGGGCGTGACGGGTGGCCCCGTCGCGGTCCGGGGATGCCGGGCCTCCGTCAGCGGCGAACGCGGCGGCGGGTGCGGCCAGTACGGCGGCGGGCGCTAATGCGGCAGCCGCCGCGGCGGCCGTCAGGGCGCGGCGAATCTTCATTCAGCAGACCTCTCGTATCCCACGTGCCGCCTGGGCGGCACAGGTTGACGTGCGTCATGTTCAGGCCGTGCATGACTCTGGTGTGCGGGAGTGCCCATGCAGATGCACACATGCGCACCCTTGCGCCCCATATAAGAGGACTCGCGCCGCGAAGAGGTTCCACGCTCAAGTCACTGAAGTGGCGCATATGGTGGGAGGTGTCCTGGATTTCCGTCAGGGTCCGTCTTCAAAGGTCCTCAGGTAAGCGGCTGGAAGGAACGGGGTCGGCGCGGTGGCCCACCATGACGGAGCGGCGGCTGTCCGGCCGTTGACACGGGCTTGGGTGAGCCGGCACCTGCAGGCCGGCGAACGGATTGTCAGAGCTGAAGCGCTGCACGGCGGCATTACTGCCGAAATGTGGAGGCTGACCATCGGCGCGCGGGACGGAGGCGCCCGTGACCTCGTACTGCGGACCTTCGTCAACGTGGAGCACGCCGAGGACTGGCTGAACAGGGAGGCCGGCGCCCTGACCCTGCTCACGGGGACCGGTGTGCCGGCTCCTGGACTGGTCGCGGTTGATCCGACCGCCGCGCATTGCGAGTGTCCGTCGCTCCTCATGACCCGTCTGGCGGGCCGGCCGGTCCTCGACGACGAGGGGCTGGAGACGCGCGTTCCGCTGCTGGCCCGTCAGCTCGTGGCGATCCACGCCTTGCGACCCGCCGTGCGGCCCCGTGCGTATGCGGCGTTGACGACCGCCGGCACCGTGGTCGTTCCGAAGGGTGCCCATGCGGCGGCCTGGGCCGCGGCGATCGACGTGATCCGGGGGCCCGCGCCGCGCTGTGCAGGGCGATTCCTGCACCGGGACTTCCAGCCCGGCAACGTGCTGTTCGACGTGCCGCCCGCGCGGCCGGCAGGTGCCCGGATCACCGGCGTCGTCGACTGGGCGGCGGCCTCCTGGGGTCCGGCGGATCTCGATGTGGCGCACTGTGCCGCCAATCTCGCACTGCTGCACGGCCCGGCGTGGGGCCTGCGGTTCCCCGGGGCCTATGAGGAGGCCGGCGGGGTGCTGGCCGCGGCCGCGAGCGAGCGACTGTACTGGCTGGTACGGGGCGGCCTGGCGCTCTCGGAAGAGGTGCGGTCGGTGTCGCAGCCATGGCGGGAGGCGGGGAGGGCGGCGCTGACGACGCGAGCCGTGGAGGAGCGGCTGGATGCCTATGTCACTGCCCTGATGGATGCGCCGGGCTGAGTCAAGGCGGTCCGGGGCGCGGCGACGGCCTCATCGTCAACCACTCAACCAATCCGGCGGGATCTTTGCGTCGCGCCCCTTCCGTGGCCGTCCCTCTCCGGCCATTGCATAAAACTGCCGCTATCCGTATAGTCATGCCATCAAGGAGGAGAGGTCCATGACGGTACGAGCAGCAGTGGCCGGGGCGAGCGGGTATGCGGGCGGTGAAGTGCTGCGCCTGCTTCTGGGGCACCCGGAGGTGGAGATCGGGGCGCTGACCGGGCACTCCAACGCCGGGCAGCGCCTGGGCGGGCTGCAGCCGCATCTGGGCCCGCTGGCCGACCGGGAGCTCCAGCCGACCTCCGCCGAGGTGCTGGCCGGGCACGACGTCGTGTTTCTCGCGCTGCCGCACGGCCAGTCCGCCGCGGTCGCCGAGGAGCTGGGGCCGGATGTGCTGGTCGTGGACTGCGGCGCCGACTTCCGGCTCAGCGACTCCGCCGACTGGGAGGCCTTCTACGGCTCGGCCCACGCCGGCACCTGGCCGTACGGCCTCCCGGAGCTGCCCGGGGGGCGCGCCGCGCTCCAGGGGACCCGGCGCATCGCGGTCCCGGGCTGCTACCCCACCGCCGTCTCGCTCGCCCTGTTCCCCGCCTACGCGGACCGGCTCGCCGAGCCCGAGGCCGTGATCGTCGCGGCCACCGGCACCTCCGGCGCCGGCAAGGCCCTCAAGCCGCACCTGCTGGGCTCCGAGGTCATGGGCTCGATGAGCCCGTACGGCGTCGGCGGCGGGCACCGGCACACCCCCGAGATGAGCCAGAACCTGAGCGCGGTGGCCGGCGAGCGGATCAGCGTGTCCTTCACCCCGACCCTGGCCCCCATGTCGCGCGGCATCCTCGCCACCTGCTCGGCGAAGGCGAAGCCCGGCGTGGACGCCGCCGCCGTCCGCGCCGCGTACGACAAGGCGCTGGCCGACGAGCCGTTCCTGCGGCTGCTGCCCGAGGGCCAGTGGCCGTCGACCGCCGCCGTGTACGGGTCCAACACCGCCCAGGTCCAGGTGACGCTGGACGCCGCGGCCGGCCGGATCATCGCGATCAGCGCCCTCGACAACCTCACCAAGGGGACCGCGGGCGGCGCGGTGCAGAGCATGAACATCGCCCTCGGCCTCCCCGAGGAGACGGGACTTCCGAAGGTCGGGGTGGCTCCGTGACACGGACGGATCCGGGGCAGCACAGCGTGACCGGCGGGGCGGCCGGCGAAGCGACGGAGGAGAAGAAGCAGTGAGCGTCACGGCAGCACAAGGGTTCACGGCGGCGGGCATCGCCGCGGGGATCAAAGAGAACGGCAACCCGGACCTCGCCCTCGTGGTGAACAACGGGCCGCGACTGGCCGCCGCCGGTGTCTTCACCTCCAACCGCGTCAAGGCCGCACCGGTCGTCTGGTCCGAGCAGGTCCTCAAGGGCGGCACGGTCTCCGCCGTCGTCCTCAACTCCGGCGGCGCCAACGCCTGTACGGGTCCGCTCGGCTTCCAGGACACCCACGCCACCGCGGAGAAGGCCGCCGAGGTGCTGGGGCACAACGCCGGCGAGGTGGCGATCGCCTCCACCGGACTGATCGGCCTGCGGCTCCCGATGGACAAGCTGCTGCCCGGAATCGAGCGCGCCGCGGCGGAGCTGACCGGGCACGGCGGCGAGAAGGCCGCCATCGCCATCAAGACCACCGACAGCGTGCACAAGACCGCCCAGGTCACGGTGGGGGCCACCACCGGGCCGGAGGCCGGGGGAAGCTGGACCGTCGGCGGGATGGCCAAGGGCGCCGGCATGCTCGCCCCGGGCCTGGCCACCATGCTCGTCGTACTGACCACCGACGCCGATCTGCCCGCCGCCGCCCTCGATACGGCACTGCGCGACGCGACCCGCACCACCTTCGACCGGGTCGACTCCGACGGCTGTATGTCGACGAACGACACGGTGCTGCTGCTCGCCTCGGGCGCCTCCGGCGTCGTACCGGACACCGCGGAGTTCGCCGAGGCGGTGCGCACGGTCTGCGACGAACTGGCCCGGCAGCTGATCGGGGACGCCGAGGGCGCCAGCAAGGACATCCGGATCGAGGTCGTGGGCGCGGCCAGCGAGGACGACGCGGTCGAGGTCGGCCGCTCCATCGCCCGCAACAACCTCCTCAAGTGCGCCATCCACGGCGAGGACCCCAACTGGGGCCGGGTGCTCTCCGCCATCGGCACCACCTCCGCCGTCTTCGAGCCCGACCAGCTCAATGTCGCCATCAACGACATCTGGGTCTGCAAGAACGGCTCGGTGGGCGAGGACCGCGACCTGGTCGACATGCGCTACCGGGAGGTACGCATCACCGCCGACCTCGCGGCCGGCACCGAGTCCGCGGTCATCTGGGCCAACGACCTGACCGCCGACTACGTCCACGAGAACAGCGCGTACTCCTCATGAGCGAGCGCATCCATCACCGGTGCGTGCCGGGATCCCGGCACGCACCCAGAAGCGAGGCCGCAGCATGAGCACCCGCAAACACACCGCGCTCCCCAAGGCCCGGACCCTCATCGAGGCGCTGCCCTGGCTGACCCGGCACCACGGCAAGACCGTCGTCATCAAGTTCGGCGGCAACGCCATGGTCGACGAAGAGCTCAAGCGCGCCTTCGCCCAGGACGTGGTCTTCCTGCGGCACGCCGGACTGCGCCCCGTCGTCGTGCACGGCGGCGGCCCGCAGATCAGCGCCCAGCTGGACCTGCTCGGCCTGGAGTCCGAGTTCAAGGGCGGCCTGCGGGTCACCACGCCCGAGGCGATGAACGTCGTCCGGATGGTGCTGGCCGGCCAGGTGCAGCGCGAGCTGGTGGGGCTGCTCAACGAGCACGGCCCGCTCGCCGTCGGCATGACCGGCGAGGACGCGCACCTGATGACCGCGACCAAGCACTTCGCCGACATCGGCGGCGAGCAGGTGGACATCGGCCGGGTCGGCGAGATCACCGGCATCGACCCCGGGGCCGTCCACGCCCTCCTGGACGACGGCCGGATCCCGGTCATCTCCTCGATCGCCCGCAGCAGCGACGAGGAGGATGCCGGCGGTGTCTTCAACGTCAACGCCGACACCGCCGCGGCCGCGCTGGCCGCGGCCCTCGGCGCCGAGACGCTGATGGTGCTCACCGACGTCGAGGGGCTGTACGAGGACTGGCCCCAGAGCGACGAGGTGATCTCCCGCCTCACCGCCACCGAACTGGAGAAGCTGCTGCCCGACCTGGCCAGCGGCATGGTCCCCAAGATGCGGGGCTGTCTGCACGCCGTCCGCAACGGCGTCCACACCGCCCGGGTCATCGACGGGCGGGTCCAGCACTCGATCCTGCTGGAGATCTTCACCGACGAAGGAATCGGCACGATGGTCGTGCCGGACGCGAACACGATCGAGGGGGCGACATGAGCGACGCGGCACACGGCCACGGCCCGGTGACCAACGCGGGCCTCACCGGCCGCTGGCAGGGCGCCATGATGGACAACTTCGGCACTCCCCGTATCCCGCTCGTCCGGGGCGAGGGCGCCAAGGTGTGGGACGCCGACGGCAAGGAGTACCTGGACTTCCTCGGCGGCATCGCGGTCAACGCCCTCGGCCACGCCCACCCCGCGGTGGTCCGCGCCGTCTCCGACCAGGTCGCCACCCTCGGCCACGTCTCGAACTTCTTCGTCGCCGAGCCCACCGTGGCCCTCGCCGAACGCCTGCTCGCGCTGGCCGGACGCCCCGGCCGGGTCTACTTCTCCAACTCCGGCGCCGAGGCCAACGAGGCCGCCTTCAAGATCGGCCGGCTGACCGGGCGCCGCCACATGGTCTCCACGGCCGGCGGCTTCCACGGCCGCACCATGGGCGCCCTCGCCCTCACCGGCCAGCCCGCCAAGCAGGCGCCGTTCGCGCCGCTGCCCGGCGAGGTCGACTACGTCCCGTACGGCGACGTCGAAGCGCTCCGGGCCGCCGTCACCACCGACACCGCCTTCGTCATCCTGGAGCCCGTCCAGGGCGAGAACGGCGTCATCGTCCCGCCCCCCGGCTACCTCCGGGCCGCCCGCGAGATCACCGCCGCCACCGGCACCCTGCTGGTCCTGGACGAGATCCAGACCGGCATCGGCCGGACCGGACACTGGCTGGAATCCCAGGCACAGGGCATCGAGGCCGACATCGTCACCCTCGCCAAGGGCCTGGGCGGCGGTCTGCCGATCGGCGCCACGCTGGCCTTCGGCCCGGCCGCCGGCCTGCTCACGCCCGGTTCGCACGGCTCGACCTTCAGCGGCAACCCGGTCGTCTGCGCCGGCGCCCTCGCCGTCCTGGACACCATCGAGGCCGACGGCGTCCTGGAGAACGTCAAGCGGGTCGGCGAGCGGCTGAGGAGCGGAACCGAGGCCCTGGGCCACCCCTTGGTCGGCCAGGTCCGCGGTGCGGGCCTCCTCCTGGGTATCGTCTTGACGGAGCCGCTCGCGCCACAGGTACAGCAGGCGGCTCAGGACGCGGGCCTGCTGGTGAACGCGGTCGCGCCGGACGTCATCCGGCTCGCCCCGCCGCTGATCGTCTCCGACGACGAAGCGGAAGTGTTCCTCCACAGGCTTCCCGGCGTCCTGGACACGGCCCGCCAAGGGGCCGACGGGGAACGACGAGCCGGAGACTGACGACAACGATGAGCGAGCCGCAGGACAACGAGCCGCAGGACAACGAGGCGCAGAACGGCGGCCAGGCCGTACCGCAGACCCGTACCGCCCGCCACCGCCGGATCGTGGACATCCTCAACCGGCTGCCGGTCCGCTCCCAGAGCCAGCTCGCCAAGCTGCTCGCCGACGACGGCCTGTCCGTCACCCAGGCGACGCTCTCGCGCGATCTGGACGAGCTGGGCGCGGTGAAGATCCGCAACACCGGCGGCGAGCTGATCTACGCGGTGCCCAGCGAGGGCGGCGACCGCAAGCCGCGGGCGCCGCTGGGGGAGTCGGCCAAGGAGGAGCGGATGCGCCGCCTCTCCGGCGAACTCCTCATCTCCGCCGAGGCCTCCGCCAACCTCGTGGTCCTGCGCACCCCGCCGGGCGCCGCCCAGTTCCTGGCCTCGGCCATCGACCAGGCCGAACTCCACGACATCCTCGGCACCATCGCGGGCGACGACACCCTGATGCTCATCAGCCGCGACCCGGCGGGCGGGCAGGCCCTCGCCGACCATCTGCTGCGCCTGGCGCAAAAGGCGCACTGACACCACCCGCGCCGCTCCCCGCGCCTCTCGTCACCCCGGGGAGCGAACCGCCCCGCCCCCGGCGGCGGCCGCGCGCACCGTGCACCATTCCACCCGAGCCACCCGCTGCCTGCCGAACCCCATACGGCAGGATGGCAGTTCGCGCCGGGACGTCCGCGGATGTCCCGGCGCCTTCACAGCCCTAGAGACGAGCAGGTGGCATGGTGACGAGACATCACATCCGGCTGATAGCGAGGCCGCTCCTTCCGGCCGCGGGGGGAGCCGGCCGGTGAACCGCGCTGTGACACTGCACGACCTGATCGTGGCCGGCGCCGCGCTGGCGGCCGGCATCGTGGCCGCCGTACTGCTGCGGGTGACGCTGCGCTGGCTCGGCAAACACGCCCTCAAAACCCGGTGGAGCGGGGACGACATCCTCGTCGACGCGCTGCGGGCGGTGGTGCCCTGGGCGGCGGTCACCGGCGGCCTGGCGGCGGCGGCCGCGGCGCTGCCGCTGACGGAGACGGTCCAACGCACCGTCAACCGGACGCTGATGGTGCTGCTCATCCTGGTCGTCACGCTCACCGCGGCCCGGGTGATCACCGGAGGGGTGAAGTCCTTCGCGCAGTCCCGGTCCGGGGTGGCCGGATCGGCGACCATCTTCGCCAACATCACCCGCATCATCGTCCTGGCGATGGGCTTCCTCGTCGTCCTGCAGACCCTGGGCATCTCCATCGCCCCGCTGCTCACCGCCCTGGGCGTGGGCGGCCTCGCCGTCGCACTGGCTCTTCAGGACACCCTCGCCAACCTCTTCGCGGGCGTGCACATCCTCGCTTCCAAGACGGTGCAGCCCGGTGACTACATCCGGCTCAGCAGCGGCGAGGAGGGCTACGTCGTCGACGTCAACTGGCGGAACACCGTGGTGCGCCAGCTCTCCAACAACCTGGTGATCATCTCCAACGCCCAGCTGGCCGGCACCAACATGACCAACTTCACCCGCCCGGAACAGAAGCTGACGATCCTGGTGCAGGTGGGCGTCGGCTACGACAGCGACCTCGACCATGTCGAGCGGGTCACCACCGAGGTCGTCGAGAGCGTGATGAAGGACGTCGACGGCGGCGACCCGGACCACGAACCGGCCGTCCGCTTCCACACCTTCGGCGACTCCAGGATCAGCTTCACGGTGATCCTGGGCGTCGGCGAGTTCAGCGACCAGTACCGGATCAAGCACGAGTTCATCAAGCGCCTGCACCAGCGCTACCGGGCCGAGGGCATCCGGATCCCCTCCCCGGCCCGGACCGTGGCCCTCCAGAAGCCGGACGAGATCGCGATACCGCACCAGCGGGACCTCTCGGAGCAGCGCGACCTCTCGGACCGGCGCGACCTGTCGGGCCCGGTCCCGCCGGTACCGTAGCCGCCGGTCCGGCGGGTGCCGTAGCCCCCGGTCATGAGCCCGGCCGCGAACGGCCGTCCCGCGCGGGCCTTCCCCCGCCGGGGCGGCCGGGCTCGCCCCTCGCCTTGCCCCTCACCTCACTTCGGCTCAGCCGTCACGCCGCTCTTCACGCCGGACGGCCACCGTCAGCCGCCCGGGGACGTCGCAGAGCCAGTGGCCCGGCCCGTTCTCCGGCCGTAACACGTAGACGCCGTCGCGGACATCGCTGACGATGCCGGTTCGGCCGGCACCCTCGTCACGCCCCCGGCGGACGGTGCCGTGGCGGAGCCTTCGACTTGTCCACCACCCCGATCCGCACCGTTGCCGGGCCGGGCCGGGCCCCCTACGGTGGCCGAACTCGATCACCGTGCTGCTGCTCACCTTGCCGAGTCCGCCTGACCGCCCGTCCCCTCCACTTCTCCGAGGAGTTCCGCCCCATGACAGAAGAGTTCAAGGTCGTGCCCGTCGCCCACGTGGTGGGTGGACGCGTCGAGCCCACGGATGACTACTGGGGCGGCACTCGCTCCATCATCCGTATCGACCCGGAGCAGTTCGCCGAGAGTTCCGTCGTAGGCCTGGAGGACTTCTCCCACCTCGAGGTCGTTTTCCGCTTCCACCTGACCGACCCCGCCGATCTGCGCCCTGAGCCCCGGCACCCCCGCGGCAACCCCGACTGGCCGGCCGGTGGCATCTTCGCCCACCGCAACATGCGCCGGGTGAACTGGCTGGGCGTCTCGCGGTGCCGCCTGGTCAAGGTGGACGGCCTGGATCTGCACGTGGAAGCGCTGGATGCCGTGGACGGCACACCGGTCCTGGACATCAAGCCGTGGTTCACCGCGATGGGACCGCAGGGCGAGGTGCGCGAGCCCGCCTGGCCCTCGGAGATGCTGGCCGACTACTACGCCGGTCCTCGCGAGTAGGGGGCGTGGGGAAGGGCTCAGCAACAGCGCACGGTCGCCTCGGCTCTGCTGAAGTCTCCCGCCGCGAAGGCCTTCGCCGGGATCGTGAAGTACAGCGACCCGGCGTCGCCCCAGCCCCATCCGAGCTGAGTGTCCCCGGCGAGCTGGAGCAGGTGGACGGCCGGTCCGTCGGCGTCGCGAGGGGTCACCTCGGAGGCATACGAGGTGTCGGGCCAGCCGAAGGCACGATGGCCGTTGGCGGTGTTCCCGTCGAAGTCTTCCATCTCGAGGAGGAGGAGCGACGGCGCTCCCCAGTGCTCGGCCGGGTCGAAGTCGATGTCGTCGTCCGCCAGGTCCCAGCAGTCCGGGAGCATGGTCACCCCGGCCGCGTGGACGGGTGCGGCCGGATAGCTCCTGGCCGGTGCGGGCGCCGCTGTCTCGACCGCCCGTGCCGGATCCGCGGTCAGCACGAGGCCGTCTTCGGGCGACAGGCCCAGACGCCGGTACTCCTCGTACGGCACGTCCGGGTCGAACGAGAAGAAGTTGAGCAGACCCGGCCGGGTGGGCAGTTCGTCCCCGAGCCAGGGGGCGAGGGCGTCGGTGTCGAGTACGGCGTGCAGGGACAGCGGGCAGCCGCCGAGTTCGGGCCAGGGAGTGCCGGGTTCGAGCAGGGCGGGACCGCCGAGACGGCAGCGGCCGGTGGCCTCGGAGCCGTCCGCCGCGGGGACGAGCCGGAAGCCGCGCCGGGCCATGGCCGCGAACTGACGGCCGGACTTCTCGCCCAGTCGCTCGGTGCATACCCGGTGCAGGGTGGCGGCGTCGTCGAATTCCATTGGTGGATCTTCTCAACGTCCGTTTCCGGCGAGGAGCGGGGTTGCCACAGTACGGTGAGCAGCCGCTTGAACTGCGGATACGGAAGTCGGCTCGCATGCGGTCCACGGCATCGCGAGCCGGCAGCCCCTGAAAACGATCAAGGGCCTTGTTCCCGCCGAAGCGGGAACAAGGCCCTGACCTGGGCTGAAAGCCCTTACTGCACCGTCGGGACGACAGGATTTGAACCTGCGACCCCTTGACCCCCAGTCAAGTGCGCTACCAAGCTGCGCCACGTCCCGGTGCTCGTGCCGGCCGGAGGAATCCCGGCCGGGGCGTGCAGAAGAAAAATACCCTGTCCGGGGCCATGAATCCAAAGCGGGTGCTCGCAGGCGTCGTCCCGGGCCGCCAGCGGGGGCCCGCCCGGCGTGGTTCGATGGGGTTATGGGTGAAATGTCCGCGAAGGATGGCCTGCGGGTGCGCCGGGTCTACGAGGCGCCGGAGGGCTGCGGGAGCGGGTGGCGCTGCTGACGGCCGCGAAGGACGTGTCGGTGAGTCATGTGAGCGTCTTGACCGAGGTGGTGCGAGAGGGCGGCTGACGGCCTCATCGCGCCGTCGGCTCGCGCGTTGACCTGCGTGTTCATCGTCCCGTTGACGAAACATACGGTGGAGTGCATACTTATACCCATCAGCGTATGCACCGTAAGGAGAAACCCGTGACCGAGCGCGTCGTACTCGCCTACTCGGGCGGCCTGGACACCTCTGTCTGCATCGGCTGGATCGCCGAGGAGACGGGCGCCGAGGTCATCGCCGTTGCCGTGGACGTCGGCCAGGGCGGCGAGGACCTGGACGTCATCCGCAAGCGTGCGCTCGACTGCGGTGCGGTCGAGGCCGAGGTCGCGGACGCCAAGGACGAGTTCGCCGATGAGTACTGCCTCCCGGCGATCAAGGCCAACGCCCTGTACATGGACCGCTACCCGCTGGTCTCCGCGCTCTCGCGGCCGACCATCGTCAAGCACCTGGTGGCCGCCGCCAGGAAGCACGGTGCCACCACCGTCGCCCACGGCTGCACCGGCAAGGGCAACGACCAGGTCCGTTTCGAGGCCGGTATCTCCTCCCTCGCCCCCGACCTGAAGTGCATCGCCCCGGTCCGCGACTACGCGATGACCCGGGACAAGGCGATCGCGTTCTGCGAGGAGAAGAACCTCCCGATCGCGACCACCAAGAAGTCGCCGTACTCCATCGACCAGAACGTCTTCGGGCGGGCCGTGGAGACCGGCTTCCTGGAGGACATCTGGAACGCGCCGATCGAGGACGTGTACGAGTACACCGAGAACCCGGCCGTCCAGCGGGAGGCCGACGAGGTCGTCATCACCTTCAAGGAGGGCGTCCCGGTCGCCCTCGACGGCAAGCCCGTCACCGTCCTGCAGGCCATCCAGCAGCTCAACGAGCGGGCCGGCGCCCAGGGCATCGGCCGGATCGACATGGTCGAGGACCGGCTGGTCGGCATCAAGTCCCGTGAGGTGTACGAGGCGCCCGGCGCCATCGCGCTGATCACCGCGCACCAGGAGCTGGAGAACGTCACCGTCGAGCGCGAACTGGCCCGCTACAAGCGGCAGGTCGAGCAGCGCTGGGGCGAGCTGGTCTACGACGGCCTGTGGTTCTCGCCGCTCAAGCGCGCCCTGGAAGGCTTCATCAACGAGGCCAACCAGCAGGTCAGCGGCGACATCCGGATGACCCTGCACGGCGGCCGCGCGGTGGTCACCGGCCGGAAGTCCGACCAGTCGCTCTACGACTTCAACCTCGCGACGTACGACACCGGCGACACCTTCGACCAGTCGCTCTCGAAGGGCTTCATCGAACTCTTCGGGATGTCGAGCAAGATCGCGGCCAAGCGCGACCTGGCCTGAGCCCGTCTCGTTATCACCGTACGACGGCCCGCGTCCCCGCCCCCCGTGGCGGGGGTACCCCCTGGTCCCCGGGACCCAGGGGGAGGCCGCGTATCCGAAGCAGCCTTGAGGAGCAGCAGTGAGCAGCAACAGCGGTGACGTCCGGCTCTGGGGCGGCCGTTTCGCCGATGGACCGGCCGAGGCGCTGGCCCAACTGTCGGCGTCCGTCCACTTCGACTGGCGGCTGGCCCCCTACGACATCGCCGGCTCCCGTGCGCACGCCCGGGTGCTCCACAAGGCCGGGCTGCTCACCGAGGATGAACTGACCCGCATGCTCGCCGGCCTCGACAAGCTCGCCGCGGACGTCGCCGACGGCTCGTTCACCGGCACCATCGCCGACGAGGACGTCCACACCGCCCTGGAGCGCGGGCTGCTGGAGCGGCTGGGCCCGGACCTCGGCGGCAAGCTGCGGGCCGGCCGGTCGCGCAACGACCAGGTCGCCACGCTCTTCCGGATGTACCTGCGCGACCACGCCCGGATCATCGGCGGGCTGATCGCCGACCTCCAGGAGGCGCTGGTCTCCCTCGCCGAGACCCACCCGGACGTGGCGATGCCGGGCCGCACCCACCTCCAGCACGCCCAGCCGGTGCTCTTCGCCCACCATGTGCTGGCGCATGTGCAGTCGCTGTCCCGGGACGCGGAGCGGCTGCGGCAGTGGGACGACCGCACCGCCGTCTCCCCGTACGGCTCGGGCGCGCTGGCCGGCTCCTCGCTCGGCCTCGACCCGGAGGCGGTCGCGGCCGACCTCGGCTTCGAGCACGGCTCGGCCGGCAACTCCATCGACGGCACGGCCTCCCGTGACTTCGTCGCGGAGTTCGCCTTCATCACGGCGATGATCGGGGTGAACCTCTCCCGGATCGCCGAGGAAGTCATCCTCTGGAACACGAAGGAGTTCTCCTTCGTCGCGCTCCACGACGCCTTCTCGACCGGCTCCTCGATCATGCCGCAGAAGAAGAACCCGGACATCGCGGAGCTGGCGCGGGGCAAGTCGGGGCGTCTCATCGGCAACCTGACCGGTCTGCTGGCGACGCTCAAGGCGCTGCCGCTCGCCTACAACCGTGACCTCCAGGAGGACAAGGAGCCGGTCTTTGACTCCTGTGACCAACTGGAGGTGCTGCTCCCGGCGTTCACCGGCATGATGGCCACGCTGACCGTCAACCGTGAGCGGATGGAGGAGCTGGCCCCGGCCGGGTTCTCGCTGGCCACCGACATCGCGGAGTGGCTGGTCAAGCAGGGCGTGCCGTTCCGGGTGGCGCACGAGGTCGCCGGTGAGTGCGTCAAGGAGTGCGAGGCGCACGGCATCGAGCTGGACCAGCTCACCGACGAGCAGTTCGCCAAGATCTCCCCGCATCTGACCCCCGAGGTCCGCGGCGTCCTCAACGTCCCGGGAGCGCTCGCCTCGCGCAGCGGCCGGGGCGGCACCGCGCCCTCCGCGGTGGCGGTCCAGCTCGCCGAGGTGCGGGCCGATCTGGTGAAGCAGCAGGAGTGGGCGGCGGCCAAGAAGGCCACCGAGCTGGCCTAGTGGGAGACCCCTGGTCACAGGGGTAAGTGACGGCGGCCCGCCCCCGGGAGTGACCCGGGGGCGGGCCGCCGTCGTGCGTGTGGCGAGGGTCATGTGAGACATCAATGTCTCATTCAGGTATTGTGTGTCTCATGGCTGTGGACCGTGAACGGGTACTCAAGGAAGCCGCCGCGTTGCTCACGCGCCGGGCGTCGACGCCGATGGACGAGATCGCCCGTGCCGCGGGGATCAGCCGCGCGACGCTCCACCGGCACTTCGCCGGCCGGGACGCGCTGATCAGGGCGCTGGAGGAGCACGGCATCGCGCAGTTCGTGCAGGCGATGGACGCGGCGCGGCTGGAGGAGGGGGACGCGGTCGAGGCGCTGCGCCGGCTGATCGCCGAGGCCGAACCGGTCGCCGCCGTCCTGGCCTTCCTCTTCACCGAGAACCAGCTCTTCGAGGACGGCGAGATCAACGCCGGCTGGGCGGAGCTGGACGCCCGTATCTCCGCCCTCTTCCGCCGCGGCCAGGAAGCGGGCGACTTCCGCATCGATCTGAGCGCCGCCTGGCTCACCGAGGCCTTCTACGGCCTGATCGGCGCCGGGGCCTGGGCCGTCCACGAGGGACGGGTCGCCCGCAATGACCTCAACCACTCGATCGCCGAGCTGCTGCTCGGCGGCATCCGACGGAGCATGGAGAAATGACCGAGACCATAGCGTCAGAACCGGCCGGCTCGGCTCATGTGGACGACCAGCCCCGGCCGGGACGCTGGCTCGCACTCGCCGTCCTCGTCCTCGCCGTCCTGCTGGTCGGCGTCGACGCCACGGTCCTCGGCCTCGCCACCCCCTTCCTCAGCGAAGACCTCCGGCCGTCCGGCACGCAGCTGCTGTGGATCGGCGACATCTACTCCTTCGTCATCGCCGGCCTGCTGGTCTCCATGGGCAGCCTCGGCGACCGCATCGGCCGGAAGAAGCTGCTGCTGATCGGCTCGGTCGGCTTCGGCGCCATGTCGGTGCTCGCCGCGTACGCCGCCACCCCGGAGATGATGATCGCCGCCCGTGCGCTGCAGGGCGTGGCCGGCGCCACGCTGATGCCGGCCACCCTGGCGCTCATCCGCAACCTCTTCCACGACCCCAAGGAACGCAGCCTGGCCATCGGTATCTGGGGCGCGATGGCCTCGGCCGGTATGGCGGTGGGGCCGGTCCTCGGCGGCTTTCTGCTGGGACACTTCTGGTGGGGTTCGGTCTTCCTGATCAACCTGCCGGTGATGGCGCTGCTGGTGGCCGTCGGCGCCCGGGTCATCCCGGAGTCACGTAACCCGGATCCCGGGCCGTGGGACATCCCCAGCGTGCTGCTGGCCCTGGTGGGGATCGTCGCCGTCGTCTACGCCATCAAGGAAGCGGCGGTGGAGGGCTACCGCTGGGACATCGCACTGGCCGCCGTCCTCGGCGTGCTCGCCCTGCTCGTGTTCGTCCGGCGGCAGCTCACCCTCGCCTCGCCGCTGCTGAACATGAAGCTCTTTCACCACCGCGGCTTCTCCGGGGCGGTGCTGGCCGACCTGCTGACCATCCTCGGACTCTCCGGCCTGGTCTTCTTCCTCTCCCAGTTCCTCCAGATGGTGCAGCTGCGCTCGCCGCTCAATGCCGGGCTCACCGAACTCCCGGCCGCGATCGGTGCGGTGGGCGCCGGTCTGGCCGCCGGCTGGGTCGCCCGCCGGCTGTCCGTACGGATCGTGGTGGCCGGCGGCCTCGCCGTGGTCGGCCTCTCGCTCGTCGGCTGCACCACCCTGCACGGCGACACCGGCACCGCCGCCCTGTGCCTGATCCTCTTCGTCGTCGGCATCGGCGCCGGCTTCTCGTTCACGGTCACCGCCGATGTGATCCTCTCCAGCGTCCCCAAGGAGGAGGCGGGAGCCGCCTCCGCGGTCTCCGAGACGGCGTACGAGCTGGGCGCCGCGCTCGGCATCGCGCTGCTGGGGTCCATCGTGACCGCCAACTACCGGGGCTTCGCCGCCCCGCCCGGGGTCCCGGCGCCGGCCACGGACGCCGCCCGCGAATCGCTCGGCGGCGCCTTCGAAGCGGCCCGCCACCTCCCCGCCGACCAGGCCGCGGCACTGGTCAAGGCCGCACAGCACTCCTTCGTCGCCGGGGTGGACGCCGCGGCCGCGGTGGGTGCGGCGGTCCTGCTGTCCGCCGCGGTCGCCGCCTGGTTCCTGCTCCGCGGCCAGGAGCTGGCCAACAGCTAGGCGGGCGTCTCGCCGCTCTCCGCCGGCCCGCGAGACCAGGGACACACCCCCTGCCGATCCGCCGGACGGCGGGCACCCACCGCGCCTCAGGGCGTGTCCTGTGGATCACGGCGCCGTGCACCGGCCATGATCCACGGGACACGCCCTGGGGGCGACTGTCCCTCGCCTGTTCACGCCCGGTACGTGTGCTGGTGACCGGCCGTCCGGCGCGGCTCGCTTGACTCTCCCGTCGTCCCCCTACGGACGGCTCGTTCAGGAGAGTGACGCAGTGCGCGACATCGGACGACGCTCCTTCATCACCGCAGCGGGGGCCCTGGCCACCGCGAGCGCCATCGGCAGCAACGCCTACGCCACCGGCCACGCCCGCGACGCGGCCAGCGCCGACGAATACGTCGACGTCCAGCTCCTCAACATCACCGATCTGCACGGCTATCTGCAGGGCGCCCCGGGAGCCAACTCCCTCATCACCGGTGCCGGCGGAAAGACGTACACGGTGGGCGGCGTGGCCTATATGGCCGCCCACCTGGAGCGGCTGAGAGACGGCCGCGACAACTCGCTCTTCTTCGCCCCCGGCGACCTCTTCTCCGGCTGGGAGTTCGACGCCTCCTCCTTCGCCGACGAGCCCACCATCGAGGCGCTCAACGCCATGGGCCTCGACTTCGCCTCGGCCGGCAACCACGAGTTCGACAAGTCGGCGGCCTTCCTGACCTCGCACATGGTCGACGGCGACGACTTCCCGGTCGTCGGACGGGACGACGACTTCAAGGACTCCACCGGGCGCCGCTTCGAGGGCGCGCAGTTCCCCTACTACAGCGCCAACATGGTCTGGAACGCGACCGGCGAAACCGTACTGGCGCCCTACAACATCGAGTACGTGGACGCCGGCCGGGGCCGCCGGCTGGCGATCGGCTTCATCCATCTGACCGCCGTCGGCACCGAGTCGTTCCCCGGCTCCTACCAGCCGGGACTGCGCACCCTGGACGAACTGGAGACCGCCAACCGCTGTGCCGCGGAGCTCAAGAAACGCGGCGTCCATGCGATCGTGCTCAGCATGCACGACGGCGCGGTGGCCGGCAGCGACTTCTCCAGCGGCAAGAACCCCTCGGGACCCGCCTACGAACTGGCGCTGCGCGTCTCGCCCGACATCGATGCCATCGTCACCGGCCACTGGCACTGCGCCTTCACCATGATGCTGCCCGACCCCAACGGCGACCCCCGCCCCTTCGTCGAGGCCGGCTGCTACGGGCAGATCATCAACGAGATCAACCTCCGCCTCGACCCGGACACCGGAGCGGTGATCCGGGAGCTGACCACCTCCACCAACCACCCCAACACCCGCGATGTGACGCCGGATCCCGAGCTGCGCTCGATCGCCGGCTACTGGGCGGACTACGCCTCCCGCCGCGCCCGTACCAAGATCGGCACCCAGACCGCCTCCTTCACCCGGCGCCGCAACGCGCTGGGGGAGTCCACCATGGGCAACCTCGTCGCCGACTGGGCGCTGTGGGCGGGCCGGCAGCCGCACGGCCCGATGGACGACCCCGCCGACCACCCCAACACCCCCGCCGACCTCGCCGTGATCGCGGTCGCCCCGCGCGTCGGCCAGGCGGTGATCGCCGGCGATCTGATCCGTGACCAGGAGACCGACGGCACCCTCACCTTTGCGCAGGCCTGGAACTCCGTGGGCTTCGGCGACCCGATCCTGACCGTCACCGTCACCGGCCGGCAGATCCATGACGCGCTGGAGGAACAGTGGGCGCCGACCGCCGGCGGCGGCCTCGGCTTCTCACCGCTGGCGGTCTCCGGGAACGTCCGCTACACCTTCGACGCCGCGGGGCCGGTCGGCCGGCGGATCGACCCCGCCGACGTCTTCATCAACGGCACCGCACTCGACACCGGCCGCCGCTACCGCCTCGCCGCCCCCTCGTACACCCTCATCAACCAGGACGGCTTCAGCGCCTTCACCGGCTTCACCGCACCGGTCCGGCACACCCGCGACTACGAGAGCTTCATCTCCTTCGTCCGCACCAAGAAGCAGCTCACGCCCGCACCGCTGAACCGGGTACGGGTCAAGAACGCGGAGGTGCCCGGCGCCCGCACCGGCACCGTCACCCAGCGCCAGCAACTCCTGCAGGCCGACGGCAGCGTGGTACCGCGGCCCGAGGCGGCGCTGCGCACGGCGCTGACCGGCGGAGCCGAGGGCCAGCGCGCCCCCGGCGGCTTCCGGGTGCCCTGCTGACCCGGGGCCGGCCGGGTGCCCTGCTGACCCGGGGCGGGCCGGGTGCCCGCTGACCCGGAGCGGGAGCACCACACGCACCACGGGCCCCGTCCGGGAATCGGACGGGGCCCGTGGTAGCGGGTCAAGGGCGGGTCAGGCGGCCCTGGCCTTGGTGGCGTAGACGTCGACGTACTCCTGGCCGGACAGCTCCATCACGTCGCTCATCACCTCGTCGGTGACCGCCCGCAGCACATAGCGGTCACGGTCCATGCCGTCGTAGCGGGAGAAGTCCAGCGGCTCGCCGAAGCGCACCGTCACCGGGGCGATGTGCGGGCGGCCCTTGCCGCCGGGCTGCACCTTGTCCGTGCCGATCATCGCGAACGGGACGACGGGCGCGCCGGTCATCAGGGTGAGCCGGGCGATACCCGTACGGCCGCGGTAGAGACGGCCGTCGGGGGAGCGGGTGCCTTCGGGGTAGATGCCGAAGACGCTGCCCTCCTCCAGCACCCGGCGGCCGGTCATCAGCGCCGCGACCCCGCCGTGCCCGCCGTCGCGGTCCACCGGGATCATGCCGGCGCTGGTGAAGAACCAGGCCATCAGCCGGCCCTTGACGCCCTTGCCGGTGACGTACTCGTCCTTGCCGATGAAGTACACCGGGCGCTTGACCACCAGGCTCAGGAACAGCGAGTCGATGAAGGTGACGTGATTGCCGGCCAGGATCACCGGTCCGGTCGCCGGAATGCGCTCCATGCCCTCGACCTTCGGGCGGTACAGGACACGCATGACGAATCCGAGAATCGCCTTCAGCACAATGCGGGACAACGGGCCCTCCGGGTCGCGACTGGTCAACGTCAAGCGGGCGCAGATCTCTGCAGCCCAGGACAATACTCGCGGGTCACTCCGGCTCGCACATCGGGTTCACGAGGTCGATACGCACAGTTGACCCACAGTTGACGTGTGTTACCTCCATGTTCCCCCCTATGTTGGTGGGCGTCTCCCCGGCATGACCCGTCCGTGCTTACGATCGGCCCGGTTCCGTGGGCCGGTGTGCAACACGCCTCACCGCACGCCGGAAAACACCCGGAAGCACCTGGAACGGACGAAAACACCTCGGACAAGGAGCGTGGGCATGCACAAGTGGCAGCAGCCGGGACGACGGACGGTGCTGGGGGCCGCGGCCCTCGGCGCGGGAGCGGCGGTATTCGGCGGAGCCGGCCAGGCGAGCGCCCGTGCCCGCGAGGGCGCACCCCAGGAGCTGCCGGTGCCGCTGATCGTCGGCCACCGCGGCGCCAGCGGCTACCGCCCCGAGCACACCTTCGGCTCCTACCAACTCGCCCTCGACATGGGCGCGGACGTCATCGAGCAGGACCTCGTCCCCACCAAGGACGGGCATCTGGTCTGCCGTCACGAGAACGACATCACCGCCACCACCGATGTCTCCGCGCACCCCGAGTTCGCGGACCGCAAGACCACCAAGACCGTCGACGGCGCCAAGCTGACCGGCTGGTTCACCGAGGACTTCACGCTCGCGGAGCTCAAGACCCTGCGCGCCAAGGAGCGCATACCGGGCACCCGCCAGCACAACACCCTCTACGACGGGGTGTGGGAGGTGCCGACCTTCGAGGAGGTCCTGCAGTGGGCCGAGCGCGAGGGCCGCAAGCGGGGCCGCCGCGTCTGGCTGCACATCGAGACCAAGCACCCCACCTACTTCCGCAAGCTCGGCCTCGGCCTGGAGGAGCGGCTGGCCAAGGCGCTGCGGGCGCACGGCCGGCACCGGAAGAACTCCCCGAACTTCCTGCAGTCCTTCGAGCCGAGCAGCATCCAGCGCCTGGACAAGCTGGTCGACTGTCCCAAGGTCGTCCTGCTGGGCACGCTCAAGGACCGCCCCTGGGACTTCACGGCGTCCGGTGACCGGCGCACCGTGGCCGACCTGGTCAAGCCCGAGGGCCTGAAGTGGCTCGCCGGGTTCGCCCAGGGCATCGGCCCGGACCTGACCGTGATCATTCCGCGGGACGCCGACGGCAAGCTCGGCGAGCCCAGCTCCGTGGTCAAGGACGCCCACGCCGCCGGGCTGGTGCTGCACCCCTACACGGTCCGCAACGAGAACACCTTCCTGCCGACCGACATGCGCCGCGGCACCGACCCGAACGCCTACGGCGACTCCCTCCGCTTCTTCAAGGCGCTCCTGGGCACCGGTATCGACGGCCTGTTCTCCGACAACCCCGACACCGCGCTGCTGGCGGCCGCGGAGTTCCGTAAGGGCTGATCCCGTGGGGCCCTTCGTGGCCCCTTCGCGGAACTTTTCGCCGTGGACCGCCGCCGTGGCGGAGCCCGGACCGGCACCACCTCCCCTGCGCTCTCCCCTCGGACTTCCCCGCACTCTCATCTGAGTTGGGAATGTCACAGGAGAGCCCGGTGCCGGTCCGTTCCGTCTGCCCCAATTGCCTGCGCAGAATGCTCGCGGCGGAGATTGCCGCTGCCACATACCGGGGAACCCGGAAGAAGCAGTGTCAGCCACGCCATGGCGGCGACGGGTACCCCACGGCGCCGTCCGTCAGGGCACATCGTTCCGGGCGCACCCCTCTCACCCTCGAGCGCCCGGACCAACGAACCGAATAGGGGAGGCATACGCGCATGGGCACGAGCGTGACCATCTCTGCGGCGACCGATCAGGACGCCGAGCAGATCCTCAAACTCCAGTACCTCTGCTACCAGCAGGAAGCCGCGCTGTACGACGACTACGGCATCGAACCGCTCACCCAGACGCTGCAGGCGCTGCGCGCCGAACTGGGCGAGGGCTGCGTCATGGTGGCCAGGCTCGGCGAGGAGGTGGTCGGGTCCGTGCGCGGCACGGTCGACGAGGACGGCACCGCGCGGATAGCCAAGCTCATCGTGCACCCGCGGATGCAGCGCCACGGCCTGGGCGGACGGCTGCTCGACGCCGTCGAACAGCGGCTGGCGGCCGAGCGGTCGGCCACCCGCTACCGCCTGTTCACCGGCCACCGCAGCGAGGGCAACCTGCGGCTCTACCGCAGCCGCGGCTATCTGCCCGTGGACACCGAGCAGCGCACTCCCCGGCTGAGCGTGGTGACGCTGGAGAAGGAGCTCCGTACGGAGGCCGCCGCCGTGGCAACGCCCGCCGAACCGAGCCAGGGGGAGTTCGCCGCCCAGGCGTGACGCCGTCCGGCAGGGAAAACCGGCATGAGAAAAGGGGGGGTGCGGGTCCCGGCCGCGCGTGCTGCTGACCCGCGACCTGGCCGAGTCCGGCGCCGACGCGCTGCAGTACGAGCAGGCCAACGCCGCCCTGCTCGC
>NZ_JBEYVM010000010.1:0-41074 GCF_040643995.1 Streptomyces sp. NPDC047049 | reverse complement strand
GTGCGGGTCCCGGCCGCGCGGCCGGGACCCGCACCCCCCCCTTCCGGGAAGCCGTCCCTCAGGTGGCAGGCTGCTCCGTACGCGCCCGGCGCAGCCACAGCAGCCCCGTGACGGGCAGGATGACCGGGATGAAGAGGTAGCCCATGCCGTAGTCCGACCAGACCGTGGCGTCGGGGAAGGCGGACGGGTCGAGCAGCGTCCAGGTGCCGATGCCGAGCACCCCGAGCAGTTCCAGCGCACAGCAGGCGAGCGCGGCCCGGCGGGCGCCCTCACCGCCGCGCACCAGCGAGAAGGTGATGAACCCGTAGACGACCGCGGAGAGCGCCGAGAGGCTGTAGGCCAGCGGAGCCCGGTCGAACTGCGCGATCAGCTGGTAGAGCGAGCGGGAGGCGGCCGCGACGGTGAAGATGCCGTAGAGCGTGACCAGCAGGCGCCCGGGACCGGTGCCCAGGGAACGCCTCGCCGGGGCGGTGGCCGTGGTGCCGTCCGCCGCCGTGGTTGCCGTGGTCTCAGGCACTGCCGCCTCCCCAGATGTCGAACAGCCGCACTTCCAGAACCGCCAGCACCACGGCGCCCGCCGCGACGGTGGCCGAACCCCAGCGGGTGCGCTCCGAGAGCGACATGAACCCGGTCGCCGGGACACAGGCGGCCGCCCCGAGCAGATACGCGACAAAGAGCGCGGTGCCCTTGTCCGGCGCCGCTCCGCCCGCCAGCTGCACGCCGGCGACGACCAGTTGGACCAGGCCGAGCAGCGACACCAGGGCCATGCCGATGAAGTGCCAGTCCTTGGTCGGCTGGTCGCGGAAGGCGGCGAAGCCGCACCAGGCGGCGAGGGCGAGAGCGGTCACCGCGACCGCGATCGTCAGCGCGTCGATCACCGGGACCTCCGGGCCACGTGGCCGCGCGCCGTGGGGTTGTGGGGCATGGGGCGATGCTAATCGGCGGCGGACGGGCGACCGCCTCCGGCCCCGCCGCGGCCGGCCGCCCGGTCGCGGAAAACACCGGGACGACGACCGTCGGGAGGGTGACCGTGGCGTTGGCCACAGCCCACCCTGCGGAAGTACCGCACCGGGGCGCCGTCGTCACCCCGCTCCCGGCGGCATCCGCGCAGGCCACGGGCGGACCGGCGGAGAGCACTCGCGCGCCGGGCGGCGCTGTCCACACAATGGTCAGGCGTGTCCGCCATCCGGACTGGCTTGATTGGGCCGTCCCGCTGTCTGGTTTACTTGCCGCCATGACCACGACGAGCAACCGCACCCCTGCGACCGAGGCGTACCTGACGCCCGGTGCTCGTTGCATGTGTCGAATGTGTGACCGCTGAGGGCCCCCGCCTGAGCCTCGCGCCCCGAAGCGAGACCCTGCCATGAGCCGTACGTCGGCCTCCTCCCGACGCCCCCGGCCGCCCCGCGTCACCGGAACCCGGAGCCGGGCCCCGCGCCCGCCGCCGCTCCCTGTTCCCCTCTGCCGCACTCGCAAGAATGCCCCGTGCCCGGCGGGCGAGCCGCCGAGCACTCGACAGTGACGGAATTCCCTAGTGATCACCACAACGGGCCTGACCAAGGTCTACCGTTCAGGAGACCGCGAAGTCACCGCCCTGGACGGCGTCGATCTGCACGTCCGCGAGGGCGAGGTGTACGGCGTCATCGGCCAGAGCGGCGCCGGAAAGTCCAGCCTCATCCGCTGCCTCAACCTCCTGGAGCGCCCCACCTCCGGCACGGTCACCGTCGCCGGCCAGGAGCTGACGTCCATCGCCGGGCGCGGCAAGCGCGCCAGTGCCCAGCTGCGCGCCGCCCGCAGCCACATCGGCATGGTCTTCCAGCACTTCAACCTGCTGTCCTCGCGCACCGTCCAGGACAACGTGGAACTGCCGCTGGAGATCCTCAAGGTCGACCGCCGTGAGCGCTCCCGCAAGGCGCTGGAGCTGCTGGACCTGGTCGGCCTCGCCGACAAGGCCAAGGCCTACCCCGCGCAGCTCTCCGGCGGGCAGAAGCAGCGCGTGGGCATCGCCCGCGCGCTGGCCGGCGACCCCAAGGTGCTGCTCTCCGACGAGGCCACCAGCGCCCTGGACCCGGAGACCACCCGCTCCATCCTCCAGCTGCTGCGCGACCTCAACCGCAAGCTGGGCCTGACCATCGTGCTCATCACGCACGAGATGGACGTCGTCAAGACGATCTGCGACTCGGCCGCGCTGATGAAGAACGGCCGGGTGGTCGAGCAGGGCACCGTCGCCGAGCTGCTGGCCACCCCCGGCTCCGAGCTGGCCCGGGAGCTGTTCCCGGTCGGCGGCGAAGCGTCGGCCGACGACCGCACCGTCGTCGACGTCACCTTCCACGGCTCGGCCGCCACCCGCCCGGTGATCTCCGAGCTGTCGCGCACGTACAACGTCGACATCTCGATCCTCGGCGCCGCCATGGACACGGTCGGCGGCAAGCAGGTCGGCCGGATGCGCATCGAGCTGCCCGGCCGCTTCGAGGAGAACGTCGTGCCCATCGGCTTCCTGCGCGAGCAGGGGCTCCAGGTGGATGTGGCGGATGTAGCGGGCCAGACGGTCGACGACGCGCTGAGCGTCGTCGCGGCCGGCGCCCCGCTGGAGAAGGAAGGTGCCAAGTGACCTGGTCCGAGATGCAGCCGCTGCTGTATGACAACACCCTCGACACCCTGTTCATGGTGTGGTGGTCGACGTTCTACGCGGTGCTCTTCGGCATCCCGGTCGGTGTGCTGCTGCACCTGACCCAGCGCGGCGCCGTCCTGCAGAACGTCGTGGTCAACAAGGTGCTCGGCGCCATCGCGAACATCGGGCGGTCCTTCCCGTTCCTGATCCTGATCGTGGTGCTGATCCCCTTCACCCGCCTCCTCGTCGGCGTCTCGATCGGCCCGACCGGCGCGGTGGTCCCGCTGGCCCTCGCCGCCATCCCGTTCTTCGCCCGGCTGGTGGAGGCCGCGCTGCGCGAGGTCGACGGCGGCCTGGTCGAGGCCGCGCACGCCATGGGCGGCGGCACCTGGACCATCATCTTCAAGGTGCTCCTTCCGCAGGCGCTGCCCGCATTGATCGCGGGCGTCACCACGCTCGTCATCCAGCTGATCGGTTACTCCGCGATCGCCGGAGCGGTCGGCGGCGGCGGCCTGGGCAACCTCGCCTATACCTACGGCTACCAGCAGTACGAGACCTCTTTGATGATCGCCACTGTGGTGGAGCTGATCCTCCTGGTCTCCCTCGTCCAGCTGCTCGGTGACCTCATCGTCCGCCGGCTCGCCGAGCGCGGCACCCGTACCTCCTCGCTGGGGGTCGGCCTGCGCCGTGCCCGCGCCGAGGAACCGGCCACGGTCACCGAGGCCGCCTGACCGCCACACCCGCACCACCCCGCAGCCCGGACCCTTTGCCGGGCGGACATCACGCGTGAACGCGCGCGTGGGAACAAGAAAGAGGCACTCTTCGTGCGCAACACCGTCAAGATCTCCGTCGCCATAGCCGCCGCCTCCGCCGTCGCCCTCGGCGCGAGCGCCTGCAGCGCCCCCTCCGACACCACCGCCAGCACCGACAAGAACGACAAGAACGCCCCCCTCGTCGTCGCCGCGAGCCCCACCCCGCACGGCGCCATCCTCGACTTCGTCAAGAACGAGCTGGCGGCGAAGGCGGGCCTCAAGCTGGTCGTCAAGCCGTTCAACGACTACAAGATCCCCAACAAGGTCACCGACGACGGCCAGGTCGACGCCAACTTCTTCCAGCACAAGCCGTTCCTCGACGTCTTCAACAAGGAGAACGGCACGCACATCGTGCCCGTCCAGAACGTGCTCATCGAGCCGCTGGGCGTCTACTCCAAGAAGATCGACAAGCTGTCCCAGCTCAAGTCCGGCAGCACCGTCTCGGTCCCCAACGACCCCTCCAACGAGGGCCGGGCGCTCAAGCTGCTCGCCGACAACGGCGTGATCACCCTCAAGCCCGGTGTCGGCTCCGACGCCAAGCTGACCGACGTCAAGGACGACAAGGGCATCAAGATCACCGAGCTGGAGGCCGCCCAGACCGCGCCGCGCATCGACGACGTCGACGCCGCGATCATCAACGGCAACTTCGCCATCGGTGCCCACCTCAAGCCCTCCAAGGACGCGCTGGCCCTGGAGAAGGCGAAGGACAACCCCTACGCCAACTTCCTCGCCGTCAAGAAGGGCAACGAGAACGACCCGCGGATCAAGAAGCTGGCCAAGCTCCTGAACTCCCCCGAGGTCAAGAAGTTCATCGAGGACAAGTACAAGGACGGCTCGGTCATCCCGGCGTTCGGCCCCGCCAAGAGCTGACGCCGCCGCTGCTGTCCTGAACGTTCTCCCCGCCGCCCACCCCTCTTCGGGGGGTGGGCGGGTGTGGACGTGCGGTCGCCCCGCGCAGGTCACCGGAAGGCGGCCGTCCGCAGGCGCGGCCACCGGGCCCCGGATCCGTGCACGCGCGCGACCGGGGCCCATGCGCGTGCACACCCGCGGGCCGATGCTGCATGCTGGTGCATTCAAGACGGTCCAGACGGCCCGTGACCTCGCGGTCTCACAGTCCGCGACGTTCCGGACACCACAGTCAACGGCGTGGGAGCAGCGGCATGACATCCACCTTTCCGGACATCTCCATCAGCACGGACCGGTTGGTGCTGCGCCCGTTCGAAGAGGCCGACGTGCCCTCCCTCACCGCCATGATGAACGACGAGCTGGTCGCCGCCTGGACCGCGATACCCCAGCCGTACACCGAGGACGCCGCGCGTACCTGGACCACCGAGAGCGCCCCCGCCGAACGGGCCTCGGGCCACGGCATCGACTTCGCGGTCACCGAGTTCCTCACCCAGCGCCTGGTCGGCGTGATCCAGCTGCGCCACACCGACTGGCGGATCCGCTCCAGCGAGATCAGCTACGTCGTCGCCTCCTGGGCCCGCGGTGAGGGGTACGCCTCCGAGGCCTCGCTCGCCGTTGCCCACTGGCTCTTCCACGACCAGAAGTTCGAACGCATCGAGCTGCGCACCGCGGCCGGCAACACCGCCTCCCAGCAGGTCGCCCAGAAGATCGGCTGTATCAGCGAGGGCGTGCTGCGGAACGCCTTCATCGTCCGCAGCCGCACCGAGGACGGCGGCTGGACGGACATCCGCACCGATCTGATCGTGTGGAGCCTGCTGCCCGAGGACCTGGACGGGATCCCGGGCCGGCCGGCGGATGCGGACGCATTTCCCTACCCCGAGTGGAACTGACCCCACGCCCGCACTCCGGTCCGTACCTCTCGGGGTACCCTCGGCCTGCCGCGCACCTGCGCGACCAGCGCCCCAGCGGCACCTCACCGGCCTGCGGCCGCCCGCAGCCGGCCCGCCTGCCGCCCCCGCGCGCGCAACCACAGCAGCCCCAGGAGACTGACGAGCATGGCCGACCGGGTCACGGTGATCGGATGGGACGGCTCCGCGCTGACCGCCGCCGCCCGCTCCGCCCTCGGCGCCGCCACCCTGGTGGCCGGCGCCGCGCACCACCTCGCACTGCCCGAAGTCCCGCCGAACGCCGAGCGGATCCGGCTCGGCAGTGTGACCCTGGCCGCCCGCCGGATCGCCCAGCACCGCGGCACCGCCGTCGTGCTCGCCGACGGCGACCCCGGCTTCTTCGGCGTCGTACGCACCCTGCGGGCACCCGAGCACGGCCTGGAAGTCGAAGTGGTACCGGCCGTCTCCTCCGTCGCCGCCGCCTTCGCCCGGGCCGGTATGCCCTGGGACGACGCCCAGGTCGTCGTCGCCCACAGCCGCGATCTGCGCCGCGCGGTGAACGTCTGCCGCGCCCACACCAAGGTCGCGGTGCTCACCTCGCCCGGCGCCGGCCCCGCCGAACTCGCCCTGCTGCTCGGTGGCGTCCACCGCACCTTCGTCATCTGCGAGGACCTGGGCACCGACCGGGAGCGGGTGACGGTACTCACATCGGACAAGGCCGCCGACCATGTCTGGCGTGACCCCAATGTCGTCATTGTCATCGGCGGTTCGCCCGGCGGCGCCGCGGCCCAGGGCACCGGCTGGATCGCCGGACGCGAGGTGGGCCATCCGACGGGTGCGCGCGGCTGGGGACTTCCGGCCGGCGCCTACGGCGGTGCCCTGGGCGAGGGCGAGTCCGTCCAGCTGCGCACCGCACAACTCGCCCGCCTCGGGCCGCAGGTGGGCGACCTCGTCTGGGACATCGGCGCGGGCAGCGGAGCCGCCGCGGTGGAGGCCGGGCGCTTCGGCGCCGCCGTCATCGCGGTGGACGCCGACCCCGACGCCTGCGGACGCACCGCCGCCCTCGCCCGCCGTCACGGCGTCCAACTCCAGGTCGTGCACGGGCGGGCGCCGCAGGTCCTGGAGGACCTGCCCGAGCCCGATGTGATCCGGGTCGGCGGCGGGGGAGCGGAGGTCGTCACCGCCTGCGCGGCCCGCCGTCCCGAACGGATCGTCACCCACGCCGCCACCCGCGACGAGGCCGAAGCACTGGGCCGGGCGCTGGCCGACGGCGGCTACGAAGTCGAGTGCGCACTGCTGCAGTCCGTGGACCTGGACACCTCCGTCTGGGTCGAACGCGAGCGGTCCGTGGTGTTTTTGCTCAGCGGCTATCGCGTTCCTCACCCGTGACCAGCAGGGCAACCCGCGCGAGGTAGGCTGGCGGATCGTTGCGCCGCCGTTCCGCATTCGGCTTCGTACACCAATATCCGGAAAATGCCGTGGTTTTGGCCGAATATGAAGCTCTGGAGAGCGGACGTGCCGCGAGGCGTGCTCGCTCGTTCTAGCTATCGGGGCGTCGGCGCGCCCCGGTCGAGCGCGTCGCACGAGCGGTTGGAAGGAGCACTACCAATGGGCGAGGGGTACGCATGACCGACACCGGCCAGGTCCCGGGCGAGGGACAGCCGGAGAACGCAGGCGGACATCCCGGGCAGCCGCAGCCGGCGGCCGCTCCCTCCCCTGCCGACGCCGGACCGACGGAGCTGCCGGGCATGGTGCCCCCTCCCGGCGTCTACCCCTATGCCGACCAGGCCGACGGCGTCGCCGAGGACGACGATCTGCTGCTGATGCCGGGTGCCCAGGGCGCCTGGAGCGAACAGCCGGCGGCCCAGCCGCTCCCGCAGGAGACCCACCAGGGCCCGCAGGGCGCGCCGTATGACCCGGCCGCCCAGGGAGCCACCGGCTTCGAGCCGATGCCCGCCCCGGCCGGTGACCACGAGAGCGGCGGCCGGGACTCCGGTTCGGTCGACCTCGGCGCCGTCCGTATCCCGCAGCCCGCGGCACCGCAGCAGCCCCGCGCCGCGGCGCCCGCCACGCCCCCGCGCCGTCCGCTGCACATGGGCCCGCCCGTCCCCGACGCGACCGGCGGAGTGGTCCGTTCGCTCGCCGACCGCGGACCGGCCGACGCGCCCGCGCAGCCCGCCGCCCGGCACGCCGGACCGCCCACCGGCGGTCCCGAGTACTTCGACGTTCCGGCCGGGGCGCCCGAGGCCGTGGTGGGCGAAGCGCCGCCGGCCGAGGCGGGCCTGCCGTACGCCGAGCAGCCCTCGGGGGAGGCGGCCGCGCCGGAGCAGGGCGTCGCGGCGCCGTCCTACGCCGGGCAGCCGTACGGCGAGCAGCCCTATGGCGCTCAGTCCTACGGCGGGCAGTCCTACGGCGGGCAGTTGTCCGCCGAGCAGACCTATGGGGCCGCGGGCCAGGGCCCGTTGCCCGGCCCGCAGCTCGGCGAGATCCCGTCGCAGGTGCCGTCGTGGGAGGAGGCCACCGCCCAGGCCGCGGCCGCGGCCCCGCTTGCAGAAACGGTCGCCCCCGAGGCGCCGGCCGCCCCTGCCCCCGAGGCGGCGCCCGTCCTGCCGGACACGGCCCAGCCTGCCGAAGCGCTGCCCGCCGAAGCGCTGCCCGCCGAGCAGCCCCAGCCGATGGCGCCGGCGCCCGCGGGCGTGGCGGAGGCCGGTGACGTCGTGGCCGTCGCGGGAGCCCCCGAGGCCGGCCAGGACGCGCCGGCCGGGGGAGCGGCGCAGGAGCAGCCGCAGGAGGGGGCCGCGGACGTCCTGCCCGAGGCCGTCGTGGCCGGACAGGACGGCGCGGACGAGGCTGTGGAGACGGCCGCGTCTGTCGAGAAGGTCGAGCCTGCTGAGGCGGCCGCGTCTGTGGAGACGGCCGAGCTTGTCGAGGCGGCCGAGGCGCAAGCAGTTGTACCGGAGGCCCCGGTTGCGGAAGCTGCCGCGCCGGAGGCGCCCGCCGTGGAGGACACCGCCGCGGCGGCCCAGCAGCCCGAGGCGGCCCAGCAGCCCGAGGCGGCCGCCGCCGCCGAGGACCCGCAGCAGCCCGTGGCCCAGGGCCTGCCCACCGAAGCCGAAGCCGAAGCCGGAGTCGAAGCCGGAGCCGTGGCCGCCCCGGAGGCGCAGGCGCAGCCCGCCGCCACCCCGGCTCCCGTCGCGCCCGAAGCCGTCGTCCCGGCCGAGGAGCCCGCCCCCGCCCAGCCGGCCGACGCTCCCGCCGATCCGGCCCCGGCAGCGCAGGACGAGCAGCCCGCCGACCAGGGACAGGGCGCCGACCCGGCCCCTGCCACCGACGAGGCCCAGTCGCAGCCCGAGGCCGCAGCCCCCGAGGCGGTAACTCCCGAGGCCGCAGCGCCTGAGTCCGCTCCTGAGGCCGCCGAGCCCGAGACCACCCCCGCCGAGGCCGGTACGGACGCCCCCGGGGCCGAGCCCGCCGCCGACCCCGCGCCCGCCGCCCCCCAGGGCCCCGCCGCGCCACCCGCCGAGGAGACCGGCGCGCCCGTGGACCAGACGCACACGGAGCAGGCGGACACGGAGCAGACCGACACGGATCAGACCGTCATAGAGCCGCCCGAGGCGCAGGAACCGGCCGCCGGGCAGCCGCAGCCCGATGCCCCCGTGGACGCCGCCGGGCAGCAGACCGCGGACGCGCTCGCAGCGGAGGCCGCGCCGCAGGACGCGGACGCCGCCGTCGAGGAGCGGCCCGCAGCGGACGGCTCCGACGCCCCCGGCCTGCCGGAAGACCCGACGGCCCAGGCGACCCCGGATACCGCCCCCGCCGCGGAGCCGGCGGCCGACGAACCCACGGAGTCCGGCACGACCGCGGAAGCCGCGGAGCCCACCGCCCCCGAGACCCCCGAGGCCCTGCCCGTCGACACCCCGCCCGTGGCCGTCCACATCCCGTCCCAGGCCTCCGGCGAGCCGTCCCCCGTGGACGGCCCGGCCCCGCGCGCCGCGGCCGCCGAGCCCTCGACGGCCGGGCCCACGCCCGACGCCCCCGCCGACGAGGCGCCCCACCAGCAGGACGTCGCCGAACTCGTCCAGCTCGGCGACGACCAGCCGCAGCCGGCCGGTGAGCGGCCCGACGGCGGAGACTCCGCAGCGTCCGGCGCGGCCGAGGTGCCGTCCCCGGCCGCCGGGTACGACGACGACGAGCGGGCCGCCGTGCACCGCGTGATGCGCGAACGCCGCGACATCCGCAACGGCTTCCGCGGCGACCCGATCCCCAACGAGGTGCTGCTGCGCGTCCTGGAGGCGGCCCACACCGCCCCCAGCGTCGGCCACTCCCAGCCCTGGGACTTCGTGGTCATCCGCTCGGAGGAGACCCGCGAGAAGATGCACCAGCTCGCCATGCGGCAGCGCGAGGCGTACGCCAAGTCGCTGCCCAAGGCGCGCGCCAAGCAGTTCCGCGAGCTGAAGATCGAGGCCATCCTCGAAACGCCGGTGAACATCGTCGTCACCGCCGACTCCACCCGCGGCGGCCGGCACACCCTCGGCCGGCACACCCAGCCGCAGATGGCCCCGTACTCCTCCGCGCTCGCCGTCGAGAACCTCTGGCTCGCCGCCCGCGCCGAGGGCCTGGGCGTCGGCTGGGTGAGCTTCTTCGACGAGCGGGAGATGGTCCGCGATCTCGGCCTGCCCGAGCACCTCGAAGTCGTCGCGTATCTGTGCATCGGTTATGTCGACGAGTTCCCGGAGGAGCCCGAGCTGCTGCAGGCCGGCTGGTCCAAGCGGCGCCCGCTGTCCTGGGTCGTCCACGAGGAGACCTACGGCCGCCGCGCGCTGCCCGGCGAGAGCCCGCACGACCTCCTCCAGGAGACCCTGCAGGGCATCCGCCCGCTGGACGCCAAGGCGCTCGGCGAGGCCTGGGAGCGGCAGAAGAGGATGACCAAGCCGGCCGGGGCGCTGGGCATGCTGGAGATCATCTCCGCGCAGCTGTCCGGACTGTCCCGCAAGTGCCCGCCGCCCATCCCGGAGCCCGCCGCCGTCGCGATCTTCGCCGGTGACCACGGTGTCCACGCCCAGGGCGTGACCCCCTGGCCCCAGGAGGTCACCGGCCAGATGGTCGCCAACTTCCTGGGCGGCGGCGCGGTCTGCAACGCCTTCGCCAACCAGGTCGGCGCCGAGGTCTGCGTCGTGGACGTCGGTGTCGCGAGCGACCTGCCCGCCACCCCGGGTCTGCTGCCCCGCAAGGTCCGCGCCGGCACCGCCGACTTCACGGCCGGCCCGGCGATGACCCAGGAGGACGTGCTCAAGGCCATCGAGGTCGGTATCGACACCGCCCGCGACCTGGTCGCGGCCGGCAACAAGGCGCTGCTCACCGGCGAGATGGGCATCGCCAACACCACCACCTCCGCCGCGCTGATCTCCGTCTACACCGGAGTCGACCCGGGCGAGGTCACCGGCCGCGGCACCGGCATCAACGACGAGACGCACGCCCGCAAGGTCGAGGTCGTCCGCCGCGCCCTGGAGCTGCACCAGCCCGATCCGGCCGACCCCATCGGTGTCCTCGCCGCGGTCGGCGGCCTGGAGCACGCCGCCCTCGTCGGACTGATCCTCGGCGGCGCCTCGCTGCGCACGCCGGTGATCCTCGACGGGGTCAGCGCCGGCGCCGCCGCCCTGGTGGCCCGCGCCATCGCCCCCGAGGCGCTGGCCGCCTGCATCGCCGGACACCGCAGCGCCGAGCCGGGCCATGTCGCGGCCCTCAACAAGCTGGGCCTGCGCCCGCTGGTCGACCTCGATCTGCGCCTCGGTGAGGGCACCGGCGCCCTGCTCGCACTGCCCGTGGTGCAGAGCGCCGCCCGCGCCATGCACGAGGTCGCCACCTTCGACTCGGCCGGAGTGACCGAGAAGACCTGATCAGGCCCGACCTCCGCATGACCCCCGGCCCGCAGCCCCATAGGCTGTGGGCCGGGGCCGTACCGCCGCCCCGGGCCGTCCCCTCACCAGCCGCTCCAGAGCCGCAGCGGCTGAGCCGGTCGCCGAACCCCGCAGCATCCGCACAAGGAGCCGTACCGCCATGGCCGATCACGCCGCCGATCACGCCGCCTACCCCGTCGGACTGCGGCTGTCCGGCCGCCGGGTGGTCGTCCTGGGTGCCGGACAGGTCGCCCAGCGCCGGCTCCCGTCCCTCGTCGCCGCGGGCGCCGAGGTCCTGCTGATCTCCCCGTCCGCGACCCCCTCCGTCGAGGCGATGGCCGACGCCGGTGAGGTCCGCTGGGAGCGCCGCCGCTACCGGGACGGCGACCTCGACGGCGCCTGGTACGCGCTGATCTCCACCGACGACCCGCAGGCCAACGCCGCCGCGTCCCAGGAGGCCGAGGACCGCCGGGTGTGGTGCGTACGCTCCGACGACGCCGAGGCCGCCACCGCCTGGACCCCGGCCACCGGCCGCAGCGAGGGCGTCACCGTCGCCGTGCTCACCGGCCGCGACCCGCGCCGCTCCGCCGCCGTACGCGACGCGATCGTCGAGGGCCTGCGCGACGGCAGTCTCGCCGCCCCGCACCACCGCCGCCCGCACACCCCGGGCGTGGCGCTGGTCGGCGGCGGCCCCGGCGACCCCGACCTGATCACCGTCCGCGGCCGCCGGCTGCTCGCCGAGGCCGATGTCGTGATCGCCGACCGGCTCGGCCCCCGCGATCTGCTCGCCGAACTCCCGCCGCACGTCGAGGTCATCGACGCGGCGAAGATCCCCTACGGCCGGTTCATGGCCCAGGAGGCCATCAACAACGCGCTGATCGAGCACGCCAAGGCCGGCAAGGCCGTGGTCCGGCTCAAGGGTGGCGACCCGTTCGTCTTCGGCCGCGGCATGGAGGAGGCCCAGGCGCTCGCCGAGGCCGGCATCCCCTGCACGGTCGTCCCCGGTATCTCCAGCACCATCTCGGTGCCCGGCGCGGCCGGCATCCCGGTCACCCACCGCGGGGTCGCCCACGAATTCACCGTCGTCAGCGGCCATGTCGCCCCCGACGACGAGCGCTCGCTCGTGGACTGGCCGTCGCTCGCCAAGCTGCGTGGCACTCTCGTGGTCCTGATGGGCGTGGAGAACAGCGGCGCCATCGCCGCCAAGCTCATCGAGCACGGCCGGCCCGCCGACACCCCGGCCGCCGTCATCCAGGAGGGCACCACCGCCGCCCAGCGCCGGGTCGACGCCACGCTCGCCACGCTCGGCGACACCGTACGGGCCGAGGGCGTCCGTCCTCCGGCGGTCATCGTCGTCGGCGACGTCGTCACCGTCGCCCCCGCACCTGCCCCCAGGTAGCCGATCCCGACGCGGCATTGGCACCCCGACACCGACAAGGCACTCTCTTCCCGTGGCAGAAATCATCACCGTCGACGATCCGGACGACCCCCGGCTGGCCGACTACACCGGTCTGACCGACGTCGAGCTGCGGCGCCGGCGCGAGCCCGCGGAAGGGCTTTTCATCGCCGAGGGCGAGAAGGTCATCCGGCGCGCCCGGCAGGCCGGTTACGAGATGCGGTCCATGCTGCTCTCGGCCAAGTGGGTCGACGTGATGCGCGATGTGATCGACGAGGTCCCGGCGCCGGTCTACGCCGTCAGCCCGGACCTCGCCGAGCGGGTGACGGGCTACCACGTCCACCGTGGGGCGCTGGCCTCCATGCAGCGCAAGCAGCTGCCGGACGCCACCGAACTCCTCGCCGGGGCCCGGCGCATCGTGGTCATGGAAGCGGTCAACGACCACACCAACATCGGCGCGATCTTCCGCAGCGCGGCGGCCCTCGGCATGGACGCCGTGCTGCTCTCCCCGGACTGCGCCGACCCGCTCTACCGCCGCTCGGTCAAGGTGTCCATGGGCGCGGTGTTCTCCGTGCCGTACGCCCGCCTGGAGAGCTGGCCCCGGGACCTGGCCGCCGTACGGGAAGCGGGCTTCACCCTGCTCGCCCTCACCCCGGCCGAGAAGGCCACCGGCATCGACGAAGCCGCCCCGCACACCCTGGAGCGCGCCGCCCTGATGCTGGGCGCGGAGGGCGGCGGACTGAGCACCGGTGCGCTGCGGGCCGCCGACGAATGGGTCCGCATCCCGATGGCGCACGGCGTGGACTCGCTCAACGTCGGAGCGGCCGCCGCGGTGGCGTTCTACGCGGTGGCGACGGGGCGGCCCGCTTAAGGGGTCCTTGCACTATGCCCGCCCGGGTCGCGCGGCCTGGCACCGCACCTCGCCGCGTTGCCGAAAAGCCCTCGTAGCTCCGCTACGAGGGCTCTCCGGCGCCTTGCGATGCACGGCACCAGACCACGCGCCCTCATCGGGCGCTCATAGTGCAAGGACCCCTTAAGGGCCTGCGCCCCTGAGCGGGCCCGCGTCCTGCTGGCCGGCTCGCCACGCGGCACCGGCCCCGGCACCACTGGAACGCCGCCCATGACGCCTCACCAGGGCGCGGGCGTTCCCTTCCACACTTCCGGGGCTTGTGCCCACCCCGTTGCCGAGATCTGCCCGCGCAGGCTCTCAGGGGTTCTGTGCCCCCACCCCGTAAGCCCCGTCCGCACCCCAGGCCGGGGCGACCGGCGCCGGACGCTCCACGCCCAGACCGTGGGCCGGCCCCTGGCACCCCTGGGCCGCCGCGATACCGAGCGCCACCAGCAGGGTCACCACCACGAACACGATGACGCGCTGGCGCAGCAGCCGGCGGTCGGGGCCGGGCCGCCGACCGCCCGACGTCGTACGCACCGGGGCGCGCTTGCCGCCCGCCCCCGCGGGCCGGGCGGCAGGGACACGGCGCACCGTGCGTCCGCCGGGCCTCCGCGGGTTCCTCCCCGCGGCCGAGGCCGGGCCGGACGGCCGGGAGGCCGCGTCATGCGAAGCCGGGGGGCGGGACGGGTGCGGCCGCGGCGAGGAGTTGCCGGCCGTCCGCCGCTCGGTGCGCTGACGGGCGTATTCCTCGGCACGCTGCCCGGTCGGCCGGTCCGGAGGACGGCGCTCCGCGCGCTGCCAGGCGGCGCCCGCGGCGCTCTCCAGCGGTCCGCCCGACGGACCGTGCGCCTCACGGGCCGCGATCTCCTTGAGGCGCAGCGACAGCGACAACGTGCTGGGACGGTCCGCCGGATCCTTGGCCAGGCACGAGGCGAGCAGCGGCGCCAGGGCGTCCGGCACCCCGGCGAGCTGTGCCTCCTCGTGGACCACGCGGTAGAGCATGACCTCCGAACTTCCCTGCCCGAAGGGGGAGTCCGCGGTACAGGCGTACGCGAGGGTGGCGCCCAGCGCGAAGATGTCCGTCGCCGGTGTCACCGCGGCCCCGCGCACCTGCTCCGGCGCCAGGAACCCCGGCGAGCCGACGGCCGTACCCACATGGGTCAGCGTGCTGGCGCCGGTCGCCCAGGCGATGCCGAAGTCGATGATCCGCGGGCCCTTGGGCGACAGCAGAATGTTGGACGGCTTGAGGTCACGGTGCACCACGCCCGCGTCATGGACGGCCAACAGCCCCTCGGACAGCGCGGCGCCGATGGCGGCGACCTGTGCCGGGGACAGCGGACCGCCCTCGTTGACCTTGTCGTGCAGCGACGGGCCCGGGACGTACTGGGTGGCGAACCAGGGGCGGTCCGCGTCGAGATCGGCCGCGACCAGCCGGGCCGTACAGCCGCCGCGGATCCGCCGGGCGGCCGAGACCTCCCGCGCGAACCGCGAGCGGAATTCCTGATCCTCCGCCAGGTCCGGCCGGATCACCTTGAGCGCCACCCGCTGCCCGCGCTTGTCCGAGCCGAGATAGACGACGCCCATCCCGCCCGCGCCGAGCCGGCGGTGCAGCCGGAACGTCCCGACGACACGCGGGTCCTCGCGTCGGAGCCGCATCATCGCCATGTCCGTCCCCTACCTGCGGTGGGGAGCCCCCTCCGCTGCCAACCGTCTGACGTGGCACAGCTTACGGATTGACGGCTCGCTGTGCTGAGAGGCCGCGCATGCGTCGGCGGCCGGATTGCCGGTGGCGGGGGCGATTCCCGCGGCGGGCGGGGAAAACCGGCCGCCGGGCGTCCCGGCTTACCGTGAGGGATCCCAATAATCCGCCGTAGAAGGAAAATTGGCGGGATGAAACGGGATCCGGTGTGGTTGGCCGGGGATGCCGGTGATGAGGCCGAGGGGCGGAAAGCGGGGGTGCGCGCGGCGGTCCGCAGGCGCGGGACCATGGTGCGCGGGGGAGCGGACGACGTGAGCGAGGTCACCCTCAGGAGTGCGCGGGCCAAGGCGGCGCAGCGGTCCCCCTTGGGGGAGATCGCCAAGGCCTGACGCCGTCTCTCCACCCAGGGGAGTACACGGGGCGCCGGGCCGTCATCCTCCCGGAGGCCGACCAATCGGTACGACGGCATGACGCCCGTCGCCGGCCGCGTGCCTACTGTTGTCTTCAAGCGGCGGGCGCCGCACTCGTCCCCCGAGGTCAGACGCCCGCCGCCCCAGCCACGACGGGAGCGGGACGATGGTGCAGAGCTCAGGGCGGACGGCCCTTCGGGCGCAGGGGCGGCGAGCCACTGTGCCCGGCGGCCGGCAGCCCTCCGGCACGCGCCATCCCCTCGTCGCGGTGGCCATGGTGCTGCCGCTGGCCTGCGTTCTCGTCGTGGTCTTCGGCGGCTGGGAGGCCGTGATGACACAGGCGTCGTCCGTGGTCGGAATGTTGGGGCGCTGAGCGGCGCCCCGGTCCCGGGAGAGCGGCCCGGGACGGGGACCTCCGGCTGAAAGCCCCGTGGGGACGGGGGTGCGGCGGACGGCACGACGGCCGGGCATCTGGGGAGATGCCCGGCCGTCGGGTTTTCCCGGCCGCCGCCCTGCCCGGCCCCGCGGACCACGCGTACGATCCCCCTCCGGGCCGCCCACAGCCCGCACCACCACCCACGGCATACCCTGCACGGCCCGCCGACCACGACGCCCTCCGGCGCGCGCAGGACCAGGGGGAACGATGGCCACCTCACTGCTCGACCGCCTCGCCGCGCTGTCCGCGACGACGGCCCGGCCCGGCGCTCCGGCCTCCACCGCCACCCCCGCCCCCGAGGTGCTTGCCGACCGTCCCGACGGCACGGTCGTCCGCAGTGGCCCCACGGTCGCCAAGGCGCACGCCCCCGACGGCGACCGGCACGACCTGGCCACCCGGCTGCGGATCGCCGCCCACCCCCTTCTGCACGGCATCCTGCTGCCCCCGCTCCCGGTCACCGCCCCCGACGGCTTCCTCACCTTCACCGAGGAGGGCCGCGCCCTCACCCGCTGGCCGTACGGCAGCCCGGTGCTGCCCGACGACCCGGGCGCCGCGCCCTGGGAGGACGCCGCCCGCCTGCTGGCCCGTCTGCACACCGTCGACCCGCGCCAACTGCCCGGCCCCGTACCGCCGATGCGCGGCCCCGCCAAGGCCGCCCGTGCCCTGGCCCGGCTGCGCACCGCCCTGGCCGCCGCCGACGGCCCGCCGCCCGCGCTCCGGCCCGGCCCGGGGCCGCTGCCCGCGGCCGCCGCGGCCGTCGAGCGGGCCTGGGCCCTGCTGCCGCCGTGGGCCAAAGGCGCCGCCCCGCCGCCGCGCGCCGGCACCCTCTGCCACGGCGATCTGCACCTGGGCCAGCTCGTCCGCCACCCGGCCGCCGGCGGCCCCTGGCTCCTCATCGACATCGACGACCTCGGCACGGGCGACGGCGCCTGGGACCTGGCCCGCCCCGCCGCGTGGTTCGCCACCGGCCTGCTCGCACCGGACCTCTGGACGCGTTTCCTCGCCGCCTACCGCGCCGCCGGCGGCCCCGCCGTCCGGCCGTCCGGCGATCCCTGGCCCGACCTGGAGGTTCCGGCCCGCGCCCTGACCGTGCAGACCGCCGCGCTCGCCCTCGCCAAGGCCCTCACCGCCGCCCGCCCCCTGGACGAGTCCGAGGCGGCGGTCGTCGCCGCCTGTGCCCGGATGGCCTCCCTGCCGGACCGGTTGGCGCCCGGCGGCCCGGACGTAGGGTGAACACCCCGCCGCCGGGCGGCCTTTCCGGCGGCGCGGCAGTGAGCAGTGCCGGATGACAGGAGTGGAGCCGACGATGCAGTGCCCCAAGTGCCATGCGCCAATGCAGACATACCACCGCAATGGCGTGCAGATAGAACAGTGCGCCGGCTGCCGGGGGATCTTCCTGGACTACGGGGAGCTGGAGGCGCTGACCCGCCTTGAGTCACAGTGGTCCCAGCAGCCCCCGCCGCCGCCCGCCCCGCAGGCCTACCCCGCAGCGCCCGCCTGGGGTGCCCCGCATCAGGGCCACCACGGCCACCATGGACATCACGGCCATCACGGCCACCACCGCGGCTTCGGTCACATGCTCTTCTCGTCCTGACCGGTCCCTGCCGGAGAACGACCGAGGGCCGGAGCGAAATGCTCCGGCCCTCGGGATCAGGTGTGGACGATACTGGGATTGAACCAGTGACCTCTTCCGTGTCAGGGAAGCGCTCTCCCGCTGAGCTAATCGTCCGCGGGACCGCGGATCACGAAGATCCGCAGCTGCGTGCGCGATACTGGGATTGAACCAGTGACCTCTTCCGTGTCAGGGAAGCGCTCTCCCGCTGAGCTAATCGCGCGGGACGGAAACCCCGGTCAAGCACGTTCGGGGATCCAGTGGACGATACTGGGATTGAACCAGTGACCTCTTCCGTGTCAGGGAAGCGCTCTCCCGCTGAGCTAATCGTCCTTGGAGGTGGAGACGGGATTTGAACCCGTGTAGACGGCTTTGCAGGCCGTTGCCTCGCCTCTCGGCCACTCCACCAGGAGTGAGGGGGTTCGGGAAGATCCCCCACATCGAGCGGACGACGAGACTCGAACTCGCGACATCCACCTTGGCAAGGTGGTGCTCTACCAACTGAGCTACGTCCGCAGGTGTCTCTCCCAGACTACGTCCGAGAGCTACGTGTCCTCCGGGGCGCTTGCGCGTCCCGGCGACGTGTTGAACTCTAGCGGATTCCGGGGCCAGTACAAAAACGCGTTTGTGCAGCGTGCTGCGCTGCTCGCTCGGCACAGGCAGCCTCGGGGCCGCCGCCATAGACTCGCTGACGTGCACGACTTCGCTCCGATGGCACGCTTCGGCGGCCTGATAGCCACCGACCTGCTGGATGTGACCAGCGATCCCGCGGCTCTGGACTCCACGGGCTGGTGGGCCGTGGCCGCCGATTTCGAGGGCGCGGTGGTCTGCGCCCGCTTCGGCGACGTACGTCCGGCCACCGCGGCGGACGGTCCGGACCCCGGCGGCTGGCGCGGCCCCGCCGCCGGCGCCTGGACCAGCTCCCTGGACCGCGACGCCTATACAGGCGGTGTGCGGCGCATCCGTGAACACATCGCGGCCGGCGACGTCTACCAGGTGAACCTCTGCCGGGTGCTGACCGCGCCGCTGCCCGATCCCGGCCGTGCCGACGTGGACGCGCTGTCCGCGGTGCTGGCCCGCGGCAACCCGGCGCCGCACGCGGGCACGATCCGGCTGCCCGGCCATGGCGTCGAGATCGCCAGCGCCTCCCCGGAGCTGTATCTGCGGCGCGAGGACCGCACCGTCACCTCCGGCCCCATCAAGGGCACCGGGCGGACCGCGGCGGACCTCTCGGCGAAGGACCGGGCGGAGAACGTGATGATCGTGGACCTGGTCCGCAACGATCTCGGCCGGGTCTGCGCCACCGGCTCCGTGACCGTCCCGGCACTGTGCGCCGTCGAAGAGCACCCCGGCCTGGTCCACCTCGTCTCCACCGTGTGCGGCGAACTGGACGGGGCGAACGAGAAGACCGCCTGGGCGGATCTGCTGGACGCCACCTTCCCGCCCGGGTCGGTCACCGGTGCCCCCAAATCCAGCGCGCTGCGGATCATCGACGAGCTGGAGACCGCACCCCGCGGCCCCTACTGCGGAGGCATCGGCTGGGTCGACGCGGACCGCCGCACCGGCGAGCTCGCGGTCGGCATCCGTACGTTCTGGATCGACCGCACCCCGCCCGGCGGCCCGGTGCTCCGCTTCGGCGCCGGCGCCGGGATCATCTGGGACTCCGATCCGGAGCGGGAGTGGGCCGAGACCGAGTTGAAGGCGCGCAGGCTGCTCGCGGTAGCGTCGGGCCTGCACGAGGCGAGTGGAGGAAAGCGATGAAGATCTGGCTCAACGGCACGCTGCAGGACGCCGAGGGCGCCCGGGTCTCGGTCTTCGACCACGGGCTGACGGTCGGCGACGGAGTCTTCGAGACCATCAAGGCCGAGCGCGGCCGTGCCTTCGCCCTCACCCGCCATCTGGAGCGCCTGACCACCTCGGCCCGCGGGCTGGGACTGCCCGATCCCGACCTCGACGAGGTGCGGCGCGGCTGCGCGGCGGTCCTCGACGCCAACCCGATGGCCCTGGGCCGGCTGCGGCTCACCTACACCGGCGGCGTCTCACCGCTCGGCTCGGACCGCGGCGACGCCGGCCCCACGCTGGTCATCGCACTCTCCGAGACCACGCGCCGCCCCGACACCACCGCCGCCGTCACGGTCCCGTGGACCCGTAACGAGCGCGGGGCGCTCACCGGCCTGAAGACCACGTCGTACGGCGAGAACGTGGTCGCCCTGGCCCGCGCCCGTGAACGGGACGCCTCCGAGGCCCTGTTCGCCAACACGGTCGGCGCGCTCTGCGAGGGCACCGGCTCCAACGTCTTCGTCGTGCTGGACGGCGAACTGCACACGCCGCCGCTGCACTCCGGCTGCCTGGCGGGCATCACCCGCGCCCTGACCATCAGCTGGGCCGGCGCCAAGGAGACCGACCTGCCGCTGGACGCACTGGAGCGGGCCCAGGAGATCTTCCTGACCTCCACCCTGCGCGACGTCCAGGCCGTGACCCGCATCGACGACCGCCAACTCGCCGACGCCCCGGGCCCGGTGACCGCGGAAGCCATGCGGATCTTCGACGAGCAGTCCGCCGCCGACTTCGATCCGCGGTGATGACGGGCCCGCGCAGGGGCGAGTAGAAAGTCCTCGTGACCACAACGCTGCGCCCCGCGGGACCCGAAGAGCGACACGGCGACGGGCGCCGGGCCCGCCCGTACGACATCTGTGTCAACAGCCGCCGGGTCGGCGGGATCCGGCTGACGACGGATGCCCGGTTCGGCCCGACGGCGGGCCGGATCGCGGAGCTGACCGTCGAGGAGCCGGACCGGCACCGCGGCCGCGCCACGGTCGCCGCGCTCGCCGCCGAGGAGGTACTGCGCGGCTGGGGCTGCCGGCAGATCGAGGTGACCGTCCCCGCCGGCGCCGGGGCCGCCGCCCGGCTCGCCGCGGCGCTGGGCTACACCGAGCGCAGCCGCACGATGAGCAAAACCCTCGACGGCCCGCCCCGGCTCCCTGGGAACAGCTCCGACCGGGCGCTGAGCGAGGCGGAGTACCCGGCCTGGCGGGACGCCGCGCTCGCCGAGTACGTCCGGACGCAGCAGGGCCAGGGGATGCCCCGCGCCCGCGCCGAGGAGGTCTCGGCCGCGAGCCATCGCGCCCTGCTGCCGGACGGTGTGGACACGCCCGACCAGGCGCTGCGCGTCCTGGCCCACCGCGGCGCGGACGTCGGCAGCATCTGGGTCGCCCTGCGGATGCCGGACCAGCCGGGCGGCTATGTCGTCGACGTACGGGTCGATCCCGCACACCGCGGGCACGGCCACGGCCGCACCCTGATGCTGGTCGCCGAGCGCGAGAGCCTGGCCGCCGGCCGCACGGCCCTCGGCCTGAACGTCTACGCGGACAACGCGCCGGCGCTCGGCCTCTACACCTCGCTGGGCTACCGGCCCACCGGGTACCTGTTGTGGAAGCCGATCCTGTGAGGCGGTCCGGGCGGCGCCCGTGAAGCCGGCCCGGTGCCCGTGCGGCCCGCCGGCGCCCGTGCGGCCCGCCGGCGCCCGTGCGGTCCGGCTCAGTCCCGTGCGGCCCGGCTCAGTCCTGTCCGGCCAGCAGCCGGTCGGCGATCTCCTCGATGCGGGCGCGCAGCCCCTCCTGGCTCGTGCCGCCGTCCAGCCGCTCGCCGCCGATCACATAGGTGGGGGTCCCGGTCACCCCGATCGCCTTGCCCTCGGCCTGGTCCGCGTCGACGATCAGCAGATGCCGCCCGTCGATCAGCGCGGTGTCCAGCTCCTCGGCGTCCAGCCCCAGCTCCCCGGCGACCTCCAGCAGCAGCTTCTCGCCGCGTGCGCCGAGCTCTTCACTGCGCGCCAGCACCGCCTCGATGTACGGCCAGCCCCGGCCCTGCTCGATGGCCTCCTCGGCGGCCTGCGCGGCGACGTAGGCGTGCTTGTGCTTGGGGAGGGGGAAGTGGCGCAGCCGGACGTCCAGCCGGTCGCCGTAGCGCGCCCGCAGCGCCCGCAGGTCCTCCAGGGCGGTACGGCAGTCCGGGCACTGCAATTCGCACCACACGTCCAGAACGGGGCGGTCGGGGCGGGCGGCGGAGGTGGTGGCGTCGTTCATGGGGCCAGTCTTCCAGCCCGCCCCCGGCCGACACCCGCTGGTACCCCGCCCCGGTGACGGAACCGGCACCTGCGGAGGAGCGCAACCCCGAGATGTCCCTGAGCCCGTCCCGGAACATGGCCCGCGCCCGGCCGGACAAGGCAGGATGGAAGGGAGCAGAGTGCCTGCTCGCCCTTTCAGCAGCAGGAGGACCGGATGCTGACCTCGACCGTCTGTGCCGCGGTGTCGGCAGCGGGCCTGGGCATCGCCGCGCTGACGGCATACCGCAAGCGGTTCCTGGCCGCGACCCGCATCGCCGCTTTTTCCCTGATTCCCATCGGCCTGGTGATGACGGGCGTCATCGACTGGGTCACCAACATCGTCTTCAAGCCCACGGTCTGGGCCGGCTTCGGTGTGCTCGCGCTCTCCGCCGTGCTGTTCATGATCAGCAGGGGAGTGGAGCGCCGCAGGGGCGGGATCGGCAGCCGCAAGGAGCGCAAGGCCGCGGCGGCCGACCGGTCCGGCGCGGTGGCTCCGGCCGCCTCCGTGCCCTCCCTCGGCGCCGCCCGGGGCGCCGCGCAGCCGGCACCCAAGGGGAAGGCCGCCCAGGGCAAGGGCGGCGCACCCAAGGATGACTTCTCGGACATCGAAGCGATCCTGAAAAAGCACGGGATCTGATGAACTACCGCTGCTGAGGCGCATATCGGGCGCATTGGCACGATCATCTGCGTCATGATGCGCGCGAGATGAACGATGAGTGCGCCCTCGCCCAAGACGACGCCCCGTCCCCCGAACCACGCGGCTGCCTGTTCGCGCTGTCCCAGCCGCCGCTGATGCTCTTCCTCGCCGTCATCGGCTTTCTGCTCCTTCTCGGGGCGGTGCACGACCTCTTCCTGCTGTGAAGCGGCCACGCACCGCCGCTGCGCACCCCGTCGCCGCCCACCCCGCAGGGGCGCCGCGACCGGCGCTCAGCCCGCCGCGGCCTCCCGCCGCCGCGCCCGGTAGGCCGCGACATGCAGCCGGTTTCCGCAGGTGCGGCTGTCGCAGTAGCGCCGGGAGCGGTTGCGCGAGAGGTCGACGAAGGCATGCCGGCAGTCCGGCGCCTCGCAGCGCCGCAGCCGCTCGCGCTCTCCGGCGACGAGGAGGAAGGCCAGCGCCATCCCGCCGTCCGCGGCCAGGTGCTCGGCGACCGACGCGCCCGGCGCGAAGTAGTGGACGTGCCAGTCGTACCCGTCGTGATCGGTCAGCTGCGGTGTGGTGCCCGCCGAGGCGACCAGCGCGTTCAGCTGTTCGGCCGCGGCACGGTCGTCGTCGGCCGCGAAGATCCGCGCGAACCGCGCGCGGACGGACCGCACGGCCGCCAGGTCGCCCGCACCGAGCGCCCCCACGTCGCTGACCTCATGGCGCCGGACGAAGTCCTCGAGGGCCGCGAGGCCGGTCAGGCTGTCCGGCGCTCCGGGCGATTCGCCCTCCGGAGCGGTGTTCAGCAGGTCGACGACCGCGTCCAGTGCGCACCGGGTGTCATGGCTGATCATCACGGTTCCGCTCCCTGGCAGGGTGGGGCCGGACGGGTACCGCCCCCGGTGTGGTTGCCGCATGGTCGCCGAATCCCGCGCCCGGAACAAGCTTCAGCGCCGACTCCGCGGTGGGTCCGCGGCGACGACGCCGAAGTGTGCCGTATGAACTTGTCGGTCCTGCGCCGTCTCCCCGAGTCGGACGGACGCAAGTGTGAGCGGGTGGGTGCTTTCGGTAACCGTGCTGCGTCTCAGCTCTCCGCGAGGATGTGGGAGAGCTCGGTGTCGAGATCGAAATGCCGGTGCTCCGTACCGGGCGGTACGGCGGCATCGGTCCTTTTGAGGAACGACTCGAGGGCCCGTGCGGGCGCCTCGAGCAGGGCCTCGCCCTCCGGGGAGCTCAGGGCGATGCAGACCACGCCCTGTCCGTGGCTCCGGGACGGCCATACGCGGACGTCTCCGGTGCCCGTGGGCCGGTGCAGGCCCTCGGCGAGGAGGTCGCGGGCGAAAACCCACTCCACGGTCTCCTCGGCTCCGGTATGGAAGGTGGCATGCACGGCATAAGGATCGGCCGTGTCATACCGCAGGCCCGCGGGTACAGGCAGTGAGGACTCGCTCGACACAACGAGGCGCAGGTGCAGCTCGCAGCTGACCGTGGTGTTCATAAGCGCCAGGGCCTTTCGCTCAGTGTGCGCTCGGGGATTCGCACGTCGGCGAAATCGACATGCCACCTACGGTGCCGTTGTAAACCCCTCTGACGGTTTTGTGTGGCTTCAGGTACCTCTTCCGGCGGATTGCGAGATCGTCCTCGGCGGTAATTCCGCCGGACCCATCCCGTCCGGTAAGTTTGCGGGTATGAATACGCAGAGTAACGGGGGGTCGGGAACGGTGGAGGAGGACGCCGCTCCGGCCGGGCAGCCGCTCGGTTCGAGAGCGCCGCACTTCATCAAGCGCTCCCGGCCGCTGCACGTGAGCTGGCAGGTCGGAGTCTTCGTCGTCGGCCTCGCGGTCGTGGTGGGCGGCGTGATCATGCTGCCGCTGCCGGGACCGGGCTGGCTGGTGATCTTCGCCGGTATGGCGATCTGGGCGACGGAATTCGTCTGGGCCCAGCTGGTGCTGCGCTGGACCAAGCGGAAGGTCACGGAAGCGGCCCAGAAGGCGCTCGACCCCAAGGTGCGGCGGCGCAACATCATCCTGACCGCCGTCGGCCTGGTGATCATCGCCGCGGTGCTCGCGGTCTACGTCTGGAAGTTCGGGCTCGCGATGCCGTGGAACGTCTCCGAGTGACGTCGCCGTGGTCAGAAGTGCCCGCCGACGTGGGGTAATGTTGGCGGTGCGCCCGGGCGATTAGCTCAGTGGGAGAGCGCTTCGTTCACACCGAAGAGGTCACTGGTTCGAACCCAGTATCGCCCACCCCGGACGACGGCCCGGAGACTTCAAGTCTCCGGGCCGTCGCAGTTGTTGCGCCCCCGCGCCGCCGTGGGGCGCACACTGGGACCATGCCCGTCCGGTCACGCCGACTGCACCGCTACCGTTTTCGCGCCGTCTGGCTGCTCAACGCCCCGCCGACCGTCGTCTACGCCGTCCTCGAACGCGCCGAGGCCTACCCCCGGTGGTGGCCGCAGGTCCGCGAGGTGACGGCGCTCGACGACCGCAGCGGCATCGCCCGCTTCCGTTCGGTGCTGCCGTACGACCTCACGGTCGTGGCGAGCGAACGCGTACGGGACCCGGGCGCGGGGGTGCTGGAGATAGGGATGCGCGGTGACCTGGCCGGCTGGGCGCGCTGGACGGTGGTGCCCGGCGCCGGCGGCACCCGCGCCGTCTTCGAGCAGGACGTCGAGGTCTGCAAGCCGCTGCTGCGGCGGTTCGCGCTGCTGGGGCGGCCGGTCTTCGTCGCCAATCACGCGCTGATGATGCGGTCCGGGCGCCGGGGGCTCGCCGCCTGGCTGGCCCGCGGATGAGGCGCCCCGCATGCCCCGCCGGGGCCGCCCCGGGCCCCGGCGGAACAGGAATTTGATGGAAGCCCCGCGCGGCCTGTATTGTTCTGCTCGTTCGCGGGGGAAACCCCGCCGACACCCGGGCGATTAGCTCAGTGGGAGAGCGCTTCGTTCACACCGAAGAGGTCACTGGTTCGAACCCAGTATCGCCCACCGGGATCAAGAACCGGGCCGCAAAAAGCGGCCCGGTTCTTTTTGTTGGGAGAAGGCGGCACCGTGCGGGGAGAACACCGCACCGGGAATTCCGGCCGGCGCTTTTGCCGGCCGGGCCGGAATTGCTGATGAGGGATCAGGCCGCGGCGGGGAGTTCGGGACGCAGCGGCCAGTGCGGATCGACGGTTTCGGGGTTGCCGCTGCGCTCGAACCACGCCTGCAGGCCACGCGCCTGGGCGGCGTACCAGACGGCCTGGCGGGTGTGCAGCTCCGCCGGGTGCAGCTTCTCCAGGCGGTCCGCGTAGCGATGGCCCAGGGCCCGGACGACGCGCAGCGCGGCGAGTGCGTCGGCGGCCGCCTCGTGGGCGTCCGTCAGCTCGACCTCGTAGTGGGCGCACAGGTCGGTGAGCGTGCGGCGTCCCTTGCGGTAGCGGTCCAGATGCTTGTCGAGGACGCGGGGGTCGAGGATGCGCAGCGGATGACCGCCCAGGTAGGCGTCGAGCGAGCTGGCGCGGTGCCGTTTCAACTCGCGCTCCAGGAGAGTGAGGTCGAACGGGGCGTTCATCACGACCAGCGGGCGGCCGGCCACCGACTGGGCGGCCAGGGCACGCGCCACCTCCTCCAGCACCGGCGCGGGCCAGCGGCCGTGCAGCGCGAGATGGTCGCCGGTCAGGCCGTGCACCGCCGTGGCGGCCTCGGGTATGTCGACGCCCGGGTTGATCAGCCAACGGGTGATCCGGGGCGCGGAGCGCGGTGTCTCCTGGACCACCAGGGCGGCGGAGACGATGCGGTCGCGCTCGACGTCGATGCCCGTGGTCTCGGTGTCGAAGGCGGCAAGCGGTCCGTCATACCAGCACGGCATCATCCCAACTCCTCGCGCTCGTGCGGGGGATGGCACGCACGCCACCCGAGCTGGTGATACCCGAGCCGTCCGGTGCTCGAACCGTCTTTGTTTGCGGACCACTTGACGCGGAGACAACCAGAGTGACGGGCCGACGGGTTCCGCCTTCTCCCCGTCATCCACCCGCACCGATCGGCACAGCCCGGAAGGCTCCCCGCGATGACGCTCGCGCAGCCCGAACCGGGCGGGCTGCTGCCCCAGCTGTCCACACCGCAGCGCGGCTCAATCGCCACCACTGCGTGCATGGAGACCCTTCAGGTGGGCTATCTGCACGCGGTCGCCGCCGCTGCGGGATGTTCGCTGGCGCAGCCCTTCCCGGACAACGGAATCGACTGGCACGTCAGCCATGGCGCGCCCGGCCACACCGTCGACGACGAAGTCACCATCAAGGTGCAGCTCAAGTGCACCTACCAGACCGCCCCCCGCCCGCCGGGGCCGACGTTCGCCTTCACGCTCGACAACGACCATCTGGTGAAGCTGGCCCGTACGCCCGTATCGGTGCACAAGATCCTGGTCGTGATGCTGGTCCCGCGGACCCGGGAGGACTGGCTGCGGGCCTCCCACGACCGTCTCGCGCTGCGGCACTGCTGCTACTGGATCAACCTGGCCGGCCATCCGGTGACCGGCCGGCGCAGGACCACCGTGCGGATCCCCACCGCGCGGATCTTCGACGACCGAGCGCTCTGCGAGATCATGACGCGGGTCGGGGCGGGAGGGAGACCCTGATGTACCGGCCGACCGACGCATACGATGCGCGACTCCTGGATCCCGCCCAGCTCGATCCCGCGGTGCTCGGCGCGCTGCTGGCCCGGCACGGCTGGCGGCGCCGGGGCGGGGCCGCGGGCCACTACGCCCGGTGGACACCGCCCGGTGGCGCGGGCGGTACCAGCCTGCTGGTGCCGCACGACCGCCGCTTCCCCGACAGCGGGGAACTGCTCGCGGAGGCGCTGGCGGCGCTGGCGCAGAGCTCCTCGGCCTCCGCCCGCGAGGTGCTGGTGGGGCTCGCGGTGCCCAGCGACGAGGTGCGCTGGGTGCGCGAGGTGCCCGACGGCGGGTCGGGGGCCGCGTACTGGGTCGCCCAGGAGCAGCTGCGCGGTGCGGCCCGCGCGATGCTGATCGCCGGGGCGCTGGGGACGTACGGCCGGGCCGGCTACTACGGCGCGCGGTACAAACGGCAGGCCGAGGGGTTCCTGGGCGAGGTGCTGGTCGGTCCGGCGGCGGCCGGGCGCCGGCTGACCGCGTTCGTCCCGGTGCGCGGCGGGCGCGGCGCGGTCGCCGGGCTGCAGCGGGCGCTGCACGCGGCCCGCGACGCCACCGACTACCAGCGGGCCACCGGCGGGATGGAGGCCTTCGACGCGGCCGTCGAGCTGGGGGTCTGCCATGAGCTGGTCCAGGCCTTGATCGCGCTGGTGCGGGACGCGGAGGGCGTGCGGATCGCGGTCGAGTGGTCGCCGGGGGCCGGCGCCCCGGCCGGCTGCCCGGCCCGCCCCGAACCGGTGGAGTTCTCGCCCGGCGATCTGCCCGCGCTGCAGCAGGCGGCCCAGCGCTACGTGCGCGACGAGCCGTCGCTGCCGGTGCGGGTGACCGGCGCGGTGATACGGCTGCGCAGGGAGCGTCCCGGCGGGCCCGGCACGGTGCGGCTGCGGGTGATCACCGGGGCGGACGTGGTGCAGGTGCGGGTCGCGCTGGGGGAGGAGGACTACCGCATCGCCGGGCACGCGCACCTGGTGGGACTGCCCATCCGGGTGAGCGGCCGGCTGGAGAGCCGGGGCGGCTTCCGCCGGATCACCGGCGGCCGCGATGTCACGCCCGTACAGGTCGACGAGGCCGAGCGGGACCGGCTGCTGAAGTCGCTCCAGGAAAACCTCGACTTCTTCGAGGAGGCGTGCGGCGCCGAGGAATAGCGGCGCAGGAGCGGTTTTCGGGCCGGGGGTGGTGAAACCGTTTCGCGGTCGGGTCCGGTGGCTCGGTACGATTCGGCTGCGCAGCAATCGCTGGCGCGCAAGAGACATGAGTCAGGAGAGACCGGTGTCAGACGTCCGTGTGACCATCCAACGCGATTCCGAGCGGGATGAACGCGTGGTGACCACGGGCACTACGGCTGCCGACCTCTTCCAGGGCGAGCGCAGCGTCGTGGCCGCGCGGGTCGCCGGAGAGCTGAAGGACCTGGCGTACGAGGTCGCCGACGGTGACGCGGTAGAGCCCGTGGAGATCTCCTCCGAGGACGGCCTGAACATCCTGCGGCACTCCACGGCGCATGTGATGGCGCAGGCCGTGCAGGAGCTGTTCCCGGAGGCGAAGCTCGGCATCGGCCCGCCGGTCAAGGACGGCTTCTACTACGACTTCGACGTCGAGACCCCGTTCCACCCCGACGATCTCAAGCGCATCGAGAAGAAGATGCAGGAGATCCAGAAGCGCGGGCAGAAGTTCGCGCGCCGGGCGGTCAGCGATGACGCCGCGCGCGAGGAGCTGGCCGACGAGCCGTACAAGCTCGAGCTGATCGGGATCAAGGGCTCGGCCGCCGAGGCCGCCGAGGGGGCCTCCGCCGAGGTGGGCGCCGGCGAGCTGACCATCTACGACAACCTCGACGCCAAGACCGGCGAGCTGTGCTGGAAGGACCTGTGCCGCGGTCCGCACCTCCCCAGCACCCGCGCCATCCCGGCGTTCAAGCTGATGCGCTCGGCCGCCGCCTACTGGCGCGGCAGCGAGAAGAACAAGCAGCTGCAGCGGATCTACGGCACCGCCTGGCCGACCAAGGACGAGCTCAAGGCGCATCTGGAGTTCCTGGCCGAGGCCGAGAAGCGCGACCACCGCAAGCTCGGTGCCGAGCTCGACCTGTTCTCCGTTCCCGAGGACATCGGCTCGGGCCTGGCGGTCTTCCACCCCAGGGGCGGCATCATCCGCCGGGTCATGGAGGACTACTCCCGCCGGCGGCACGAGGAGTCGGGGTACGAGTTCGTCTACACCCCGCACGCCACCAAGGGGAAGCTCTTCGAGAAGTCCGGCCACCTGGACTGGTACGCCGACGGCATGTACCCGCCCATGCAACTCGACGAGGGCGTGGACTACTACCTCAAGCCCATGAACTGCCCGATGCACAACCTGATCTTCGACGCGCGCGGCCGCTCGTACCGTGAACTGCCGCTGCGTCTCTTCGAGTTCGGGACCGTGTACCGGTACGAGAAGTCGGGCGTCGTGCACGGCCTCACCCGCGCCCGCGGCTTCACCCAGGACGACGCGCACATCTACTGCACCAAGGAGCAGATGGCGGACGAGCTGGACGCCACGCTCACCTTCGTCCTGGACCTGCTGCGCGACTACGGTCTGACCGACTTCTACCTGGAGCTGTCCACCAAGGACCCGGAGAAGTTCGTCGGCTCGGACGAGGCGTGGGAGGAGGCCACCGAGACGCTGCGGAAGGTGGCCGAGAAGCAGGGGCTGCCGCTGGTCCCGGACCCGGGCGGCGCCGCGTTCTACGGCCCGAAGATCTCCGTGCAGACCAAGGACGCCATCGGCCGGACCTGGCAGATGTCGACCGTCCAGCTGGACTTCAACCTTCCGGAGCGGTTCGACCTGGAGTACACCGCCGCCGACGGCAGCAAGCAGCGTCCGGTGATGATCCACCGTGCGCTGTTCGGTTCCATCGAGCGGTTCTTCGCGGTGCTGCTGGAGCACTACGCGGGTGCGTTCCCGGCGTGGCTGGCGCCGGTCCAGGCGACCGGGATCCCGATCGGCGACGCCCACGTCCCGTATCTGCAGGACTTCGCCGCGCAGGCCAAGGCCAAGGGCCTGCGGATCGAGGTGGACTCCTCGTCGGACCGGATGCAGAAGAAGATCAGGAACGCGCAGAAGGCCAAGGTGCCGTTCATGATCATCGCTGGTGACGAGGACGTCGCCAACGGCGCGGTCTCCTTCCGCTACCGCGACGGGACGCAGAAGAACGGCATCCCGCGCGAAGAGGCGATCGCCGAGATCCTCGACGTCGTGGAGCGCCGCGTCCAGGTGTGACACGTGCCTGAGCACCGGGCCCCGGAGAGCGACTCGCTCTCCGGGGCCCGTCATGTTCCGCCGCCGGGCTCAGGTCTCGCCGTCCTGCCGGAAGCGGCGCAGCAGCCAGGAGGAGAAGGAGCCCACCACCGCCCCGATCAGCGCCACCCCGACGAACATCAGCGCCACCGCGACCAGCCGGCCGCGCGGGGTGACGGGCGTGGCGTCGCCGTACCCCGTGGTCGTCAGCGTCGAGCAGGCCCACCACACCGCGTCGCCGAAGGTGTGGATGTTCGCGCCGGGTGCCGTGCGCTCGTCGTGGTAGACGGCCAGGCTGGCCGCGAAGCCCAGCAGCAGCGAGGTGATCCCGGTGTACGCCATCACCCGCGATTCGAGGGCGAACCGTGGATGGTCCCGGCGCCGCTGCATCCGCTCGTGGAGGTCGACGATCCGCAGCGGCCGCAGCAGGGGCAGCACGGTCACGATCAGATCCAGCCAGCGGGTGCGCAGGAAGCGGCGCCGGTCGTTGCTGAGCGCCAGCCGCGCCAGATATTCGACGACGAAGATGCCCCAGGTGACGACGGTGACCAGCTCCCACCAGGTCTGCCAGCCGGGGGAGAGGCCGGGGACCAGGACCCGGACGGCGTATGAGGTGAGGAAGAGGAGGGAGGCGGCAAGGAGGTAGGGCTGGGCGGTTCGTTCCCAGGCCCACAGCCGCTGTTCCCTGTCCACCGGCTCAGCATCGCGGAGCGGACCGCGGTAGGTGCCCCAACGACACGGCGCCAACGGGCGAAGCCATATGCTGGCCCGTATGACAAGCGAGCCGGAGCAGCAGATCGGAGTCGGGACGCAGGACGCTTTCCAGCGTCTGTGGACGCCCCACCGGATGGCTTACATCCAGGGCGAGAACAAACCGTCCGGCCCGGGGGCGGGCGACGGCTGTCCGTTCTGCACGATCCCCGAGAAGTCCGACGAGGACGGCCTGGTGATCGCGCGCGGCGAGTATGTCTATGCGGTGCTGAACCTCTACCCGTACAACGGCGGGCACCTCATGATCGTCCCGTTCCGGCACGTCGCCGACTACACGGAGCTGGACGGGCCGGAGACCGCGGAGCTGGCCGAGCTGACGAAGCAGGCGATGACCGCGCTGCGTACCGCCTCCGGAGCGCACGGCTTCAACATCGGGATGAACCAGGGCACCGTCGCCGGCGCCGGGATCGCGGCCCATCTCCATCAGCATGTCGTCCCGCGCTGGGGCGGTGACACCAACTTCATGCCGGTGGTCGGTCACACCAAGGTGCTGCCCCAACTGCTCGCCGACACCCGGGCGATGCTCGCGGACGCCTGGCCCGCCTGAGGCCGTCCGGCCTCGCCCGGGGCCGGTCGCCGAAGCGACACGCGCCCGAGCGAATCGGGCATATCTCCCTAATTCGGATTAGTTGCCTCTCTAATGGGGTGGTGACTTCCCTAGATCGCCGCTCCGTGCTGCGCGCGGCCGCCTCGGCCGTGACCGCCGGTGCACTGGTGGCGGGCTGCGACCCGCACCGGGACGACGACGCCGGCGCCGTACGGTCCGGCGGGCCGAGCCCTTCCGGTGCGGGCTCTTCCGGGGCGGGTCATGCGCCGCCCGCCCGTGCCCGCACCGCCCGCCCGCCGGTCCGGGTGCCCGGCCTGCCCGTACAGATCGCGCACGGGCCGCGGAACGGCCGTGCGGTCGCGCTGACCTTCCACGGCAGGGGCGACCCCAAGCTGGCGACCGCCCTGCTCACCGAGGCCGAGCGGGCCGGGGCCAGGGTCACCGTGCTCGCCGTCGGCGACTGGCTCGACGAGCAGCCCGCGATGGCCCGCCGGATCCTCGACGGCGGCCACGAACTGGGCAATCACACCATGCACCACCGCAATATCTGTGCCCTGCCGGCCGCCGAGGCCTACGCCGAGATCACCCGGTGCGCCGACCGGCTGCGCGCCCTCACCGGGACCATCGGCAGCTGGTTCCGCCCCTCGCAGGCCCAGCGGGCCACGGACCTGGTGACCGGGCTGGCCCGCAAGGCCGGCTATCCGCACGTCCTCTCCTACGACGTGGACTCCCGCGACGCGGACGACCCCGGGGCACCGGCCGTCCGGCGCACGGTCCTGGACGCGGTCGGGCCGGGCTCGGTCGTGAGCCTCCACCTCGGGCACGCCGGCACGGTGGCGGCGCTGCCCCCGATCCTCGACGGCCTCCGCCGGCGCGGTCTGCGCGCGGTGACGACAACGGAGCTGGTGACCTGATGGCTGACCGGAAGCGTATCCACGACCGTCCCCGTCCCCGCGCACGTCACCGGGCCGCGCTGCTCGCCGTCGCCTGCGCGCTGACGGCGGCGGGCTGCGGCGGCGCCGAGACCGGGCGGGCCGGGCACAGCCCGCGGCCGGTCGAACGCGCGCCGGTCAAGGCCGCCACCTCCGGTCTGCCCGGGATGCCGCCGCTGCTGGACGAGCACGATCTCTATGCGGCGGACCGGCCGGGCAAGCTCGCCCCGCAGGTCAAGGACTTCCCCTCGCGGATCTACGTCCCCAACACCGGCTCCGACACGGTCAGCGTCATCGACCCGAAGACCTACAAGGTCATCGAGACCATTCCGGTGGGCGTACAGCCGCAGCACGTCGTGCCGTCCTGGGATCTGAAGACGCTCTGGGTCAACAACAACCGGGGGCACGACCTGACCCCCATCGACCCCGCCACCGGCAAGGCCGGCAAGCCCGTCAAGGTCCACGACCCGTACAACCTCTACTTCACGCCCAACGGGAAGTACGCCGTCGTGATGGCCTCGATGGACCGGCAGTTGGTCTTCCGCGACCCGCACACCATGGAGATCCGCAAGACGCTGCCGGTCAACTGCGGGGGCGTCAACCACGCCGACTTCTCGCCCGACGGGCGGTACTTCATCGTCTCCTGCGAGTTCTCCGGTGAACTGCTCAAGGTCGACACCGAGAAGATGAAGGTGATCGGCCAGGAGAAGCTGCCGTTCGAGGGGGCGATGCCGCAGGACGTGAAGATCGCCCCGGACGGCAAGACCTGGTACATCGCCGACATGATGGCCGACGGCATCTGGATCCTCAACGGCGACACCTTCACACAGCCCAAGCTCATGCCGACCGGCAAGGGTGCCCACGGCCTCTACGTCAGCCGCGACTCGCGCTACATGTACGTCTCCAACCGCGGCGAAGGCTCCGTCTCCCGGCTCGACTTCAAGACCGGCGCCCTCATCGGCAAATGGCGCATCCGCGGGGGCGGCAGCCCCGACATGGGCGGCCTGTCCACCGACGGCAAGGTCCTGTGGCTGTCCGGCCGCTACAACTCCGAGGTCTACGCGCTGGACACCCGTACCGGCGCCACCCTGGCCAAGATCCCCGTCGGCCAGGGCCCGCACGGACTGGCGGTCTACCCGCAGCCGGGCCGGTACTCCCTGGGGCACACGGGCATCTTCCGCTGAGAAAGACGCCCCAGGGCCTACGCGTTGTACTCGTCCGCCTTCTGCGGCTCCACTCCCTGGATCATGCCGCTGAGCACCAGGGAACGGTTGGTGAAGCGCTCGGTGTCCACGCCGTTCTCCTTGAGGACGCTCATCGCGGCGGCGTGGACGGTGCGCAGCACCGGGGTCGCGGCGCGCAGCGCGTCATCGGCCATGAAGCGGTGGCGCCAGGGCTTGTCGGCCCAGACGTGCCGCAGGCCGAACGGCTCGGGGAGGGTCAGCTTGCCGCCGAGGAAGTCCAGCACCGGCGGGAACCAGGTCAGCGGGGCGCGCGCGGCGAGCCGGACCACCTCCTGCGGCTCGATGAGCGGCAGGTGCTGGGTCTTGGTCTCCCAGAACTTGACGACCTTGGCGACGTCCTTGGTCTTGGGCTCGGGCTTGGTCGTGAACAGGCCGTTGACCGGGCCGAGGGCGTGGCCGGTCACCTCGATGCGCAGGGTCTCGTGCAGCACGGTGACCGTGATCATCAGGGTGATCACCAGCTGGCCGTCCCACAGCACGAACTGGACGCCGAGGTAGTGGCGGTTGCCGCTGCCGAACTGCTGCTCGTTGCAGATCCGCTCTATCTCGTGCCCGCGGATCTGGTACGCCTCCACATGGGTGCCCTCGGGGCGGGTGACGGCGGCGGCCTTCTCCCCGACCGGCGAGACGATCCAGTGGCGTACGGACGGCGTGGGGAAGCCGCCGGTGTGCAGCGGACTGCGCTCCAGCAGCCGCAGCTTGTCGTGGATCGCCCGGATGACGTCCCAGCTGCGGAACGGGTGGATCTCGGCGTTCCCCGGCGCCGGCGTCAGCTCCTCGGCGAGCTGCCAGCTGCCCCAGCGGGTGCCCATGCCGAGTATGCCCTTGGGGCCGGCGTAGAAGACGACGTTGCTGGTCTGCTCGGCGGAGATCTTGGCGAGGTTCTGGCGGAGGGTTTCGGCGGCGGTCTGGTTCGGGTCCTGCGGCACCGCCTCGGGGATCTTCGCGGCCACGCCGCCGCCCTCCAGCAGCCCCTTCCAGGACTCCCGCATGGCCACCGCAGTGTGCTCGCAGATCTGCTTGGCCCACCACCAGCCGATCACCGGGACGAGGACCATGGCGCGGGCGTACAGCGGCCAGAAACCGGTGAGCGGCAGCTTGATCATGAAGAACAGGCCGACGCCGGCCAGCACCGTCAGCAGCAGCCCGCCGAGCAGCGAAAGCCCCTTGCCCGCACCGTCCTTGGACAGCATCTTCCGCAGCTGGAAGACGCCCAGCCACACCAGCACGCCCGGCAGGAACAGCACGCCGAACAGCACCATCAGCAGGGTCAGCTTGGCGTCCCGCTGCTTGCGCACGCGGGAGGCGGACAGGCAGTGCTCGACGATGGTCTGCGGCTCGGTCCCGAAGGACTGGATGAGCGCGGCGCGCCCGCCGCCGAGCATCCGCACCTGCACGGCACGCGAGAACGCCTCGCCGAGATTGGGCGCGAACAGCGACAGCTTGGGCTTCTTGATCGCGGACTTGCCGGAGTCGGAGTCGGCCTTGGAGATGTCGGCCAGCGGACTGTCCCGGTAGGCGGCCGAGGCCAGTGCCTGGGTCGCCGCCGTCTGCCCGGCGCTCCCCGAGAGCGGGACCTGCGCCCCGGGACTGAAGTCAAAGCCGTCTGCCACTACCGCCCCCACACCCCACGTATCCGATGATGCGGCTCTTCCCGACTTCCGTCGACGGCACACCTGCTGAGGGCCTGTGTTCGAGCCCGTGACCTCGCAACCTGCCGCCGGCCCCAGGGCCTGTCTTCCACGTCCCGCCTGCCTCGGGCGGACGACGGGACGTGGAAGACAGGCCCTGGGCAACGGCAGGAACTCAGCGTACAGCCGCCGGCCGGCCCAGGGGAGTTGAGCCGGACAGCGACCGCCCCAACGGCTGATTCGCCGTTAACTATGCGCCGTTCTCGGCTTGTTCCCGCCACTTGTCGGCGAGCTGTGGCGGCATCGGCTCATGCCGCAGGTGAGCGCGGGAGAACCGGCCGGTGCCGTGCGAGAGGGAGCGCAGATCGACGGCGTACCGGTCGATCTCGATCTCGGGCACCTCGGCGCGCACCACCGTGCGCCCCGCCCCCGACTGCTCCGTGCCCACGACCCGGCCCCGGCGCCCCGACAGATCGCTCATCACCTGGCCGACGAAATCGTCCGGAACCATCACGCTCACCTCGGACACCGGTTCGAGGAGATCGATCCGGACGTCACCGGCCGCCTCGCGCAGCGCCAGCGCGCCCGCCGTCTGGAACGCGGCGTCCGAGGAGTCGACGGAGTGCGCCTTGCCGTCGAGCAGCGTGACGCGGATGTCGACGAGCGGATGCCCGGCGGCGACCCCGCGCTCGGCCTGGGCGCGTACGCCCTTCTCCACGGAGGGGATGAACTGCCGGGGCACCGCGCCGCCCACGACCTTGTCCACGAACTCGATGCCGGAGCCGCCCGGCAGCGGTTCGATCTCGATCTCGCAGATCGCGAACTGGCCGTGTCCGCCGGACTGTTTCACATGGCGTCCGCGGCCCGCGGCGGGGGCGCCGAAGGTCTCCCGCAGCGACACCTTGTGCGCGACCGTGTCCACCTGGACGCCGTAGCGGGTCCGCAGCCGCTCCAGCGCGACATCGACATGGGCCTCGCCCAGGCACCACAGGACCACCTGGTGGGTGTCCTGATTGTGCTCCAGGCGCATCGTCGGATCCTCCGCGACCAGGCGGGCCAGGCCCTGCGACAGCTTGTCCTCGTCGGCCTTGCTGTGTGCCTGGATGGCGACCGGCAGCAGCGGGTCGGGCATCGTCCAGGGCTCCATCAGCAGCGGGTCGTCCTTGCCGGACAGGGTGTCGCCGGTCTCGGCGCGGGTCAGCTTCGCCACACAGGCCAGATCGCCCGCGATGGCCTTGGACAGCGGGCGCTGCTGCTTGCCGAACGGGGTGGACAGCGCCCCGACCCGCTCGTCGACGTCATGGTCCTCGTGTCCCCGGTCCTCCAGCCCGTGGCCGGAGACATGCACCATCTCGTCCGGGCGCAGGGTGCCGGAGAAGACGCGGACGAGGGAGATCCGGCCGACGTACGGGTCGGAGGAGGTCTTGACCACCTCCGCCGCGAGCGGGCCGTCGGGGTCGCAGCTCAGTGCCGGGCGCACGGCGCCGTCCGGGCTGGTCACGGCGGGTGCCTCGCGCTCCGCCGGGGTCGGGAAGCCGCCGCTGATCAGCTCCAGCAGCTCCACGGTGCCCAGACCCTGTCTGGCACCCTCGGCGGCCGGGGCCGCGGCCAGCACGGGGTGGAAGGTGCCGCGGGCAACGGCCGTCTCCAGGTCACTGATCAGGGTCTTGACGTCGATCTCCTCGCCGCCGAGGTAGCGGTCCATCAAGGACTCGTCCTCGCTCTCGGCGATGATGGCCTCGATGAGGCGGTTGCGCGCCGCCTCGATCCGCGGCAGCTCGTCCTCGGTGGGCGCGCGTTCGGTGCGCTCGCCGGAGGAGTAGTCGAAGACCCTCTGGGTGAGCAGGCCGATCAGGCCGTGCACGGGGGAGTGGCCGTCGGCGCCCGGTGTCCCGTACAGCGGGAGGTACAGGGGCACGACCGCGTCCGGGTCCTCGCCGCCGAACGAGGTCCGGCAGAGCTCGGTCATCTCGTCGAAGTCGGAGCGGGACGCCTCCAGGTGCGTGACGACCAGCGCGCGCGGCATGCCGACGGCCGCGCACTCGTCCCACACCATCCGGGTCGCACCGGCCACGCCGTCCGCCGCCGAGACAACGAAAAGGGCCGCGTCCGCCGCGCGCAGACCGGCCCTGAGTTCCCCGACGAAATCGGCGTATCCGGGGGTGTCCAAGATATTGATCTTGACTCCGCCCCAGTCCACCGGGACCAGGGAGAGCTGTACGGAGCGTTGCTGGCGGTGTTCGATCTCGTCGTAGTCGGACAGACACCCGCCGTCCTCGACCCGGCCCGCCCGGTTGACCGCGCCGGATGCCAGCGCGAGGGCTTCGACCAGGGTGGTCTTTCCCGATCCGGAGTGGCCGACCAACACCACATTCCGCAGGGCCGTGGGCTGGTCGGCCGTTGATGCCCTGCCGGCGGCTCCCGGGTGTGTACTCGATTTCTCGCTCATGTGTCTCGCCTCCAGGTCGACACTTTGCGGTGATTCGAGCTTTCCACCGTGGCCATGTCGCGTCCATAGCGGGCGCGCGGCGCCGGTGCTCCCAAGGGTCCCCTAACGCGCCCGGTGGGGCCCGCGGGCGCGTCCACGGGCGCGCGGCGGCGCCCCCGAGCCGTGGGATGCGCTCCGCGCCGCGATGCGTTCGTGGTGGCCCAAGACCTCCTGGCTACGATGGGCCAGCCGGTGGCCCCTTGACCGCGCGGCCCATATCGACCTCCGGGAAGGCCATGCTGAACAAGTACGCGCGTGCGTTCTTCACGCGTGTTCTCACGCCGTTCGCCGCCCTGCTCATCCGTATCGGCGTCAGCCCGGACGCGGTCACTCTCGTCGGCACCGGGGGCGTGGTGGCCGGCGCCCTGGTCTTCTACCCCCTGGGAGAGTTCTTCTGGGGCACGGTCGTCATCACCCTGTTCGTCTTCTCCGACCTGGTCGACGGCAACATGGCACGGCAGCTGGGGCGCTCCAGCCGGTGGGGGGCCTTCCTCGACTCCACCCTCGACCGGGTCGCCGATTCGGCGATCTTCGGCGGGCTCGCCCTGTGGTACGCGGGGCGCGGCGACAGCCTGATCCTCTGCGCGATGGCGATCTTCTGCCTGGCCAGCGGCCAGGTGGTCTCGTACACCAAGGCGCGCGGTGAGGCCATCGGGCTGCCGGTGAACGTCAACGGACTGGTGGAGCGCGCCGAGCGCCTGGTCATCACCCTGGTCGCCTGCGGGCTGTCGGGTCTGCACGCCTTCGGGGTGCCCGGTGTCGAGGTGCTGCTGCCGATCGCCCTGTGGATCGTCGGCGTCGGCAGCGCCGTCACCCTCGGCCAGCGCGTGGTGACGGTACGACGGGAATCGGCCGAGGCCGATGCCATGGCACAAGGGGGAACGGGCGTATGAGTCCACACCGCACGCACCGGCCGCGGCTGGACACCGAAAAACTGGCGGACGCGCTCTACGCACTGGGCTGGAGCACCGTCAAGAAGCTGCCCGAAGGCGTGGCGGTACGGCTCGGCCGCCGGATCGCCGACACCGTCTGGAAGCGCCGCGGCAAGGGCGTCCTGCGGCTGGAGGCGAACCTCGCCCGGGTCGTCCCGGACGCCACCCCGCAGCGGCTCGCCGAGCTCTCCCGGGCCGGGATGCGCTCGTACATGCGCTACTGGATGGAGTCCTTCCGGCTGCCGGCCTGGAGCAAGGACCGGATAAGGGGCGGCTTCACCCCCGAGGACGTGCACCACCTGGTGGACGGGCTCGAGAGCGACCGCGGGGTCATCCTCGCCCTGCCGCACATGGGCAACTACGACCTCGCCGGTGCCTGGGTCACCACCAAACTCGGCGTCCCCTTCACCACCGTCGCCCAGCGCCTCAAGCCGGAATCCCTCTACGACCGTTTCGTCGCCTACCGTGAAGGCCTGGGCATGGAGGTGCTGCCGCACACCGGCGGCTCAGCCTTCGGCACCCTCGCCCGGCGGCTGCGGGCCGGCGGCCTGGTCTGTCTGGTCGCCGACCGCGATCTGTCCGCCTCGGGGATAGAGGTCAAGTTCTTCGGAGAGGCGGCGAAAATGCCGGCCGGTCCCGCGGTCCTCGCCCTGCAGACCGGTGCCATGCTGCTGCCCGTCACGCTCTGGTACGACGACACCGCCGTCATGCGCGGACGGGTCCACCCCGAGATCGAGGCCCCGGAGACCGGCACCCGCGCCGAGAAGGCCGCCCAGATGACCCAGGCGCTCGCTGACGCCTTCGCCTCCGGCATCACCGACCACCCCGAGGACTGGCACATGCTGCAGCGGCTCTGGCTCGCCGACCTGGAGCCGCGCGAGCAGTCCGGCGCCCCGGACGGCACCGCGGCGTCCGGAACGGAGACGGCGTGAAGATCGGCATCGTCTGCCCGTACGCCTGGGACGTCCCCGGCGGCGTGCAGTTCCACATCCGCGACCTGGCCGACCACCTGATCCGCCTCGGCCACGAGGTCTCCGTGCTCGCCCCCGCGGACGACGAGACCCCCCTGCCGCCGTACGTCGTCTCGGCCGGCCGCGCCGTCCCCGTCCCGTACAACGGTTCGGTCGCCCGGCTCAACTTCGGCTTCCTCTCCGCGGCCCGGGTGCGCCGCTGGCTCCAGCACGGCGCCTTCGACGTGATCCACATCCACGAACCGGCCTCGCCCTCGCTCGGCCTGCTCGCCTGCTGGGCGGCACAGGGCCCGATCGTGGCGACCTTCCACACCTCCAACCCGCGCTCACGGGCGATGATCGCCGCGTATCCGATCCTGCAGCCCGCGCTGGAGAAGATCAGCGCACGCATCGCGGTGAGCGAATACGCCCGCCGCACCCTCGTCGAACACCTCGGCGGCGATGCGGTGGTCATCCCCAATGGCGTGGACGTCGGCTTCTTCGGCTCGGCCGAGGCCAAGGCCGAATGGCAGGGCCGCACGATCGGCTTCATCGGCCGGATCGACGAACCGCGCAAGGGCCTGCCGGTCCTGATGAAGGCGCTGCCCGCGATCCTGGCCGAGGTACCGGACGCCCGGCTGCTGGTCGCCGGACGCGGTGACGAGGAAGAAGCGGTGGCCGCGCTGCCCGCCGAGATGCGCTCCCGGGTCGAATTCCTCGGCATGGTCAGCGACGAGGACAAGGCGCGGCTGCTGCGCAGCGTCGATCTCTATGTCGCGCCCAACACGGGCGGCGAGTCCTTCGGCATCATCCTCGTCGAGGCGATGTCGGCCGGGGCGCCCGTACTGGCCAGCGACCTCGACGCCTTCGCCCAGGTCCTGGACCAGGGCGAGGCCGGCGAACTCTTCACCAACGAGGACGCCGAGGCGCTCGCCGCTGCGGCGGTACGACTGCTCGGTGACCCGTCGCGTCTCGCGGAGCTGCGTGAGCGTGGCGCTCGTCATGTGCGGCGGTTCGACTGGGGCACCGTCGGTGCCGACATTCTCGCCGTCTACGAGACGGTCACCACCGGGGCGGTGTCGGTTGCCACCGACGAGAGGGTGGGTTTGCGAGGCCGGCGGTGGCCGGCCAAGGATTGACCGCCGTTTTTGTCTTTCCCGTCGTGGCGGTTTGTCGCCGTTCCGCTGCGCTTTGCCTGCCCCGTCTTTGGCTTTCCCGCCGTTTCGCCTGGCGGCGGGCGGGTCCGCTGCGCGGGGCGTTGCCGCTGCGCGGGGCGGGTCCGCTGCGCGGGGCGGGTCCGCTGCGCGGGGCTGTTGGGGTGCGGTGACGGGCCTGCGCGGGTGGGGTGCCGGACTGCTTCGCTTTA
>NZ_JBEYVM010000009.1:0-288614 GCF_040643995.1 Streptomyces sp. NPDC047049 | reverse complement strand
CTGCCCGCCTGGGTCCTGCGCCACTATGCGTCCCAGGACTGAACCGGTCTCGGCCCGCGCCCTTGGCGGCCGTTGACGTGCGGGGCCGTCGGTGTGCGGGCCCGCTCTCCTCCGGCGCAGGCCGGCGGGCGGACGTGCGCCCTGTCCGGCCCGCGGACCGATACCGGTTCAGTCCTGGGACGCATAGTGGCGCAGGACCCAGGCGGGCAGCACGAACCAGCAGATCACGAACCAGGCGACCAGCCCGGTGACGACCCAGGGGACGGCGGAGTTGTGCAGCGCGATGCGCAGGATCAGCAGCAGCGCGGAGGCGACCGTCGCCAGCAGGAGAACGATGCCCAGCACGGCCAGGCGGGAGGCCCACAGGACCGTTTCCGGCTTCAGCCGGTGCCCGGTGACCAGCCGGTGAAAGGTCACCGTACCGATCAGTGCGCCGGTCGTGGCCGCCCCCAGCAGGACCGTCACCACGTAGATGATTTTGTCCGTCGGCTCCAGTGTGGCGAAGCGCGGGGTGAAGGCGACGGTGAGCAGGAACGCGAAGAGGATCTGCACACCGGTCTGGATGACCCGGACTTCCTGCAGAAGTTCGTTCCACCGCCGGTCGGCCCGCTCCTCGGGCGACTCATGGCGCCCCTGGGAGGTGTCACGCGGGCCCAGCGGCGCCATCCGGACCCCCCTCCTGCTTCTCCTCGGTGCGGAATGCCAGCTCGCTGTCCTTCACCTCCACCCGCACCGCGCCGCCCTCCGACAGCGCGCCGTCCAGCAGCAGCCGCGAGAGCGTGTTGTCGACCTCGCGCTGGATGGTGCGCCGCAGCGGCCGCGCCCCGTATTCGGGCTGGTGGCCGCGGTGCGTGAGCCAGTCCACGGCACCGGGGGTGAACTCGATGGAGATGTCCTGGGCGCGCAGCCTGCGGGTGGTCCCGTCGAGCAACAGGCCGGTGATCTGCCGCAGCTGGTCGTCGGTGAGCCGCCGGAAGACGATGATCTCGTCGAGCCGGTTGAGGAATTCCGGGCGGAAGTGTTCACGCAGGGAACCCAGCGCCCGCTCCCGCGCGCCGTCGCCCGCCTCCGCCCCCGTGACGTCCGGGCCGAAACCGAGCACCCCGCGGCCGCCGCTCAGCGCCTCGGAACCGAGGTTGCTCGTCATCACGATGACGGTGTTCTTGAAGTCGACCCGGCGGCCCTGGGAGTCGGTCAGATGCCCGTCGTCGAGGACCTGCAGCAGGATGTTGAAGACATCGGGGTGCGCCTTTTCGACCTCGTCGAGCAGCAGCAGCGCATACGGGTGGTGGCGCACCGCCTCGGTCAGCTGGCCCGCGTCCTCGTGGCCGACGTACCCCGGGGGAGCACCGACCAGCCGGCTGACCGTGTGCCGCTCCTGATACTCGCTCATGTCCAGGCGCACCATCCGCTCCTCGCTGCCGAACAGCGCCTCGGCGAGCGCACGGGCCAGCTCGGTCTTGCCCACACCCGTCGGGCCGAGGAAGAGGAAGCTGCCGATCGGGCGGTCGGGGTCGGCGAGCCCGGCCCGGGACCGCAGGATCGCCTCGGAGACGGCCGTGACCGCGTCGTCCTGGCCGATCACCCGGGTGTGCAGCCGTTCCTCCAGGCCGAGCAGCAGCTCCTTCTCCTCCTGGGTCAGACTGCTCACCGGCACACCGGTCTGCCGCGACACGATCTCGGCGATGTCCTCGGCGGTGACCTGCACGATCCGGCGGTCGGTCGGCGGCTCGCCCCGGCCGGCCTCGATCCGCGCGGTGAGGGCGGCGGCCCGGTCCCGCAGCTCGGTGGCCCGCTCGTACTGCTCGGCGGCGACCGCCTGGTCCTTGTCCCGCACCACCTGCTCCCGCTCGCGTTCCAGATCGCGGACGTCGGTGGCCTTGGCTCCCGAGCGGAGCCGGACCCGTGCGCCCGCCTGGTCGAGCAGGTCGATCGCCTTGTCGGGCAGGAAGCGGTGGGCGATGTAGCGGTCCGAGAGTTCGACCGCGGCGAGCAGCGCCTCGTTCGTGTAGCGGACCTGGTGATGCGCCTCGTAGCGGTCCTGCAGCCCGCGCAGGATCTCCACCGTGTCGGCGACATCCGGCTCGGGCACGAGGATGGGCTGGAAGCGGCGGGCGAGCGCGGCGTCCTTCTCGATGTTGCGCCGGTACTCCTCCAGTGTGGTGGCGCCGATGACATGCATCTCGCCGCGGGCCAGGGCCGGCTTGAGCATATTGCTCGCCTCCAGGGAGCCGCCGTCCCCGCTGCCGCCGCCGGCGCCGACGACCGTGTGCAGTTCGTCGATGAAGACGATCAGCGAGTCGGGGTGCGCGCGGACCTCTTCGATGATGGCGTTCATCCGCTCCTCGAAGTCACCGCGGTAGCGGGTGCCGGCGAGCACGGACGTCAGGTCCAGGGCGACGACGCGCCGGCCCGACAGGTTCTCGGGGACGTCGCCGTCGGCAAGGCGCTGGGCCAGGCCCTCGACGATCGCCGTCTTGCCCACTCCCGCGTCGCCGACCAGCACCGGGTTGTTCTTCCCCCGGCGCGACAGCACCTCGATGGTCTGCTCGATCTGCTCCTCGCGGCCGATGACCGGGTCGATCCGGCCCGCCCGGGCCAGGTCGGTCAGATCGCGGCTGAACTTGTCCAGGGTCGGGGTGTCGTGCTTCGGCGGGGTGCCGTGCTCGGGGGCCACGTGCGGGACTCCGTGGCCGCTCTGCGGCGCGGCCTGCGGATCGAAGTGGGCGAGGTTCAGAATGCGCCCCGCCGCCGAGTCCATGTTGGCCGCCAGCGCGTCCAGGACATGCTCCGGGCCGATGTACGAGGCGCCGTTGTCCCGCGCCAGGTCGTGCGCGCCCAGCAGGGCCCGCTTGACCGCGGGGGTCACGGCCACGCTGGACTGCTTCGGCCCCGAACCGGCGCTGCTGTCGATCTCGGCCGCCAGCGCGTCGGGGTCCGTCCCCGCCTGCCGCAGCAGGGTGCGGGTCGGTTCGGCGGCGAGGGCGGCCCGCAGCAGGTGCTCGGTGCCGAGTTCCGGACTGCCGTGCTCGGCGGCGTAGGCGGCGGCGGAGGTCACCAGGTCCCGGGCGGGGCCGCTCATCATGCGCGCGATGTCCGCCTGCCGGGGCGCGGGCTGCCCCGGCTCACCGCTCGCGGACTGCGCGGCACCGAAGAAGCGGGCGAGGAAGTCACCGAACGAGTCCGGGCCGTAGCCCTCCGGACCCATGAATCCATTGCTCATGCGTGTCCGTTCCGCTGCCACGGCGGTACCGCGACATGCTGCCTTGTCGGGTTCCTTGTGCTGTTGCTGCGTGCTCCTGCCCGGCGGGTGCCCGCAAGCGGTGACGCCACACCACGCACATGGCTCCACTGCTTCAGGATCAGCTCCCGCCACCCCATCCGCACCCGGGCGGAACGGAGCCGGGCCCCGCGTCCGGCGGCGCTTGCCGCGCGGGCGCGGCCGTTGGGCCGTATGGCGCTTCCGGCTGGCGCAGGGGCCCGGAACACACTTGGCTCGCAGTGTTCAGGGCGATGCACGGTGCTCGGAGGGACGCGCGGATGGCCGTGGAAGGTGTTCCGGCCGGTGACGGTGAGCAGCTGCTGCAGGAGTTCCTGACCGCCGTCCACACCGCGCCGCCCTCACGCTTCCTCGCCCTGGTCGACCGCTACGCCGCCCGGATCGGTCTGCGCCGGGTGGCCGTCCACCTCGTGGACCTCCAGCAGCGGCAGCTGACGCCCCTCGCCGGCGGGGAACCGCTCCTGGTGGACGGGTCGCTGGCCGGCTGGGCCTACCGCACGCTGGCGCTGCGCGTCGAGGAGAGCCCCGCGGGCTCCCTCATCGCCTGGCTGCCGCTGGTCAACGGTGCGGACCGGCTGGGCGTGGTGGGGGTGCATGTCGACGCGCTGGACAGCGCCGTGCTGCGCCGCTGCCGCACCCTGGTGGCGGTCCTGTCCATGGCGATCACCTCCCAGCGCGGCATCAGCGACCACGTGGTGCGCAAGACCCGTACGGACACCATGACGCTGCCCGCCGAACTGGTGCGCTCCCTGCTGCCCCCGCGGACCGTCGGCAGCGAACGGGCCGTTTCCACCGGCGTCCTGGAACCGGCCTACGGGCTGGGCGGAGACGCCTTCGACCATGCGCTGACCGAGTCGACGCTGCATGCGGTGATCCTCGACGCGATGGGGCACAACCTCGCCTCGGGGCTGACCACGTCGATCGCGATGGCCGGCTGCCGCAGCGCGCGCCGGATGGGCGCCGCGCTGCCGGAACTCGTCAAGACCGTGGACGCGGTGCTCGCCGAGTGGCTGCCCGAGCAGTACTGCACCGGCATCGCCGCCCGGCTGGACCTCACCAGCGGGGTGCTGACCTGGTGCAACTGCGGCCATCCGCCGCCCCTGCTGATCCGCGACCAGCAGGTCCACAAGGCGCTGGAGCGCCCGAGCGAACCTCCGATGGGCATGCCCGCCACGCTCGCCGACGCCCCGCGCACGGTCCACCGGGAGGCCCTGGAGCCCGGGGACCGGGTGCTGCTGTACACCGACGGGGTGACCGAGGCCCGCACGGCCGGTGGCGGCCGCGTCGGCCTGGCGGGGTTCACCGACTCCATCATCCGGGCCACCGCGGTCGGCGAGCTCGCCCCGGAAGCGCTCCGTCAGCTGATCCACGTCATTCTGGAGAGCCGGCACGGCGGGCTGCACGACGACGCCACGATCCTGCTCCTGGAGTGGCAGCCGCTCGGGGCGCGGTGAGCCGGGCGGCCGACGGCGCGGCGTCACATCTCCTGGCGGATCCGGTCCAGATCGGCGGTGAGCGCATCGAGCCAGATCACCGAATCGAGGAGCAGCGCGGCCGAGAGCGCACGGGTCTCCCGGTCCGGGCAGTGGCGCGGGACGGCCGGGGCCACCGCCAGCAGCGCGCGGATGTCGAGCGGCCGGGCGGCCACCAAAGGCACCTCACCGTCCGCGCGCAGATGACCGTCCGCCCGCAGATGCCGGGCGAGGGACCGGTAGTCGGCTGCCGTCCGGTCGGCCGCGCGGCGCAGCCAGGCGCGGACCTCCCGAGAGGCGATCCGCCCCGGCCGGCCGGGCAGCAGGCGTTCGCCGCGCCGCGCGTCCGCCCCGGCGACGAGCACCAGCGGCCAGTCCGGCGGTCCGACGCTCTCGTCCCGCAGTTCGCAGTGGTACTGGGCCAGGCTCTCCTGGGCGAGGACGAGGGCCCGGTTGATCTCCAGGCAGTCCGCGCTGCCGGAGTGGTCGACGACCCGTGCGGTGGTGTACCCGATGGCGTCGGCGATGGCCGAGCACAGTCCCGCCATGCTGCGGCGCACCTCGCGGCCGGCGCCCCGCGGCCAGGCCACCAGCCCGCAGGCCAGCCCGATGAGGCTGCCGACCAGCACGTCCACCAGCCGGACCGGGGCCAGCTGCCAGGTGACGGGGGAGACCTGCGCGAACAGTGTGGCCACGACCAGCGTGAACCCGCCCTGCGCCCAGGCCAGCCCGCGCAGCGGCCCCGCGATGAACGCCACCAGCATCACCACCGGCAGCACGACCGCGTACACCATGTCCCGGTCGTGGACCAGCGCCAGCAGCCCCCCGGCCAGCACCGCGCCGACCAGCGTGCCGGCCAGTGCCTGGCGGACCGCGGACCAGGTCTCCAGGCTGGTGGTACGGGTGAGGGTGAGCGTGGCCAGCAGCACCCAGAAGCCGTGCTGCAGGTCGAGGAGCCCGGCGACGGCCCGCGCGGCGGCCAGGCCGAGCGCGAACCGGCAGGCGTTCTGGAAGATCACCGAGCGGGGGGTGAGGTGGGTGGTCAGCCGTTGCCACCACAGCTCGTGCAAGCGCGCCCGCGCGTAGGAGAAGCCGTGCCCCGCGGGGCTCAGTCCGACGGACCGGTCGCCCAGCAGCAGCCGGGTGGCCAGCGCGAGGACGACGGCGCTGTCGGCGGCCTGCACCACCTGGGACCGGCGGCGCAGGTAGACCAGCCGGTCGTCGCCGCTCAGCCGCTCCAGGGTGTCCACGGCCCGGTGGGCCCGTACGGGCGCCAGCTCGCTCTGCAGGACGGCGGCGGACGGCCCCTCGCCGGGCCGCAGCCGCTCGCCCCGCCGCAGTGCCTTCGCCGCCTCGCGCGCGGCGTCGCCGATGCTCTCCAGCAGCACCACGGTCTCCGTGTGGTAGACGTACCGCGGCCCGACCGAGGCGTGCAGGGCCTCCAGCCGGGCCAGCAGGGTGCGCACCGCCTCGGTGGCGTGTGCCATGGCCTTGTGGGCGAGGGTGGGGGAGGCGGGCAGATCGGCCGGCGGCACCCGGGACGGGCGCAGCGCGTCCCCGGTTTCGTGTGCCCGGGTGAGCGTCTGTACGGGGAGCGTGCCGCCGTGATGGTCGGCCAGCCGCGCGGCGGCGTCCGCGGCGTCGGCCAGCAGCCGGCGGAACGCCGGGGTGTCCGGTTCGGGCACCAGGAAACGCTGGGCCAGCGCGAGCAGGACCGCGCCCAGCACGAAGCCGGACAGCCGCTGGCCGAGCGCGTCCGGGGCGTAGGGCGGGAAACACGGCAGGATGTAGAGCAGTTGCATCCCGGGGGCGGCCCCGGCGATCCGTGGTCCGGTGGTGCCCGCGTACGCCACCAGGAATCCGATGACGAGCATGCCGAGGACGGCGGCCCAGGTCTGTACGGCGAGCAGCGTGCCCAGGGTGACGAGCGCCAGCCCGGCGGGGATCGCCATGAGCACGGTCGTGGCGCGCTGGCGTCCGGACCCCGGGATCCGGGCGAGCACGCCCAGCGACACCACGGTGAACATGGCGTAGACGGACATCACGGTCAGCCCGAGGGCGTAGCGGCAGACGTAGAAGGCCACACTTGAAGCCACCGTCACCCGGAGCGCGTTGCCGACCACGGAGCGGTGTGCGCGCAGGTCGTGTCGTCCGTGCGCCAGCAGGTAGCGCAGTCTGCGCCGCACCATCCCGGCGGGCCCGCCGTCCGACGGCCGCGGCCCGGACCGCGGGGAAGCTCCCTGTAGCCGGCTCACTTTTCCACTATTGGCCAGCGGCTCGCGGTCCGCACCGCGCGGCCGGCGGCCGCGGGCAACCCTTCCTTCGAGCGGTGAGCCTGTACCGATCCGCACTGCCGTGGCGTGCACTGATCCCCAGCGAGGTGGAACAGTGGCGAGCTATCTGGAGTTGCCAACTCCAGATAGTGCTACATTGAGTCCATGGACGGAACGGATTCATCGGCGTCCCCTGGCCCACGGCGCCTGAGACGCGATGCCGAAGCCAACCGGCAGCGCACGCTCCGGGCCGCCCGGGAGGTGTTTGCCGAACGGGGGCTCGCGGTGAACCTCGACGACATCGCTCGCCATGCCGGTGTCGGAGTGGCGACTTCCTACCGGCTTTTCGGCAACAAGCAAGCACTGATCAACGAGCTGTTCGAAGAGCGTGTCGATGCCTTGGTGGCGTTCGCCGAGCAAGCGCTGGCACATGACGACCCGTGGGAGGGGTTCGTCAGCCTGCTGACCATGGCGTTGGACGAGATGGCGGCCGATCGCGGGCTGCGAGAAGTGGTGTTCTCCGAGGTCGGGGGCCGTCCCCTGGTGGCGCGGGCGCGCCGCAAGTTCGTGCCTGCATCGGACGCGGTCATGCGTCGTGCCCAGGACGCCGGCCTGCTGCGTCCGGACTTGGCGACGACCGACCTGCCCCTGATCTTCTACATGGTGAGCTGCGCGATCCAGCACACCCAGCCGGCCTCGACCGCGGTGTGGCGGCGCTACCTGACAATCGTCCTGGACGGTCTGCGCGTTCGTCCCGGCCTGACGGACATGCCGGTGGCCGCCCTCACGACCGCCGAGGAAGAGCAGGTTGCCGGCGTGAACCCCGCTGGTTCCTGAGCGTTTCCACCCATCCCGAGCTGCTCTTCGCGGTCTCCGGCGTCTCGCCTGCGCCGGGCCGGAAGCTGCGCGTGGTCGTGAGCGCAGCGGTGTGAGCCACCGCATGCGGTCACGGCCCCTGCTGTCATGCCTGCGCGCCGCGGGCTTGTGCGCTGAGCCGGACCACTGGGCATCGCGCGAACGAAAGAACCTCCACGCCGTGGCCGTGCTGCGGTGTTCCACCCCTCGCCTGCCTCACCTCAGAGGAGAACAACATGGCTGACAGCGACACCGACGCGGACGCCGGGCCCGCCGCCGTCGTGCCCTTCGTGCTCCATCTGCCCGAAGAGCAACTCGAAGACCTGCGCGTACGGTTGGGCCGTATTCGGCTGCCCGAGGCGGAGACCGTGACCGACTGGTCGCAGGGCATCCCGCGCTCGTATGTGGCAGAGCTGTGCCGGTACTGGAGTGAGGACTACGACTGGCGCCGGCTGGAGGCCGAGCTGAACGGCCGTGGCCAGTGGCGTACCACGATCGACGGGCTGGGTATCCACTTCCTGCATGTGCGCTCGGCCCGGCCGGACGCCCGCCCGCTGTTGATCACGCACGGGTGGCCGGGATCGGTGGTGGAGTTCCTCGACATCCTCGACGAACTGGTCGACCCGCCGGCCGGCCTGCCCGCCTTTCACGTCGTCGCACCCTCGCTGCCGGGCTTCGCCTTCTCCGACAAGCCCGCCGGGACGGGCTGGGGCGTCGAGCGCATCGCCGACGCGTGGGCGGAATTGATGTCCCGGCTCGGGTACGAGCGCTTCCTCGCCCAGGGCGGGGACTGGGGCGCCTTCGTCACCACGGCGCTCGCGGTCGGCCATCCCCACCGTGTCGAGGCGATGCACACCACGATGCCGCTCGCCCAGCAGCCGCCCGGCCAGGCTGTGGGCGATCTCAGCGATGCCGAGCGCGCCGTGCTGAGGGAATCGCTGGAGCGGGCCGAGGGTGAATCGGGCTACATGAGGCAGCAGTCCACCCGCCCCCAGACCCTCGGCTACGGGCTGGTCGACTCGCCCGCCGGGCAACTGGCCTGGATCGTGGAGAAGTTCCACGGCTGGACGGACTGCGACGGGCACCCGGAGAACGCGGTGTCCCGGCAGCGGCTGCTCGACAACGTTTCGCTCTACTGGTTCGGCGCCTGTGGCGCGTCGGCGGCCCGGCTGTACTGGGAGAGCCTGGCGACCACGGATCTCACCGCTCTGGTGACCGTGCCCTCGGCGGTCTCGGTGTTCCCCAAGGAACCCTTCCGGCGGCCTCGTTCCTGGGTCCAGGCACGCTTCGGCGATCTGCGCTACTGGAACGAGCTGGACAAGGGTGGGCACTTCCCCTCCCTGGAAGTGCCGCAGGCATTCGTGGGAGAGCTGCGGGCCGCGCTGAGTGCGGCCGCCTCCCCGCCTTCGGAAAGCAACCACCACCACGGAAAGGAAGACGTCCGTTGAATCCGACAGCACTTGAGGTCGACTACCTGATCGTCGGGGCCGGGGCCATGGGCATGGCCTTCGCCGACACCCTCCTCGCCGAAACCGACGCGACGGTGGCCATCGTCGACCGCTATGACCAGCCCGGCGGGCACTGGACGGTTGCCTACCCCTTCGTACGCCTGCACCAGCCGTCGGCCTTCTACGGTGTCAACTCCCGTGAGCTGGGCAGCGGCGCGATAGACCAGGACGGCTGGAACGCCGGAATGCACGAGCTGGCTTCCGCCAGCGAGATCCTGGCCTACTTCGACCAGGTGATGCGCAAGACGTTCCTGCCGACCGGCCGGGTCTCCTACTTCCCCAAGTCGTTCTACGACGGCCCGGATCCAGACCGTCCCGACGTGCACCGCTTCCACTCCGTCGTCAGCGGGGCCGGCTTCGAGGTGACCGTCAAACGGCGGACCGTGGACGCCACCTACATGAACGTCACGGTGCCCGCCATGGTGCCGCCCGCGTACGACGTCGCTCCCGGCGTCCGCCTGATCACCCCCAACCAGCTGCCCGCCCTCCAGGACCAGCCGTCCCACTACACCGTCGTCGGTGCGGGAAAGACAGGCATCGACGCGTGCCTGTGGCTGCTCAGCCGCGGCACGGATCCGTCCGACATCACCTGGATCATGCCCCGCGATTCCTGGCTGCTCGACCGCGGCCACTGGCAGCCCGGGAATCTCGGCGGCGAAGCGGACGCGGCCCGCCTCAAGGCCGTGGCCGACGCGCGCACCGTGCACGAGCTGTTCACACGGCTGGAGGACAGCGGCCTGCTGCTGCGGCTGTCGCCCGACGTCGAGCCGACCGCCTACCGCTGCGCCACCGTCGCCCGCGCCGAACTCGCGCAGCTGCGCCGTATCGACGACATCGTCCGCGCCGGCAGGGTCCGGCGCATCGATGAGCGGGCGATCGAACTCGACCAGGCCACCCTTCCCGCGCAGGCCGGAACCCTCTACATCGACTGCACCGCCGACGGTCTGGAGCGCCGGCCGACGGTGCCGGTGTTCGACCAGGCGCGCATCACGTTGCAGGCGGTCGTTCCCTGCCAGCAAGTGTTCAGCGCCGCACTCACCGCCCACGTCGAGGCGAGTTACGCCGACGACGACACCAAGAACGCGCTGTGCGCACCCGCGCAGCACCCCAATTCCGCCCTGGACTGGATGCGGTTCTTCAGTGACATCCAGGAGCGGTTCAAGCGATGGACCGCTGACCCCGCACTCCTCGACTGGCTCCGCACCTGCCGGCTCATGGGCCGGCGGCTCCCCGAGCTCACTCCAGAGCAGCGCACGGAACTCCTGCCCATGCTCCAGGCCCAGCAGCGGAAGCTGGCGGAGCTCCTGCGCCAGGCAGACGCAGCCCCGGCGGTGAACTGACCGCCCCACGACCCACACGCCGGCCACGCTCCTGCCGGACGCGCAGATGACGACCGTGGGCGAGGCGGTGCGTCTGGTCGGCGTCGTCACCGGCTCCGCCGCCACCTCACCCCGGCCGGCGGCCGGGGTGAGGTGCGTGCGGGCGGCCCCGTGCGGCTGTAGGAGCGGATCGAGCGCGTGCTGTTCGCGTACGACGAGGCGGGCCGGCCCGGACCGGTGACATCGTGTTCTTCGCCGGCTGCACCCGGCCCGCGTCTTCCTCGCCCTCGCCTGACCGAACCCGGAACACTTGTCCCGGAAAGCGCGTGCGGAGGAGGGGAGTTGACGTTGTCCCGGGCGGGCAGGCGTGGACGCGGACCGTAGACTGCGGGACGTGACGGAGAAGAAGGCGGGCGCCGTGAGCGGCGGCGATGCGGAGCGACCTGCACTGCCGGCCACCGGTTGGGCGGTGCTGGGCCTGCTCTCCTTCGGTGAGGAACTGTCCGGCTACGACCTGAAGAAACGGTCGGACCGGTCGCTGCACTTCTTCTACTGGAGCCCGTCCTTCAGCCAGATCTACGGCGAGCTGAAGCGCCTGGAGAAGGCCGGTTACGCCAGCTCCCGGATGGTCGCCCAGGAGACCGGCAACCGCGACAAGCGGGTCTATGTGATCACCGACGAGGGGATGGCGGCGGTCCGCCACTGGGTGCGTGAGGCGCCGGTGGAACCTCCCGTCCTCAAGCACGGGGTGATGCTGCGGCTGTGGCTCGGCCACCTGCTGGAGGGCGACCGGATGCGTGAAGTGCTGGGCCGTCACCGGGAGTACGCGGAGACGATGCGCCGGCGCGCCGAGGCGGACGGCGCGGAGACCCGCGCCGAAGAGGCCTGCTCCTATCCCTCACTCGTGCTGAAGTGGTCGGAGCGGTACTACACCGCCGAGCGGGATCTGGCCGACGCCATGCTGGCCGACCTGGACGAGCGGGACCGCAGGCTCCCGTAGGGCCTGCGGCAGACCGGCGAGGGCAGGACGGCGAAGCCCTTCGCCGCGGCGGCCGGCGGCCCCGCTCCGCCGCGTCAGGAGGCGGCCAGGACGTGCGCACGGCACTCGGCCGGGGTTCCCCACGCGTCCCGCAGCGGGCGGGCCTTGCGGATCCACAGTGAGAGGTCCAGTTCCGCGGTGTAACCGACCGCGCCGTGCACCTGGAGTGCCGTACGCGCCGCGGCGTAGCCGGCCTCCCCCGCCGCGACCTTCGCCGCCGCCACCTCCCGGCCGGCCGACGGGACACCCGCCGCCACCGCCAGGGCCGCCGCGTACACCAGCGGCTGCGCGAACTCCAGCCCGATCAGGGTGTCGGCCAGCCGGTGTTTGACCGCCTGGAACGAGCCGATGGGCCGGTGGAACTGGGTGCGCTGCTTGGCGTAGGACACCGTTTGCGCCAGCAGGGCCCGGCCGACGCCGAGGGACTGCGCGGCGGTGACGAGCCGTGCGACATCGACGGCGTGTGCGGCGGCCGCGGCCACCGCGGGGCCCGTCGCCAGCACGCCGCCGCCGAGCGGGCGGGCCGGCCGCCGGGCGGGATCGAGGGAGGCCTGCACGGGTCCGTGGGTGTCCGTACGGCGCACCGTGTCGCCCTCGATGACGAGGACGGTATCGGCGGCATCCGCGTCCACGGCGTACGGGCCCCGGGCGCACAGGCTCACGACGGCATCGCCCGCGGCGATCCGCGGCAGCAGGTCCGATGCCGCGGCGCTCTCGCCGAGACGTTCCAGGAACGCGGCCGCCGCCACCGTCTCCGCCAGCGGCCCCGGCACGGCGTGCCGTCCCAACTCCACGAAGGACAGTGCCAGTTCGACCGGAAGCGGTCCCAGCCCGCCGTGCCGCTCCGCCACGGCCAGCGCGAACACCCCCGCCGCCGCGATCCGCGCCCACAGCTCACGGCCCGGCTTGTGCTCGCCGGCCGCCCAGGCCCGCGCCACGGCCGGAGTGCCACTCGTCCCCAGCAGGGCGTCCAGCGTACGGGCGAACTCCCGCTGCTCGGCGGTCGCGAGGAAGCGCATCAGCGGCGTCCCTTCGGCAGACCGAGCAGCCGCTCGGCGATGATGTCGCGCTGGATCTCGTTGGTGCCGGCATAGATCGGCCCGGCCAGGGAGAAGGTGTACCCCTCGGCCCAGCTCCCGTGCGCGGGCGCCTCGTCGGCGTCATCGGCGAGCATGCCGGAGGGACCGAGCAGATCCAGGGCGGTCTCGTGCAGGGCGATGTCGAGCTCGGACCAGAAGACCTTGTTCAGGCTCGACTCGGCGCCGATCGACCCGCCGGCGGCGAGCCGGGAGGCGTGGGCGTAGGTGAACAGCTGATACGCCCTGGCGCCGATCAGCGCGTCGGCGACCCGCTCGCCGAGCGCCGGGCCCGCCGCCCCGGGGGCCTCGCGCCACAGCGTGGCCAGCCGTCCGGCGGCCGCGGTGAAGCGGCCCGGACTGCGGAGCGTCAGGCCGCGTTCGTTGCCGGCGGTGCTCATGGCGACCTGCCATCCCCGGCCCGGCTCGCCGATGACGTCCGCGTCCGGCACGAAGACCTCATCGAGGAAGAGTTCGGCGAAGGCCGGCTTGCCGTCCAGTCGGCCGAGCGGGCACACCGTCACGCCCGGCGCGTCCAGCGGGAACATCAGGTAGCTGAGCCCCTGGTGCGGGCGGGCGGCGTCCGGGTCGCTGCGGAACAGCCCGAAGGCGCGGTCGGCGAAGGCGGCCCGGGACGACCAGGTCTTCTGCCCGTTCAGCAGCCAGCCGCCGTCGGTCCGGACGGCGGTCGAGCGCAGCGACGCCAGATCCGAGCCCGACTCCGGCTCCGACCAGGCCTGTGCCCAGATGACCTCGCCGCGTGCCATGGGGCCAAGGAGGCGGGCGCGTTGCTCGTCGGTGCCGTGCTCGAAGAGGGTGGGCGCGAGGAGGCTGATGCCGTTCTGGCCGACCCGCCCGGGGGCGCCCGCGGCGTAGTACTCCTCCTCGAAGAGCAGCCACTGCAGGAGCGAAGCGCCCCGGCCGCCGTACTCCTCGGGCCAGGAGACCACCGACCAGCGGTCCGCGGCGAGCCGGTGCTCCCACTCCCGGTGGGCGGCGAACCCCTCCGCGGTCTCCAGGGACGGCAGGGGAACGGCGGGCACCTGCGCGGTGAGCCAGGCGCGGGCCTCGGTCCGGAACGCCTCGTCCGCGGTGGTGAGGTCGAGGTCCATCAGGCCCCCGCCTCCCAGGCGACGGCCCCATGAGACCCCCGCGGAACGCCGCTCGGGGGTGCGTCGTGGCGGGCAGCGGGCATCCGCCCTCCTTCCCTGGCAAGCCCTGAAACAAGCACTTCCCTAACAAGTGTTTGGTAGATTAACGTACCGGCAGAGCGGCGTCGAGGCCCCGTCAGCGTCGGGAGCCCCGGGCCCCGGAGTCCGCAGCAGGCTGCGGGAAGAGGAGGCTCACGGATGACACCGCCGCCCTATGTGCCCGGCCACCATCTGCTCGACGGCCGGACCGCCGTCATCACCGCGGCCGCCGGAGCCGGCATCGGCGGGGCCACCGCCCGCAGATTCCTGGAGGAAGGCGCCCGGGTGGTCCTCGGTGACGCCCATGCGCGTCGGCTGCGGGCCACCGCCGAGGCGCTGGCCGAGGAGTTCGGCTCCGGCCAGGTGGCGGCACTGCCCTGCGACGTCACCGACGAGGGCCAGGTGGGCGCCCTGCTGGACACGGCCGAGGAGCGCCATGGCCGCCTCGACATCGTGGTCAACAACGCGGGGCTCGGCGGCACCGCCGACCTCGTCGAGATGACCGACACCCAGTGGGGCACGGTCCTCGACGTGACCCTGAACGGCACCTTCCGCTGCACCCGGGCCGCCCTGCGCCGGATGAAGGCCGCCGGCCGCGGCGGCGTGATCGTCAACAATGCCTCGGTCGTCGGCTGGCGTGCCCAGCGCGGCCAGGCCCACTACGCCGCGGCCAAGGCCGGGGTGATGGCGCTGACCCGGTGCGCCGCCATGGAGGCCGCCGAGTACGGCGTACGGGTCAACGCGGTCTCGCCCAGCCTCGCGATGCACCCGCACCTGGCGAAGGTGACCACGCCCGAGCTGCTGGCGGAGCTCACCGAGCGGGAGGCGTTCGGCCGCTGGGCCGAACCCTGGGAGGTCGCCAATGTCATCGTCTTCCTGGCCGGCGACTACGCCTCGTACATGACCGGGGAAACGGTGTCGGTCAGCTCCCAGCATGCGTGAGGCGCGGCGGGCCGGGCGCCGTGCCCTCGCGGGCGGGCCGCCCGCCGGTACCCGTCGGCGGCGGCCGGCACCACCTTGCGGATCCGGCCCCCACCGCCGCAGAATCCGAATCGAGGAGACCCCATGCCCGAGGCCTATATCGTCGACGCGGTCCGTACCCCGGTGGGCAAGAAGGGCGGCGGTCTGTCGGCCGTCCACCCCGCCGACCTGGGCGCCCACGTCCTGACGGCGCTGATGGCGCGCAGTGGCGCGGACCCGGCCGCCGTCGAGGACGTCGTCTTCGGCTGCCTGGACACCGTGGGCCCCCAGGCCGGGGACATCGCCCGGACGTGCTGGCTGGCCGCCGGACTGCCCGAGGAGGTGCCCGGGGTCACCGTGGACCGCCAGTGCGGCTCCTCGCAGCAGGCCGTGCACTTCGCGGCGCAAGGCGTGCTCTCCGGCACCCAGGACCTGGTGGTCGCGGGCGGTGTGCAGAACATGTCGCAGATCCCGATCGCCTTCGCCAGCCGGCAGGCCGCCGCACCGCTGGGTCTGACCGACGGCCCGTTCGCCGGCTCGGAGGGCTGGCGGGCCCGCTACGGCGAGGCACCCGTCAACCAGTTCCACGGCGCCGAACTCATCGCCGACGAGTGGGGAATCTCCCGTGCGGACATGGAGGAGTTCGCGCTCCGCTCCCACCGCCGGGCCGTCCGCGCCATCGACGAGGGCCGCTTCGACCGGGAGATCGTCCCCTACGGGGACCTCACCGCCGACGAAGGACCGCGCCGCCACACCTCGCCGGAGAAGATGGCCGCACTGGCCCCGGTCGTCGAGGGCGGCCGGCTGACCGCGGCGGTCTCCTCGCAGGTCTCCGACGGCGCGGCCGCCCTGCTGCTCGCCTCCGAACGGGCGGTGGCCGAGCACGGCCTCACCCCGCGCGCCCGCATCCACCACCTGTCGGTACGCGGTGAGGACCCGATAAGGATGCTGTCCGCGCCGATCCCGGCGACCGCGTATGCGCTGCGGAAGACCGGGATGTCCCTCGGCGACATCGACCTGGTCGAGATCAACGAGGCGTTCGCGCCCGTGGTACTGGCCTGGCTGAAGGAGACCGGCGCCGACCCGGAGCGGGTCAATGTCAACGGCGGCGCCATCGCGCTGGGCCATCCGCTCGGCGCGACCGGGGTCCGGCTGATGACGACCCTGCTGCACGAACTGGAGCGCACCGGCGGCCGGTTCGGCCTGCAGACCATGTGCGAGGGCGGCGGCCAGGCCAACGTCACCATCATCGAACGCCTCTGACGCCCGGTCCGGCGGCTCCTGTACCGCCCGCCGTACGGACGGCGGACCTGCCGCGCACCGCCGTGGCCCGGCCCCGGGGAACACCACCGTCCCCGGCCGGGCCACGGCGTTCCGCTCAGCGCGGCAGCGCGCCCAGCACCGCGCCCGCCTCGGCCATGATCCGGTCGACGAGCTCCGCGCAGGACGGCAGATCCTCGATCACGCCGGCGACCTGACCGGACGCCATCACCCCGAGATCGGTACGGCCCTCGACCATCGACGCCTTCAGCAGCATCGGGGTGTTCGCGGCCAGCAGGACCTGGCTCCAGGAGAGGTCCCGGCCGTGCTTCATCGCCAGGCCGTCACGGACCATCCGCGCCCAGCTCAGGCCGGACAGCTTCCGGAACGACGCGGCCCGCCGGACGGCTCCGCACAGCGCGGTGGCGCGCCCGGACCGCTCCAGCGCCTCGACCAGCTCACTGCGCAGCATCCGGTGCGGCAGACCGTCCACCTTCGTGGTGACGGTGACGTCCGAGACGCCCGCCGCCAGATAGCGGTCCTGCACGGCCCGCGGCACGGTGCTGTCCGACGTCAGCAGGAAGCGGGTGCCCATGGCGATACCGGCCGCGCCGTAGGCGAGCGCCGCGACCAGGCCCCGGCCGTCGAAGAAGCCGCCCGCGGCGATCACCGGGACACCGACCGCGTCCACGACCTGCGGAAGCAGCACGCTCGTGGCGACCTTCCCGGTGTGGCCGCCGCCCTCCCCGCCCTGGACGATGACCGCGTCCGCGCCCCAGGCGGCGACCTTCTCGGCATGCCGGCGGGCACCCACGGACGGGATGACGACGACCCCCGCGTCCTTCAGCCGGGCGATCAGCTCACGGGAGGGCGCCAGCGCGAACGAGGCGACCCGGACGCCCTCCGCCACGATCAGGCGCACCCGCTCGTCCGCGTCCGCCGCGTCCGCGCGGAGGTTGACCCCGAAGGGCGCGTCCGTACGGGCCGCCACCTCACGGACCGCCGCGCGCAGCTGCCCGACGGTCATGGTGGCCGAGGCGAGAATCCCCAGGGCGCCCGCCTCCGCCGCGGCCGAGACCAGCCGGGGCCCCGCCACCCACCCCATGCCGGTCTGCACGACGGGGTGGCGCACTCCGACGAGCCGGGTCAGCGGCGTCTCGATCCGGGCACCCGTCATGCCGCCGGCACCTCGCGCTCGCGCCGCCCCTCCGGGTCGAGGACGGTACGGATCAGCTGGAGTTCGGTGGCGGTGGGCTCCCGGGTGCAGGGCACCTCGTCGGGCAGCACGAGCGGGAACCCGGTGGCTTCCTCGACCTCCTCGACCGTCACGCCGGGATGCACACCGGCCAGCCGCATCGCGCGGTCCGCGGTCTCGAAGTCGAAGACCCCGAGGTCGGAGACGATGCGCGGAATACGGTGGTAGCGGGTCGCGGACGGCCCGGCGGCGGCCGCGCTGTCGTATCCGACCCCGCAGATCATGTCGACCTTCTCGACGAAGACCCGCTTCGAGTGCTTCGGCACCCAGTAACTGACCGGATTGTTGAGGGTGTTGACCGGCGCGCCGCGGACCCCGAGGAGCTGGCGGGCGGGCTGCTCCCACGCGCCGATGCAGGAGATGTTCTGGTTGCCGAAGCGGTCGAGCTGGCTCGCGCCCATCATCACATGACGCCGGCCGCCGGTGACCATGGTGAGGTGCCGACGGTAGGGCAGCCAGCCCTCGGCCGAGCCGTCCGGGCCGACGATCATGGCCTCGCCGTCGGTGAGGAGCAGACCGGGGGAGAAGGTGCGCCGCGCGAGCCGGGCGCCGATCGACGGGATCAGGCCCATCGGGGCGGCCAGCACCTCGCCGTTGCCGCGCCAGGCCTCGGCGCAGGCAATGACGCAGTACTCGGCGCGGGTCGTCGTCGTGGGGGTAGCGCTCACTGCTGCTCCTCGTGCCAGGATTCGACCGCGGACCGGTACGCCTTCTCGTCCCCGGACAGGAACCGCTCGGCGAACTCGGCCCAGGGCGTGGTGGCGTACAGCTTCTGGAAGGGCTCGTCACGTCCGTAGTCGGGGACGCAGGAGGTGAAGTGCGCGCCGTTCGGGGCCTCGACGACTCCGGTGACCGCATGGCGGCTGACCAGGAGGGTCTGCGGGGCGGCGGTGGCGAAGTCGTCCACCAGCCGTTCGCAGGAGACATACGCACTGTCCGCGGCCTCGCAGAACAGATCGTCGAAGTACGGGTCGGGGCCCAGGTACTGGCCGTTTCCGAGCCGGTCGGCACGGTTGAGATGGACCAGCGCCGCGTCCATGCGCAGGGCCGGCACCGCGACGAACGTCTCGCCGTCCTCATAGGGCGAGGTGACGGTCTTCAGGCCGGGGTTGACGCGCATCACGTCCGAGCCGAGGCCGGAGCGCACGGGCAGGAACGGCAGCCGGTTGGCGGCGGCCTGCAGGCCCCACATGAACATCGCCTCGTCGATCTCCCGCAACTCGAACGCACCGCGCTGGCGGGCCGCGCGGAAGTGCGGTTCGAGGGGGATCGAGTCGAGGGTCGCGAACGCGGCGACCAGGGTGCGGATCCTGCCCGCGGCGGCGAGCAGGCCGACATCGGGACCGCCGTAGGAGATCACGGTCAGATCGGTGATGCCGGAGCGCAGCAGCGCCCGCACCAGCGCCATCGGCTTGCGGCGCGAACCCCAGCCGCCGATGCCGAGGGTCATCCCGCTGCGCAGCCGGGAGACGACGTCCTCGGCCGTCATGGTCTTGTCGGTCACGGTCGGCCTTCCTTCGTCGGGGTGGTGCCCGGTGCGCCGAAGGTGGCGCGGACGCGGTCGGCGACACCGCTGAGGTTTGCCTCGAAGGTGAAGCCCTGCTCGAAGCGGTAGCTGCGCCCCACGTCGATGGGGTCGATGCCGTTGAGGGCGGCCTTGGCCAGACGGAGCAGAAAGCCGTCCTTCCGGGCGATCTCCCGGGCCAGGTCCCGTGCGGCGCCCGGCAGTTGCGCACGGGGGACGACCTGCCAGACGGAGCCGTGCGCCTGCAGTTCGGCGGCGGTGACGGTGCGGGAGGTGTAGTAGAGCGCGCGCATCAGGTGCTGTGGTACCAGCCGGGCCAGATGGGTGGCCGCGCCGAGCGCGCCGCGGTCCAGCTCCGGGAGGCCGAAGGTGGCGTCGTCGCTGGCCACGATTGCGTCCGCGTTCCCGACGAGGCCGATGCCACCGCCCAGGCAGAAGCCGTGCACCGCGGCGACGACGGGCACTTCGCAGGCGTAGACCGCCGAAAACGCCTCGGCACAGCCGCGGTTGGCGCCGAGCAGGGCACCGTGCCCGCCGGACGCGGTGTCCCGTTGCATCTCCTTGATGTCGACCCCCGCGTTGAAGCCGCGGCCGTGCGCGGTGAGGACGACGCAGCGCACGCCGGGGTCGCGGCCGGCCGCGCGCACGGCCTCGGCGAGGTCGTACCAGCCCTGTACGGGAAGGGCGTTGACCGGCGGGAAGTCCACGGTGACGACGGCGACGCCCTGATCAGGCTTGGAGGTGGAGACACCCATGAGCAGATCAGCTACCTTTCCACCAAGCGTTTGTTAGGTAGCGAAGTTAGCAGCGGATGGTGCGCTGCGGGAGGGGTGCTCCGTGAGCCTGGCTCTCGATCTGTCCGGGCGGCTGGCCGTCGTGACCGGCGGCACCCGCGGCGTCGGGGCGGGCATCGCCCGCGCCTTCCTGCGGGCCGGTGCGGAGGTCGTCATCTGCGCGCGCCGGCCACCGGACGCCCCCGTCGCCGCGGCCGGCCGCACCGCGCGCTTTTGCCCCCTGGACCTGCGCGACCAGGCCGCCGTCCACGCCTTCTTCGCCCGGCTCGCGGACGACTACGGCCGGTTGGACTGCCTGGTCAACAACGCCGGAGGCACGCCGTACCGGCTGCTGGGGGAGGGGGCGGCCGAGCGGCACGCCCGGGTCGTCGCGCTCAACCTCCTCGCGCCGCTGACCGCCTCGCTCGCCGCCTACGAGGCGCTGCGGGGCGGGCCGGCCGGCGGTTCGGTCCTCATGATCGGCAGCGTCAGCGGCACCCGCCCCTCGCCCGGCACCGCCGCCTACGGCGCGGCCAAGGCGGGCCTGGACCACCTCGCCCGCTCCATGGCCGTCGAATGGGCCCCCGACGTACGGGTCAACACCCTCGTCCTCGGCATGGTGCGCACCGAACTCGCCGCCCTGCACTACGGCGACGAGGCGGGCATCGCGGCCGTCGGTGCCACCGTCCCGCTCGGCCGGCTCGCCGAACCCGCCGAGATCGGCGACGCCTGCGTGTTCCTCGCCTCCGACCGGGCCGCCTACCTGACCGGGGCGAGCCTGCTCGTCCACGGCGGCGGAGAACGCCCCGCCTTCCTCGACGCCGCCACGGTCAATCACTCCGCGACGCCCGACGCCGCCACCACCGTCGACCACCCCACCGCGCCCGACGCCATGAAGGGCAACTGACATGACCGGAAAAGGAGTACGGACATGACCGGCACCGGAATCTGCACGGGACGCGTGGCCGCCGTCACCGGGGCGGGCCGTGGACTCGGCCGGGCCCACGCGCTGGCCCTCGCCGCCGAAGGCGCCCGGGTCGTGGTGAACGACCTCGGGGTGGCCCCCGACGGGGCGGGCGCCTCGGCCGGACCGGCCCAGCGGGTCGCCGACGAGATCCGGGCCCGCGGCGGCCAAGCCGTCGCCCACACCGGCGACATCACCACCACCGACGGCGCCGCCTCGCTCGTCACCACCGCCCTGGAGGCCTTCGGCCGCCTCGACGCCCTCGTCAACAACGCCGGATTCCTGCGCGACCGGATGCTGGTCAACCTCGGTGAGGACGACTGGGACGCGGTCATCCGGGTCCACCTCAAGGGCCACTTCCTGCCCCTGCGGCATGCCGCGGCGCACTGGCGGGCCGAGGCCAAGGCCGGCCGCACCCCCGACGCCCGGATCGTCAACACCAGTTCGGGCGCCGGGCTGTTCGGCAGTGTCGGCCAAGGCAACTACTCCGCCGCCAAGGCCGGCATCCTCGGCCTCACCCTCGTCGCCGCCGCCGAACTCGCCCCCTACGGCGTGCGGGTCAACGCCCTCGCACCGGCGGCCCGCACCCGTATGACCGAGCAGACCTTCGCCGCGACGATGGCGGCGCCCGCCGCGGGGGAGTTCGACGCGATGGCCCCGGAGAATGTCTCGCCGCTGGTGGTCTGGCTGTCCTCCGCCGAGAGCGCCGGGGTCACCGGCCGGGTCTTCGAGGCCGAGGCGGGCCGGATCACCGTGATGGAGGGCTGGCGCCCCGGCCCCACCGTGGACGGAAAGAGCCGCTGGACACCGGCCGAGGCGGGCGCGGCCGCGCGCGAACTGCTGGCCGCGGCCGGGGAGCCACGGCCGGTGTACGGCGCGCGCTGACACATGACCGGGCGGGGCCCGGGACCCGGATCAGCTCCGTGCCGGGCCCTCAGCCGGGAACCGTTGAACCGGCCCGGGCCCGCAGCCCCGGTGCACTGACCGCGAGCAGACCGAAGGCACCGAGGAAGGCCAGTACGGACGTGCCGCGCAGGACGGTTTCGATGGCGGGGCCGTCGGCTGCCGCGGTCGACGGGGAGCCGCTGACGACCTCCAGCACCGTCGCCGCGACGGCCACGCTCACCGCCCCGAACAGCACCAGCGACGTCAGCACCAGCCCCGATGCCGCTCCCGTCCGCTCCGCGGGCACATGCGCCTGCGTGGCCACATTCGTCAGCGCCCACCCCAGCCCGATGCCCACTCCGCAGACCAGGAAGACCACCGCGTACCAGCCCAGGGGCCGCACCCAGGTCAGCACCAGCAGCCCGGCACCGCTCGTCAGCATGCCGCAGGCCATCAACCGCTCGGCACGCCAGCGCAGGGCCAGCTGCCCGGCCCGGTAACTGGCGGCGCCGACCCCGCAGGAGAGCGCCAGAAAGATCAACCCGGCGTGAAACGGCGACAGTCCCCGGGCCTGCTGCAGATAGAGCGCGGAGAACACCGCGATCAGGCAATAGACCACATTCGAGAGCGAGCCCGCGAGGGTGATCACATCGAACTTCACGTTGCGGAACAGCGAGAGATCGATCAACGGCTCCGGCGTCCGCCGCTCCACCGCGCCGAACAGCACGAGGAAGGCGATCCCGGCGGCGGCGGTGGCCAGCGTGGCCGCGGAGCCCCACCCCCAGCCCTGGCCCTGGTCGACAGCCACCATCAGGCAGGCCAGACCGAGGGCGACGGTCGCCGCACCGGGCAGGTCGAGATGCCGGGTCGCCTGCTGGTCGCGGCTCTCGGGCACGAAGCGCAGCACCAGCAGCACGGCGGCCAGGCACACCGGCACATTGAGCAGGAACACCGCACGCCAGCTGACGTGTTCGGCGAAGACGCCGCCCACGAAGGGCCCCAGCGCGGTGCCGACGGAACTGAACGCCAGCACCGTACCGACCGCCCGCCCCTGCCGGTCGTCGCGGAAGTAACTGGTCACCACCGCCACGGAAACGGGGAAGATCAAGGCCGCGCCGGTGCCCTGTACCACCCGTGCGGCAATGAGCCACGGGGCGTTCTGGGCAGCGCTGCACACCACGGACAGGGCGGCGAACGTGATGAGCCCGAGCACGATGACCCGTCGCCGCCCATGCAGATCGGCGGCCCGGCCGCCCACGATCATCAACGCGCCGACGGCCACCATGTAGCCGCTGACCAGCCACTGCAGATCGGTGGACGAGGTCCCGAAATCCCGGGCGATGACCGGGAGCATCAGATCGAGCGCGAACCAGTCCATCTGCACGATGAGCATGGACAGCGCGGCAGCGACGATCACCGCCCGGTCCCGGTGCGAGAAGGAACCGCCCGAAACGGTCCCCGCGATCTGGTCCGCCACGTGATGGCGCACGAGCACTCCTCGGCCGTAATCCCGTCACCCACCGGTCTGCGCAGCCGTCTCGCCTCTCAGGATAGAAGTCGGCGCCCGGGGCCGCATGGCGGCGGAACGTAAAGCCCGGAGGTCTCTTCTCCCGGTCGCCCCTCCCGTTCGTCAGCCTCCCGGCGGCTCCAGCCCCGCGAGTCCGGCGGCGCGGGAGAGCAGACCGACGAGCATGTCGAAGGTGAGCCGGCCGGTGAACGTATTGCGCTGGCTGGGGTGGTAGCTGCCGAGCACCTGGAGTTCCCGCCGCCGCCCGGTGGCGGGCAGGGTCAGCTGTACGCCGTGACCGAACGCGGGGCGGGGCCGGGGCAGCGGCCACCCCGCGTCGCCCAGTACGGGCAGCAGCGCCTGCCAGCCGAAAGCACCGAGCGCCACGACCGTACGCAGGCCGGGGCTGAGGAGTTCGAACTCCGCCGACAGCCACGGCCGGCAGGTACGCCGCTCGGCGGGCGTGGGCCGGTTGTCCGGCGGAGCGCAGTGGACCGGCGCGGTGACCCGCACTCCGTACAGCTCCAGCCCGTCGCCCCGGTGCGTCGCGGTGGGCCGGGAAGCGAGACCCACCGCATGGAGGGCGGCGAACAGGAAGTCACCGGAGGCGTCCCCGGTGAACATCCGGCCGGTGCGATTGCCGCCGTGCGCGGCAGGAGCCAGCCCCACGATGGCCAACGCCGCGTCGGACGGCCCGAATCCCGGGACGGGCCGCGCCCAGTACTCCTGGTCCCGGAACGCCGCCCGCGGATGCGCCGCGACCTCCTCACGCCACTCCACCAGCCGGGGACAGGCCCGGCAGCGGACCAGCTGCGCGTCGAGCTCCGCGAGGTCGCCGCAGCGCCCGGCGTGATGGAGGGGGAAGGCCGCCTCGTCCCTGCCGGGCGGTGCCCCCGGCGCCCCGGTGTCGTTCATCCCTCCACGCTAGTGGTGCTTCGGGCAACGTACGCGGTCGTGACGCGCCCCCCGGCTGCCGTCCGGGCCGCCACCGGCCTGGAACGGGCCGCCACCGGCCTGGACCGGGCCGGAACTCAACCCCACCAGACGCGGAACGTGGTGGACAACGACGTCAAAGCGTCCAACTGCGCCGCCAGTTCGGGCGCGGCGACCTCGATTCGCTGCCCCTCCACCAGCGGTGCGGACCTGTAGATCTTGCGCAGGGAGAAGTCCCAGCCGGGACGATCCCCGGGGGCACGTCCGGCCGTGACCCGCAATCGATGGAGCTCGTACCGGATCATGGCGCTCTCGGCCCGGGTGGCAGCGCAGGAGTCGAACGCGGACCACAGCTGGGGGTCGGTCATCCGGGCGAGCCGGTCCGGGGTGAGGGCCGTGTCGTCGAGCAGCCGGCCGGCCAGGCGGCGGACCACCGAGGCCGGACCCACGTTGTCCCACGAGGTGTGCAGCCGGGCTTCGGCGCAGACCAAGTCGACCAGTGCCGCGGCGGTCCCGCGGTCGGCCGATACCGCGGCCTCCCGGAGGCCGAGCCGGCTCAATATGACGGCCGGATCGACGGGGAGCCGCCCGGCGGCACGACCACTGCGCACATAGGAATCGAGATGGTCGAGATTCAGCAAGCCGGAGCGGTTGGTCAGTGGCGAGGGCGGCTGCACGCCGAGGGCGGTGGCGACGGCCTCGGCGCTGAACCCGTGCCTCTCCAGCGCAGACTGGATGGGGCCGGACCGCAGCAACCGCAAGCCGATGGCGTGGTGGTCAAGGCCGGAAACGCCTTCGAGGGTGTGACTCAAGGGCAGGTGGCCGATGTCGTGCAACAACGCTGCGACCCGGAGGAGTTCGTCCTCCGGACGAAAGTGCGCGACCAGCGCCAGTACACCGAGGGTGTGCTCCAGCCGGGAGTACGACTGCAAGGTGCTCAGCGTGGAGGCCCCGCCGTGCGCCACGAAGTGCAGGCGCCGTAGCGGTGCGGTACGCAGCAGGTCGGTTTCCACGGGGGTGAGGCGGACGGCGATGCGCCACAGTGTGTCGGTGAACACCGGGGACAGACCCACCACATTGGTCGGGACGGGCCCCGCGACGGCATCCCCGGAGTCCTGCGGCCCGCCTTGATCTATGTGAGTGCCCATCAGATCACTCTAGGACGGACCACGGTGGCAGGTGGTCCATGACCTTTTCCCGCGGGGACGTCCGCTGCCCGCGCTGCGTGCAAGCGTTCCCCACGGGGGTTGTCCCCACCTCCACACGGGGGCACGCCGGATGGGCAACGGGCCCTGCATACGTCCATCGTGTCGTACAGAAGGCCAACGCACGTCAACTGTATGCCAGGTGAGAGACCGAAGGGGGACCGGTGGACAGTCCCGGGGAGCGCGCTCTCGCGCGTCGTACGTTACTGGCCGGCACGGCGGCAGCCGGTGCGGGAGTCGTGTGGGGAGCCGCGGGCAGGGCCGTTGCCGACGGGCGGAGGCAGGCGATGGGGCAAGGAGTGGTGGACGCCGAGGTGGCGCGGCTGGAGCAGGGGCTGATCGCGCTGCGGCGGGACATCCACCGGCACCCCGAGGCACCGGGGCAGGAGCAGCGCACCGCCGCTGTGGTGGCCCGGGAGCTGCGGGAAGCCGGGCTGACCGTCACCACCGGGGTGGGCGGCCACGGCGTCGTCGGCGTCCTGCGGGGGACGCGTCCGGGCCGGACCGTCGCGTACCGGGCGGACCTGGACGCGGTGCCGCCCAAGGACATCGTCGGGGGCGGACAGGCGGTGGCCCATCTCTGCGGGCACGACATCCACACCGTTGTGGCGCTCGGCGTCGCCCAGGTCCTGGCGCGGCTGCGGCGGCACCTGGAGGGAACGGTGGTGTTCCTCTTCCAGCCCGCCGAGGAGACCCTGTCGGGGGCCCGTGCGCTGATCGACTCGGGTGTGCTGGAGCGCACCCGCGTGGAGGAGATCCACGCCCTGCACTGCGGGCCGTTCCCCGTCGGCCGGTTCGCCGTGACCCCGGGGTTCGGGATGCCGGGCCAGGACAAGGCGGAGGTGACCGTCTCCGGGCCGGATGCGCCCGATGCCGCGCGACGGCTGGCCGGCGAGATCGGTGCGCTCGCCACGGTAGCGCTGCCGCAGACCCCCGCGGACTTTGAGCGCATCGTCGCCGACGCCCAGCTGCCCGACGGACCGCTGGCCCGGTTCGTGGCCCTGCGGGCACGGGCGGAGGAGGCCAAGGTGAGGGTGTCCTACCGCTGCTGGCCTCCGGAGTGGTACGTAGAGGTACGTGAGGACATCCGTCACCTGGCCGCGGTGTACGCGGGGGCCGGGGTGAGCTTCCCCGCCGAGCCGTTCCCTGCCATGGTCTGCCCCGAACACGACGCCCGCGTACTCGCCCGGCACCTCCGGCACACCCTCGGCCGAGACGCGGTGACCGAGCTCCATGCCGCCTTTCCGCCCTTCAGCGGCGAGGACTTCGCCCTCTACCTGGACCGCCTCCCCGGCACGTTCACCTTCCTCGGTGTCCGTGCCCCCGGTGCACCCCTCACCACCAGCTACCCGCACCACCCCGACTTCGCCCCGGACGAGCGCGCCATCGGCATCGGTGTACGGGCCATGGCGGGCTGGATCGCGGAGCGGACCCGGAGCCGGTGACCACCGCCGCCGGTATTGCCCCTACCCGCCCTCCGGCGCCCCGGGGCCGTCAGGGCCGGTGGCGAAGCCATGACGGCGGTTGGCCAAGTCCTCTTTCCGGCGCCTGTGTTGTGTGACATATTACTGAGGTGCCCACGAGACACAGACAGTCTTTGGATGCTCCGGATGTGGTCATCGTCGGGGCCGGAGTGGTCGGCGCCGCGTGTGCCTACTACGCCGCCCGGTCCGGCCTTGACGTCGCCGTCGTCGACCGCGGACCCGTCGCGGGCGGTACCACCGGCGCCGGTGAGGGGAATCTGCTCGTCTCCGACAAGGAACCGGGACCCGAACTCGAACTCGCGCTGCTCTCCCTCCGGTTGTGGCGCGAACTCGCCGCCGGGCTGCCGCCGGAGATCGAGTACGAGGCGAAGGGCGGGCTGGTCGTCGCCTCCGACGAACCCGGCATGGCGGCGCTGCGCGCCTTCCGCGCGGCGCAGGAGAGGGCGGGTGTGCGGAGCGACTGCCTCGCTGCCGACCGCCTGCGGGACGCCGAACCACACCTGGCGCCCGGCCTCGCCGGAGGCGTCCTCTACCCGCAGGACGCCCAGGTCCAGCCCGCCCTGGCCGCCGCCCATCTGCTGCGTGTCTCCGGGGCGCGGCTGCACCTGGGCGCGGAGGTCACGGCCGTCCTGAGGGGGCCCGGCGGGAGGGTACGGGGCGTCCGTACCCCGCGGGGCGACCTCCTGGCCCCCGCGGTGGTGAACGCCACCGGCACCTGGGCCGGCCGGCTGGCCGCGCTCGCGGGGGTGCGGGTCCCCGTCCTGCCCCGCCGGGGATGTGTGCTGGTCACCGAGCCGCTGCCGCGTGTCGTACGCCGCAAGGTCTACGCCGCGGACTATGTCGCCGATGTGGCCAGCGGATCGGCGGCGCTGCAGACCTCCGCCGTCGTCGAGGGCACCCCGGCCGGCCCGGTCCTGATCGGTGCCAGCCGGGAACGGATCGGCTTCGACCGCACGCTCTCGGTCGGGGTGCTGCGCCGGCTCGCCGCCCAAGCCGCTGCCCTGTTCCCCGTATTGGCAGGCGTCCGGGTGATGCGCACCTATCAGGGGTTCCGCCCCTACCTCCCCGACCACCTCCCGGCGATCGGCGCCGACCCGCGCCTGCCGGGCCTGCTGCACGCCTGCGGCCACGAGGGCGCGGGCATCGGGCTCGCCCCGGCCACCGGCCGGCTGATCGCCCACGCGCTGACGGGGACGCCCGGTCCGCTGGACGCGCGGCCGTTCCGCCCGGACCGGTTCGGCGAAGGCGCGGGAGAGGAAGAGGCAGGGGAGGAAGGGGCGGGGGAGGTATGACGCCGCCCGCCCTGCCGGTGCCGTCGTCCGCCCGCCCGCACACCACCACCGAGAGGAGTCCGGGGATGACCCGTCGCCGCACCCCCGCCGACGTCGTACGGGCCGCGCCGGGACCGGCGTTCGAGATCCGGTTCGACGGGCGGCCGCTGCCCGCGCTGCCCGGTCAGAGCATCGCCGCCGCGCTCTGGGCGGCCGGTGTGCTCTCCTGGCGGACCACACGACGCGACGGGCGGCCGCGCGGGGCCTTCTGCGGGATCGGCTCCTGCTTCGACTGTCTGGCCACCGTCAACGGCCAACCCAATCAACGGGCCTGCCTGGTGCCCGCCCGGCCCGGGGACACGATCACCACCCAGGAGGGACACGGGCATGCCGATCTCACCGTCTGACACCCACGACCTCGTGGTCATCGGCGCGGGGCCGGCCGGGCTCGCCGCCGCCGTCACCGCCGCCGGCTTCGGGCTGCGGGTGGCGCTCGTCGACGCGGCCGCGCGGCCCGGCGGACAGTTCTACCGGCAGCCGGCTCCCGGGCTGGGCGCCGCCCGCCCCGAGGCACTGCACCACTCCTGGCGCGCCTTCGCGCGACGCACCGCGCGGCTGGACGCGCAAGTAGCCGCGGGCCGGGTGCGCCACTTCGCGGCGCACCACGTCTGGGCCGTCACCCGGGAACCGGCGCACTGGACCGTGCACGCGGTCACCGGCCCCGACGGCGGGCAGGGCCGGGCCGAGGTGAGGGCGCGGCACGTGCTCCTCGCCACCGGCGCGTACGAGCGTCAACTGCCCTTCCCCGGCTGGACGCTGCCCGGTGTCGTGGGGGCGGGAGGCGCGCAGGCCATGCTCAAGGCGGGGCTGGTGATGCCGGGACGGCGGATCGTGGTCGCCGGCAGCGGGCCGCTGCTGCTCGCCGTCGCCGGAACGCTCGCCGCGGCCGGCGCCACCGTGCCGGTGGTCGCCGAGGCGAGCGGCTACGCCGGCTACGCCCGTGCCCCGCGCACACTTGCCGCCAACCCCCGCAAGCTCGCCGAAGGGGCCGGTCACGCGGTGACCCTGCTCCGCCACGGCGTACGTCTCCGCTCCCGCAGCGCGGTCACCGCCGTGCACGGTACCGACCGGGTCGAAGCCGTCACCCTGACCCGGCTCGACCGGGACTGGCGGCCGCTGCCCGGAACCGGGCTGCGCATCCCCTGCGACGCGCTCGCCGTCGGGCACGGGCTCGTACCGCAACTGGAGCCGGCCACGGCACTGGGCTGCGCCACCCGTCGTACTCCGGACGGCACCTGGGCGCTGGTGCTCGACGACCAGCAGCGGACGACGGTCGACGGCGTCTGGGCGGCCGGTGAGGCCGGGGGAGTCGGGGGTGCGGAACTTGCTTTCGTGGAGGGCGAGGTGGCGGCGCACAGCATTGCGGGCCGGGGTGCCCACGGCTCGCTGCGCCGTCGCCGGGACCGGTTGCGGAGCTTCGCCCGGACCATGGCCGCCGCGCATGCGCCGGGCCCCGGCTGGACCGGCTGGCTCCGGGCGGACACCGAGGTCTGCCGCTGCGAGGAGGTCACGGCCGGCCGGATCCAGGACGCCGTATCCGGCCTCGGCGCCCGCGACACCCGGACCGTCAAACTGCTCACCCGGGCCGGAATGGGCTGGTGCCAGGGGCGGATGTGCGGCCCCGCGGTGGCCCGCCTCGCGGGTCAGGCCGGACCCACGGCCGATCGCAGACCCCTCGCTTGTCCCGTCATCCTGGGGGAACTCGCGGACGGACAGGGCTAGTTCGATTCCGGGCGTCCTTGGCAAGCCCCTGGGACGCTCAGTAAAATGTCACACCTCATAGAAGGAGACTTCCCATGGTCACCCGCACCCGCACCCGCTCCTGGCACGGCATCATGGTTGCCACCACCCTCCCCTTCCGCGACGACCTCTCCGTTGACCACGACGCCTACGCCGACCAGGTGGCCCGGCTGCTCGCCGCCGGCTGCGACGGTGTCGTCCCCAACGGCTCCCTCGGCGAGTACCAGACGCTCACCGACGACGAGCGCGCCCGGGTCGTCCGCACCGCCGTGGCGGCCGCCGGTGACGGCGACCGGGTGATGCCCGGGGTCTCCGCCTACGGCAGTGCCGCCTCGCGCCGGTGGGCCGAGCAGGCCGCCGAGGCGGGCGCCGGATCCGTCCTGCTGCTGCCGCCCAACGGCTACCGCGCCGAACCGGCCGCGGTCCGTGCCCACTTCGCCGAGGTGGCCGCGGCCGGCCTGCCCGTCGTCGCCTACAACAACCCCTTCGACACCAAGGTCGACCTCACCCCCGGCCTCCTCGCCGACCTGTACGCCGACGGCAGCATCGTCGCCGTCAAGGAGTTCAGCGGCGATGTCCGCAGGGCCTACGAGATCGCCGAACTCACCCCGGAACTGGACCTGTTGATCGGCGCCGACGACGTCCTGCTCGAACTCGCCCTCGCCGGTGCCGTCGGCTGGATCGCGGGCTTCCCCAACGCACTGCCCGAGGCGTGCGGCACCCTCTACCGTGCCGCCCTCGCCGGTGACCTCGACACCGCGCGGCCGCTCTACCGCGCCCTGCACCCGCTGTTGCGCTGGGACTCCCGGCCCGAGTTCGTGCAGGCGATCAAGCTCGCCATGGACCTCGCCGGACACCGCGGCGGCCCGACCCGCCCGCCACGCTCCCCGCTCACCACCGAGCACGCGGCCGCGCTGCGCGCCGCCACCGGAAAGCTCCTCGCCGACGGCCACCACTGAGAAGGGGCCCGCCATGCGCACCCGCCATGTCTTCCACGCCGTCGACTCCCACACCGAGGGCATGCCCACCCGTGTCATCACCGGCGGCATCGGCACCGTCCCCGGCGCCACCATGGCCGAGCGCCGGCTGCACTTCGCCGAGCACCGCGACGCCGTCCGTACGCTGTTGATGTACGAGCCGCGCGGCCATGCCGCCATGAGCGGCGCGATCCTCCAGCCGCCGACCCGGCCCGACGCCGACTACGGTGTCCTGTTCATCGAGGTCTCCGGCTACCTGCCGATGTGCGGGCACGGCACGATCGGGGTGGCCACCGTCCTCGTCGAGACCGGCATGGTGGAGGCCGTGGAACCCGTGACCAGGGTGCGGCTCGACACCCCCGCCGGGCTCGTCACCGCACAGGTGCAGGTCCGGGACGGGGCGGCCACGGCCGTCACCCTCACCAATGTGCCCGCCTTCTGCGCCGGACTGGACCGCAAGATCGCCGTCCCGGGCTACGGCACGCTGAGCTATGACCTCGCCTACGGCGGCAACTTCTACGCGATCCTGCCGCTGGACAGCGTCGGCCTGCCCTTTGACCGGGCCCGCAAGGGCGACATCCTCGCCGTCGGACTGGCCCTCATGGAAGCCGTGAACGCCACCGACCGGCCGGTCCATCCCGAGGACGAGCGGATCGGCGGCCTCAAGCACGTCTACTTCGCCGCGCCGGGGTCGGACGCCGCCCGCTCCCGGCACGCGATGGCCATCCACCCCGGATGGTTCGACCGCTCGCCGTGCGGTACGGGCACCTCCGCCCGGATGGCGCAGCTCCACGCACGCGGCGAACTCCCGCTCCACCAGGACTTCGTCAACGAGTCGTTCATCGGAACGGAGTTCACCGGCCGCCTCGTCTCCACCACCACGGCCGGCCCGTTCCCGGCCGTCGTCCCCACCGTCACCGGCCGGGCCTGGGTGACCGGCACCGCGCAGTACTTCCTCGACCCGTCCGACCCGTTCCCCGCGGGGTTCGTGCTGTGACACACGGCCGTGCGGCCGACGGCCGCCCGCCACCGGGAAGTTCGCGCAACGTGACATTGTACGCTGGCACTCCGCGCCAATCCGGAGGACCACGATGGGTGAACTCAAGCACCGCAGCCTGATCACCGCGCAGGAGCGGCTTCGCGACCAGGTCGCCCATCAACTGCGCGCGGCCCTGATCGCGGGGGAGCTGTGCCCGGGGTCGGTCTACTCGGCCCCGGGCCTCGCCGCGGACTTCGGGGTCTCCGCCACCCCCGTGCGCGAGGCGATGCTCGACCTCGCCCGCGAGGGGCTGGTGGAGCCGGTACGCAACAAGGGCTTCCGGATCACCGAGGTGAGCGAGCGCGACCTCGACCAGTACACCGAGATCCGTGCCCTGATCGAGGTCCCGGTCGTCGGCCAGGTCACCCGCACCGCCGACCGGGCACAGCTGGAGGCCCTGCGCCCTGCCGCCCTGGAGATCGTCGCCGCCGCCCGCGCGCACGACCTCATCGGCTACCTGGAGGCCGACCGCCGCTTCCACCTCGAACTGCTCGGCCTCAGCGGCAACGACCGCCTGGTCGAGACGGTCGGGGACCTGCGCAAGCGCTCCCGGCTGTACGGCCTCACCCGCCTCGACGAGCGCAACCAACTGCTGCCCTCCGCCGAGGAGCACGTCGAACTGCTCGACGTGATGCTGACGGGCGACGCCGAGGCGGCCGAGGCCTGTATGGCCCGCCACCTCGGCCATGTCCGCTCGCTGTGGGCCCAGGGCCGCGAGGAACCGCTCGTGCCGCGACCGCAGCGGCCGCGGGCCGCCCGCCGGGGCTGACCGGGCGGACGGGGAGCCCGGTCGGCCCGCTCAGTCCGGTCGGCCCGCTCGGTCCCGGCCGGTGAGGAGCCCGTCCATCCACTCCTCCACCCCGTCGGCGGTGCGCGGCAGCGCCGACGACATCAGCCGGGCACCGTCCGAGGTGATCACCAGATCGTCCTCGATCCGGACCCCGATACCGCGCAGTTCGCGCGGCAGGGTCTCGTCGTCGGGCTGGAGATAGAGCCCCGGCTCGACGGTCAGGACCTGCCCCTCCGCCAGGACGCCGTCCAGATACTGCTCCGCGCGGGCCCGTGCGCAGTCGTGCACATCGAGGCCGAGCATATGGCCCGAACTGCACAGCGTGTAGCGCCGGTACAGGCCGCTGTCGGCGGCCAGCGCCTCCCGCGCCGGGATGCGCAGGACGCCCCAGTCGGCCAGCCCCTCGGCCAGGACGCCCGTACAGGCCCGGTGGAAGTCCCGGAAGCTCGCGCCCGGCTTGAGAGCGGCGATGCCCGCCTCCTGCGCGGCGAGCACCAGGTCGTACACCCGGCGCTGGACGGGCGAGAAGCGTCCGGAGAGCGGCAGGGTGCGGGTGAGGTCGGCGGTGTACAGCGTGCCGGTCTCCACGCCCGCGTCCAGCAGCAGCAACTGGCCGGGGTCGAGCGGCCCGTCGTTGCGGGTCCAGTGGAGCACACAGGCATGGGCGCCGGCGGCGGCGATGGTCTCGTACCCGGTGCCGTTGCCCTCGGCGCGGGCGCGCAGCTGGAAGACCCCCTCGATCCAGCGTTCGCCGCGCGGGTGGCGCAGTGCGGCGGGCAGGGACCGTACGACATCCTCGAAGCCGGCGGTGGTGTGCGCGACGGCCTCCTGGAGCTGAGCCACCTCCCAGTCGTCCTTCACCAGCCGCAACTCGCTGAGTGCGGAGGCGAGTTCGGCGTCGTGCGCGGCGTCCCTCCCGGGCCGGTGGGGTGCGAGGTCGTCCAGGTGCGCACAGCGGAGGCCGGTGCGGCGTTCGGCCTCGGCGAGGTCGGGGCGGCGGCCCACCCAGAACTCGCCGTAACGGCGGTCCCGGTAGAACGCGCCACCGCCGTCCCGCGGCGGCCGCGGCCGCAGGTACAGCACCGCCTCGCCGTCCGGTTCCAGCACCAGGACGTGCCCCGGCTGGTCCTCGCCCGTCAGCCCGGTCAGCCAGGCGTAGGCGCTGTGCGGGCGGAAGCGGTGATCGCAGTCGTGGGAGCGGACCTTCAATTCCCCGGCGGGGATGGTCAGTCGCTCGCCGGGGAAGCGGGCGGCGAGCCGGGCCCGGCGGCCGGCGAACCGGGTGAAGCCGGGGACGCGGGGCCCGTCGGGGGGCGGGGTGGCGGCCCACCCGTCGGTCATGAAGGTGGCGAGGGCGTCCGACACCGGCAAGTCATGGCTACCGGTGTGGAGTTGGGGGGTGCGCGCGGTCAAAGTACACCTCCGGTAAAGAAAGCTACCTGAAGTCTTGTCAGTGCAATTTCACATTACTATGTTATGGGTCACACCTCGTGGAGTGAAGGCCACCGCCTCCATCCCCACACAACCCCCCACCCCCTCCCGGAGGTTCAGGTGTCCCCTTCGCGTCTGCCGCGCAGCGTCCTGCTGGCCGCGACCCTCGCCACCACCCTCGTCCTGCCGGCCGTCCAGGCCGCCCAGGCGGCACCCCACCCGTCGGCCACCTCCTCGCAGCGGGCCCGGGCGGCGCAGCCCGGACACCGGCCCGCCGCCCCCACCGCCAACCCCTTCGACCACGCCCAACGCCTCGCCGGCGCCCCGAAGTCCGGCGCCGCCCCGGCGCCGGCCCCCCGAGCCCTCGTCGAGAGGGGCCGCATACCGGGCCCCCAGACCAAGCCCGCGGGCCCGTCGCAGGGCCCGAGACCCGAGGTCGCCCCCTGTACCCTCGACGGCATCACCGGCCTGAACCCCGAACAGTTCGCGGACTTCCTCGCCGACCCGGCCGTCACGGCCGACGGCTGTCTGCGCACCCTCGTGTGGACCTGGGACCCCCGGCTCATCCCCGTCATGTCCGACGCCCACGTCCAGGCGGTGGCCCGTCGCATCACCGGTCTCGCCGCCTCCCATGACGGCAAGAACACCAGCCATCTGTACGAGATGTTCACGTACTTGCACGCGGTGGCCTACCAGGACTTCTCGCACGACGAGATCGACACCACCGACGCCCCCACCGTCGACGCCGTGCGCCGCGCCGTCGAGGCCTTCGGCACCGCGGCCCGCACCTTCGACGTCACCCGGGCCAACGCCGACACCCTGCGCGAAGCCCTGTACGCCGCCAGCGCCCCGGGCCTGCGGCAGCACCAACTCGACCTGATCCAGCGGGTACTGGCCACTCTGGACGCGGCCCACCCCGCCACCCACAAGGACCCGGCCTGGGGCAACGCCGCCCTCGCCGCGCTCTCCGTCAACTACCTGGGCGTCTACCCCGGCAACAAGGACACCGCCTTCCAGTACGCGGCCGCCGCCGACCCCGCCTACCGCGCCGCCTTCAAGGCATTCGCCGGATACACCCACCTCAAGGGGACGCCCAACGCCTGGGCCGTACGCGATGCGCTCGGGGAGTACGGCCGCTTCGGCCAGATCGGTTCCCTCAAGAACGCCATCGTCACCGACCTCGGCGCCCTCCTCCCCACCACCGTGCGCAACTTCGGCGACGGCAGCGAACCCTGGGCCAAGGTCACCGGCTGGCTCATCTTCTTCGACGCCTGCAAGCCGTACGCGGTGTGCAAGGACGACATCGAAAAGCGGATCTTCCCGCGCACCTACTCCTACGACAACGGTGCCATCAAGGTCCGCACCGCCCTCGACCGCGCCGTCGTCGACCAGCTCTACTACGCGTCCAAGCAGGTCAGGGCCCAGTTCCACCGGGTGCTCGGCACCACCGAACCGCTGGCGGGCGACCCCAACACCACGCTCACCATCGTCCTGTACGCCTCCCGCGCCGACTACGAGGTCTACCACCCGCTGCTCACCGGCATGGGCACCAACAACGGCGGCGTCTACATCGAGCAGGGCGCGACCTTCTACACCTACCAGCGGCGCGTCCCCCAGGACTCCCGCCTCACCCTCGAAGAGCTCTTCCGGCACGAGTACGTCCACTACCTCAACGGCCGCTTCGCCGTCCCCGGCTTCTTCGGCGAGGGCCCCTGGTACGAGGGCGACCGCACCACCGCCATGGACGAGGGCAGTGCCGAGTTCTTCGACGGCTCGACCCGTGACAACGGCATCGCCGTGCGCCGGTCACTCGTCCGCGACATCATCGCGGACACCGCGGACGGCAAGGCCCGGATGAGCATCAACGAGTTCCTGCACGCGACGTACGACCGCGACGGCTTCCGCTTCTACTCCTACGCCGGGACGTTCTTCGAGTTCCTGTGGCGCGACCACCCCGCGATGCTCCAGGAGATGTACCGGTATCTGCGGGCGGACGACCCGGCCGCCTTCGACTCCTGGCGCAACCGGATGGGATCCGACGCGGGGCTGCAGCAGCAGTACGACGCCTTCCTCGACGCGCAGATCGCCATCGTCGACGACCTCTTCGTTCCGGACACGAGGTTCACGCCCAACGGGTCCCTGAAGTTCGCCACCCCCGCAGAGGTACAGAGCGCCTTCGCCGCCGCCACCTCCAACACGCCCGTCTGCAAGGACGACGGCGACCCGGGCCTCGGCCGGTTCACCTGCACCGGCCGGATCACCGCCAACCTCGCCAACTCCGGCGACCCCGGCCGGGTCTTCAAGGACATGGCCGAAACCGTCGACTACTTCATCCTCGACCGCACCCGGCCCGCCGCGAACAACCTCGCCGATATGAACTGCTCCTTCGGCCCCACCGAGATCTGGTCCACGGGCCGGGCCGGCACCGCGGACTTCCGCTGCGAGGGCCCGCTGCGGCGCTGAGCGCCCCGCCGTCCCCGGCGGCGGCAACGGCCCGTCGGGCGACTGGCGGGCCGTGCCCGGCCGCTGAGCAGTGACCGGCGGACGGGCCGTGGCCGGCGGGGTCCTTCGGCCTCCGTCAGTCGCCGGGCAGATCGAGCCGGCGGGACGTACCGGGCGCCAGCGAGAACGAGCGGTCGCGCAGCCTGACCCGCATCGCGGGGTTCTCGGAGGCCGGAACCGTGATCCGTACCTGTTCGGCGCGGATGCGCAGATCGACGTCCCAGTGGCGCCGGAAGCGGATGCGGACCCCGAACTTCGAGAGCTCCGGCAGCGGCGCCGGATCGAGCCACAGCGCCTGGTCGCGGGTCTCCAGGCCGGTCATCCCGCGCTGCACGAAATCCAGGGTGCCGGCCATCGCCCCCAGGTGGATGCCCTCCGCGGTGGTGCCGCCCTGGACGTCCGCCACATCCCCGGCCAGCGCCTCCTCGCAGAACGTCCAGGCGTCGGGACGGTGGACGCGGGCCAGGACCCAGGCGTGGACCAGGGCGCTGAGTGTGGAGCCGTGGCTGGTGCGGTGCAGGTAGTAGTCGACGGTGGCGTGCCAGACGTCGTCGTCCAGGGGATGGCCGAGCCGGCGGAACACCGAAGCGAGCTCCGAGGGCGAGAAGAGATAGCCCAGCATCAGCACATCGGCCTGTTTGGAGGCCTGGTAGCGGTTGACCGTGTCGCCCTCCGCCTCCAGGATCCGGTCCAGCCGGCGGATGTCACCGTAGCGCCGCCGGTATCCGTGCCAGTCCAGCTCGGCGAGGTCCCCGTATCCGGCGAACTGGCTGATCACCCCGCGGTGGTAGGGCACATGGAGCCGGTGCGCGATGTCCTCCCAGCGCTCGGGCTCCTCCGGGCAGAGCTGGAGACGTTCGTACAGCTGCCGCTGATGGGCTTCGGGGAGCGTGCGGCAGAGGTCGAGGGCACGCATCAGCACCCAGGCCGCCGTGACATTGGTGTAGGCGTTGTCGTCCACTCCCGGTGCGGCGGCGTCCGGATAGCCGTCGTGGTACTCGTCGGGACCGACGACCCCGCGGATGCGGTACCGCCCCAGCGCGGCGTCCCAGACCGCACAGGCGGCCCAGAAGCGGGCGATCTGCAGCAGCATCTCCGCGCCCCTGGTGTGCAGGAACTCCGTGTCGCCGCTGGCCTGTCCGTACTGCCACACGTTGTAGGCGATCGCCGAGCCGACGTGGTGCTGGAGCCGGGAGTAGTCGGGCAGCCAGCGCCCCGAGCGCGGGTTGAGGTGGATCTGCTGGGTCTCCTCACGGCCGTCACCGGCGCTCTGCCACGGGTACATGGCGCCGGTGCGGCCCGCTTCCCGCGCGGCATGGCAGGCGGCGGGCAGCCGCCGGTAGCGGTAGTCGAGCAGCGCGCGGGAGACCTGCGGCAGGTGCAGATTCAAGAACGGGAGCACGAACAGCTCGTCCCAGAAGACATGTCCGCGGTACGCCTCGCCGTGCAGCCCCCTCGCCGGCACCCCGGCATCCAGCTCGGCGGTGTGCGGCGAGAGGGTCTGCAGGAGGTGGAAGAGGTGCAGCCGCAGGATCCCGCCCGCCTCCCCGGGGACCTCCAGCTTGGCCTGCCGCCACAGGTTCTCCCAGGCCCGGCGGTGCGACGCCCGCAACTGCCGGAAGTGCGGGGCCAGGGCCACACAGTCCACGGCCGCATGCCGCGGGCTCTCGATCGCCGGGTCGCGGGAGGTGAACAGCGCCACGGTCTTCTCGACGACCGCGGGGGAGTCCGGGGGGAGGGGCAGGACCAGGGTGTGGGACGCCCCCAGCGCGGTGAGCTGTGGCATGGGCGCTCCGCCCCGGCCGGAGGCGCGGGTCCGGGCGGCCAGCGCGATACGGATGTCCGAGTCGAGGGTGCGGCAGCTCAGCCACACGGTGTCCGGCAGCTCGCTGCCGGTCTCCCACCCCGTCAGGTGCTGGTCCGCCAGCTCGCGGTAGCGCGCGACGCCGGCGTTGCGCACCGCACCGTCGATCCCGGACTCCACCTCCACCGTGCCCGCCCACCCGCGGGACCGGAAGCAGGTGCGCAGCGCGGCCAGATGGGGTTCTCCCATGTGCACCAGGCGGCACTGCTCCACGGTCAGCCGCCGGCCGGCCTCGTCCTCGTAGACCGACCAGCGGGTCAGCGTGCCGTGCCGCAGGTCCAGGGTCTGCCGGTGCTCCGTCAGCTGCGGGTGGTCGGGGGAGAGCCAGGGGCCCGGAGCCGCGTCGGCGGGGCAGATGCGGTAGCGCAGCGGGAGCCAGTTGGGCAGGTTGACCATGTCCTCGTTCTCGACCGGGCGCCCCGCCACCAGCGAGGTGAGCCGGTTGTAGCAGCCGGCGGCGTAGGTGCCGGGGTAGTGCGCGGGCCCGGCCGGTACCTCGGACGCCGCGCCGCGGGTGGCGAAGTAGCCGTTGCCGAGGGCACAGAGCGTTTCGCGCAGCCGTTCCGTCTCCGGGTCGTACCCCTCGTACGACCAGGTCCAGGGGCGCGTCATCTGCCCGCCCCGGCTGCCGTACGACCAGGCCCAGGTGCTCGTCATCCCCCCTCCCCGGCCGTCAGCAGCTCGCCCGGGTCGGCCACGACCACATCGGCGCCACGGCGGCGCAGGGCGGTGGCACTGTACGGTCCTGCCGTCCGGTCCACGCCCACCACCAGGCCGAATCCGCCCCGGCGGCCGGCCTCGACACCGGCGAGCGCGTCCTCCACCACGGCGGTGTCCGCGGCCGGGACACCGAGCCGCCGGGCCGCTTCGAGGAAGAGCGCGGGGTCCGGTTTGCCGGGCAGGTTCAGCCGGCGCGCCTCGTTGCCGTCCACCACGGCCCGGAAGAGCCCGAGCACGTCGGCGGCGGCCAGCAACTCGGTGGCATGGCGGGACGCCGAGACGGCGGCGCACGGCACCCCGAGGTCCCACAGCACCCGCAGCAGGCGCACGGTGCCGGGCCAGGTGGCGACGGGCTCGGTCCGCAGGCGCGCGGTGAACAGCTCGTCCTTGCGGGCCGCGACGGCGGCGACGGTGTCCGTGCCCGGCGCGTCCTTTGGTGTACCCGGCGGCAGCTCGAGGCCCCGTGCGCGCAGGAAGGCGGCCGCCCCGTCCTGCCGGGACCGGCCGTCGACATAGCGCAGATAGTCGTCCACGGGGTCGAAGGGGCGTTGCCCGCCCGCTGCCGTCAGACACGCGTCGAAGGCGCCCTGCCAGGCCGCGGCATGCATCCGCGCGGAGTCGGTGATGACCCCGTCGGTGTCGAAGACCACGGCCCGCAGCGAGTGCAGACAAGCGGCCAGGGGGGCGCCGCTCATGGTGACGGTTCCGTTCGTCGGTGTGTCCCTTCCATGGCACCACGACTGCGGGCCATGGGCGCGCCGCGCTCCGTAATCCCCGGCCCGGTGGGCCCGGCGGACCCGTTGCGCCCCTGCCGGACGGCATCGGGACGACCCGGCCGCCCCCCTGCGCGCACCCGGCCACGGTGCGACGGTGGCAGTAGGCCCCTTCGCCGAGGTGACCGAAAGGAGTGGGGCGATGGAGCATCCGCTGACCGTCGGGACCGATGGATCGGATGCCGCGTTCCGGTCGCTGGACTGGGCGGTGGACGAGGCGGCACGCCACACCCTCCCGCTGCGGATCGTCCATGCCTCCCGGTGGGAGCGCTACGAGGGCACCTCGTCGGCGCCGGTCCCGGAACGCCCCGTCGAGCAGGTGCTCGCGGAGAACATCGTGGCGTCCGCCGCCGACCACGCCCGCCGCCGTCGCGCCGACGTCAGCGTCTCGGCGGAGGTGCTGGCCGACGACGCGGTCACCGTCCTGCTGAACGAGGGCCTGCACGCCTCGGCGCTGGTCCTGGGGTCGCGGGGACGCGGGGAGATCACCGGTCTGCTGCTCGGGTCGGTCAGCCTGACGGTGGCCGCCCGCGCCCGGTGCCCGGTGATCGTGGTCCGCGGTGACCCGGCCGGCCTCGCGGGCACACACGGCCGCATCCTCCTCGGCCTCACCGAGCCGGCCGGTGACATGGCGGCCGTCCGCTTCGCCTTCCGCGAGGCGGAGGCCCGCAATTGCACGCTGAAGGCGGTCTGCGCCTGGCGCCGCCCGGCACCCGGGACGGCCGACGCCCCACAGCCCCCCGGACCGGCCCGCCGCTCCGGCGAGCAGCAGGCCACGGCGCTGCTGGACGATGCCCTGGCCGAGGCGGCCGGCGCCCATCCGGCGGTGCGGGTGGAGCGCGCCGTGGTCGAGGGGCCGGCGCACAAGGTCCTGGTGCACCGCGCCGCCGCGGCCGATCTGCTGGTGGTCGGGGCGCAGCGCCGCCAGGGACACTTCGGTCTGCAGCCCGGCCGGGTGGCGCACACCGCTCTCTGCCACGCCGCCTGCCCCGTGGCGGTCGTGCCCCGGACCGCCTGAGCCGGCACCTGGGCGCTACTCCTTCAGTCCGGCCGCATGATCGGGGACGTAGGTCTGCAGGTCCCGGGGCGGCCGCTGGTAGCCGGTGGCCGGTGGCCGCGGCGGCAGGGTCAGCTCGGGCGGGGTGACGGCGTGGTAGGGCACCGTCGACAGCAGGTGGGCGATCATGTTCAGGCGGGCCCGGCGCTTGTCGTCGCTCTCGACGACGTACCACGGCGACTCCGCGATGTCCGTGTGCACGAACATCTCGTCCTTGGCCCGCGAATACTCCTCCCAGCGGGTCAGCGACTCCAGATCCATGGGGGAGAGCTTCCAGCGCCGGGTGGGGTCCTGCAGCCGCTGCCGGAACCGCTGCTCCTGCACCTGGTCGCTCACCGAGAACCAGTATTTGCGCAGCAGGATCCCGTCCTCCACCAGCATCCGCTCGAAGACCGGGCACTGCCGCAGAAACAGCTGGTGTTCGGCCGGTGTGCAAAAGCCCATGACCCGTTCGACACCGGCCCGGTTGTACCAACTGCGGTCGAACAGCACCATCTCGCCCGCCGCGGGAAGGTGCTCCGCGTAGCGCTGGAAGTACCACTGCGTGCGCTCCCGCTCGGTGGGCCGCGGCAGCGCCACGATCCGTGCCACCCGGGGATTGAGGTACTGGGTGACCCGTTTGATGGTGCTTCCCTTGCCGGCCGCGTCACGCCCCTCGAAGACCACGACGAGCCGGGCACCCTCGGTGCGCACCCACTCCTGGAGCTTCACCAGCTCCGTCTGCAGCCGGTACAGCTCCGACTCGTACCGCGACCGCGGCAGCTTTCCGGCGCCGCTGCCGCCCTGCTTGTCCGCCATACGACGACGGTACGGAGAAAAGCCCCCAGCGGCTCAGGCGTGCGAGCCGAACGGGGCCAGGGCCTCGCGCTCGATCCGCCGCCGGACCTGCTCGGTCAGGTGGGCGAGCCGCTTCGAGACGTTCGCCCGAACGGCCTGCGGCGACCGGATGTACCGGGCGGCCGCGGGCAGCTCCGCGATATCGGCCGCGACCCGCCGCCGGGCGTCGTCGAGGCGGCCGCGCGGCGTCGTGCGCACGCCCCCGCGCATCAGCGTCTCCAGCAGCGGCACACTGCCCGGGGGAACCGGCTCCTCGGCCAGCCCGATCACATCGTGGCACCCGGGCCGGCGGAAGACCTGTTTGCGGCCCGGCGCGGTCACCTTCGCCGCTGACAGCTTCATCAGCGGGCGGCCGTCATAGGCGACGAGCTTGTATGCCGAATCCAGCGTGGGGGCGTCGGCGCTCACCCCGATCCGGGTGCCCACGGCAAAGACGTCGATCGGCGCTCCCGCCCGCGCCAGATCGTGCACCGCGAATTCGTCCAGCCCGCCGCTGGCGACGATGCGGACCTGTGGAAGTCCCGCGTTGTCCAGGATCGTGCGGGCGCGGACGGCCAGTTGGGCCAGGTCACCGCTGTCCAGCCGGATGGCCGACCCGTCACCGCGCCCCAGTGCGTTCAGCACCCTGGCCGCTGCCGCGACGCCGGATTCGGTGGCGTAGGTGTCCACCAGAAAAGTCACCGGCCCGGGGTGGCGGAGCGCGAACGCGGTGAACGCCGCCTCCTCGTCCCCGAACGCCTCGATGTACGAGTGCGCCATCGTGCCCACCGCCGTCAGATCCTCGGCGTGGGCCGCCGCCACATTGCTGGTACCGCTGAATCCGGTCATGGCACCCAGCCGGGCCACCTGGCAGGCGGCGGCCGTTCCCTGGGTGCGCCGCAGCGAGAAGTCCACGACGGAGCGCCCCCGTGCGGCGAGCACACATCTGACGCACTTGGACGCGATGGTCGTCTGATGGGTGAGGTGGTTGAGCACATACGACTCCACGAGCTGCGCCTGCGGCAGCGGAGCGGTGATCTCCAGCAGCGGTTCCCCCGCCAGGACGACCCGGCCCTCCGGCACGGCCCGGACCTCCCCGGTGAAACGCATCCCCACCAGCGGAGCGAGCTCTCTCGCCGGACGCCGCAGCGCCTCGGCGAACACCTCGACATCGTCGTGTCCCACAGCGAAGCCGGAGAGGAAGTCGAGGACCGTCTCGGCCCCGGCGGCGATCAGGAACCCCCGCTCCGGCGGCAGGGCCCGCACGAAGCAGCTGAAGGTCGCCGGCTTGGTCATGCCCTCGTGGACGTACGAGAGGGCCATGGTCACTTCGTACAGGTCGGTGAGCGTCGCATCCGACATGGCCGGCTCCTTCCCCAGAGCGCCGTGGCACCGGCCGGCCGGGGACGGCGCCCGCACCGGACTCACGCCATCGCGTCGGCCCAGCCGTACGCGGCGCGGTGCTCGTGCCGGGGCGGCGCGGCACCGACCCCTTCGAGATCAAGATCCGCCACGCGCTGCAGTTGCCCCGCCAGGTCCCTCATCGCGCGCCCGGCCGCGATCTCGTCACCGATCTCCGGTACGTCCCGGTCCTCGGGGCTGCAGCGGGCCGTGCCGTGCCCGGTGAGGGTGGTGGTTCCGGTCCGGAGCACCACGCGTGCCTTGGTCGTCCCGTCCTCCTCGAAGAGGTAGAGACGGACGGGCCATTCGACTGTTGTTGCCATGGCTCACCTCTGCCTTCCACCGGGGCTGCCGCTGCCGGGGAATGCCGCATCGGGCCGTGGGCCGGGCCGTCCGGGCCCTCGGCAGCCGGTCTGCCGGTATGACCTCTCACCGTCATCATCCGCCTTCTGCCGCGGGGCGTCATGGCACGGGCTACCGGCGTCTCAGACCGTGGACGCCCGCCGCGTGGTCACTCGTGCGGCACCACGGCCACCGGACACGGAGCGTGGTGGACGGCCGCCTGGACGACATGGCCGATCCGCGGTGCCGGCAGCCGGCGCCGGTGCCGCCGGCCGACGATCAGCAGCCGGGTGTCCGCGGCGCTGTGCAACAGGGCCGGCGCCGGACTCTCCATCACCACCCGCTCGTTCACCCGCAGGTCCGGGTACTTCTCCCGCCACGGATGCAACGCCGCGGCCAGCTCCTGCCGCGCGTCGCGTGCCGCCTCCTCGGCGAGGACCGGTTCCACGCCGCCGCCCCGGTTGTAGACGTACGAGGGCAGGTGCCGGCCGTGCACGGCGCGCAGCGCGGCGCCCCGGCGGGCGGCGGCGTCGAAGGCGAAGGCGAGCAGCGCCTCGCACGGCCCGTGCAGGCCCAGCCCCACCACCACCTCTCCGTTCTGCCCGGTCGCCGTGATGCCCGGCCGGGCGCGTACCAGCACCGTGGGGCACTCGGTGTGCGCCACCAGCTTCAGTCCGAGCTCACCGAGGGCGAAGCGGGACACCGGGCCCAGGTCCCGTGAGCCGAGGACCAGCAGGTCCGACTCTCCCGCGGCCTTTTGCAGGGCGTCCAGGGGGTCCGCGGGCACCAGGACCGGGTCCACCGGAAGGTCAGGGAAGCGGGTGCGCACCGCGGTGACGGCTTCCTCCATCATCCGGTGGGGCCAGTAGTTCTGGTCCCCCTCCGCCAGCTCCTCCAGGGGACGGTCCACCGGCTCGGGCGCGAGCAGCACCCAGGCATGCAGCAGCCGCAGGCGCGCGTGGCGCAGCCGTGCTTCGTGTGCCGCCCACAGGATCGCGGACAGGGACTCGGGCGTACCGTCCACACCGGCGGTGATGACATCGTTCATGGTCTCGCTCCGTTCCTGGCGCGCTCGGCGCATTCGCGCCCACACCTCCAGGGTGCTCGACCTCGCCCGCTCCGGCACGGGCCATTCGGCCTTCGCCCGGCACGCGCTCGGCCCCACCCGCCGCCGGTCAGCGCGGGCCGTGTCCGGTGCCCTCGTGTCCGGTGCCGCCGGGCCCGGTGCCGTCCTGCCCCGTGCTGCCGTGTCCGGTGCCGGCGTGCGCGGGATGAGCCCCGGGGCCGTCCGGCGGCGCGCCGCCCATCACGCGCAGCATGGCCCGGCCCCCGGTGCGCAGGAAGCGGTGGACCAGCGCGGCGGCGAGGAGGAGAAAGACCAGGTTGAGCCAGGTGGTGTAGTTCCAGGAGACCCCGGACATCGGGATCGTCGCGTCGGCCTGGCGGGGGATCAGCCCCAGTCCGCCGAAGACGGCTTCCACCGCATAGCCCGCGACGACGACGGACGCATAGAACGTGGTCAGCAGGAACAGGGCCATCCTGGCCCCGTAGTACTTCCGGTAGATGTGCAGGATCGGCAGGATCAGCAGGTCGGCGAAGAGAAAGGCGACCACCCCGCCGAAACTGATCCCGCCCTTCCACAGGACCACCGCCAGCGGCACATTGCCGATGGAGCAGACGAACGAGGCGATCGCCACCAGCGGCCCGATCAGCGGCCCCCACACCTTCGCGGCCAGCGGGTGTCCGTCGAAGAAGAACGCGCGCCAGAAGCTGTCCGGGACCCAGGCGGCGATGGCCCCGGCGATCAGCAGGCCGAGCACCAGATCCTTGATGATCGCGGCCCACTCCATGACGAAGACGTGCGAGGTCGCGGTCCAGCCCTCGGCGGAGCACAGCCGCCGCGCGAAGGACCCCTCGCGGTGGACGGACATGTCCATCGCGGCATGCCCCTCCATGGAGCCGGCCAGCCCCCGTTCGGCCTGCGCACGGGCGCGCCGCAGCAGCGTGTCGCGCAGGAAGAGGCGGAACAGCACGGCCAGCACGACGATCATGACCGGTCCGCCGGTGAACTCGGCGAGCGTGAACTGCCAGCCCATCAGCAGGGCCAGGATGACGCCGAGTTCGACCACCAGGTTCGTGGAGGCGATCTCGAACGCCATGGCGGCCGTGAAGTGCGCGCCCTTGCGGAACAGCGACCGGGCCAGCGCGACCGCGGCGTACGAGCACGAGGAGGACGCCGCACCCAGCCCGGCGGCCAGCGTCAGGGTGCGGGGACGGTCGTCGCCGAGCAGACCGACCACGGTGGAGGTGCGCACCACGGCCTGGACGACCGCGGACAGCGCAAAGCCCAGGATCAGCGCCCAGGTGATCTCCCAGGTCATGGATCCGGCGATGGACAGGGCGTGCAGGATGGGGTGCATCGGCTGAGGTGTTCCTTGGCCCGCCGCGGCGCAAACGCCCGCTCGCCCGGTGGCGTTCCCGGGCCCACGGCCCGGTCCACGGGCGCGTCAGACCCGCCCGTGCGCCTTCTGTGCCCGCCGCGACAGCGAGTCGATGACCACGGCGATCAGCAGCACCCCGCCGGTGATCATGAACTGCACGGCGGTCCGGATGCCCATGAGGGCCACACCGGAGGCGATCGACTGGATGACCAGGACACCGAGCAGGGCGGACCAGGTCCGGCCCCGTCCGCCGAACAGGCTGGTGCCGCCGATGACCGCGGCGGCGATGGCGTCCATCAGCAGCAGGCCCGCCCCCGACGTCTGACTGGCCGAGGTGACGCGCGACGCCAGGAACAGACCGCCGATCGCGGCCATCGTGCCGGACACCATGAAGACCGAGATACGCACCAGGTCCACATTGAGGCCGGTGCGGCGGGCGGCCTCGACGCTGCCGCCCAGGGCGAAGATCATGCGTCCGTAGCGGGTGCGGCGCAGCACGCAGTCGAGGCCGACGAGCACCACGAGGAAGATCAGCAGCGCCAGCGGTAGCCCCAGGAACTGATTGAGCACCACGGCAGCGGCCAGGGCGATCACCGCCAGCACTCCGGTGCGCAGCAGGATCTCGCTCAGCGGCCGGGCGGGCACGCCGGCGGCCCTGCGCCGCCGCACGTCACGGTAGGACACCAGGAAGTAGCCGGCGGTGCCGAGCACCGCCAGGCCGTAGGCCGCGGCCACATTGTTGAAGTAATAGCTGGTCAGCATCGCGAGCAGGCCCTTGTCGTCGATGTTGACCGTGCCGTTGGAGCCCAGGACGTAGAGCATCAGGCCGTTCCAGCCCAGCAGACCCGCCAGGGTGACCACGAACGCCGGCACCCCGACCTTGGCGAAGAAGAACCCCTGAACCGCTCCGATCACCGTGCCCCCGAGCACCGCGACCAGCACCGCAAGTCCCTCCGGTACGCCATGGTTCACGGTCAGCACCGCGAAGGCGGCCGCCGCGAGGCCGCTCACCGACCCCACCGAGAGGTCGATCTCGCCGAGCAGCAGCACGAAGACCACACCGACCGCGATCATGCCGGTGCCGACGATGTCCACGGTCAGGTTGGACAGGTTGCGTGGCGAGAGGAAGTTCTCGTTCAGGCTCTCGAAGATGATCCACACCACGATCAGGCCGAGGGCCACCGGCACCGAGCCGAGCTCGCCGCTGTGGAACCTCCGCCGGAGCATGTCGAGGGGGTTCTGCGTCCCGAGTTCGGGCGCGAGGCGGCGCCGGCCGGCAGGGGGCACCGCCGCCCCGCCGGTGGTGGCCTGCCCGCCGGACGGCCGCTGCTTGCGCAGGGCCCAGGTCCTGCTCACGGCTGCACCTCCCACCCCGGTGTCCTGCGGCGGGTCACGGCGTTGTCCGTGGCCCCGGTGATCGAGGAGATGATCTGTTCGTGGGACGTGGTCGTCACGTCGAAGAAGCCGTTGTTGCGGCCGAGCCGCAGGACGGCGACCCAGTCCGCGACCGCCTTGATGTCCCCCATGTTGTGGCTGATCAGGAGCACCCCGAGCCCGCGTTCGCGGAGCTGGTCGACGAGGTCGAGGACCTGGGCGGTCTGTTCGATGCCCAGGGCCGCGGTGGGTTCGTCGAGGAGCACGAGCCGGGGCTCGCCGAGCAGCGAGCGGGAGATCGCGACGGTCTGGCGCTGGCCGCCGGAGAGCGAGGCGACCGGGAGGCGGACGTCAGGCATCCGGATGGCCAGCATGTCGAGCAGTTCCAGGGTGTGGCGCTCCATCTCCACCTCGTCCAGCACCCCGGCCCGGTGGATCTCGCGGCCCAGGAAGAGATTGCCGACCACATCGAGGTTGTCGCACAGCGCGAGGTCCTGGTAGACGGTGGCGATGCCCAGGTCCTGGGCCTCGTGGGGCCGGGTGATCTGGACGGGACGGCCGTCCCACTCGATCACGCCCTCATCGGCGGCGTCGACCCCGGCGACCACCCTGATCAGCGTGGACTTCCCGGCGCCGTTGTCGCCGACGAGCGCCACGACCTGGCCGGCGCGGACCTCCAGTTCGACATCCGCCAGGGCCTGCACGGCGCCGTACCGCTTGGAGATGCCGCGCAGCGCCAGCAGGGGCGGCGCCGGTGTCGGTCGCCGGAGGGCCGTGCCGGGCTCCATGGGGACACCTGCCTTACCTGGTCAGTCCCGCCTTCTGGCAGGCGGACGTGAACTTGGGGGTGCAGATCTGCTCGATGGTGTACATGTGGTCCTTGACCACGGTGTCCTTGATGCGGTGCACGGTCACGGAGACCGGGGTGAGCAGCACCGCCGGGATGCCCCGGGTGGTGGGGCTGTTGACCGTGTGCGTCGTGATGCCGTCGAGCTTCTTGCCGCGGCCCAGGGCGACGGCCATGGCGGCGGCGGTGCCGGCCTCGGGCATGAAGGGTTTGTAGACGGTCATGTACTGATCGCCGGTGACGATGCGCTGGATGGCGGCGAGTTCGGCGTCCTGGCCGGTAACGGGCGGCAACGGCGAGATCTTCGCGGCCTCCAGGGCGGAGATGATGCCGGCCGCCAGCCCGTCGTTGGCGGAGTAGACCCCGTCGATGTGCCCGGCGCCGAGGGCCGCGATGGCGGCGGACATATTGCTGTTGGCGTTCTCCGGCCGCCATCCGGCGGTCTCGTAGCTCTTCCCGATCTTCACCTTGCCCCGGAGCACGTCGAGCGCGCCCTGCTGGAACCAGGCGGAGTTGGGGTCCGTCGAATCGCCGTTCATCATGACGATCTGGGCGCCGCGCGCCTTGGCGCCGAGTGCCTGCAGAAGCGCCTCGCCCTGCAGTTCGCCGACCCGCTTGCCGTTGAAGGAGACATACGCCGAGACCGGCCCCTCCACGAGGCGGTCGTAGGCGACGACCGGGATCCCCGCCGCCCGCGCGCTCTCGACCGGCGAGCGCAGCGACTTGGAGTCGACGGCATCCAGGATCAGCACCCGGGCCCGCTTGGTGATCATCGCGTCCATCTGCTGCTGCTGGGTGGCCACATCGTGCTCCGCGCTGACGACCTCCACCGTGCATTCGGGGCAGAGGTGATGGATCTTCTTCTCGATCAGCGGCTTGTCGAAGTGGTAGAGGCGCGAGGTGTTGTCCGGGAGCAGCACACCGATCTTCAGGGCGCCGGCGGAGCCGGGCCCGCCCGGCTCGCGCACCCCGGCGGCCTTGCCGCAGGCGGCAGGGCCGGCCAGCAGGCACAGCCCGGCCAGGACGGCGGCCACTCCCCGCAGACGAGCACGCACTTCAGGGAACCTCCTTCCCCTCCCGCCGGCCGCCCGCGCCGGCCGGCGGCCCCTCGGCGTCGAGCCGTTCGTCCGGCTGCAGGGTGATCTCGCTCCACACCTGCTTGCCGCCGCTGAGCGGCACCGAGCCCCAGGACGCCGACATCGCCTCGACCAGCAGCAGCCCGCGGCCGCCGGTCGACTCCCAGTCCACGCTCGTCGGCTTGGCGGGCGCGCGGGGCGACGCATCGTTCACCGCGATCCGCAGCCGGTCACCGGCCAGCGTCAGATCCAGCCGCACCTCCCCTTGGGTATGGGCAATGGCGTTGGTGACCAGCTCCGACACCACCAGCAGGGCCACGTCCAGCTCCTCGCTCACCTCCCAGGAGCGCAGGGTGCGGGCGGCGAAGCGGCGGGCGTGCATGACCGCGTCGGGGAGCCGCCACACCGTCCAGTGCGCCCGGGTCGGGCGGACGCGCATCCCGTCGTAGCGCAGCACCAGCACCGCCACATCGTCGTCGCGCCGCTTCGCCTCGCCGAGCAGCCGGTCGGCGAGTTCCCCGGCATCGGCCGGGTCGGCCGTGGCAAGCAGCTCGCGCACCCGGCGCATGCCGTCGTCCAGGTGGAGCGTGGCCGATTCGGCCAGGCCGTCGGTGAGCAGGACGAGCACGGTGCCGGGGGCCAGGCCCACCTCGGTCAGCGGGAACTCCCCCTCGGCGGCCACCCCCAGCGGGGGACCGCCCTCGACCGACAGCTCCTCGGTGCTGCCGTCGGGGTGCCGCAGCAACGGCGGCAGATGCCCGGCCCGGACGAACCAGGCGATGCCCTCCTCCATGTCCAGGTCCACGTAACAGCAGGTCGCGAAGAGGTCGGTCTCCATGCCGAGGAGCAGCCGGTTGGCGTGGGAGACCACCACATCGGGCGGGTGCCCCTCGACCGCGTAGGCCCGGATCGCGGTGCGCATCTGGCCCATGATCGTGGCGGCGCCGGCGCTGTGGCCTTCCACATCACCGATGACGAGCGCGATCCGGCCGTCGGACAGCGGGATGACGTCGTACCAGTCGCCGCCCACTTCGAGGCCCACCGTGGCGGGCAGATAGCGGGCGACGGCCACCCCGCCGGGCAGCGACGGCAGGGTGCGGGGCAGCAGACTGCGCTGGAGCATCGTGGCGAGCTCATGCCCGGCGTCCAGCGCATGGGCGCGGACGAGGGCCTGGCCCACCAGACCCGCGGTCGCGGTCAGCAGGGACCGTTCCTCCGGCCCGAACGGGTGCTCCTCCTCCCAGCCGACCAGGCACACCCCGACGATCCGGCCGCCGGCCGGCAGCGGCAGGACGGCGAGACCGCCGGGCCCGATGCCCGCCAGGTCGGGTTCGAGAGCGGCCCCCGGAGGCCACAGCGCCACATGCCCGCCCCGGATCACGCTCTCCAGCGAGGGCATCGAGTGGCACGACGCATCGGGCCACTCGGATCTCCACTCCGACCGCCACACCGCGGGCCAGGCGTCGGGCTCCGGCGGATCGAGGACGGACACCACGAACCGGTCCGCCTCCAGCTCGGCCACCGCCACCCGGTCGGCCCCCAGCGGCGTCCGCAGGGCAGTGACCACCACCCGGCTGACGTCGCGGATCGTCGTGGCGCCGGCCAGCGCGGCGGACAGCCGCTGCACGATGGAGACCTCGTCCGCGCTGGGGCGCAGATAGGAGGCGTCGGCGACCACACCCAGCATGCGCTCCGGGGCGCCGGCCGCGTCGACCAGCACCCGGCAGCGCAGACTCAGCCAGCGCAGCTCGCCGTTGGGCCTTCGGATACGGATCGAGAGCTGCTGGGCGGGGGAGGGCAGCCCGCCCGGCTCCACCATCGACATCAGCGCGGGAACGTCATCCGGCGCGGTGCACTCCAACAGCGTCTCCACCCGCCGGTCGAACCGCTCCGGAGCGATCCCGAACAGCTCCAGTACCTGGCCGTCCGCGTCGATCCGCCCGGTGCTCAGCACCAGCGTGAAGGCGCCGCCCCGGAGGGTGTCCAGCCCCGGTCCCAGCAGCGACCGGCGCTCCGTGCGGGCCATCACCCGGGCCGCGACGGCTTCCAGCCCCGCGGACACCTGGTCGGCATGGAGTTCCAGCAGATGGCGGCGGTCGGCGTCGAAGGCGTCCGGTGCCTTGTCCATGACGACCAAACACCCCAGCCGTTTGGCGTCCCCGCCCAGCGGCAGCACGCCCAGGGAGACATCGGACGGCAGTGCCCCGGCGCCGTCCCAGGGCTGTGCACCGGGGCTGCCCGGCGGAGCGGTGACGCCGTACTGCGCGAGCTCGGCGGGGCTCAGCCACAGGGGGAGGCCGGTGCGGAAGGCTGCCGCGACCGGTGAGTTGCCGGACAGCGGGAAGCTCGCCGGCAGTCCGTAGGGAGCACCGGTGCCGCCGACCATCTCGGCCAGCTGAAGAGCGCCGCTCCCTTCGGCGGGCACATAGACGGCGGTCAGCTCAGCCCCGGTAGCCCCGAGGACCCGTGCGGTCACTTCCTGTACCGCCTCCGTATGCCGGAAGCCGTCGTCGTAAGCCACGGTCGCCGTATCCGCTCTCCGGAGCCGGAGCGTCCACCCCGCCACCGCTTCAACGGATATGTCGTCATTCACGGCTTCCTCTCCATGGTGCGGCACGCAGGGAGGGCGCAGCTAGTCGGAGCGGGGCCACGGTGCGTGGCGTCAGGCATTCAGGGCGTCAGCACGGCGGCCCCCTGCACCCGGTCGGCGGCCAGGTCCGTGAGGGCCTGCGGGGCACGGCTCAGCGGGTACGGGCTGACGGTGACCCGGATGCCGATCCTCGCCGCGGTCGCCAGGAACTCCCGGCCGTCCTGCCGGGTGTTGGCGGTCACGCTGCGCAGATTCCGCTCGTTGAAGAGATGCCGCTGGTAGTGGAGCGGAGGGATGTCGGTGAGGTGGATGCCGGCCACGGCGAGCGTGCCCGCACGGTCGAGTGCCGCCAGCGCCACCGGCACCAGATCGCCCACCGGCGCGAAGAGGATCGCCGAATCCAGCGGTTCGGGCGGGCGGTCGTAGGCCTCTCCGGCTGAGGACGCGCCCAGGTCGAGGGCGAGTTCACGGGCCCGGGCGGACCGGGTCAGCACATGGACGGTCGCGCCTTCGGCCAGGGCGACCTGGGCGGCCAGATGTGCCGAGGCGCCGAAACCGTAGATGCCGAGCCTGCCGCCGGCGGGCAGTGCGCTGCGGCGCAGCGCGCGGTACCCGATGATCCCGGCGCACAGCAGCGGTGCCAGGTGTGCGGCGTCCTCGCCGTCCGGGAGCGGATAGGCGAAGTCCGCGGGGACGAGAGTGGTATCGGCGAAACCGCCGTCCGCGTCCCACCCGGTGTACCGGGAGGCCGGACAGAGGTTTTCGTGGCCCGCGCGGCAGTACCGGCAGACCCCGCAGGTGCCGCGCAGCCAGGCGCCGCCGGCCCGGTCACCGGCACGGAACGCCGTCACCGCCTCGCCGGCGGCGATCACGCGGCCGACGATCTCATGGCCCGGGACGGTCGACGGGCGGTGCGGGGCCAGATCGCCCTCCGCCAGATGCAGATCCGTACGGCACACCCCGCAGGCCTCCATGCCGAGCAGCAGGTCCCCCGGCCCCGGTTCGGGGACCGGACGGCGCACGGCGGTCAGCGGCCCGGAGGCCATCGGGCCGGGACGCCGGACGGCCCAGCCGGACACCGTGTCCGGGCCTGTAGTGGGGGCCATGTCCCCAGAATGGCGCCCCCCGGAGAGGCGGACAAACGGTGCGCCGCCCGGACCCGCGGTCCGCGCCGTGCGGTGCCCCAGGGGCGGGCCCGGACCTGCCGGACCCGCGGGCCGCTCGGCCCGGAGGCGGCCCGGAGGCAGGTGTGCGAAGTCCGCGTGTGCGATGACATAGCCGGATCGAGTGGTTTTGTGGTCTCTTGCGGCGTATCGCGAGTGTCCCTTCCGCTTCCCGGGGATCCCCTCTTCGACGAAGGGTGGGAGAGGCGCATGCGCGACACCGTCGGCACCGGCCGCTGTGCGGCAACCGGTGGCCGGCGTGTGCTGCTGTTCGTCGCGCTGCTGGCGTTACTGCACGCCGCACTCACCACCGGCTGCTCCCATGGACCGGCCTCCGATGCCCACGGCTGCCCTCCGCACGCCGGTGCCCCCGCCGTGCCGGGCCCGGCCGAGCGGAGCTGCGTCACGGCCGGGCCGCTGCCTGCCTCCACCGGCGGCGGAAAGCACCCCGGCAGCGGCATCCGCCGCCTGTGCGACGCCTCGGCCTGCCATCTGCGCCACCAGGTCCCCACCGGGGCCGGCGGCAAGGCGCTCGGGGACTCTCCCGTCGCGCAGACCCTCACCGCGTCGAAGGACGCCTCTTCCGGGGCCGCCGTCACGGCCGTTGCCCCCGCATCGCCACCACGCGCGCTCGTCCTGCGCTGCTGAGCCGGCCCGGCCGCATCACCCACCCCACCCCGTCACGGGGTCATGGGGCGATCGCGGTCTGCCGTCCTCCGTTCTCAGCACTTCCACCGCAGGAGATGTGGCATGCCCCTCGACGTCTATGCCGCTCTCGGCGCGCTCGTCCGCGCCGAGGCCCGACGCACCAAGCCGGTACCCGCGCCCACGCCCGCCGACCATGCCGCGACACCGCAGCCGGGCACCCCGGTGCCACCGCCGGCCGAGCCGCCCGCCGAGCCATCGGCCGCACCGTCCACCGAACGGTCCGCCGCACCGTCGGCTGAGGCGCCGGCCGAGGCGCCGGCCGCTGTCACCCTGGACCCGCCCGCAGCCCGGAAGAGTCTGCTCCGCAGGATGGTGCACCGGCTGAGGGCGTTCTTCGGCCGGGGGCGGCGTGCCGGATCAGCGGCGGCAGGGCCACGCCCGGTGCGCGGTCCGGGCCCCGGCCGTCCGGGCACCCGCGGTCCTGAGCGTCACCGACGCCAGGACGGGGCGCGACCCCCGGAACCACCGTCGGGGTCACCGCTCGCGTAGCGGCCGTGGAAGTGCGCGTACCGCTCCAGCGGGTCGCCGTCCATGCTCCACGGCCAGACGGTCGCCACCCCTCCGGTGGCACGCAGCGTGGTCCCTGCCTCGGCCGTCCGGCCGGCTTTGATCAGGGCGTAGGCCAGCAGGTTGAGGTCGGCCAGGGCCGTCGCGTGCCGGAGGAATCCCGGGCCCGGCCAGTAGTGCGCGGCCTGGTCGAGGGCCCGGGCGGCATCGGGGCGCCGCCAGATCTCCCCGGCGCCCAGAGCCGTCATGCCGCCCTCGGCGACCGCTCGCTGGTGGCTGAGGACGAGCGAGGTGAGTTCCAGACCGGCGGCGGGGGCATCGGGCGGCATCAGGGAGCGGACCCCGTCGAGCAGGTCCAGCACCAGGGCGCTGGAGCCGCACTCGTCCGGCGAGAGATAGCCCAGGGCCTGCAGATGGGCCTCGCGGTTCCAGGGATCGCGGGCCTTGATCTCGCGCCAGATCGCCGCCAGTTCCGTGGAGGGGCGCTGTTCCACGCGGAGAGTGGCCAGGTGCACCGTCCACGGGGTGGGGTCGGCGGGCTGCAGCTCGGCGGCGAGCCGGCAGGTCTCGCGGGTGGCGTGCAGATCGACGGAGGAGTCCTGCTGCCGGGCGTGGAGCAGGTCCGACCAGGCGTGGAGCAGCAGCGCGCCATGGTCCTTCGGGCTGTGCTGGCGCCAGATGCCGGGCAGCGACCGGCCCGCGGAACCGGCGAGCACCGCCAAGCGGTGGGCCTTGCGGTCCCAGTCCTCGCCGGCTTCGTTGATCGCGTCCGCCATCAGCGCCATGACGGCGGTGTCCAGCGAACCGCGGGACCAGCAGGTCTCGACGCGTCGCCGGACCCGCCCCAGGGTCACATCGTCCAGCTCGGGGACGAGGCGGGGAAGGCTGCCTTTGCGGCGTCTGAACGCGGGCATGTCTTTCGGCGGCCTTCCGGTCGTGGGCTCGTGGGCGGGAAGCGTGGCTAGCAGGCTAGTGGCATCGCTGTGCCGTACGGGCGGCGGGTGCGGGGCACACCGCCGACCGTACGGCACAGCGTTCGGTGGCCGACCGGCCACCCTCGGCTAACGGGAGGTGACGGCCGCCTTCTCGGCGGTACGGCCGCCGAGCCGGTCGCGGACCAGGGAAACCCCGACCACGACCGCGGCGAGGAGCACCGACAGCAGCACCTGGATCCGGCCGCCGCCCTCGCTGTCATCGGTGAGCATGTAGACCAGCACGAACGAGATCATCGCGATCGTCGCCCAGGTCAGGTACGGGAACAGCCACATCCGGACGACCAGCTTCTCGGGGTTCTCGCGCAGGATGATCCCGCGCATCCGCAGCTGCGAGAAGCAGATGACCAGCCAGACGAAGAGCGCGACCGCGCCCGAGGAGTTCAGCAGGAACTGGAAGACGGTGTCCGGCCACAGGTAGTTGAAGCCGACCGCGATGAAGCCGAAGAGGACGGAGGCGAGGATCGCGGCCTGCGGCACGCCCCGTGCGTTCGTCCGGGCGAAGGCCTTCGGGGCGTCGCCGCGCTGGCCGAGGGAGAAGGCCATCCGGGAGGCGGTGTAGAGGCCGGAGTTGAGACAGGAGAGCACGGCCGTCAGCACGATGACGTTCATGATCTGGCCGGCGTGCGGGATGCCGATCGAGTCGAGCGCCGCGACGTAGGAGCCCTTCTTGGCGATCGAGGGATCGTTCCACGGCAGCAGGGAGACGACCACGAGGATCGAGCCGAGGTAGAAGATGCCGACCCGCCAGATCACGCTCTTGGTGGCCTTGGTGACCGCGCGCTCCGGGTCCTCGGACTCACCGGCGGCAAGGGTGACGATCTCGCTGCCCATGAAGGAGAAGACGACCATCAGAACGCCGGTGAGGATCGCGGTGGGCCCGTTCGGCAGGAATCCGCCGTGCGAGGTGAGGTTGCTGAAGCCGGTCGCCGCGTTGTCGGAGCCGGGCAGCACGCCGAATATCGCCAGGCCGCCGAGGACGATGAAGGCCGCGATGGCGACGACCTTGATGCCGGCGAACCAGAACTCGAACTCACCGAAGGAGGAGACCGAGGCGAGGTTGGTGGCGGTGAGGACGACCATCACGATCAGCGCCCAGGCCCACTGCGGGACGGCCGGGACCCAGCTGGTGAGGATGGCCGCGCCGGCGGTCGCCTCCACGGCGAGCACCACGACCCAGAAGAACCAGTACAGCCAGCCGATGGAGAAGCCGGCCCAGCGGCCGAGCGCCCGGTCCGCGTAGGCGGAGAAGGAACCGGAGGTCGGGTTGGCGGCCGCCATCTCGCCGAGCATCCGCATCACGAACACGACCAGCGCGCCGACCAGGGCGTACGACAGCAGGATGCCGGGGCCGGCGGCGGCGATGCCGGAGGCGGAGCCCACGAAGAGACCGGCGCCGATGACTCCACCCACGGCGATCATGGACAGATGGCGGTTCTTGAGGCCCGACTGCAGGCCTGACTGCTGCGGGGCCTGCCCGTGCCCCGGGGGAGTGGGCGGAGCGGCCACGGGGTTGGGGGGAGATGTAGTCATCTTCGACATCCATTGAGGGTTGGAGGGGTCATGCACGTGGTGACTGCTGGGATCGCCTCGGTGGCCGGACGCAGGACAGGGCCGGGTGCCCTCAGGCGGCGATCGTGGCCCTGACTGAGTTGCGAAGGCGCGACGAGCGGGTCGTGGCCTTCGGATGCCCTGCGCGGGTGGGGGAGCGCTGATCGCACCTCCGCGCTGGGGCTCCCTCCTTGTGGGAGGTGAGCCGCATCACGTCCGGATTGGGATTTGCGTAAGCGTATGTGGCGGTGCGCGGCGGCGTATTTGTGGGAGGGGACAAATTCCTCTGCGAGAGCTGTACGTCAGGCCAATGAAGATTGGCGGAAAAGGGGCTCGCGCTCCGGGGCTATGGGTGGTTAGCGGGCTTCGTCGGCCGCTCTCCTCGCCCCTGGCGCCGGCCGCCGCGACACCCGCTGGTGCGGCCGGACAACGGCCCCGGCGAACCCTTGGTCAGCGGGACAGATGCCTCGGGCCGCGGGCGCCCTAGCGTGAGTTCGGCCCTTCCGACGGCCGACGAGCAAGGGGACTCCATGGCCACCCTTCCCTCCGCCCGACAGACCCGTACCGCCCCGCCGCATGCTGTGCCCGCCACCCCATCAGTGGCGGGCGACGGCGGCGGGTCGCGGGACGTAACGCCAGGTGAACCCCGCGGTGACGCTCCTGCGGGGGAGTCGCCGGAGCACCGGACGGGACCGGAGCGTCCGGGGGCCGAGCCCGAAGACGAAGCCGAAGAGCCCGGGACGCATCCGGCCACGGTCCCGGCGGGCCAGGCCCCCGGGACCGTGGTGATCGGGGCGACGACGCTGGCGCGCCGGGTCTGCGCCTCCCTGGAGGAGAGCGGACACCCGGTCGACCACCTGGCCGCACCGGACGACCAGGACCTGCGCCGGGCGCTCGCCGCCCGGCCGGCCGGAGTGGCCGTCCTCGTGGGCGACGACCTGTCCGCGCTGCGCTACGCGCTCGCGGTACGCCACGTCTGCGACACCGTCCGGATCGTGGTCACCGTCTTCGACCGCACCGTGGCGCAGCAGCTCCGGTTGCTGCTGCGCCACTGCGTGCCGGTCTCGCCCGCCGATCTCCTGGCGCCGACGCTGGCCGGACTGTGTGTGGACCCCGACGCGCTGGCCGTATGGGACGACGGGCACGGCGCGGTGGCGGTCCGGCGGCCCGGGGGCCACCTGGTGGAGACGGCGTGGCGGGCGAGCGCGGGCGCCCGGCGGCGCTCGCTGCTCGGGCGGCTGCGGGGGCAGTTGCAGCCGCATGACGCGGACGCCCGTCTGCTGCTCATCGGGCTGCTGGGGATCGTCGCGGTCCTGGCCGCGGACTGGATCTGGCTGGTCGCCGTGTTCCACCGGCCCGTCAGCACCGCCTTCCTGGAAGCCGCCCGGGTCGTCGCCGGAGTGGGACCTGCCGCGCCGCATCCCGGCCACCCCGTGTACGAGGTGGTCTCCGCCGTGGCGATGCTGGTGACGGTGGGATTCACCGCGCTGCTGACCGCGGGCATCGTCGACCGGCTGTCCGGCCCCCGGCTGGTCGGCGTCCTGGGGCCGCGGGTGCTGCCCCGGGCCGGCCACGTCATCGTGGTGGGGCTGGGGCAGGTGGGGCTGCGGCTGTGCCAGACGCTGCGTCAGCTGGGGGTGCCCGTCATCGGCGTCGAGCGCGAGCCCACCGCCCCGAATCTGCGCCTCGCCCGGTCGATGGGGATACCCGTGGTGCTGGCGCACGGTGAGGACCGTGCGGTGCTCGCGCGGCTGGGGCTGGCGCGGGCACGGGCGCTCGCCGCCGTCGGCTCCCACGAACTGGACAACATCGCCGTCGCGGTCGCCGCCCACGGTGTGGCACCGGAGATCCGGGTGGTGCTGCGGGCCGGGGAGGACGAGGCGATCGCGGAGACCCGCTCGCTGCTGCCCCTCGGGCTGACCCGCGACATCACCAGGACCAGCGCGGCCTTCGTGACCGCCCATCTCACGGCCTGCCCGTCCGGCGCCGCGCCCCGGCGCGTCGTGGCCGATGCCGACTGCGACTACGTCGAGCTGCCGGGACGCGGTCTTGTCGGCCGTCCCGTCGCCGCCGGGGACGACTGCGGCCATGTCTGCGGCGAGGGCGAACGGGCTCCGGCCCGCAGTGTGTCCGGGCCGAGGTGAGGGGAGACACCCCGGCCGCGCTCCGCCCGCTCCTGCCCCTGAGGCTGAGCCCGGCCGGGCCCCCGGCGCTCCGGGCCGGGCTCAGCCTTCCTCGACGGCGGATCCGGCCTCGGACGGCATGCTCAGCTCGGTCCAGATGATCTTGCCGGTGGGGGTGTAGCGGGTGCCCCAGCGCCGGGTGACCTGCGCGACGATGAACAGCCCGCGCCCGCCCTCGTCGGTGGTCCGGGCATGGCGCAGACGCGGCGAGGTGCTGCTGGCGTCGGAGACCTCGCAGATCAGGGCGTCCTGCCGGATCAGGCGCAGCGTGATCGGCCCGGTGCCGTGGCGGATGGCGTTGGTGACCAGTTCGCTGACGATCAGCTCCGTGGTGAACTGCAGCTCGTCCAGGCCCCACTCGGACAGCTGCCGGCCGGCGAGAGCGCGGGCGCTGCCGACCACGGCCGGATCGGTCGGCAGGTCCCAGGAGGCGACCTGGTGCGCGTCCAGGGCGTGGGTCCTGGCGAGCAGCAGCGCGGCGTCATCGGACGGCGGCCCGGTCATCAGCGCCTTGACCACATTTCCGCCGATGTCCTTCAGCGTCTGCCCGGGCACCGCGAGGGCGTTGCTCAGCCGGGACAGCCCGACGCCGATGTCGCGGTCGCAGGTCTCGATCAGTCCGTTGGTGTAGAGCGCGATCAGACTGCCCTCGGCCAGCTCCAGTTCGACGGACTCGAAGGGCAGCGTCCCGAGGCCGAGCGGCGGTCCCGCGGGCAGATCGGGACAGTCCACGGCGCCGTCGGGGCCGACGATCAGCGGCGGCAGATGGCTGGCGCGCGCCATGCTGCACCGCCTGCTGACCGGGTCGTACACGGCGTACAGGCAGGAGGCCCCCATGAACGTGGAGGCCACGCTCGGGTTCCCGGCGTCCGCCGCCGGGTCGGCGCCCTGCGTCTTCACCAGGCCGATGACCAGGTCGTCCAGCCGGGCCAGCAGTTCATCGGGCGGCAGATCCAGGTTGGCCAGGGTGCGTACGGCGGTACGCAGCCGCCCCATCGTGGCCGCCGCGTTGATGCCGTGCCCCACCACATCCCCCACGACCAGGGCGACCCGCGCCCCGGACAGCGGGATCACATCGAACCAGTCGCCGCCCACACCGCTCGGCGCGTCCGCGGGGAAGTACCACGACGCCACCTCCAGGGCGGATCCGCCGGTCAGTTCGTGCGGCAGCAGGTTCTGCTGCATCACCCGGGCCGCGGCGCGCTCGCGGGTGAAGCGGCGCGCATTGTCGACACACACCGCCGCCCTGGCCACCAGCTCCTCGGCGAGCCGGACGTCATCCGCCACGAAGGGCCCCAGACGGCGGGAGCGGAAGAACGTCGCCGCGCCCAGGGTGATGCCCCGGGCCTTGACCGGCGCCACCATCACCGAGCGGAAACCGAAGGCGCGGATCACACCGGCCCGGACCGGGTCCTCGGTGACCCAGGAGCTGGTGGCGAAGTCCAGTACCGGCTCCACGAGGGATTCGCCCTTGAGCAGACAGCGGGCGATGGGCGACGAGGGGGAACGCTGGACGGCTTCCCCCACGGCCAGCCCGGCCTCCGGGCAGCCCTGGTGCACCGACTGCTGCCCGGAACGGCGCATGGTGGGGGTGTTGTCGACCGGCCCGGGAACCGGCTCGGCGCCCCGCAGGACCGAATCCAGCAGGTCGACGGCGACGAAGTCGGCGAGCGCCGGCACGGCGACATCGGCCAGCTCCTGCGCGGTCCGGGTGACATCCAGCGTGCTGCCGATCCGCACGCTGGCGTCGTTCAGCAGTGCCAGGCGTTCCTGCGCCCGCCAGCGGTCGGTGACGTCGATGACCATGTACCACAGGCCGATGCGCCGGCCCTGGGGGTCCTCCAGCCCGAAGAACGACGCCGAGTAGGCGCGTTCCTGGCTGGGGTCCGCGTACGTGGGGCTGCGGAATTCGTAGTCCATCACCGGTGCCCCGGTCTGCAGCACCCGCCGCATCCGCTCCTCGAACGCCTCGGCCTCCAGCTTCGGCAAGACCTCCGCCACCCGTCTTCCCAGCCGCCGGTCGAGCGGGATCAGGCGCTCCAGTACCTCGTTGACCCAGACGTACCGCAGATCGGTGTCCAGCACCGCCATACCGACCGGTGCACGCGCCAGGAACGGTTCCAGCATCAGCTGGTTCACCCCGCCGCCCGGCATCCGCCACTCCTCCAGTGCGAGGACGGACCACCGTTCCTGGCCGGTGCGGTCGACAAGCGGCGTGACCTGCACCGCCAGCTGCAGATCCCGGCCGTCCCGGTGACGGGCCGCGACCGAGCCGCCCCAGCCGTCCCCCGCGCGGCACCACCGGGCCACGGCGGCCACCCGCGCCTCGTCGCCGGGTATCGCCAGCAGCTCCGCCGCGCTGCGGTGCAGGATCTCCTCGGCGGGGTGGCCGAGCAGCCGCTCCGCCGCCCGGGTCCACGCGACGACCCGCCCCTGGGCGTCCAGTTCGGCCGTGGCCGCCTTCGCCATGTCCCATGCGCGGCCCGAACCGCCCGGCACCGCATTCTCCGAGGTCATCATCGCCAGCCTGTCAGCCCAATGGAGCAATATCGCCCATTTTAGGAGAATTGTGGACTAGCGGCGGTCTGCGTGGTCCAGGGAAGGGGATGACCGCGCTCAGGGAGCCGGCGGCAGCCGCAGCTGGAGCATCGCCAGCAGTCGCTGGTCCGGGCGGCTGAGGTCGAGGCCGGTCAACTCCTCGGCACGGCGGATCCGGTAGCGCAGCGTGTTGGGGTGCACATGCAGTCCGGTGGCGGCGGCCCGTACGTCGCCGAAGGCGTTCAGGTACGCGAGGACCGACTCGGCCAACTGCCCCTGGCTCCGGCTGTCGTGGGTGACCAGGGCGGTCAGCCGGGGGTCGCGCATCTCCGGGTGCGCGGAGAGCAGCGTCAGCACCTCGCTGACCAGCACCTCGGCCTGGATGTCCGGCAGCGCGGCGACCGTGGTGGCGACCCCGGCGCTCACCATCGCGTCGAGGATCCGGTCCGCCTCCCGCCGCGATTCGGGAACCTCCCCGAGCCCCGGCACGATGCAGCCGATGGAACCGCGCAACGACATGCCCAGATGACGGCCCGCGGCATCGGTGATCGCCTGCCCCCAGCCGCGCAGCGTGCCGGTGTCGATGCTGCGCGGCAGCTGCGGCAGCAGTACGTAGATCCGCGCATCGACCTGGGTGACCAGGGCGCTGCGGTGCCGGGCCGCGGTGTGCACCGAGATCAGGTTGCTGACCTCGGAGCGGGCCAGCTCCGGCGGGGTGGCCTCGGCGGTCCCGTACGAGAATCCCAGGACGGCGGCCGGCCGGGCCGCGTCCAGGGCCAGGTGGTTCGCCAGCGGCTGGGGTCCGGTGCTGCCCTCCAGCAGTCCGGCCGCCAGCGTCCGGGTCAGCGTCAGGTCCGCGGAGAGCTCCCGGCGGCGGCGTACGAGGTGGAGCGCGGCGACCCGGGCCGCACCCAGCAACGCCTGGTCCGCGTGCTCGGTCAGCGGCGCCGAGCCCTCCTGCACCCAGATGGTGCCCAGCTGCCGCTCCCCGGACCGGATGGCCACCGCGAGCCGCCGGCGGATCCCCAGCTCGGGGTGGCTGTCGATACAGATCACCTCGTCGGAGGCGCGCAGCCGCTGGAAGACGCCCCACTTCCGCAGCCGCGCCAGATACGCCTCCGGCCCCTGCCAGCCCAGGATGGACAGCCGCCGCAGGTCGTCGACCTCGTCGGAGTCGGTGGAGCGGGAGTAGGCCAGCACGCGGTTGGCGGTGTCCTCGATGCTGACGATGCCGCCGGTGAGGACGGCGGTGGTCTGGGCGAGCGAGAAGAGGTCGCCTTCCTCGGGCCCCTCGCCGGGGCGCCCCTGCGGCATACTCTCCAACGCCGCGCGGACCAGCGCGTCGACCTGCTCCCAGCGCGCCTCGCTCCGGACGGACAGCAGCGCGATGCCCGCCTCGACGGCGGTCGCGCTGAGCGCCGCGGCCTGCCCGGGAGTGTCCAGCTTGACCGCGACGGCGGCGGCGCCGTCGCGCCCGCCGGCCCGCAGCGCGGGGAATGCGGCGCGGCCGCGGGCGCCTATGGCGAGCACCAGCTCGCCGGGGTGGGTGATCGGCGGATCCTCGGGGTCCAGCAGCGCGACGCTGCGGATTTCGACGTCCAGCCCGGCGGGCGCGGCCTGCAACTCCACCAGGGGCTCACCCAACGACATCAGCAGCTGGCGCAGGCTGATCCCGGTCGCGGGTGACGACGCCGCCGAGGACGGTTCCATGGCCGGCGCCTCTGCCGGCTCCGGGTGGCCTGGGCTCATGGGGCTGCTGGCCATCTTGCAGGCACTTCCGATCACGTCACATCAAGCATTCGGCCGGCCCCGAGGCGAGCCACCACCGCACGTATGAGCTACGCCAACAGTACTGATGCTATCCGCCGGGGCCGGGGCCGTGGGGGCAGAGGGGCGGAGGGGGCGGGACTGCCGGTGCCCCGGCCACTGCCCCCGCCCCCGGGCCACTCCTCCCCGGGCCACCGTCACGCAGGTGTGCCAGGCCGTCGTCAGACCGTACGGCCCTGTGGGGCGCCGGGCGGGGGCGACGGCTCCTTCCTGAAGGCCCACGTCATCTTCGGCTCCATGACGAAGCGCAGGGCGCGCTGGACCGGTGGGGTGCACAGCAGCGTCACGATCACCCCGGCGAGGAGCGTGATGGCGAGGGCGCCCCATGGGGTGTGGATCCAGTCGGCGTCGTACCAGTCCCACCACCGGGAGGCCTTGGCCAGGAAGCCGTGCAGCAGGTAGCCGTAGAGCGTGCCGGCGCCCAGTACGGTGCACCACATCCGGCGGCCGGGCACCCAGGCAAGGAAGCAGGCCGTGAGGACCAAGGAGCAGCCGAACATGGCCAGTTGCATCAGGACGCCGCACCACCACGGCACCCCCAGATGCTGTGCGCTGTCGGTGTGGTAGAACCACGCGTCGTTCATGCGCGGCACGGCCCAGTAGGCGAAGGCCAGCGCGGCCACGAGCACGGGCACCGCGGCGATTCGTGCCGCCCGGCGGCGCACGACCTGGAAGTGCTCCGGTTTCAGGCACATGCCCAGAACGAAGAACGGCAGGAATTGCAGGACCCGCTGCAGGTCCAGGCCGCTGCCGAGATCCGGGGAAACCGAGGCCGCCAGGGCGATCGCCAGGGCCAGGGGTACCGGCCACCGGACGATCCGCCACAGCGGGGCGGTGAGCCGCCAGAGGAACAGGGCGACCAGGAACCAGGTGAGGAACCACGGGTCCGTCAGGTCGACCGAGAAGTCGGGCAGGTCGCCGGCCCAGTACCGGAACGCCGCGTAGGCCGTCTGGAAGACGATGTACGGGACGGCGACGCCGGTGACCAGCCGCTGCAGCTGGTTCCGCCGCATTGCGAAACTACGGGAGAAGTACCCGGATATGACAGTGAATGCGGGCATGTGGAACGCGTAGACGAAGATATAGAGCGCGGCCGCGCTCCGGCTGCCGGCGTAGAGCGGTTCCCAGGCGTGGCCCAGAGCCACCAGCACGATCGCCAGGTATTTGGCGTTGTCGAAGAATGCGTCGCGGTGCTTTGCCGGGGGTGGCGGCGAGGTGCCCTGGATGTCGCCCGGGGTGCCGGCAGGAGGGCGGGCGGGGGAGCGGCCGGGGGCGGCGGCGGTCCGCTCGGCGGAGGCCGGCCGGTCATCGTCCTGCAGGGCGGAGGCGGAGGCGGAGGCGGAAGCGGCGGCGGAGGGGGAGACAGGGATCACGACACGGCCTCCCAGTGGTCGGTCGGCCGTCGGACCCTTCTTGCCGTGGTGGTGGGGGCGATCACTGCGGCGATCGTGGCAAGCGGCATCCTGACTCCTCATAGGTGCTCGTGCGGGACGGGTGGAGGACCCTACCGGCGCTGGGTGACGCGCCTGGTGTGAGCCGGCGGGACCCGGTGCCCCACAATGCTGTGGGGGCCTTCGCCTCCTGGGGCGCCCGCGGATCGGAGGCGCACCCACGGATCGGGAGCTGCGCCTGTTCGGGCAGTGCGTGCTCCGGCCGGGAGGCGGGTCCGCAGGCCGACGGTGCGCCTGCGCCTCGGCCATGGGACGGTTCCCCCCTCCTGGTCGTCTACAGTGTTGTAGACCATCTGGCACTCTAGACACCGGGGCGCGCGCGACGCATCCCGGCCCGGCACGGGAGGGGCTGACGACATGGCGCGGTGCCCGGGTGCCTGCCCTTCTGTACGTCGCCGGTCATGGGCACCGTTCATCCGTACCGAATCCCGGCGGCCGTCCGCCACCCGGGCCCGTCACCATGACCGTTGCTCTCCCGCTCCCGTTCCCGCCGGCCCCGGGCCTTTTCGCACGTCCCCCGTTCGCGCCGGCACCGTTCGCCGGCCGCCCGCACCGCCCCGTCCGCCTGCCGGGCCGCTGCCGCGCCCGCCCGCCGCGCCCTTCGCTTCGGCCCGACGGCACGACCACCAGTACAGTCGCCTCACCGACCGGTGCGCCGCGGCATACGCGGGCCCCGGTGACGCCGGAGGCATCCGCGGGACCCGCCCCGGCCGAGCCGAGGGCACCGACGAGGTTGCCGCTGCCCCCTCGTCCCCGCCGCACGCCCGGCCGCAGGACCCCCCGCCCACCGCACCACGGCGCACCCGCGCCGCACGTCCACCCCATCACCGGAAATGGATCCCATGAGCGCGATCAGCATCGGCCAAGCCGTCGTCCTCGGAGCCGTCGAGGGGGTGACGGAATTCCTTCCGGTCTCCTCCACCGGCCACCTCAAGATCGCCGAAGGCCTGATGGGCATCCCCGTCAACGACAAGACCGTCGTCGCCTTCTCCGCGGTCATCCAGGTCGGCGCGATCGCCGCGGCGCTCGTCTACTTCTTCAAGGACATCGTGCGCATCGTGGGTGCGTGGTTCCGCGGGCTGCGCAATCGCGAGGAGCGCTACCACCACGACTACAAGTTCGCCTGGTGGGTGATCTACGCCACCATCCCGATCGTGGTCGTCGGCCTGGCCGCCAAGCCCCTGATCGAGGGCCCGCTCGCCTCCCTGTGGGTGGTGGCCGGGTCGCTGATCATCGGCAGCGGGGTGATGTGGGTGGCGGACCAGATGGGCCGCCACAAGCGCGGTGAGGACGACACCTCGCTCAAGGACGCCATGTGGGTCGGCTGCTCCCAGATCCTCGCCCTCCTCTTCCCGGGCTTCTCCCGCTCCGGCGCGACGATGTCCACCGCCCTCATCCTCGACCTGGAGCGCGTCGCGGCCACCCGCCTCTCCTTCTTCCTGGGCATCCCGGCCCTCACCGGAGCCGGCATCTACGAGCTGAAGGACGCCATCGGAGCCGGTGCCGCCGTTGCGCCCCTGGCCATCGGCACCGTCGTCTCCTTCGGCGTCGCCTACGCCTCCATCTCCTGGCTGCTGAAGTTCGTGGCCAAGCACTCCTTCAACTCCTTCGTGATCTACCGGATCCTCGTCGGCGCGCTCCTCTTCGGCCTGCTGGGCATGGGCGTCCTTTCCTGACGACCGCAGCAGGGCCCGCCACGACGAGCGGACGCGGGGCCTGTCCCGGCCGAGGTATCCGCCAAGCCGGTTGAACACTCCCGGGGCGCAGTCCGTACAAAGGGGTGTGCCGCGGGATTTTCCCCGATTCCCGGCCCGGCCCGGCCTTCCTGTGGACCCGGGCCCCGCGGCCGCTCCGCCGGTGTTTCCCCTGGCACCGCGGAGCGGCCGCCTTCACCGCCGCGCGGGCCGGACCGGACCGGTCCGGCGACCGCGCCACCGTCACCCCCGATAGGACGGGACATCAGGCGCCACGGCCTCCATGGCCCCCGGTATGGGGTGTGTGCCCAGGTCAACGGCCCACTCGGTACGATTCCTGCCGCTGCCGGCCCGCACCGACCGAGGCCGGTCCACGCCGATGTCTTACGGGGGTTTCTTCCACATGTTCGGAATCGTCCGGCCCTGCACCCATCGCCTGTCGCAAGGACTCAAGGCGGAGTGGATGGCCCATCTGTGCGGTCTCTGTCTCGCGCTGCGCGGCGACCACGGGCAGTTCGCCCGGGTCGTCACGAACTACGACGGGCTGATCATCTCCGTGCTGACGGATGCGCAGTCCGGCCCCGCGCGGGCCGGCCGCCGTACCGCGGGGCCCTGCCCGCTGCGGGGTATGCGGACCGCCTCGGTGGCGCAGGGAGAGGGCGCGCGCCTCGCAGCATCGGTGTCCCTCGTGCTCGCCTCGGCGAAGATACGCGACCATGTCGCCGACGGGAACGGAGCGTTGCGCCGCCGGCCGGTGGCCGCCGCCGCGCGCAAGGTCGCCGCGGGATGGGACCGGGCCGGGGCACGCACCGGTGCCGGCCTCGGCTTCGACACCGCCGTGCTCGTCGACGCGGTCGACCGGCAGCTGGGCATCGAGGAGCTGGCCGGGCCCGGCACACCGCTGACGTTCATCACCGAACCGACCGAGACGGCGACCGCCGCGGCCTTCGCGCACACCGCGGTGCTCGCGGGCCGGCCCGGCAACGCGGCGCCGCTGGCCGAGGCCGGCCGGTTCTTCGGGCGGCTGGCTCATCTCCTCGACGCCGTGGAGGACCGTGCCGAGGACGCCGCCGAGGGCGCCTGGAACCCGCTCACCGCCACGGGCGCCACCCTCGCCCAGGCCCGCCGGCTGTGTGACGACGCGCTGCACGGCATCCGTCTCGCCCTGCGCGACGTGGAGTTCGCCGACTCCGCCCTGGTGCATGTGCTGCTGGTCCACGAACTGCGCCGCTCGGTGGACCGCGCCTTCGGCACGGCTTCCTGCTCCCACCAGGGGCACGGAGCGCCGGGGCCCTACGACGGCCAGGGCGGGAACCCGTACCGAAACGGCGGGCCCTCCCCGTACGGGCAGCCTCCCCACTACGGCCAGGCACCGGCCGGCGGCGGCCCGTACGCCCACGGGCAGCAGCACCTGAACGGGCCGCAGAACCCGTACAGCGGCGGCCCGGTGGGACCCGGCGGTCCGGGCGGCGGCCACGGCGGTCACAGTGGCGGCTTCGGCGGGGGCGAGGGCGGGATGCCGCACTTCCCTCAGCAGCCGAAGAAGCCCCGCGGCTTCTTCGCCGGCTGCGCGGTCGCCATCGGACTGTGCTGCACCTGCAAGCTCTGCTGCGCGGAGGAGTACGAGGGACCGTGGTCGCGCAAGAAGCGCGAGGGGTGCTGCCAGGACTGCGATTGCTGTGACGCCTGCAGCTGCTGTGAGTGCTGCGAATGTTGCAGCTGCTGCGACTGCTGAATCGCTGGCGTCCGGAAGGCCGGGGGCGGCCACGACACGTATCGTGACCGCCCCCGGTCCGGTCAGGCGCCCGGCGGCACCCGCGACGGGCGTCCTGAGCCCGCGGTGAAGCGGTAGCCCGCGATGCCACCGAGGGCAGCGAGCAGCCCGCCCGCCGCGGTCCAGATCCAGCGGTCGGACCACCCGCCGGACGACCAGCCGCCGTCCGGCTCGCCCAGGGCGGCCAGCTTCCCGGGCGCTGCGCTCTCCTGGGCCTCGGGCGAGGCGGTGGAGGCGCCGGGTACCAGGGGAGCCGCGAGCGTGCCGTCCACGTCGTGGGCGCCGCCCTGGTCGGCGAGGGCGGCGTCGACCTCGGCGTGTACCGGCAGACCGAGGTCGTCCTTGGGCAGGTCCGCCACCGTCAGGCGTACGTAGTAGCTGCCCGGCAGGGGATCGTTCGCCCACGGCTCCGCCCAGGCGCGGACCGTGCGCAGCGTGCAGGAGAGTTCGACGGAACCGGCATCCCGCGCCGCCGCCCTGGTCTGGGCGCCGTACTGGCACGCCTGACGGCGGCGCAGCCCGTCATAGACATCGAGCTGCCAGGTGGCCGTGCCGTGCCGGGCGCTCTGCGGGAGGGTCACCTTGGCCTTGACGGTGGCGCGCTGCCCCGCGTCCACGGGCAGCACCCAGTACAGGTAGTCGCCGGTGGACGCATCGGCCGTGGCCCGCTGGTCCGGTTTGATGGCGGTCGCCGTACGGAACGAGGTACCGGCCTCCGTCGGGGCCGGCGCCTCCCCGTCCGTGCTGGTGCTGGGACTGGGGGACGGGCTGTCGGCGACGACCGTTCCCGCCGTGCCGAAGAGGGCGGCGCCCGCCAGCACAGCGGTCGTCAGGGTGCGTAGGGTGCGCATCAGCGGGTCCTCCAGACGGTCACGCGCCAACGGGAGATCCAGCCCCACAGCAGGCCGGTGAGCAGGCCGGCGAGGGCCAGCGAGACCAGCAGCCACCAGCCGTGACCGAGGCCGAAGAAGGCCGCGTCGGAGGCATCATCGGGCCCGTCCACCAGGTCGACGGTCAGCTCGACGGGCAGGCCCGGGTCGGTCTTGACCGAGGCGGGCGCCGAGAAGGAGTTGCTGACCTGCAGACATACGGTCTCCGCCGCGGATGTGTCGTCATCCGAGGAGGCGGACGGCGCCTTCGGGTAGCGCAGCCCGGAGGAGATCACATCCGTGCGGCCGTCGCCGGCCTCCGCGCCGCGGACGATCTCCCTGCCGTGCACGGTCGAGGCCCGCAGCAGGACCCCGTAGTCGTTGTTGACCGCACGGTCGGCGGCGATGCTCACCGAGGCCCGCAGTTCCTGGCCGGGCCGCACGTCCACCCGGTACCAGCGGTGCTCGGCGAACTTCTCACGGTCGGTGTAGAGACCGGGCTTGAGCTCCGGGGCACCGGCGCACTGCTGAGCCCCTTCGGTCGCCACCGGAGTGACCACCGGACGGGCCGCGCGGTCCACCAACTGGTGTACCCGGTCCCGGAGTTCCTTGGTGTGCTGTACCGAGGTGTAGGTTCCGCCGGTCGCCTCGGCGATGCAGCTCAGCTGGTTGCGGGTCTTGGCGTCCGGCAGCAGACCGAGGGTGTCGACGGTGAGGTGGATGCCCTTGGCGGCGATGTCCCGCGCCACCTGGCAGGGGTCGAGCGGGGCGCAGGTGTCCTCGCCGTCCGTGATGAGGACGATCCGGCGCGAGCCGTCGCCGCCCTTGAGGTCGTCGGCCGCGCCCAGCAGCGCCGGTCCGATGGGCGTCCAGCCGGTGGGGCTGAGCGTGGCCACCGCGGTCTTCGCCTCGGTCCGGTTCAGCGGCCCGACCGGGTAGAGCTGCCGGGTGTCCTTGCAGCCGACTTTCCGGTCCTCACCGCGGTAGTTGGCGCCGAGGGTGCGTATGCCGAGCTGGACCTCGTCCGGCACGGCGTCCAGCACCTCGTTGAACGCCTGCTTCGCCGCGGCCATCCGGCTCTGGCCGTCGATGTCGCGCGCCCGCATCGAGCCGCTGACATCGAGCGTCAACTCGACTTTGGGGGAAGGCTTGGCGTCCGGTTCATCGGCGCCGGCGGGTGTGGGGGCGAGCGCGAGGGTCATCGTGGCCAGCAGGCCGCACACCCCGGCCGCCAGCCGTTTTCTTGTGATCATCGCCGGATCGTATGGAGAAAGTCCGCGCATTCCAAAAACGGTCCCTCACATACGGGACGGGGAAGGGGCGGTGGCGCGGAGGCCGGCCCGGCGGACCGGCATCCGGTCTCCGTACGGCGGCGGGGGAGGGGTGTACGAGCACGCCCGGTGCCGTGGTCAGCCCAGTGCGGCGGCCATCCGCCGTACGGCCTCGGTCAGCAGCTCGGGCGAGGTCGCCAGGTTGAGCCGGACGTGCCCCGCGCCGCCGGTGCCGAAGCCGGCACCGGGGCTGAGCGCGACCCTGCCGCGGGCGAGGAAGACCGCGGCGGGATCGTCACCGAGGCCGAGCGCGCGGCAGTCGAGCCAGGCGAGATAGGTCCCGGCGGCGGGGCGGTAGCGGACCGCGGGGAGCCGTTCGGCCAGCAGTCCGCCGAGCAGCCGGCGGTTGTCGTCGAGGCCGCGGAGCACCGCGTCGAGCCAGTCGCCGCCGTCCCGCAGGGCGGCCGTGTGGGCGATGATGCCGAGGTGGCTGGGGCCGTGGCTGACCTCCTCCGGCATACGGGCCAGATCGTCGGCAGCGGCGGGTCCGGCGAGGGCCAGTGCGGCCTTGAGGCCGGCCAGGTTCCATGCCTTGGACGCCGACATCAGCGACAGCCCCGACTCCGCCCCCGGCACGCTCAGGTAGGGCACGAACCCGGCGCCCGGGGCCACCACCGGCGCGTGGATCTCGTCGGCGACGACCCGTACGCCGTACCTCTCCGCGAGCGCCGCGACCGCGGACAGTTCCTCGGCGCCGTGCACGGTGCCGGTGGGATTGTGCGGGCTGCACAGCAGGTACGCGGCGCGGCCCCCGTCCGCGACGGCGCGTTGGAAGGCCCCCTCCAGCGCCGCGAAATCGATCCGCAGGTCCGCTCCCAGCGGCGCTTCCACCACGCGCCGGTCCATATGCGTCACGAACTGGTAGAACGGCGGATAGACGGGGCAGTTGACGACCACCGGGTCTCCCGGCCCGGTGAGCTGCTTCAGCACTTCGACGATGCCCAGCATCACATCGGGCACGATCGCCGTACGGTCCACCACGAGCCCGTCCCAGCCCCACCGCTTCCGTGCGAAACCGGCCAGCGCCCGGGCGTACGCGGTGCCCGCCGGGTAGCCGGTGTCGCCGAGCGCGACCGCCTCCGAGATCGCCGCGGCGACCGGTTCGGCGAGCGGCACGTCCATCTCCGCCACCCACAGCGGCAGCACATCGTCCGGGTAGGTACGCCACTTCATGCTCGTACGCCGCCGCAGTGCGTCCAGGGAGAGCCGGCGCAGCGGGTTGGGGTCGTCGGGGGAGGTACGCGGCACGGGATCCATGGAGCCAAAATAGGCACGGTGCGCGGCGAAGGGCAGAGGGAGAGCGGGCCTTTGTGACGCCGGGGGCCGGTGGTGCCGGGCCCCGTCCGCGCCGGCCGGCCGGCGCCGGGCCGGGCGTCAGGTAGCGGTGAGCACCAGAGCGGCCTGGTCATCGGGGGTGGACCGGCCCGCGAAGGCGGTCACCGCGGCATGGACGGCCTCGATGAGACCGGCGGCACCGGACGCCGTGCCGGGGAGGGTGAGAAGGGCATCGGCCAGGCGGTGCTCGTCGAAGAACTCGCCGGTGACGGAGCGGGCCTCGGTGATGCCGTCGGTGACCAGCACCAGGCTGTCGCCCGGCGCGAGGTCGAGCCGGCAGGAGGCGCCGTGGAATTCCGGGCCGATCCCCAGGAGCAGGCCCGACTGGACCAGATGCTCGACCGTGCCGTCGGTGCGGCGCACGAGCGGCGGCACATGACCGGCCCGGATCAGCTCCAGTGCGAGGTGCGAAGGGGCGTGCCGCAGTTCGCCGTAGACGAGGGAGACGAAGTGGTCCTCGTCGAGCGGGCTGCCGGTGAGCGCGTCGTTGATGGCGGCGACCACGTCCGCCGGATCGTGCAGCAGACGCGCGGCGGCGCGTGCGGTGTGGCGGACCATGCCGGTGGTGGTGGCAGCCGGTGCGCCGCGCCCGCAGACATCGCCGATCATGAACGCCCAGCGGTCGTCGGGGAGCGGGAAGACATCGTAGAAGTCGCCGCCGACCTCCAGGCCTTCGCCGGCGGGGTGGTAGTACGCCGCCAGATCGGCACCGGGGATCCGGGGCAGCTCGGGAGGCAGCAGCCCGGCCTGCAGATCGCGGGCCAGCTGGACACGGTCGCTGAACTGGTGGGCGTTGTCGGCACTGGAGGCGGCCCGGCGGGCCAGCTCCTCGGCAAGGCCGATGGCATGGCCGTCCAGGGGCTCGTCGGTGGCCACGAGGGTCAGTACGCCGAAGGTACGGCCGAGGGTCCCCAGGGGGACGCTGACGTAACCGGTGACGCCGGGCGGCCCGGGACGGTCGCCGGGCGAGGCCGCCGGGTGGGTCTCCGTGGCGCCGGAGGCCAGGACGCGGGCCACCGCCCGGTCGACCTGCCCGGCCAGCACCGGGGAGGCGAGGAGGTCTTCCTCGGCCGGGGTGGCGGCGGCCACCGCGATCCGCCGGGTCCGGCCGTCCTCCAGTACATGGACGCTGCACAGCGGGGCCAGGGTCGGCACGGTCAACCGGGCCAGACACTGCAGGCAGTCCGCGTAGTGCGGCTCACGGGTGATGGCCGTGCTGGCGTCCAGCACGAAGGCCAGGTCCTCACGGGCCTCCCGCTCCAGCTCCCGGGCGGCGCGGCCCGCCTCCAGAGCCTCGTGGCGCTCGATGGCCAGCGCGGCGATCCGGGCGAACGCGGCACTGAGGGCCAGGTCCGTCTCCTCGGGGGCCTTGGGGGCACGGTGGTACATCGCAAAGGTGCCCAGCAGCCGGTCGTCCGTCCCCAGGATCGGGGTGGACCAGCACGCCGCGAGCCCGGCCCGCTCCGCCAGCTCCCGGTAGTCCTTCCACCGGTGATCGATGGCGATATCGGTGACGATCACCGGCACCCGCAGATACGCGGCCGTGCCGCACGAGCCCACGTCCGCACCGATAGCGATCCCGTCGATCGCCTCGTTGTAGAAGGCGGGCAGGCTCGGACCCGTGCCGTGCCGCAGCTGCCGGCCGGCGGGATCGGCCAGCAGCACCGAGACGATCAAGTCCGGCGACAGCTCCTCGATGGCCCGGGCCATACCGGTCAGAATGCTGCCCAGCGGGGCGTCGCGGGCGATCTGCTCCAGCAGGAGGCGCTGCTCGGACGCGAGGAGCTGGGCATGGTGGTGGACGGTGGTCTCCACCGCGATCACGATCACCCCGTCGACCTCGCCCACCGCGTCCCGGCGGGGCTCGTAGGTGAAGTCGAAGAAGCCCTCCCGCTCCTTCCCCGGCGCACCGAGCACCAGCCGCGCGCCACGGGCCCGGAACGAGGTGCCGGTGCGGTACACCGCATCGAGCCGGTCCAGCACGCCCTGCGGGCCCAGCTCCGGAATCAGCTCGCCGATCGGTGCGCCACGCTGCGTACGGCCGCCGCCGAACGCCTCGAAGAACGCCGGATTCGCCGCCTCCAGCAGATGGGAGGGGCCGCCCAGCGCAACGAAGATCACCGGAGCCTGATCGAACAGGTCCTCATAGTCCTCGGTCCGCCGGGACGGGGACCGGGGATGAGTGGTGACCGCGCCGAGGCGATCCGGCTGTAGGGACATGACAGGCCGCCTCTCTCTCACGCATCGACCGCGGCGCCCGTCCACCTCCACTCTGGCACACCACTCCGAGGAATCCAGCCACCGCCGAAGGGGTCACCGAGCGGATCCTCTCGGCGACATACTGCACTCCTCGTAGTCCTCCCGGCGTCCTCCCTGTCGTGCCGTACGCCTCGGGTCCCGGTGCGTCCGTTCGGGGTACGCAGCGCCTTTCCCGAGAGAGGCTGCGCCCCCTTCGGCCCCACCTCTCCTAGGGTCCTGAGGGCCGGTCCGGCCTCGGCCGGTGGCCGCTCCCGCCTCCGCCGACGGGATGGAACCCAGTGATCGAACTCGCCCCGGACCAACTCCCCCCGCTCACCGGCTGGTTCCCGCCCGGCTCCCCCGGGGCGGCCGCGCTGCCCGAACACGTACGGGCCTTCGGCACCGGCCGCTGGTGGGCCGACCGGGCCACCGCTCCGCGCGCCCTGGCCGTGGCCTGCGCGGACCACGTCCTGCTCCGCGGCGACCCGGGCGCGCTGGCCCCCGATGCCCTCGCCGTCTTCGGCGCGCACTATGTGCAGGCCCCCGCCCGCTTCCTGCCCGCCCTGGGCAGCGCCTTCGACCTGGTCGTGCCCTGGGAGCGGATGCTGTATCTGCACCAGGTGCCCGTACCGGTGCCGCGCGTACCGGACGGGGTGACGGTGCGTCGGCTGACGGCGGAGGATGCCCCGGCCTTGGCCGCCCTCGCCCCGGATGCGGCGTGGCTCCATGCGAGCTGGGGCGGCCCGGCGCCGCTCGCCGCCTCCGGGCTCGGCTGGGCCGCCTTCCGGGAGGGGGACGCCCTCGCCGTTTCCTGTCCGTACTTCCAGGGCACCCGCTACGAAGACCTCGCCTGCTTCACCGCCCCCGGACACCGCCGTCAGCGCCTGGCCCTGGCCTGTGTGACCGCCCTGTGCCGGGACGTCGCCACCCGCGGCCACGTCCCGAGCTGGACCTGCTCCCGCGACCACCGTCCCAGCCGGCTCCTCGCCTGGACCGCGGGATTCCGTCTGGCGCGCGAGTACGTGCACCACCTCACCGGAAAGCCGGCCCGTCAGGGAGCCGCACTTCCCGCCTGAACGCCCGCCCGCCGTCCCGGTCCCCGGGGACACGAACGCGCCACACCGCCGGACACCACGGCGACGACGCCCCGCCTGCATACGCTGACGTGGCCGTCCCGTCGACGGCCGGCCCCCTTCGCGGTACGACAGGAGCACACGATGGCCGCCTCCGCCGGTTCTCCTTCCCGGGCCGCAGCACGGCATCGCCTGCGAGCATGGATGCTGGAGGGCCTGGCCGACATGGCCAAGCACCACCCCGGGCCGCACGCGGGTGCCCAGAGCGCCCACCGTGGACAGCGGTGGTGGCGGGTCATGTGCCTGACCGGTGTCGACTACTTCTCGACACTCGGCTATCAGCCGGGCATCGCCGCCCTGGCCGCGGGCGTGCTGTCGCCGGTCGCCACCCTGGTCCTGGTCCTGGTGACGCTGGCCGGCGCGCTGCCGGTGTACCGGCGGGTGGCCCGGGAGAGCCCGCACGGCCAGGGCTCGATCGCCATGCTGGAGCGGCTGCTGTCCTTCTGGCAGGGCAAGTTGTTCGTGCTGACCCTGCTGGGGTTCGCCGCCACCGACTTCCTGATCACCATCACCCTGTCGGCCGCCGACGCCGCCACCCACCTCGTGGAGAACCCGCACCTCACCAGCGCCCTGCACAACGGCCAGCTGGTCATCACGCTGATCCTGATCGCGCTGCTGGGCGCGGTGTTCCTCAAGGGCTTCCTGGAGGCCATCGGGGTGGCCATCGTCCTGGTGGGCCTCTACCTGGGGCTCAATGTGGTGGTGGTCGTCGCCGGAGTGTGGCATGTGGCCACCGCGCCCCATGTCGTCACCGACTGGTCCCATGCCCTGACCACCGAGCACGGCAGCGCCCTGGCGATGGTCGGCGTGGCCCTGCTGGTCTTCCCGAAGCTGGCCCTGGGCCTGTCCGGGTTCGAGACCGGGGTGGCCGTCATGCCCCATATCGAGGGCGACCCCGACGACACCGAGGAGCGTCCCACCGGGCGCATCCGGGGCGCGAAGAAGCTGCTCACCACCGCCGCCGTGATCATGAGCGTCTTCCTCATCATCACCAGCTTCCTCACGACCCTGCTCATCCCCGAGCCCGCGTTCCGGCCCGGCGGGCCCGCCAACGGACGCGCCCTGGCCTACCTGGCCCACGAATATCTGGGCTCCGCCTTCGGCACGGTCTACGACGTCTCCACCATCGCCATCCTCTGGTTCGCCGGCGCCTCGGCGATGGCCGGCCTGCTGAACCTCATGCCGCAGTACCTGCCGCGCTACGGCATGGCGCCCCACTGGGCACGCGCGGTCCGCCCGATGGTGCTGGTCTTCACCCTGGTCGCCTTCCTGGTGACCTGGATCTTCGACGCCGATGTGGACGCCCAGGGCGGCGCCTACGCCACCGGCGTCCTGGTCCTGATCAGCTCCGCCGCGATCGCGGTGACCATCACCGCACGGCGCGCCCGCGAGCGGGGCTGGACGATCGGCTTCGCGGTGATCTCCGTGGTGTTCCTCTACACCACCGTGGCGAACGTCGTCGAGCGCCCCGACGGGGTGAAGATCGGTGCCTGCTTCATCGCCGGGATCATCCTGCTGTCGTTCCTCTCCCGCCTCGCCCGCGCCTTCGAGCTGCGGGTGACCAGCGTCGTGCTCGACGAGACGGCCGAACGGTTCATCCGCGACGTCGCCCACCGCAAGATCCGCTTCATCGCCAACGAGCCCGACCAGCGCGATCTGGCCGAATACCGCGACAAGCTCCAGCAGATCCGCACCGACAACGACCTCCCGGTCGACGACGACTTCATCTTCGTCGAGGTCACCGTCGGCGACCCGTCCGAGTTCGAGAGCGAACTACGGGTACGCGGCGAGGTCATGCACGGCCGCTTCCGGGTGCTCGCCCTCGAAAGCTCCACCATCTCCAACGCGCTGGCCGCGCTGCTGCTGCACGTACGCGACGCCACCGGAGCGCGGCCGCACATCTACTTCGAGTGGACCGAGGGCAACCCCTTCGCCCAGTTCCTCCGCTTCTTCCTCTTCGGGCAGGGGGAAGTCGCTCCCGTCACCCGTGAAGTCCTGCGCGAGGCCGAACCCGACCGCGACCGTCGCCCCCGCGTCCACGTCGGCTGAACGAGTCCGGCCGGGGCGTTGCGCAGGGGCGGCGGTCGCGGTGACTCAGACGCGGTCGGCGGCGATCAGCAGGTACTGGAAACTGCCGTTGCGGTAGGCGTTGAGGAAGGTCTCCTCGATGCCCGTGACCAAGTGGTCGGCCTTCCGGCGCAGTTCCCAGTACGGCAGCGCGGCCTCGGTCAGGTCCTGGACGTGCACGGGGACGAGCCGGTTGCGGGCCATGGCACGGAAGTACGCCGAACGGGGGTGGATGTCACAGATGTAGTGGGCGTTGATCAGGGACACCTCGCGGGAGGCGCGCCCGTAGGCGTCGTTGTAGCAGCCGGTGATCGTGACATACCGTCCCCCGCGCCGCAGCAGCCGTGCGTGCTCCGCGAACAGCAGGTCCAGCTCGACGTACATGGTCGACTCGTTGTTCCAGGACGCCGCGTACGCGCCGGAGGTGAAGCCGGTGTCGAGCATGTTGCGGTGGTGGTAGCGCACCTTGTCGTCGATGCCGCGCTTGCGGGCCTGCGCGTTGGCGAAGTCGGCCTGCTTGGCGGAGATCGTGGCCCCGTCGGCGTGGCAGCCGTAGCGCAGATGCGCCACCACGCTGCCGCCGCCGCGTCCGCACCCGGCGTCGAAGACACGGTCGGTGGGGGAGAGGTCGCCGAGGTGGGAGGCGAGGAGTTCGGCCTGGGCGTGCTCCAGCCGGTGCAGTTCGCCGGTGACCCGCTCGCGGCGGAGGTCCGGGTCCTGCTCGTCCAGCACCGACCAGTCGGCGTCCCCGATGCCGTAGTGGTGGTGGTAGAGGTCATCGATCTGACCGAGTTCGAGGTTGACCGGGTTTTCCTCGGCGTTCCAGTAATCCGCGACGCGGGACTGGTACGTGGACTGGGTCGGCACCGGTGTACGGGCGGTGTCGGCGTGAGCGATGGTCAACGGTGACTCCTTGCGAGGTTGCGCGGGATCGGTCGGTCTACCAGTAGTGGGGCAGCTGGTAGCGGTCGGTGTTGGTGGCGTGCCACTCGTGGTTGCCGGAGACCCAGGCGGCCAGGCCCCGGAGGTACCTTTCGAGGAGGGGCGAGAGGGCGGCCAGCGGGGCCGACTCCGTCTCGAACGCCTCCATGATCTGGTTGTGGATCTCGACGCTCTTCAGGTAAGCGGCCTTCAGCCCGCGCTTGTCGTGGGCGGCCACCACTTGCGGCAGGTTCAGGTGCGTCGGGTCACTCGCCAACTCCTTGGTGAAGGAGTACAGGTCGTTGACGATGGTCGTGGCGTTGCAGGCCAGCGCCGTGACCCGCTGGACCTCGGGGCGGGCGTAGAGCGCTTCGGGCAGTTCGTAGCCGTCCACGGCGTCGACGAGGGACAGGCAGGGGCGGAAGTTGTTGAACTGCCGCATCACCAGGTACTCCCAGACCTGCGGTACGTGCCGGGTCTCCGCCCAGGAGGCCTCGGCGAGATAGCCGAGGTGCAGCCGCGCGGCGTCATGGACGAACCGGTTCGTCTGGCTGGGGGTGGCGAGGGCGGCGTAGTCCTTCAGGGCCCAGTGGTACGAGCGCAGGGGGCCGTCGGCCTGTACGCCGTGGCGCCACTCCTCCTCCAGTCCCGGGGTGCCGTGGAAGGGATCGAGGGCCGACTGGGCGATGATCAGCCGGCCGCCCAGGCCGCGGCGCGCGGCTCCGCGGCCTTCGTCCTCCTCGCAGTAGCAGCTGTCGACGATGTTCTCCGCCAGCAGCAACTCACCGGCGACGGTGAGGCGTTCGAGATCGGCCGCACCGGGATGCTGCAGGACGACGGCCCGGCCGACCTGGAACTGTGCGAAGTCCCCGGTCCACTGGGCGGGGAAGAGATCCAGCCGGCGGGCCCAGGCCTCCAGCCTGCGGTCGATCTCCTTGGCCTTGTCCGGGTCGGCGGGGGCGGCGGGCCGGTACCTCAGCCCGGGGACGGCCCCGCCGCGTCGGGCCCGCACGCTGCGGGCGAGGTTCGGCGGGCCGGGCAGCGAAAACCCGGCGGCGGTGTCGGGGGGCGTGCTCATGCTGCGTACTCCACCTGGTCAGTCGCTGCTCCGGCCGATCTGGACGTTCTCCAGGACTCCGGCCGCGTCGGGCACGAGGATGGCCATCGAGTAGTAGGCGGTGACCAGGTATTTGATGATGGCGGCGTCGTCGACGCCCATGAAGCGGACGTTCAGGCCGGGCTGGAACTCCTCGGGGATACCGGTCTGGTGCAGGCCGACGACCCCCTGGTCCGCCTCGCCGGTACGCAGCGCGATGATGCTGCTGGTGTTCGCGTCACTGATCGGGATCTTGCCGCACGGGAAGATCGGGACGCCGCGCCAGGCGGGGACCTCGTGCCCGTCGACGTTCGCGGTGCCCGGCACCAGACCACGCTTGTTGCACTGCCGGAAGAAGGCGGCGATCGCCTTCGGATGGGCCAGGAACAGCCGCGTCTTGCGGCGCATGGACAACAGCTCGTCCATGTCGTCGGGGGTGGGCGGGCCGGTGTAGGTGCTGATGCGCTGGCCGTAGTCGGCGTTGTGCAGCAGCCCGAACTCCCGGTTGTTGACCATCTCCCATTCCTGGCGCTCGCGGATCTCCTCGACGGTGAGCCGGAGTTGCTGCTGGGTCTGGTCCATGGGCTCGTTGTAGAGATCGGCGACCCGGCTGTGCACCCGGAGCACGGTCTGGGTCAGGGAGAGTTCGTACTCGCGCGGGGCGAGGTCGTAGTCGACGAAGCCGCCGGACAGCGTCGGCTCGCCGACGTGCCCCGCCGCCACCGGCACCTCCGCCTCCCCCCGGCGGTTCGCGGGACGCTGCTGCCGCTCCGCGAACGCCGCCAGGTGGGCGGCCAGCGACGGCACCCGGTCGGTGAACTCCCGGATCACGTCCCAGGGAAGCACCATCAGCACGCCGGCCGTCTCGGCCCGCACCGAACTCAGCCACAGCGGGTCGGGACGCCCGATCGCCTCGTCCCCCATCTGGTCGCCGTCCGTGACGACGCCGATGACCTCCTCCCCGCCGTACTTGCCGGCCGTGTAGCGGGCGAACCGGCCGTGAACGACGAGATACGCCTCGGTGGCGGGCTGCCCTGCCTCGAAGAGCACCTGCCCGGCCCGCACCTCACGGACCCGGAAGCGGCCCGCGAGCTCGTTCAGCACCCCGACGTCGTCGTAACCACGCAGGGCGGGCAGCTCCGTGAGCGTCTGGGGGATCACCTTGATGTCGTCCGCGCCGTTCTGCTCGAACTGGACACGCCCCCGGCCGACACGGAGTTGCAGACGCCGGTTGACCCGGTAGGTGCCGCCCTTGACGTCCACCCACGGCAGCATCTTCAGCAGCCACCGCGAGGTGATGGCCTGCATCTGGGGCTCGGTCTTGGTGGTGGTCGCCAGCCGGCGCGCGGCCCGGGTACTGAGGCTGGTGAGCGCGCTGTCTGCGGATGGTTCGAGAGCGGGCTCCTCGGCAGCGGAACCGGTGACACTGTCCGGTACGGACACATTCCCTCCCGGGACGTGAACAGAAGTGAGCAAAGCGGCCGGTGATGAACAAAGGTGGCCGTGCGTCACCAAGCCAAACAGACCGGAGATCATCTCGGTACGGCGTGAAAGGGGGCGGCCTCGCATTCAGAAGGCACAAACCCCGGCCCGACCCGAACAGCGCCCACCCGTGCATCCGCACGCCCTCCGGCCACTGCATGATCCAGGAATATGTGCGCGGGGAGGGGTGCCCGTATCGCTCATCGGCGGTGGTCCCGGGCGGCGATCCGATCGGAAACGGGACAGCCCTTAGGGCCGTCGACCGGAACGCCGTACCTGAGGTCGCGCAAGGACGCAATCGCCGCAGAGGGCTCCCGAGGCGTTCGGAGCGGCACGGTAGATCAAGCAGCAACTCCGCCGCCGGAAGCGCCCGTTGCGGGCGTTCAGGGTGTGGGTGTCCCGGAGCTGCGGCCGGCTCAGGAACAGCAGGGCCGCTGTGCGTGCCGGGCGTGCCAGGGCCGGTGCCGCGGACACCATGCCTGTGGCCGCGCCGTTCACCGCCGATGCCACATTGCCCCACAGGATGCGCGGGGAGACCGAGAAGGACGCTGCGGCGTCGACCAGTTCGCGGACCGGCCCGTCGAGCAGGTTCTCTACGGTGTCGGTGTCGGTGTCGGCGTCCGCGGAGGTGCAGGCGTCGGCGTTTGCGGAGGCGCCGGCGTCGGCCGGGGTAGGGATACGGGCAGGGGCGCCGTCATCGGAGGACGGGCCGGAGCCGCGGAGGGCACTACCGGCGGCGAGTGCAGCCACCGTCTCCCGCGGCAGTGACAGGGGGAACGCGCCTCCGAGGCCGGAGTGCCACCTGAGATCGTCCAGGGTGGGCGGTGGTGAGGGCAGGCGCAGGCTGTGCAGGGCGGTCAGCCCGAGCATCGGCGAGAGGACCCGCGCCACCAGACCCAGATGTGCCACGGACGCGGCCACCCGCAGTTCGACAGCCTCGGCCGGCCTGCCGCTGCGGGCGGCAAGCGAGGCACGCACCGCGGTGACACGCTCCCGCAGGACGCCGCTCTCCTCTCGCGCCACCTCGCTCAACGGGCGCCAGGGGGAGACGAGTTCCGACGTCGAGGGGTGCGTCTCGAAGGCGAAGAAGGGCCCGAGGGCCGCGGCCTGTGCCTGCCGGGCGGCAGTGGGTTCCGTCATGGCTATCCGTCCGGTTTTGAAGGGGCGGGGGAGGGCCGGGGGTGGAAGCCGGTCGCGCAGAAGAGCCGGTCGTGCGGCAGGTGGCGCTGCCGGGGTCGAGCGCCGCAGTGCTACCGGGCAGCGCACAGCCCTTCACTTCCCCCGTTGGTAGAGGTCGGTCAGCAGCGCGACGGCAGCGTGGGTCGCCGGATGCGGGTCTTGGCGCCGCCAGATGAGGTGGACCGCGATGGGCGAGGCGTCGCGCAGCCGCCGGAAGACGATCCCGTCGCGCCGGTACTGGTTGACGGTGCTCTCGGGGGTGATGCCGACGCTGCGGCCGGTGGCGATCAGCGCGAGCCAGTCATCGATGTCCTGGGTGTACTCCACGACGGGACGCGCTGACGCGGGCCACAGGTCGGCCGTGGTGGTGCCGGTGCGCCGGTCGATGAGGAGGGTGCGTTCGCGGATGTCGGCCAGGGCGATGGAGCGGCGGGTGACCCAGGGGTCGTCGTCGGCCATGGCGCAGTAGCGGCGTTCCCGGCCGACGACGGCGCTGGCGAAGCGCGCGTCATCGAAGGCGGTACGCACCACGGCCAGGTCGCACAGCCCCTCCGCCAGGCCGCCGGTGGGGGAATTGGTGCGGACCAGATGCAGTTCGACGTCGGGATAGCGGGTGGCCCAACGCCGCTGGTACTCGGCGGTGTGCCGGCCCATGGCCGACCATGCGTGGCCGATCCGCAGCCGGGTGTGGCCGGTGGTGGCTTCGCGGATGAGGTTGTCGGCCTCGGCGAGCACCTTGCGGGCGCGCGCCAGCACCTGGACGCCGGCGGTGGTGGGGATGACGTTCCTGCTGGTGCGGTGCAACAGCCGTACCCCCAGGGAGTCTTCGAGCGAACTGAGCGTGCGGGACACCGCCGCCTGGGAGACGCCGAGATCGAGGGCGGCATCGGTGAAGCCGCCGGCGTCGACGATCGCCACCAGACAGCGCAGGTGTCGCAGTTCCATTGTCCAGATCCATAACCACGGCGCATCGATGAGTACGTGCATGCATTTTACGTATGGATGTGTCCGGCCGGATGCTCGGTGCATGGGAAAGAGCACTCAAGGCCCGTGGCACCCCGAGGCCGCTCGTGGGGGACCGGCGGCGCACCCGGGCCGTGCGGCGGGGGTGGCGCTGATGTTCGGCAGCGGGCTGTCCAACCAGATAGGTGCCGCGACCGGAGCGCTGGCGTTTCCGGTGATCGGGCCGGCGGGCGTGGTGGCCGTACGGCAGTGGGTGGCCGGACTCGTCCTGCTGGCGGTGGGGCGCCCGCGGCTGCGCGCGTTCACCTGGCGGCAGTGGTGGCCGGTGCTGTGCCTGGCGGCGGTGTTCGCCACGATGAACCTGTCCCTCTACACGGCGATCGACCGCATCGGTCTGGGCCTCGCGGTGACCCTGGAATTCCTCGGGCCGCTGGTCGTGGCACTGGCCGCCTCCCGCCGCCTGACGGACCTGCTGTGCGCCCTCGTCGCCGGGGCCGCGGTCGTCCTGCTGACCCGCCCGCAGCCGGCCACCGACTACGCGGGCATCGCGCTGGGCCTGCTCGCCGCCGTGTGCTGGGCGTCCTACATCCTGCTCAACCGGCTCGTCGGCGCCCGGCTGCCGGGCGCGGAGGGCTCGGCCGCGGCCGCCGGCGTCTCCGCCCTGCTGTACCTACCCGTCGGAACCGCCGTGCTCGCCGACCACCACCCCAGCGCGAGCGCCGTGGGGTACGCGGCCGTCGCGGGCCTCCTCTCCTCGGCCGTCCCGTTCCTCGCCGACCTGCTCGCACTGCGCCGGGTCCCCGCCCGCTTCTTCGGCGTCTTCATGAGCGTCAACCCCGTCCTTGCGGCACTCGTCGGCCTCGTCGTCCTGGACCAGACCCTCCAAGGAATCGACTGGCTGGCCATCACGGCCATCGTGACGGCCAACACCGTCAGCATCCTGGCGGGCGGCTCGCGCCCCACGGCAGCCCCGTCTGCCGGTCGCCGTACGGCAGCTCCGGACGAGGCGGCTGATCCTGCGGTGGGGGGTGCGCTCACGGGCGGGGCTGCCCCGGCCGCGGGGGGCCACGCCCGCCGCGGTGATCACCCCCGCGGCGGAGACCACTCTCACGGCGGGCCCCACCGGCGCGCCGGGCTCCAACCCCACGGCGCTGCACGGCCGCCCGCCCGCGTCGATCCCGTGCCGTGAGGTCTGCTGAGCGGCGTACCGCGTAGGCGGCAGCGCGGACCGCGGTGTGCCGGCCGGCAGTGCCGGAGCTTCCCCGCGCACCTCCCTCCACCGGGACAAATGTCCCGAAGAACGCGGGGCCGGTGCCTCTGCCGCCGGGGGGGGCCGGAAACTTAGCGTGCAGGCATGTCACAGACGATCAGAGATCACGCGGCGGAGTTCTCCGGCGTATCCAAGAGTTTCCTTCAGGTGAAGGCGGTCGACAGGCTGGAGCTGTCGGTCGGCCGGGGCAGGATCACCGCGCTGCTCGGCCCCAACGGGTCGGGCAAGTCCACGTTGATCGACATGCTTCTGGGCCTGCTGCGTCCGGACCGCGGACGGGTCGAGGTGTTCGGCAAGGCACCCGATGCGGCCGTACGGGCCGGGCTGGTCGGTGCGATGCGGCAGGACGGGGCCTTCCCCGCCAGTGCCAAGGTCCGCGAGGTCCTGGAGCTGGCACGACGGCTCTATCCGCAGCCCGCGTTACTGAGTGAGCTGGTCGAAGTGGCGGATGCCGACGGCTTGTTGAGCCGGCGCGTGGACGGACTGTCGGGTGGTCAGCTGCAGCGGGTGCGCTTCGCCTTCGCGGCCGCGGGCGTGCCCGGCCTGCTCGTGCTCGACGAGCCGACGGTCGCCATGGACGTCGAGGCCCGGGCCCGCTTCTGGGAAGGCATCAGGAGCTGGGCCGAGCGTGGCCGGAGCGTGCTGTTCTCCACCCACTACCTGGAGGAGGCCGACACCGCGGCCGACCGGATCGTCGTGATGAACCGCGGCAGGATCCTGGCCGAAGGAACCGGCGGGGAGATCAAGCGGACGGTGGGCAGACGCACGGTCAGCTTCCGTACGGAGGGTCCGCCGCCGGCCGGAGTGGAGTTACTGCCCGGCGTCTGCGGCGTGGAGCGGCAGCACGACAGGGTCCGGCTGTACACGACCGACTCCGACGCCACCCTCCACGCCGTGCTGTCCGGCGGCTTCGCGGCCCGGGATCTCGAACTGTCCGGGAGCAGCCTCGAAGAGGCCTTCCGCGCGCTCACCACCGGGGCCGCTCACCAGGCTGTACGGGAGGTGAAGCACTGATGCTGACGCGTCATTACCTCCGCTTCGAGCTGCGGCGGTTGCGCCGCGATCCGAAGTTCGTGGTGCTCACCGTGGCCATGCCGGCGCTGCTGTACCTGATGCTCTCCACGGTCGGCGGCGGCCCGGGCGCTCCGGGGGCCGGATACGCCCCGGATGCCGTGGTCATGGCCGGTATGGCCTGCCACGGAGTGCTGATGGTGACCGTCACCAACGGGGTCAACATCGCACTCGACCGGAACATCGGCTGGGTCGCGCAGCTGCGTACCACTCCGCTGCGCGCGACGCAGATAGTCCTCGGCAAGGGAGTCAGCGGCCTGCTGCTCTCTCTGCTCTCGCTGCTGGCCGTCTTCCTGATCGGCGGGTTGGCACACGGCATCCCACTGAGCGCTGCCCAGTGGCTGGAGGCCGGCGCGATCACCTGGCTGGGCAGTCTGCCCTTCGCCCTGCTGGGCGTGGCCCTGGGCTTCCTCGTCTCGCCCACCACCAGCGGCCCCGCCGTCATGGCCTGCGTCATCGGCATGTCCGCGCTGGGTGGGCTGTGGGTACCGGCACGGCTGTTCCCCGAATCCCTCCAACGCGTGTCCGAGGTGCTGCCCACCAACCACTGGGTCCACCTCAGCCAGGCTCTTCTGGAGGGCGGGGCATCTCCCCTGCCGGGACTGGCGGACCTCGCGGTGCTGGGGGGATGGACGGTGGGCTTCGCGCTGTTGGCCGGCTTCGCCTTCCGGCGGGAGGTGACGCGTTGAGCCGCGACAGTGGTGGGGCGGGGGCCCGGAGCACGGGCACCGTGCCGACGCTCACCGTGGACCGTGCGCCCACGAGAGGCCGGAGCAGGGGCGCTGCTCCGCCGCCCGCTGCCTGCCGTGGACGATCCGGCCATGACAAGCCGGAGGATAGACTGAGAGTGCTGCAGGACGTGGTCCGAGCGCGGCGCGGCGGGAGGGGACGTTCATGAGCCGGGGCTTCGGACCGGGTGCGAAGGCCGCGGGCGGGACGGGGGAGCCCGCCTCCTCCCGGGGCGCCGTGGCCGGCACCACGGTCGGACTCATTCCGCTGTTCGGCCTGGTCCCCTCGCTCTCCGCATCGGACAGCCCGCTCCTCACCGCCCTTGCGGCCGCCTGCGCCCTGGGCCTCTTCGCGGCCTCCCAGGTGATCCTCGCCTGGTCCTACCACTCCGCCCGGCTCGACCAGCGGTTCCGGTTCGCCCTGCTGGTGGTGCTCACGGCGCTGTCCGTGGCACTCCCGCTGTGGCTCGGCAAAGACTGGACCCTCCTGCTGCCGTATCTGTCAGCGACCGGCGCGGTCGCCGTACCCGCGAGGCTGACCCTCCCCGCGCTCGCGGCCTCGGCAGCGCTGGCCTTCTTCGTGGCGGGCCGGACCGGAGCGGACACCACCGCGCTGGTGGTGATGACCACCGCGGTCGGCCTGGCCATGACGACCTATCGCCGCATCCTCGACCTCAACGCCGAACTCCGGCGCACCCGGCGCGCACTGGCGCGGGCCGCGGTGACCGAGGAGCGGCTGCGCTTCTCCCGGGACATGCACGACACACTGGGCCACAGCCTCCTCCAGCTCACCCTGCGGGCGGAAGTGACACGGCGGCTCTACCGGGCGGGCGAGACGGACGTGGAGGCCGAGCTCCAGAAGATCGAGGACATGGGCCGTCAGTGCCTGGAGCAGGTGCGGGGGGCCGTCACCGGCTACCGGCGGCTCAGCCTGTCAGCGGTCATCGAGGAGGCCCGCACGACACTGGCTGACGCAGGGGTCTCGGTGACGGTGGACGCCGCGGCCGGCCGGCTGCCCGAGGTGGTGGAGACGGCGCTGAGCTGGGTCGCCCGCGAGGCCCTGACCAACGTCGCCCGGCACTCCCGGGCCACCAACTGCCGCGTCGTGTTCCGCAGTGAGGACGGCCGGGCCCTCCTGCAGGTACTCGACGACGGCATAGGGCCCGCCCGGTCCGTCCGGCACGCTCGTCCGGGGCCCGACGGCAATGGGCTGGCCGGTCTCACCGAGCGGGTCACCGCGCTCGACGGCCGCCTGCGCACCGGCTCCGCTCCGGGCGGCGGCTTCCGCCTCCAGGCCGCCATTCCCCTCGCGGCGGCCGACCGCGCCCGGGAGACGACATGATCCGGGTGCTCCTCGCCGAGGACCAGGCCATGGTGCGCGGTGCCCTCGCGACCCTGCTCGGCCTGGAGCCCGACATCACGGTGGTCGGCCAGGTGGCGGACGGGCCGGCTGCCGTGTCCGCCGCACACCGACTGCGGCCGGACCTGTGCCTGCTCGACATCGAGATGCCCGGAGGCAGCGGACTGGACGCCGCCGTGGCCCTGCACGCCGAACTGCCCGAAACGAAAATCCTGATCTTCACGGTCTTCGACCGGCCGGGCCATCTGCAGCGCGCGCTCGCGGCCGGGGCCGGCGGTTTCATCGGGAAGAACAGGCCGGTGGACGAGCTTGCGGTGGCGATCCGTCAGGTGATGTCCGGGGAGACGGTGATGGATCCCGCACTGGCCGCCGCGGCGCTGCGGGCCGGGCCCAACCCGCTCACCCGCCGCGAACGGGAGGTGCTGGCAACGGCGATCGACGGGGCGTCGGTCCCCGCCATCGCGGCGCGGGTGCACCTCTCCGAGAAGACGGTGCGCAACTACCTATCCTCGGCGATCCAGAAGACGGACACCGCCAACCGCTTCGAAGCCGCCCACACGGCACGCGAGCGCGGGTGGCTGTAGGCGTCCTGGCGGAGCGGGCGGTGACCGATCTCCGCCGAGCCCAGGTGCGCGGCCGGGCCGCCGCACTGCGCTCGGGCGAGCGGGTCCGCGCAGCGGAAGGCCCGCTGCCCCGGCGTGACACACCGGGGCAGCGGGCCTTGCCGGCTCTGCGCAGGCGGGACGAGTCCCTGCCGGCGGAGAGCGGTCAGCGGTTGAAGATGGGCATGATGGCCTTGCTGTCGTCGCACCACACCTCGTGGTACCCATTCGCCTGTGCGTACGGGAGTTCCGTCGCTTCGCACTCCGCCTTCGAGGGGTACTTCTCGCCACCGACGGGGACCCAGCCGTCGCCGGGGGGCGGAGCGGCGGAGGCGGTGGTGGCGGTCAGGGGGATGGCGACGGCTGCGGCACCCACCGCGAGACCGACACCGATTCGCTTACGCCACGACTTCATGGTGATCTCCTTGCTCCTCTTTGACGCTCTGAGCTGGTCCGGCTCAGAGAGGTACTGGGCTCATGTCCGGGGCGGTGCCGAGGGGGTCAGCCGATGGGGTTGACGAAGGTGCCGGGGTGGGTGGCGCTCCGCTGGTCGACGAGGGTGCCCCAGGGCCACTTCACGGTCAGTGAGGTGGTCTCGTTGGGCGGGGTGACGTCGGCGAAGGCGGGCTGGTAGAAGCCGGTCTCTTCCTTGGTCATGGCGACGTTGAGCGTGAAGTCGGTGCTGTCCCCGGGCTGCAGGGTGATCGAGCTGAACTTCTTCGACGAGCGGGCCAGCGACCAGCGCTCGCCGCCGTTCTCGGACTTGAGGTCCACGCCGGGGAAGCCGCCGATCTTGCAGGCGCTGCTGCCCTTGTTGGTCAGGACGATGCTGGTGGTCGTGCCGCCGCTCGCGTTCGGGTCCGGGGCCGCGTCTTCGCCCGTGGCGAATGCGGCCGTCAGGCCGGAGGTGTGGCAGCGCTGGACGCCCGAAACCGCCCCGCCACCGCCCCCGGCACGCGCGCCGCCCGGCTTCTTGCCCGTACCGCCCGCCTTGGTATCGGCCTTGGCACCGGAGTCCGCCTGGGCATCGGAGTCCTGCGCTCCGGCGGAGGCGCCCGCGCCGCTGGACTCGACGGCGGCCGCGCCCGCGTCCGTGCGGCCGGCGGGCTTCGCACCGGTGGCGTCCGCGCCGGAGCAGGCGGTCAGGGTGAGACCGGCGGCCGCGGTCAGGGCCGCGGCGGCAAGGCGCAGAGTGCGGCGACGGGCGGTGCGCACAGTGGTGCTGGAGCTCATGACGGGTCCCCCCAGGACGGTCGGTGTCGTTGTCTCCTCGGTACGTCACCCACTTTGGTCAGGACCACTAGTGCAAGGCTGCCGCTCCGCTAACGTCCGGCTAACACGGCGGTGAGGAGTGAAGAGGCGTCAAGAAAGGCCCGAAGGCCCAGGAAAGACCGCTCAGTCGGGGAACACGCCGCCGTCGGCCGGAAGCAGGGCAACGCCCCGAGGCGCAACGATGCCGACCACATGCTCGGCAGGGCGCGCGCCCTCGGCCGCTCGGTCAGCGATCGAGGCAGAACGCGTTCTTGGCTCGTTCCAAGGACTCTTCGGACGCCATACCGCCGGAATTCTCCGTGGCGAGTGCCTGGTTGAGCTCGACGAATGGACGCAGGCGCTCCTCGTACCGCGGAAAAGCGGTGCGGTGGTCGCCGTCCGCCCTGTCGAGTTCATCGGCCAGCACATAGGCACCTACCAGGGCCAGGCTGGTGCCCTGCCCGGACAAGGGCGACGGGCAGTAGCCCGCGTCACCGATCAGCACTGTCCTGCGGTCCGACCAGCGATCCAGGTGGATCTGGGCCATCACGTCGAAGTAGAAGTCGGACGCGCTCCACATGGCCTTCAGGAGCCTCGGGGTGTCGCCTCCCAGATGTGACATCCGCTCGGCGAGGAGTGACTTCTGCCGCTCGGTGTCACGGTAGTCGAGGTCAAGGGGCTCCGACATGAAGCCGAGCATGGCCCTGATTTCGGTGTTGTCGCGTACCGGGTAGACGCAGGAGCTGGCGGTGCCGTCCTGGAGCCACACCTGCCAGTTGTCGAGGTTCAGGAAGTTGTCCGTGCTGAAGACGGCCAGGTGCGGTCCGAGAGGGCGGATGAACCGGCGCTCCTCGCCGAAGGCCAGCTGCCGTACCTTCGAGTGGAGGCCGTCCGCCCCGATCACGAGGTCGAAAGTCCGGCGCCGACCGCTCTCGAAACCGGCGTTGACGCCGTGCGGGCCCTGATCGAGGGTGGCCAGGGAGTCATGGAAGACGTATTCGACGTCGTCCAGCGTTTTCCGGTACAGGAGTTGGGTGAGGTCATCCCGCAACAGCTCGATGTCGTCACTGTCGAGCCGGCCGCTGCTGAACGTCATCTCGGTGGAGCGCCAGAGCTCCTTGCCGTTGCCGTCGTGCATCGACATCCCCCGCATGCGGGTGCGTGCCTGCCGCGCCTCGGCCAAGAGGCCCATCCGTTCCAGGACGCCGAGCGCAACGCCGCGGACGTCGATCGCATGGCCGCCCGGACGTATACCGGGAGCGCGTTCGACGACGGTCGGTGCGTAGCCACGGCGCCGCAGCCAGTAGGCGGCGGTAAGTCCGGCGACACTCGCGCCGGAGATGAGCACGGTCTTCACGGAAACCCCTTCGTACGGTGTACGCGCTTCGCGCTTGAATGTACGCCGTACGCCCAGGTGCGCCAAGTACTCATTTGGCGCCCCTGTACTAGGTCAAGAGGGTATTTGGCGTGGTCTTCCCTGCTAACCTCTGTACTAGTACAGCGAGAAAACGGCGGAAAGAAATGAGGAGACAGGTGGCCGCACAACCCGTCCCGCCCTATCTGCGCGTCGCCGCCGAGATCCGGCGACGCATCACCGACGGTGAACTCGCTCCCGGCGACCGGGTCCCCTCGACGCGTCAGATCGCGAAGGAGTGGAATGTCGCACTGGCCACCGCCACGAAGGCGCTCACCGCACTGCGCCAAGAGGGCCTGGTACGGGCAAAGCCGCGCGTGGGCACCGTGGTGGCGGCTCCTCACCGGCGCCCCGTCGCCGCCCGCCCCCGCACCGCCACGGACCGGGAGCGTGAGCTGACTCGTGAACGGATCGTGCGTGCCGCCGTAGAGATCGCCGATGCTGAAGGGCTGGCTGCGGTGTCCATGCGGAGCGTCGCGGCACGGCTGCAGGCCGCCACCATGACGCCGTACCGCTATGTGAACAGCAAGGACGACCTCGTGCTCCTCATGGCCGATGCCGTTCTCGGGGAGCTCTGCTTCCCCCCTGGAGCGCCCGCCTACTGGAGGGCCCGGCTGGAGTGGGGCGCCCGGTCGCTCTGGACCCTGCACCGTGCGCATCCCTGGCTGGCGCAGATCGGGCCGCTGACCCGCCCGCTGATCCTGCCCCATCTGATCGCCTATTCCGAATGGATGCTGAAGGCCCTCGACGGTCACGGCCTCGACCCGACGACCATGCTCAACCTGAACGCCCTCCTCTACAGCCATGTGCAGGGCATTGCGGTCCAGCTGGAACGAGAAGCGCAAGCCGCAAGCGTCACGGGCCTGTCGGAAGACCAGTGGCTGGACACCCAGGCCCCCGCCCTGGCGGCGATCACCGCGTCCGGCGACTACCCGACATTCACCCAGGTCATCGAAGCCGTCGGAGAGTCCGGGTACGACCTGGACCTCGATGAACTGTTCGAGATCGGCCTCGGCTCCATGCTCGACGGCGTAGCCGCGCTCATCGAGGGACGGTCCCGCCGAGCGGAGCGTTCGGGCACGCCTTGATCACCTCGATGCCCGCCCTGAGCAGGCAACTTCCTCCGCCCGGCTACGGCAGCTTCGCCGGTCGAGAAGGTGCCGGGCGTCGTACGTGTACTGATCCACCCGTCCCCGGGGGCCCGGGGCACCGCGTGGACCGCTGCGACGGGAAACCGCCGCCGACTGGTTCTAACCTGGGGGAATGGGCGGTGACTTGCTCACGCTGTTTTTCTGCGGCGATGTCATGCTCGGCCGGGGCGTCGACCAGATCCTTCCGCACCCGGGGGACCCCGCGCTGCGGGAGGGCTACGTGCACGACGCCCGGGTCTATGTCGAGCTGGCGGAGGCGGCGAACGGTCCCATCGACCGTCCGGTCGGCTTCTCCTGGCCGTGGGGGGAGGCCCTGAAGGTGCTCGATGAGGCGGCGCCCGCAGCCCGGGTGCTCAACGTGGAAACCAGCATCACCCGGAGCGGCGACTTCGCCCGCGGCAAGGGAATCCACTACCGGATGAGCCCCGAGAACGTTCCCTGCCTCACCGCCGCCCACCCCGACGTCTGTGTATTGGCCAACAATCACGTCCTGGACTTCGGCCACCAAGGGCTGGCGGACACCCTCGACGCTCTGGCGGGGGCGGGCCTGCGGACGGCCGGGGCGGGAGCGGACGCCGACGCGGCGAACCGGCCGGCGAGCATCCCGCTCGAAGGCGGCCGCCGGCTCCTGGTCTTCTCCTTCGGCATGCCGTCCAGCGGCATCCCCCGGCCATGGGCCGCGGCTCCGGACAGCGCCGGGGTCGCCTTCGTGGCCAGGCCCTCGTCCGCCGCCGCGACCGCGCTCACCGACCGGGTGCGGCAGCGGAAGCGGCCGGGCGACATCGCCGTGGCGTCCGTCCACTGGGGCGCCAACTGGGGCTACCACGTGCCCCGTGACGAGGTCGCGTTCGCCCGTACCCTGATCGACGGCGGCGTGGATCTCGTCCACGGCCACTCCTCGCACCACCCCCGCGCCCTGGAGGTGTACCGAGGGAAGCTGGTGATCTACGGGTGCGGCGACTTCATCGATGACTACGAGGGCATCACCGGCTACGAGCAGTACCGGGACGACCTGCGGCTGCTCTACCTCGTCTCGGTGGACCCGGACACCGGCGGACTCCACCACGTGCGGATCACCCCGCTGCAGGCCCGGCGCATGCGGCTGCGGCACGCCTCGCACCAGGACATCCGGTGGCTGCGCCAGCTGCTCGACCGGATCAGCTCCGGCTTCCGCCCCTGCGTCGCCGCCGCCCCCGAGGGCACGCTCACGCTCCGTCCCGCACAGGGGAGCGGCCGTGGCTCCGCCGGCCGTCCTCGGCCATAGGGCCAGGGTGGCCGGCGGAGCCGGACGGGCGCGGGGCGCGAGGTGACGTGGCGCGCTCCCCAGGAGGGCAGGTGCCGCCCAGGAGACAGGTGCCCCTCAGGGCAGCAGCGTGTCGAGGAAAGTGTTCGAGAACACCCGTGCCGGGTCGTAGGAGTTGAGGATGTCCCGGGCGGTGCGCCAGTCCTCGAACGCGGCCGGGACGGTGCCGCCCACCGTGGCGGGGTCCGTCCACGGCCCGCTGTCCGTATAGGCCCAGCCCTTGGACCACTCGGGACGTACGGACGCATACGAACCGGTGTAGGTCTGCCAGATCCACTGCTCCAGCTCGCGGAAGAAGGGCCCGGCGCCGGGCGTGCCGGGATAGGTGGCGAAGTCGAGCCACACCACGGTGTCCCACTCGGGATGGTCGGCGCGCGCCCGCGCCGGGGACAGAAGGGGGCCGTCCAGGGGGTCCGTACCGGTGATGCGCAGCTCGATCGGACCGTTGACCGGGTAGGAGCCGCGGCGTTGATGGGCGGTCAGCACGCTCTGGTAGCGGGCGTAGAAGTCCCCCACCACCCGCTGCACATTCGCCCGGGAGGTCAGCACCGCCCACCCCGCTTCGACGATCCGCAGCGTCGTCGGTTCGACGTACAGCAGGCTGTTCTTCGACCAGCCCCAGACGTCCCAGGTACCGGTGACGATCAGCCCCGACCCGACGATGGACATGGCGAGCTTGGTGAAGGCAGGCGTCTTGTCGCCCCCGCCCGCGGCGATCTCCCCGAGCAGCCCCGACATCTCCTCGGTGACACGGTTGGCGAAGGTGTAGGCGTACGGGGCGTCGATCTGCTTGGCGAGCAGCGGCTTGCCGGGCGCCAGGCTCCACACCTTCAGCCACGGCACATCGGTGAACGGGAACCAGATCGCCTCGATGCGCCCGGTGCGGTCCAGGTAGGAGCCGAGGGTGCGGCCGCCCGTACCGGGCGGGCCGAAGACCGTGCCCACGTTCACATCGAACCAGTTCTGGCAGCGCAGCCGCGTGTTGGCCGCCGCGGTCATCGTCACCTCGGTGAGGAAGGCGCGGCCCAGATGGACGAGGAAGGCGCGGATGTCGGGGTCGGAGCGGGTGAAGGTCTTGAGCACATAGCGCCCCTCCGCCGCGCTCCACACCACCGCGGTGAGCGAGGTGACCAGGGAGCTCAGCGTGCCGAAGCCGGAGCCCGCGGGCGGCTGTTCGGTGGCGGTGGGCAGGCCCGTGCCGTGGCCGCCGATGGCGAGCACCCCGCCGATGGTGAGGTCGCCGGGTGCGGTGGTGGTGGCGAGGCCGAGCCCCGCCTCCTCCAGGCGGGCGAGGATGGTGTCGAGCGTCGCCCCCGTCTGCGCGGTGACGCTCCCCGGGCCGCCGCCGCGCACGCTGACCGCGGTGAGGTGGGAGGTGGTGTCGACGATGACCGTCCGGTTGGTGTCGGCCCCGGCGGGTACCACCAGCGGCGACCAGGTGTGGCCCTTGCCGCGGGCCCGTAGCCGGTAGCCGTGCTGATGCGCCCAGTTGGCGAGGGTGACCACGTCGTCGGGCGTACGGGCGGAGGCCGTCCACACGCCCTCGACGACGATCTCCAACGACCAGTTCCGGAAGGCCTGCTGGGAGAGTGGGATGTCCGCTGGAAAGTCGGGCGGAGGGGCGAGGGTGGTCGCGGCGCTGCCCAGGGGGATGCGGTGCGCGGGCTGCAGCCTGGTTGCCGCGGCCAGTCCCGCGGCAGCGGCCCCGGTCAGCAGCGTGCGGCGGGTGAAGGAAGCTCTTCGAGCGCTGTCGTCGGACATGGCTGTCCCTCCGGCGCGCGGCGCGCCGGCCCCGCTGCACCGCGCATGGATCGTAGGGGTGAGACCGTACGAGCGCCCCGGTGCGGTGGGGATGTGCCGGAAGAGTAGGGTGACGCGCCATCAGTTGCAATGGCCGTCAGGAAATACCGCTCCCCGGCGGGCCGAAAGGGATCGGCCCGCCGGGGAGGGCTGTCGGGGGAGTGGGATCCGGGTCTGCCGGCGGTGCCGGCTCCCCCGTTCTACCAGCGGTACCAGCGGCCGCGCCGGCCACCGGCGTCGGCCGACCGCATCAGGAAGCCGAGCAGCCAGAACGCCAGCACGACCACGGCGACGATCCACAGTGCCTTCAACGCGAATCCCGCGCCGAAGAGAAGCAATGCGAGCAGCAGAACCAGAAGCAGCGGAACCATTTTCCTGCACCTCCGTTTCGGTAGGACGCGAGAGCGCTGAGGGATAAACCACGGGAACGAGAGGAAATCTGGTGCGCTCTGAGTCCCTTTCCTGCCGTCTTGCCGCTCACGGCGCGTGGAAACATGGCGTGGTACGTGCGTGATACGTGGGAGAGCAGGCGGACTCAGGGAGATCGGTGAGGTCGACGAAATCGTTCAGGCCACATCGGGCGACATCAGGTGACGTCAGGCGATGTCCTGAGGAGGCAGCAGGGAGCCCAGGGGGCCGAGGTCGAGATTGAGGTCGGCCATCGTGAGGCCGTAGCGCTCACAGAGTTCCGTCATACGGTCCTGGAGAATCATGAGCGTCATCCCGACTTTCTCTTCCTGCTCCTCGCTCAGATCGCCTTGGTCGACACGGTGGAGTGCGGTGCGTTCCATGAGCTGCCGCAACAGCTCCACGATGGTCAGCACCAATTTGATGAGGTCGCGTTCGACCGTCTCCGGGTCGGTCTTCAGCCGCTGGGCGATGGCGCTGTCCCGCCCCTGGCGGTGCTCCCCGGGCCCGGCCGGCACCAGGTCGAACGCCCGTGCCGCCGCCTGTGCCACCTCCGCGAAGGCGGGCTTCACGGGCGTGGCCGGATCAACCGGTTCATCCGTCATGGCGTACGTATCCCTCCGCCACATGGCAATTTCTCCCCGGGGGCGGTGCGGGAGGCGAACTGATGAGCCTGGCAAGCGGGTTCATGGGGGTCTTCTTCATGGAGTCTTCTTCGTAGGGCCTATACGGCGCCGCGGATCTTCACCACGGTGCCGGACTGTCGGGCGTGATCGAACGAATCACCGCTCGCAGGTTGATATGCACCAGATCCACATCGGCAATGGACAGCACCACATCTCCGGTAAGGACCGCACCGCCGTTCAGGAGACGGTCCAGGAGATCGATCAGAGCAATCTGCCGCCCGGCAAGAGATTCTTCCCCCGAGTGGTCCGTCACATGGGAGGAAGTCATGTCCGAGGCGTCTGGGAAAGCGGCTTCATGAAGGTCGGTTCCCTTCACGGATGTGTGCCTTCCGCGGGCGGTGTCGCGAAGGAGTACGGGGCCCACGGACCGGTGATCTCGACGCGGACGCCGGGGACGCCATCGGCCAGACCCTTCAGAGCCCGGTGGAATTCCCCGATGCGGTCCGTGGGGACCAGGTAGGCCTCGTTGGCGATGTTCTCGCCTGCACCGGACGCCAGTTCACCTTGCTGCGGCCGGTGCGCGACCCTGCCCCGAGCCATGTCGGCCACCCGGCCCCGCACCTCGCCGGCGACGGCTCCCGCCGCGCGGTAGGCATCACGATGCGTGCGCTGCTGGGCCCGCCGCTGCTGCAAATACGCCCGGCCGGGGCTGACCGCGGACGCAGCGGGGGCCGCCTCGTCGGACGGCGCGGGAGCTTTGGCCGCGGCCGCCGCGCGTGCGTCCGCGTACACCTTCACCCCCACCTCGGCATGGCCTTCGAGTCGGGAGAGCAGCGCGTCGAACTCGGCGCCGCGCTCGTCCAGCATCGCCCGCACCCGGCCATCGTCCAGATACACCGTGGCCAGGCGCATGGGCAGCACCATGGTGCCGGCCCAGGCGGCCTCGACGACGGCGTGGTGTCTCCGCGCGATCGTCTCCAGCTGCGTCAGGTCCTCCAACTGCGCCTTCATGCCCTCCGTGCTGAAGGCGTCGGCCGGTACGGAGGAGACGAGGGCGGTCAGACGGCCGGCGGTGACCGTCCGCAGGGGGCCGTCCCGCAGTCCGGTCAGCCGAGGAGCCGACGCTTCGAGGGCGGTGCCGGCGCGGCCGATGGCGTAGACGTACGACATCCGGGAGCGGTCGGATTCTTGCTGATCAGCGGGCCCGTCGGCGGGCCGGTCGGCGGGCTGACCGGCGGGCTGACCGGCGGGCCGATGAGCTGGCTGATCAGTGGGCCGCTCGCGGGGGATCGGCGCAGCGGCGGTCTCCTTCGCTCCTTGCAGGGGGCGGTTCACTGCTCCTCCTTGCGGTCTGCCGGGTGCGCGTCGGGGACCTGGCCCCGGGAGGAGCCGATGGCCGCGCGCAGTTCGGCGAGTTCGGCGCGCAGTTGCCGGTTCTCCTCGGCCAGCGAGTCACCGGCGAGGGCGGGCGGGCGCCCCTCGGGAACCTGCTGCGGTGCGCGGGCGCGGGACGACAGGGAGGGATCGTGTTCCCACCAGTCGATGCCCATTTCCTTGGCCTTGTCGACGGAAGCGACCAGCAGCCGGAGCTTGATGGTCAGCAGCTCGATGTCGAGCAGGTTGATCTGGATGTCGCCCGCGATGACGACGCCCTTGTCGAGGACGCGCTCCAGGATGTCGGCCAGGTTGGCGGACGACCCCTGCCGGCCGTACGGGGACGGACCGGAGGAAGGCCCCATACGGCCGGCCAGTGAATCGGACATGATCAGCCTCGTCTGTGCGGTCGCGGTCGTGGTCGCGGTCGGGACGGGTCAGCGGGCAACGGCGGCCCGGCGGCCCCGAGGGGGTGCCGACGGCTCGTCCTCGTCGTACGGGTCCCGGTCGTCCGCCGGGTCGTCGTCCTCGTGGAGGGGTTCCCCGTGGTCCTCGTGTTCGTCCACGAGCTCTTCGAGGTCGTCTTCGTCGCCGTCATCGCCGACTTCGCCTTCGGCTCCCTCCGCGAGACCGTCGCGGTCGTCCACGCCCTCCTCCTCGGCGTCCCAGGTGTCCTCCGGGTCTCCCTCGTCCTCCGGATCTTCCTCGCCCTCGACGTCCTCGTCTTCCTCGTCCTCGGCGTCGGCTTCCTCATCGGTCTCGTCGGCCTCGTCGTCCCCGGGGCGCACCTCGTCGGAGCCGCGTTCGGCGTCCTGTCGGTCCTCCTCCTCCGCCGCGACGGCGTCCTCGTGCTCGACCACGACCTCGCCGTCCTGGATCTCACCGCGCCAGCCATCCGTGGCCTCGCCGCGCAGCATGATGAATTTGCGGTAGAGCTTGAGGTCCAGCCGGGCCCGGCGGCCCTGGGCTCGCCAGATATTGCCGGTCTTCTCGAACAGCCCCTTGGGGAAGTACTCGAGAACCAGCAGCACCCGGGTCAGGTTGTCGGTGAGGCGGTGGAACGTCACCACACCCTTGACCGTGCCCTTCGCGCCTTCGGTGGTCCAGCTGATCCGCTCGTCGGGCACCTGCTCGGTGACATTGGCCCGCCAACTGCGCGTGGACTTGGCGACCTTCACCTTCCAGTTGCTGCTGGTGTCATCGGATTTGTCGACACTGACGACGCCCTTGGCGAAGGTGCTGAACTCCTGGAACTGCGTCCACTGGTCATACGCCTCGCGTACGGGAACACCCACATCGATGTCCTCGACGATCGTCACGCTCTTGGACTTGCCGCCACCGCCCTTGCGGCCCTTGCCGAACAGGCTCTTCACCTTGTCCTTGACGGTGTCCTTGAGGTGCGAGGCGCCCGCGGTCAGCGCTGCCTGCTGCGGCGACTTGCCCTCGCCGAGAGCCTTGCCGCCCTTCGCCAGACTGCTCACCGGGCCACCGGCGCCCTGGCCGGGTTCGGCGAGCTTGCCGACGCTCTCGCCCAGCTTGTGGCCGAGGCTGGTGACCGCGTGTTCCGCCCGTGCCTGGAGATAGTGCTGCAGCTCCTCCTTGAGCTGGTCGGCCGCCGGGCTCTTGGTCACCTCGTCCTTGATCTTGCTGAAGGTCGACTCAGCCATTGCTGCCCCCACGGTCGGCAGCCGTGCGCGCCGCGCCGGAAGCCTTGTTCGAAGCCTTGTTACGGGCACCGGAGGCGGCCTTCCGCCCCGGGGCGGTGGAGGTGCGTCCGCGGGAGGACGCGGCCTTCGACGAGGTCTTGGCCGCGCTCGACGCCGAGCGCCGTGCCTTGGAGGACCGGTCGGTGGCGGTCGACTTCCCGGCCGATGCCGATTTCGTGGCCGAGGTGGTGGCCGTCTTCTTGGCCGTCTTCGTGGCCGGCTTCCGCTCGTCCTGTGCCTCGCCCCCTGCCTCGTCCCGCGGCGCGTCCTCGGGCTCCGGATCCGCATCGTCCGCCGCGCGCCCGGTACCGTCCGCCCCGCCCTCGTTGAGGGCCAGGGTCCGCTCGTGCAGGGAGTCGGCGAGACCGTTCATCCGCTGGTTGAGCGCGGCGCCGGCGGCCGACTTCGTGGCGTCCACCAGCTCCTTGCGCACCTGGTCGTTGAGGGGACCGAGGACCGGTGAGTTGGCCACCAGGGCGCCCAGTTGCCGCGGGTCCAGATGCAGTTTCCGGCCGGCCAGGAACATGCCCAGGCCGATGGCCATCTTGGCTTTCTTCGTGCGCCCCAGCAGGTAGCCCCCTACGAGGGCCACACCTATCTTGGCGTTGCTCATCATCTCTCGTACACCTCGTTCTCCCCGTGATCAGGAGTCGGTACGTAGTCGTTGCTGGCTGGCCTCCAGCCACTCCAGCCGGTCCAAGAGCTCGTCCTCGCGGGAGTCGAACTCCTCGCTCGTGATGCTTCCGTCCAGCAACTGCTGCTCCAGCGCGGCCAGTTCCTCCCGCACCGGCTCCGGGTCGTAGTACTCGCGCTCCGCGGTGAGCAGCACCTGGTCCAGGACCCAGACCGTGCCCCGCACCGGGGCGGCCGGCAGCGTCAGGATCTGCGTGATGAGGCCCATGACGGATCGCCGTCCGCCCGTCAGACGAAGCTGTACGGCGGCAGCGGGCCGTGCAGACTGAAGGCGTAGGCGTCTCCGCGCCGTCCGGCTTCCGTGTGGACCGCCTCGGAGAACGCCGCTGCCTTCTCCTGTTCGACGAGGAACGACACATTGAGGAAGTGGCGCTTCGTCGGTTCGACGTTCGCGGTGCGCACCGCAGCCGGCGCGAGCCGGGCCACGATGTCCGTACGGGCGCGGTCGTGGCGGGCCTCGACCTCCTGCGAAATCAGCTCGCCCAGGGCCACCTTGGCGTCGTAGGCGTCCGGATTCTGCCGGGTACGGTCGTTGAGCTGCGCTACCTCGGCGGACTCCCGCACGATCTCCCGCAGCAGGTCGTCCTCGTCGCGTGCGACCTTGAGGTGGTACTCGCGGCAGCCGTCGATCTCCTTGAGACGCTGGGTGTAGGTCTCGCGGTGTTCCTCCAGGGCGGAGACCACCTGCGCGTCGTCGGGGCCGACCAGCCCGAAGCGCATCGGGAGGGCGGCACCATCGGCAAGCAGCCGTTCCTGGACGCTCTGATGGGCCGCCACATCGCGGCGCTTGGCCCGCAGCCCGTCCGGTGCGTCGCTGACCACCGCGCACAGGTCCTTCGTCTTGACGGTGCGCAGCCGGGCCGCCGGGTCACCGACACCGGTGACGCCGGACAGCTGCAGGGGGTGCTCCGCGCCGGTGACGGCGTAGAGGTAGGTCGCCATGGTCAGTCCTCCCGACGGCGGGCCGTGCGACGGCTGGTGGAGCCGGTGGATTTACGCGCCGGGCGCTCTTCCTCGGCCTCTTCCCCGGATCCCTCCTGGCCCTTGTGCAGGGACTCGGTGAATGCCTCAACGGCGCCGGTCAGTGCGCCCTTCGACTTTCCTTTGGCGCCGCTCTCGGTTGCCTCACCGACCAGATCGGTGAGCTGGCTCGGTGCCTTGCGGCCCGATTCCAGGTCCAGACGGTTGCACGCCTCGGCAAAGCGCAGATACGTGTCCACGCTTGCGACGACGACGCGTACGTCAATCTTGAGAATTTCGATGCCGACGAGGGAAACCCGCACAAAGGCGTCGATGACAAGTCCCCGGTCGAGAATCAGCTCAAGGACGTCATAGAGATTTCCCGAGCCGCTGCCGCCGCTGCTGGTCGGTGCGTGGGATTGCTGAATGGCTGTCACGGTCAATCATCCCTTCCAGTTGACTGGAGCGGGTCATGGGGCCGTCACGTCATGGCCGGGCCGAGCGTGGCCGCATCATCGGTCGATCTGGCCGCGTCCATAGCGGCGAGTGCGCTCGTATCCCAGGAGTTGGCCCTGTGCGTCGAGGTGAACGCGGTAGGAAGCCATGACGCTCGCGGTGTCCGGAACCCTTTCGATCTCCACCACTTCCACATCCGCCGACCAGCCGTCATCGGTGGCCTTGAGCGCCGACACCGAGGCGGGCTCGCATTGCAGCATCTGGGCAAGTTGCCCCGCAGCGTGGCGCATTGCTGTGGGGGCGGCGATCCGGTCAGGTCCGCCGTGGGGGTGTGCTTCTTCCTTGCGGTTTGATTCTTTGCGGTCCGTGTTTTCCTCGGTCGCCATGATCCCGCCTGTCGTGCGTCGTAGGGTTTTTGTCGAAGTACGGTGGATGTCTGTGGCGATGGAGGACCGCGTGCCCCCGTGACTCGCACATATGCGCAGCCGCCCGCGGAGGGCGGAATTCCGTCCCGGCGAAGGCATGATCCGTCGGTCAACTCGTCGATCACTCCACCGGCCCCGACGCGAGCGGACCGGAACTCCCTGATGCCTGATCCGGTTCCTGGTGCCCCTTCGTGTACCCGCTCTGGCCTGCGGGGAAAGGGAGAACGGGGCGGCTCACCACGTGAATTCCACGGTGCGGAACCGATGCGGAAGGAAATTCAGGGCGCGGGTGCCCGGCACGGACCGTGCCACGGCATGACGGAAACCGGCCCTTCCGTCGTGGTGCCACGACGGAAGGGCCGGTGAGCGGATGCGGTCCCGTCCCGTGGTCCGGCCCGGTGGTCCGAGCCGGTCCGGTCCGGAGGGTGCTATGCCCCGGCGGGCGGCTTGCCGGCCACGGTCACCTGCGCGGGACGCAACAGGTGGTCGCCCACCCGGTAGCCCTGGCGGAGGACCGCGGTGCAGACGGACTCTTCCAGCCGGTCGTCAGGGGTGTAGGTGATGGCCTCGTGGATCAGCGGGTCGAAGGGGGCGCCCGCCCTACCGAAGGGCTGGAGGCCCAGCGCCCCCAATTCGGTTTCCAGCGCCTCGGCGATGCGCCGGAAACCACCGGTCACCTCGCCCTGCTCCCCGGCCTCGGCAAGGGCGTCGAGCACGGGCAGCAGCCGGCTGAGCACATTGGCCACGGCGATCTCACCGACCGCCAGGCGGTCGCGGTGGACCCGCTTGCGGTAGTTGTCGTACTCGGCCTTCAGCCGCTGCAGATCGGCCGTACGCTCCTGGAGCTCGGCTCGCAGCGACGCGTCCTGCGACGCCGGCCGCGCGGCGGCCCCCTCCTGGCGGGACGGCCGACCGGGGTCCCGGCCGTTCCCGGGCGGCCCATCCGTGTCCTGAGCGGGCCGCTCCCCGGCCTGGGTGGCGCGGGGCGGGACCGGTCCGGGGGGTTCCTCCTGTCGGTGCCCCACGAGAGCCAGCGGCGGCTGAGGGAGGTCACGGACGTGGGTAGGACGGTTCATCGTGCGCTTCCCTCCTGCTTGTCGTCATCGACGATCTCCGCATCGACGACATCGTCCTGCTCGCCGGTGGCCGCGCCCGATCCGCCTGCCCCCTCGGAACCCTGTGCGGATCCCGGGGCCTGCGCCTGTGACTGCGCCTCGGCGTACATGGCCTGGCCCAGCTTCTGGGAGACGGTCGCGAGCTTTTCGGAGGCGGTACGCAGCTCCGCGGTGTGGTCACCTTCGGCGGACCCGTCGGCCTTCAGCTTCTCCTTCACCTCACCGATCGCGGTCTCGACCTCGGTCTTCACCTCGCCGGGGACCTTCTCCTCGTTGTCCTTGAGGAACTTCTCGGTCTGGTAGACCAGTTGCTCGGCCTGGTTGCGCGTCTCCGCGGTCTCCCGGCGGCGGCGGTCCTCCTCGGCGTGGTGCTCGGCGTCGCGGACCATCCGGTCGATGTCGTCCTTCGGCAGCGAGGAGCCGCCGGTGACGGTCATCTTCTGCTCCTTGCCCGTGCCCAGGTCCTTGGCCGTGACGTGCATGATGCCGTTGGCGTCGATGTCGAAGGAGACCTCGATCTGCGGGACCCCGCGGGGCGCCGGGGGCAGGCCGGTGAGCTGGAACATCCCGAGCTTCTTGTTGTACGCCGCGATCTCGCGCTCGCCCTGGTAGACCTGGATCTGCACGGACGGCTGGTTGTCCTCGGCCGTCGTGAAGATCTCGGAGCGCTTGGTCGGGATCGTGGTGTTGCGTTCGAGCAGCTTGGTCATGATGCCGCCCTTGGTCTCGATGCCCAGGGACAGCGGGGTGACGTCCAGCAGGAGGACGTCCTTGACCTCGCCCTTGAGGACACCGGCCTGCAGGGCGGCGCCGACGGCGACGACCTCGTCGGGGTTGACGCCCTTGTGCGGGTCCTTGCCGGTCAGCTCCTTGACCAGGTCGGTCACCGCGGGCATACGGGTCGAGCCGCCGACCAGGATCACATGATTGATGTCGGAGACCTTGATCCCGGCATCCCGCACCGCATTGTGGAACGGGGTCTTGCAGCGTTCGAGGAGATCGGCGGTGAGCTGCTCGAACTGCGAGCGGGTGAGCTTTTCGTCCAGGTGCAGGGGCCCCTCGGCCGACGCGCTCAGATACGGCAGATTGATCGTGGTCTCGGTCGCCGCGGACAGCTCGATCTTGGCCTTCTCGGCGGCCTCCCGCAGTCGCTGGGTGGCCATCTTGTCCTGGGACAGGTCGATGCCGTAGGCGTTCTTGAACTGCTTGGTGAGGTGATCGACGATCCGCTGATCCCAGTCGTCGCCGCCCAGGTGGGTGTCGCCGTTGGTGGCCTTCACCTCGACGACGCCGTCGCCGATGTCCAGGAGCGAGACGTCGAAGGTGCCGCCACCGAGGTCGAAGACCAGAATGGTCTGGTCGTTCTCCTTGTCGAGGCCGTAGGCCAGCGCCGCGGCGGTCGGCTCATTGACGATCCGCAGCACCTTCAGGCCCGCGATCTCGCCGGCCTCCTTGGTAGCGGTGCGCTGGGCGTCATTGAAGTACGCCGGAACGGTGACCACCGCATCCGTCACGTCCTCGCCCAGGTATTCCTCGGCATCGCGCTTGAGCTTCTGCAGCACCCGCGCGGAGATCTCCTGCGCGGTGTACCGCTTGCCGTCGATGTCGCCGCTCTCCGGGAAACGCCACTGCGCCTCGCCCATGTGGCGCTTGACCGACCGCGCGGTGCGGTCGACATTGGTCACGGCCTGCCGCTTGGCGATCTCGCCCACCAGCACCTCGCCGCCCTTGGCGAACCCGACCACCGACGGGGTGGTCCGGGCCCCCTCGGCGTTGGTGATCACGATGGGCTCACCGGCCTCCAGCACGCTGACCACCGAGTTCGTCGTACCAAGGTCAATACCCACTGCACGTGCCATGGTCTTCTCCTCGTCTTGCGGCCGACTCCCGGAGCCGGCACCGCCCGGCACCGGGGCCCGACGCCTGCAGGCCCCTGGCGGACGCCGGACCGGAACGCCCAGGTCGCCCCGCGGCTTCCCCGGCACGCCCTCTCACCTGCTGATATGGAGGCGGGCCATACCTCGTCGTCCGTATGATTCGTACATAAAACGCATAGGCGTATATGTCAAGATATTCCTGTTCAAGGCATATACACGGTATGCGCGAATTACCGCCGTGCTCCCGCTGGCTGCCGCAGTCGGGTGGCGCTCGATCCGGTGACGGCGGCCGGCCGGGGCATGCCAGACCGAGCGGGGCATGCCGGACCGGCCGGGAGAGGCCCGGCCGGCCGGAGGGGAGAGGGTCATGACGGCCACGGCGGCGGACGGTGGAACGGATCCGCGCTCCGCCCGGTGTGCCCGGCGGCTCACCTGCCGGGCACACCGAGCGGTCGGGTCATGCCGCCGGCGCAGGGGCGGAGGACCAGGTGCCCAGGGCCATCTCGGCGGTGATGCCGGGGCCGAAGCCGGCCAGCAGGCCGCGCTGGCCGTCGAGGGCCGACGCTTCGTCGAACATGCGCGCCAGGGCGTCGAGCACCACCGCGCTGGCGATGTTGCCGTACTCGGTCAGCGTCGCGCGGCTGAAGCGGAACGCCTCCGGAGGGACCTCGAGGAAGCGGCACAGGTCGTCCAGGATGCGCGGACCGCCCGCGTGGACGATGTAGAAGTCCAGGTCGCCCGCGTCCCATTGGTGCTGCTCGGCGACGGCGCGCAGGGCGGGGGCGAGCGGTTCCATGGTCCCGGGTACGCGCTTGTCCAACTGGAAGTGGAAGCCGGTGGACCGGACCGCGTAGGAGATCCAGTCCTCGGTGTTCGGGATCAGGTACGAGCTGTTGCGCTCCAGCCGGACCCCGGTGCCACCGCTCCCGCGGACCACGGCGGAGGCGACCGCGTCACCGAAGAGGCCGTTCGACAGCAGCGACCCCACACCCAGATCCGTGGGCTGGTAGCACAGCGAGCAGAACTCACACGCGACGATGAGCACGTTGGCGTCGGGGTACGCCGTGCAGAAGTCGTGCGCCCGGTTGACCGCCGCGCCCCCTGCCGCGCAGCCGAGTTGGGCTATCGGCATCTGCCGGGTCTCCGACCGGAAGCCCAGGGTGTTGATGAGCCAGGCGGTCAGGGACGGCATCATGAAGCCGGTGCAGGAGACGTAGACGATGAGGTCGATCTCCTGCGGCTCCAGCTCGGCCTGGTCGAGTGCCTTGCGGACCACGGCGGGCACGCGGGCCTTGGACTCCTCTTCGTAGACCGCGCTACGGGCATCGAGCCCCGGATGCTTGAGCACCTTGTCGATCGGCTGGATCAGATGCCGCTTGAGGACGCCGGTGTTCTCGATCAGCCGCAGGATCAGCCTCAGCTGCGTGTGGTCCTTGTGCAGCCGTTGCGCGAGTTCGAGGGTGTCGTCTTGGGTGATGACGTATTCAGGGACCGCGATTGCTGGTTTGCACAGAACCGCCATGAGATGCACTCCTTGCAGACTGTGGCCCCTCGGGGATTCCCTGCGCTGAATTCGAGTCGTTTTCCTTTCGGCCGGTGGTATCCGTCGCGGTAACTCGCCCATGCGGAGCGGGCGAAGGAACCATGTGCGGATCCGGCGGTTCGAAAAGGACGACCCCGGAAGGGAATCGGGCGGGCCAGCCGTCGAAGAATGAACTCTCCCCGTGCTGGTGGATTGATCTTTCCGAGTAGTAACCGTACGCCAGGCGGGTGGAATCTGCATTTTGCGGCCGTGGCTCACCGTTACCAAGTGACCGGCAGCTCCAGCGGATAGCGCCAGATCGAGGTGGTGTTCCAGCGGACTTCCTCGGCAGGCTGTGCCAGCCGGAGATCCGGGAAGCGGTCGAGGAGGGTTTTGAGGGCGACTTCGAGCTCCGTGACCGCGAGCGGGGCGCCCAGGCAGTGGTGTCCGCCCCAGCCGAACGTCATGTGGGCGGTGCGGCCCTCGCGTTCCAGGTCCAGTTCGTCGGGCCGGTCGAACTTCCGGCTGTCCCGGTTGGCCGTCAGATAGGAGACGTGCACGATGTCCCCGGCCCGGATCGTCACACCGCTCAACTCCACGTCCTCCGTGGCGACGCGGGGGATGCCGACGCCCTTGCGGAAGGGGATGAACCGCAGCATTTCGTCCAGCGCCTGCGGAAGCATCTCGGGACGGGAGCGCAGCATCGCGAGCTCCTTGGGCCGGGTGAGCAGCGTGTAGGCGAGGTTGCCGATCTCGTAGGTGGTGGTGTCCTGGCCGGTGATGAGCAGGACCATGGCCATCACGGTCAGTTCCTGGTCATTGAGGATCTCATCCCCGTCCCGAGCCGTGGCCAGGGCGCTGATCAGGTCTTCTCCCGGGTGCTGACGCCGCTTCGCGGTCAGCGTCTCGAAGTAGGCCCGCATGTCGGCCTTGGCCCGGACGGCGCGCTCCCGGTTCTCGACGGTCACGTTCATCATGGTCCGGGCGTGTGCGCGCAGCTGCGCCTGGTCGCGCTCGGGGATGTCGAGGACCTCGCAGATCGTCGTCAGGGGCAGCGGGTTCGCCAGGCTCTCCATCAGATCGGCGGGCGGACCCTGCGCGGCCATCCGCTCCAGCAGCTCGTCCACGACATGCTGGGTGCGGGCCCGCATGCGCTCCACATGACGCGGGGCGAACGCCTTGGAGACCAGGCTCCGCAAGCGGCTGCTGGCGGGCGGGTCCATCACGTTGATCGCCTCATCCTGGACGATCGGCTCGGGCGTCATACGGGGAAAGTCCCGGCCGATGACGGCGCTCCGGCTGAAGCGCCGGTCGGTCGTCACCGTGCGTACGTCGTCGTACTTCGTGACCAGCCATGCCTCGCCCTCCCCGTGGGGCAGCCGGATGCGGGCGACCGGTTCTTCGGTCAGCAGGCGCTTGAGCGTCGGATCGAATTCCAGGCCCTCCGCATAGTCGAACGGGCAGTTCCAGACGTGAGGTCCGGGTTCCATGGTGAGCTCCCGACGTGAGAAGGGACGAGTGAATTCACCGCGTGCGAAGAAAGACCGGGCGCACGCATGCGGTCGTATCGGGCCGCCGGCCAGAAACACGCCGATTCATCCCGGTCAGCGAAAAGCGGAGATGCGGGGGCGGCTTTTCCTTCCTGCGCGGGCAATGGCCTGACGGAGGCCTTTGTCCTGCCGTTCCACAGTGACTTACGGACAGTGGTGGGTGGTCGGTGTGGTGCGCCAATCGGGTGATCTCCGCGGCTCCCGCCCGGCGGGGTCCGGTGCGTACCGGCGAGGAAGCCGGGCGCGGCCGGGTCGGAGTCGGTGCGGCGCACCTCCTCGCCGACTTGACAAAAGTTGTTGCCGGGTCGGCAAATGGAACCATGGCGGACGATGACATTCCCGGTGTACTCAACGCGGTCGGCCCGCGGCTACGGGCGCTGCGGCGGGAGCGCGGGGCCACCCTGGCGCAGCTGAGCGAGGTCACCGGCATCTCGCTCAGCACTCTTTCGCGCCTGGAGTCCGGGCAGCGCAAACCGACCCTCGAACTCCTGCTCCCGCTCGCCAAGGCCCACGGAGTGCAGCTGGACGAGCTGGTCGGGGCACCGGCCACCGGCGACCCCCGGGTCCATCCGCGCCCCTTCACCCGCAACGGACAGACCTTTGTGCCGCTGACCCGTCACCTCGGCGGTCTGCACGCCTTCAAACACATCCTCCCCGCCAGGAAAACCACCGGCACACGGCCTGAACTGCGCACCCACGAGGGCTACGAGTGGCTTTACGTCCTCTCCGGCCGGCTGTGGCTGGCTCTCGGTGACCACGACCTCGTCCTCACCTCCGGCGAGGCCGCCGAATTCGACACCCACACGCCGCACGGCTTCGCCAACGCCGGGCCGCATCCCGTGGAATTCCTCAGCCTCTTCGGGGCACAGGGCGAGCGGATGCACGTCCGCGCCGCTCCTCACCCCGGCTCCGCCTGACCGACCCGGCCGGCCCGCCGAACTCGCGCACGGCAACGGTCCGATGAACCACCAGGAAAATCTTGGCATCCCTTCCAGGGAAAGCGTGTTCGCGCGCACCGCGCTGTCTAGCATGTGCAGCGTTGCCGTCGGCCCTGGCGGAACGCTCCGGGCCGCGGCCCTTTCCCCATCCTGCGCCACGCCCGTCATCGCGTGGCGGGAACGACCCCCGGGAGGCTCGGAGTGCCGCGGACCGCTCTCGGGAAGCTGCGGTCCCCTCGTGTCCGGTGGAGCGGGGGCGTGGTCCTGGCCGGCGGGCTGCTGGCGGCGCTGGTGCCGGTGCTGTCCGGTGACCCGGAGGGCGCCGCGGGGCAGGGGCAGGCCGCCGCGACGGACGGGCTGCGGCACACCACCGTCGAGGTGTCGCCGGGCGGCTGCGGCCGGGGATGGGGCGACCCCCGCGCCGGCACCCAGGTCTTCGATCTGCACAACACCTCCGCCGCGGCGGCCGAGGTCTCCCTCACGTCCCCGCGCAGCGGCGCCGTGTACGGCGAGGTGGAGGGCATCGGCCCCGGAACCACGCGGCACCTGCGGGTCCGGCTGGGCCGGGGCTCGTACGCCTTCAGGTGCCTGCCGGACGACGCCGACGCGGTCACGGGCCCCACGGTCCGTATCGACGGGGGTGGTCGGGCCGGCCCCGCGGCCGCCCCGGTCACCGAGCATGATCTGATCCCCCCGGCGCTCGACTATCAGAAGTGGGTCGCGGGCGGCCTGGACGACCTCGTCGGCCTGACCGGGACCCTGCGGGCCGCCCTCGCGCGCGGGGACCTGGCGGCAGCCCGGGACGCCTGGCTGCCCGCGCACCTCGCCTACGAACGGCTGGGCGCGGCATACGGGGCCTTCGGCGACGCGGACCAGCAGATCAACGGCACCAGCGCCGGTCTGCCGGACGGCGACCGCGACCCGGAATTCACCGGCTTCCACCGCATCGAATACGGGCTGTGGCACGGGCGGTCCGCCGACTCCCTGCGCGCACCGGCCGCCGCTCTCGACGACGCCGTCCGCAAGCTGCGGGACCACTGGGCGCAGACGCGGATGGAGCCGGCGGACCTCGGCCTGCGGGCACACGAGATCCTGGAGAACACGCTGCAGTCCGAGCTGACCGGACGGACCGACTACGGCAGCGGCAGCACCCTCGCCACCGCCCGCGCCCACCTCGACGGAACCCGGGCCGTCCTCACCCGGCTGCGCCCCCTGCTGGTGACCCGGTACCCTCAACTGCCATACGTGGAGCGGGAGTTGAACCGGACAGAGCGACTGCTCGACGGCTTCCGGAAGGACGGACGGTGGCCGGCCCTGAGCCATCTGGACCGCGCTCAGCGGGAGCGGACCGACGCGGTGTTCGGAGACCTGGTGGAACGGCTGGCGTCGGTGGCGACGCTGTGCGACGCACGGAGAACGGTGTGAAGGACATGAGCGGTGTCGGCCGGCGGGGCTTCCTCCGGGGAGCGGCGCTCGCCGGGGCCGGACTCGCGGCCGGTGGTGCCGCGTCCGCCGACGACGGCCCGCACCAGGCCGGTGCACCGGCCCTGATGACCGGCCCCGGGCCGGTCCCCGGGGCCGCATCACGGGTGCCCTTCCACGGCCCGCGCCAGGCCTCCGTACTCGCGCCGCCCCGCCGGGTCACGGCGTACACCGCGTTCGATGTGACCGCGCAGAACCGCCGGGAACTTGCCGAGCTGATGCGTACCGTCACCGCACGTGCCCGGTTCCTGACCGGCGGCGGGATACCGGAGCCGGTGGGCATCACCGGTCCGCCCACCGATTCGGGCCTCCTGGGCGCCCAGGTCCCCGCGGGCGGGCTGTCGGTGACCCTCGCCGTGGGCGCGTCGCTGTTCGACGACCGGTTCGGGCTGCACGGGCGGGCGCCGCGCCGGCTGACCGCCATGCCCCCCTTCCCCGACGACGACCTGCGGTCCGACTGGTGCCACGGCGACCTGAGCCTCCAACTGTGCGCGGACGACACGGACACCGTGCTGCACGCCCTGCGTGATATCGCCCGGCACACCCGGGGCGGCATGCAGGTGCGCTGGCGGCTGGACGGGTTCACCAGCCCGCCCCGGCCGTCCGGGACGCCGCGCAACCTCATGGGCTTCAAGGACGGCACGGCCAACCCCGATGCCCGCGCCGCCCGGGAGATGGACCGCCTGGTGTGGGTCGGCGCACGGGACGGTGAGCCGGAGTGGGCGGTCGGCGGCAGCTACCAGGTGGTGCGGCTGATCCGCATGCTGGTGGAGTTCTGGGACCGGGTGTCGCTGACCGAGCAGGAGCGCATGTTCGGCCGCTCCCGGGAGACCGGGGCGCCGCTGGACGGCGACCGGGAACACGACACCCCCGACTATCCGGGCGACCCCAAGGGCGAGGTGATCCCCCTGGACAGCCATATCCGGCTGGCCAATCCACGCACCCCGTCCAGCGCCGGCCAGCGGATCCTGCGCCGGGCCTACAACTACGACAGGGGCATGGACAGCAACGGGAATCTCGACATGGGCCTGCTGTTCTGCTGCTACCAGCGCGACCTCGCCCGCCAGTTCGAGACCGTACAACGACGGCTGGCCGGCGAGCCGCTGACGGACTACATCTCGCCCTTCGGGGGCGGCTACTTCTTCGCGCTGCCGGGCGTGCGCGAGGAGAAGGACTGGTACGGCCGGGCCCTGCTGGCCTGAAACAGCGGATGCCGTTGTCCTTCGAAGGGTCAACACCCGGTCAAGGTTTGTCCTGGCATACCTGACTCACTGTTCACTCCAGCGTCATGATGGCTCTGCCGGACCGCCGTCCGCCCGGCAGAGCATCCCGCCGTACAGCACCATCACGTCCCGGCCCGGAGGGTGAACCAGCATGGCCAGTAGGGGAAGACGAGCAGTAATACGGCGTCTGGGGGCCCTCACGGGTGCCGCGGCCCTCACGGTCCTGGGCGCGGGTGCGCCCTCATGGGCCGCCGGGCCGCAGCACCCCGATTCCTCCCGTACGGCCACGCCCGTCAAGCACGTGGTCGTGCTCTTCGACGAGAACATCTCGTTCGACCACTACTTCGCGACCTACCCGAAGGCCGCCAACACCGACGGCACCAAGTTCACCGCCTCCCCGCACACGCCCCGGGACATCGACAACCTGCGCACCGCCGGGCTGCTGAAGCACAACCCCAACCAGTACGCGCCCAAGCGCCTCACGCCACAGCAGGCCATGACCTGCGACCAGACCCACGACTACGGGCCCGAGCAGTACGCGTACAACGGCGGCAAGGCCGACCGGTTCGTCCAGAACACCGACTCCGGCAAGTGCTCCGGCGGGCTCTACGGCGAGCCCGGCCTGGTGATGGACTACTACGACGGCAACACCGTCACCGGCCTGTGGAACTACGCCCAGCACTACTCCCTCGGCGACCGCTCCTTCAGCTCGGTCTACGGCCCCTCCACCCCGGGCGCCATCAACCTGGTCTCCGGCCAGACCCACGGCGTCGTCTCCATGGACCCTGCCTCCGGCACCGAAGCCCCGCGGCGGACCGCCACCCCCGACGCGTACGCCGTGCAGTCACCCGACGCACGGGGCGTCGGCACGATGATCAACGACCCGGACCCGGCATACGACGACTGCTCCAACAAGGACCACACCGGCAAGAACGCGGTCGCCGCCATGAAGGGGCGCAACATCGGCGACGTCCTCAACTCCCGTCATGTCAGCTGGGGATGGTTCCAGGGCGGCTTCCGGCCCGGCACCGGATGGGACGGCAAGCCGGACCACTACGCCAAGTGCGGCGGGACCACGCACACCAACGTCGGGGGAGCGGCGGTCGTCGACTACAGCCCGCACCACAACCCGTTCGAGTACTACAAGTCGACCGCCAACCCGCACCATCTGCCGCCGAAGAGCGTCGACGAGGTCGGGCACGCCGGGCGGGCCAACCACAACTACGACCTGAGCGATTTCGACGCCGTCCTCAAGGCGGGCAAGCTGCCGGCCGTCAGCTTCCTCAAGGCCCCCGAGTACCAGGACGCCCACGCGTCCTACTCCGACCCGGTCGACGAACAGCACTTCCTCGTCGACCGGATCAACCGCATCCAGCAGTCGCCGCAGTGGAAGGACACCGCCGTCGTCGTCGCCTATGACGACTCCGACGGCTGGTACGACCACGCCTTCGCCAAGCCGCGCAACGGCTCCACGGACACCTCCACCGGCTCCAACGGCAAGGCCACCGACAGCCCCGCCTGCCAGGCGGGTCCCGCGGCCGCCGGCGGCTATGCGGACCGCTGCGGCCCCGGCACCCGGCAGCCGCTGCTGGTCATCTCCCCGTACAGCAGGGTCAACAAGATCGACCACACCCGGACCGAGCAGACCTCGATCATCAAGTTCATCGAGAACAACTGGCACACCGGCCGGATCGGTGATGCCTCCTTCGACGCCCGGGCCGGCTCACTGAACGGCATGTTCGACTTCCGGCACCCCAATAACAAGCAGGTGCTGCTCAACGCGGACGGCTCGGTCAAGTCGGTCGGCCCGATCCGGCCCGTCGCACCGGTCGCCACGACCATCGACCCGGGCGCCTCGCTGGAGAACCTGGCCTCGGCCGGCGAACCGTCCGGCTTCCCCCTGCTCCCGGTGGGTGTCGGCGCGGCCGTGGTCGCGGCAGGCGTCACCGGCACCTTCCTGGTACTGCACCGGCGCAAGGAGCACCACCACCGGACCGCCTGATCCGAGCGGACGAGCCCGGCGACGGACCACCGTCCCTACGAAGGCTGCCTGCCCGGTGCACGGGCCGGGAGGACTCGCAGGGACGGAGGGTGACCCCGCGACCACGTATCGGCGCCCTGGCTGAGATGCGGATGATCCGGTCGGCCCGCAGGCTGGACGTGGGGGAGTCTTCGGCGCGTGGGTCATAGCGGCATGAGCACGGCACACGGGCCGGAGGACTGCAGGACGCGAGGGCTTGCCGCCCCTGCGCAGGCCGGTCGGCCACCGCGTGGGGCGCGGGACGGCGCCGCCCGTTGGCGACGCCAACCAAGGGAGCAGACATGACCAAGGACCGGAAGTCGCACCCGAGGACGGGTGAGGGCCCCAGTACGCACAAGGGCACCGAGCAGCACGGCTGGTCGCCCGATGTCGACCAGACCGAGCAGCAGAAGAACGAGAGCGCGCACAGGTCGTTCCACCCCGAGCGCTATGCGCCCGGGAAGGACCGCAGCAAGGAGACGTCCGGGCAGGAGAAGGTGCCGCCGGCGAGCGAAGTGGAGAGCGAGACGCGCAGCGGCGAGAAGCACGCTGCCAAGAGCGATGAGAAGGGCATGCGGGACATGGGGCCGAAGGGTCCTTCGCGCCGCCCCAGCGGCGGCCGGGACACCGAAGCCCACACGGGGGTCGACCCGCAGAACCCTTGAGGGCCACGGCACCGTCCTCGACGGGTGCTGCCAGAACCCCTTCCGTGCCTACCGAGCGGGCCGGAACCCTGGGCAAGGGTCCCGGCCCGCGGCCTGTTCGCGGCGCGCCTCAGTTCGCCTGCCCCAGGGAGTGCCCTTCGCTCGCGGCGAGCACGAAGGGGTGGCCCGCGGGGTCCGAGTAGCGGCGGGCGTCGTACGGCCCGCCGTTCTCGCGGGTCTGCAAGGGCCGTGCCCCCAGGCTGACCGCCTCGCGCTCCGCCTCGTCCATGTTGTCCTGCGGGACGAGGAAGTGCAGATGCGCCTGTTGTGAGTCATCGGGCCGGGGCCAACTCGGCGGCGCCGCACCGCGGTCCCGCCGTATCGCGAGATGGACGGTGCCGCCTTCGACGACCTCGATGTAGTCCGGGCTGGTCCCGACCCGCACCTCTCCGCCGAGGAACTGCGCGTAGAAATCCGCCAGCGCCGCGTGCTCCGCGCAATCCAGTACCAGGACGCTGGTCTTGGCTATGGCCATCCGCCGCTTCCCTTCCTGCTCGACGGGCACCCCGCCCGCCCCGTTCGGACGGGTACCCCGTAAGGGCTCCGGCACTCCGGGGGAAGCGGCGCGGCTCTCGCGCGCATGTGCTGCCAAGGGCCGGTCACGGCAGTAAAGTCTGCTGCCATGTCGAAGCCCGACGAACTGCTCGTCGACATCGCCGCCATGGTGGAGTCGGAGCAGAGCAACCAGATGTCCCTCACCGTTGCGGTCCAAGGCGCCGTCCTCACCGGGCGGTTGGCGCCCGAGGCCGTGTGGCGGCAACGCGTGGCCGAGGTCCTTGAGGGATCGGAACGGCTGGGGCCGTTCTCCTCGCTCTTCTCCTCAGCCGGTACGCACTCCCGCCCGCCCCACCGGAGCGGTCCGCCCACCCATCTGCACTTCCATGTGGCGAGGATCCTGCAGGGAAGCTTCGGCCTCCCCGAGACCGGCGGGATGTACCGCGTCGCGATCGAGGATGTGGGCGCCTGGACGGTGGGCGACTTCCGCTACTCCGACCGCTGAGCGCTGACGGCTCGCCAGACGGCATAAAGGAACGGCACAACGGCACAACGGCATGACGTCATCAGCCGTGACGGTGACGCCATGCCACGGTGACGCCATGCCGCTGTGTTGCTGTGCCGCAGTGCTGCCGGGGTGTCAGGCTTCCGGAGTCCGGTCAGGGGACGCCGGCCCCTGGAGCAGGTCCGACGCCTCCTCGAGCGGGGTGCGGGCGGCCGGGGCCGCGGGGCGGCAGGTGAACCCGAGGCGGGTCATCGCCCGGGTCACCTCGCCGGCCGTGAAGTCACGACGGTCCTGCCCGGTGATGACCTCCCCGACCTGCTTGACGGGGTAGTGACGGCTGCCGATCTGCACGGACTCACCCGTGACGGGCTCGGGCTTGATGCCCTTCATCGCATCCTGCACCTCGGTCTTGATCAAGTCGAAGGGGAAACGGGCGATGACGACGCGCATAGTGCCTCTTCAGGGTCGAGGAGAAGCCGGAAACGGGCGGGCGGAGCGGGTGGTCATGACGCCTTGCCGCCGGACCGCTGCCGCGGGGACGCCCCGGTCGCGGTACGGGGCGATCCTGCGGAGCGACGGGCCTGGGCGGAGCGGCTGCGGCGGCCGCGGGTGGAGGAGCCGCTGCGCTTTGGACGCTCGACGACCGGTGCGGCGATGGTGACGGGAACCCCGGAAGGGGCCTGGGCGCCGGTGATGCGGCTCAGCTCGGCCTCCCCGGAGCGGACCTGGGTGGACTGCGGGGTGATACCCGCGTCGGCCATCAAGCGGTCCATCTCGCGGCGCTGGCTGGGCAGGACGAGGGTGACGACGCTGCCGGACTCGCCGGCCCGCGCGGTACGGCCACCGCGGTGCAGGTAGTCCTTGTGGTCCGTGGGCGGGTCGACGTTGACGACGAGGTCGAGGTTGTCGACGTGGATGCCGCGGGCCGCGACGTTGGTGGCCACCAGGACCGTGACCTGGCCGGTCTTGAACTGGGCCAGGGTCCGGGTGCGCTGGGGCTGGGACTTGCCGCCGTGCAGTGCCGCGGCGCGCACACCGCTGTTCAGCAGGTGCTTGGTGAGCTTGTCCACGGCGCGCTTGGTGTCCAGGAACATGATCGACCGGCCCTCACGCGCGGCGATCTCCGTCGTGGTGGCGTGCTTGTCGGCGTCGCGGACATGCAGCAGGTGGTGCTCCATCGTGGTGACGGCACCCGCCGAGGGGTCGACGGAGTGGACCACGGGGTCGGTCAGGTAGCGCCGGACCAGCAGGTCGACGTTGCGGTCCAGGGTGGCCGAGAAGAGCATCCGCTGCCCCTCGGGACGGACCTGGTCGAGCAGGGCGGTGACCTGGGGCATGAAGCCCATGTCGGCCATCTGGTCGGCCTCGTCCAGCACGGTGATGGCGACCTGGTTCAGGCGGCAGTCACCCCGGCCGATGAGGTCCTTGAGCCGGCCCGGCGTCGCGACGAGCACTTCGGCACCGGCGCGCAGCGCACTCGCCTGCCGGCCGATCGACATCCCGCCGACGACGGTGGCCAGCCGCAGCGACAGCGACCGGGCGTAGGGGGTCAGCGCATCGGTGACCTGCTGCGCCAGCTCGCGGGTGGGGACCAGCACCAGGGCGAGCGGCCGCCCGGGCTCGGCGCGCTGCCCGGCGGTACGGGCCAGCAGGGCCAGACCGAAGGCGAGCGTCTTGCCCGAGCCGGTGCGCCCACGGCCCAGCACGTCGCGGCCGGCCAGCGAGTTCGGCAGCGTGGCGGCCTGGATCGGGAAGGGGGACGTCACCCCTTCCGCGGTCAGCGCCGCCAGCAGCGCGGGCGGCATGTCCAGGGCGGCGAAGTCCTCGGCCGGGGGCAGTGCGGGGGTGTGCGTGACGGGCAGCGCGAACTCTTCCGGTCGTGCGGCGGGCCGGCGCCGCTTGGCACCGGACCGGTTCGACGCCTGCGAGCGGTAGCCGCCGCGGCCGGAGCCGGCGGAGCCGTTGGAACGGTTCCGGGAGGAGCGGTCGTTCGGGCGAGCTGTGCGGTTCATGAAGAACCTTCCTCGATGCGGTACGTCGAAGAATTCCCGGCAGCTTTCAGCCACACACAAAAGAATCGCAGCACGGACCGTAGAAAACAGATGGAACGAGGCGGGGCGGAATCGACCGCCGACGCGTGAAAAAGCGCCGCCGCAAAGGGAGGCGGACACGGTGCCGGAGCACGGAACCGGACGGACTGCCGTGCTGCCGCAGCGGGCAGCGGTTCGGCGCCGAGCAGGCTGCCCCCTGTCGCTCGTGCGGCCGCGACGGCACGCACAGCGCATTCCGCAAAGGGCAACGAGCTGGGGCCCGCACCCAAGGTGCGGGCCCCAGCTGCGGTGTGACGCGTCAGTGTCAGGCGGGGAGGATGTTCTCGGCCTGCGGGCCCTTCTGGCCCTGCGTGACGTCGAAGGTCACCTTCTGGCCCTCCTGCAGCTCACGGAAGCCCTGGGTGGCGATGTTCGAGTAGTGGGCGAAGACGTCAGCGCCGCCGCCGTCCTGCTCGATGAAGCCGAAACCCTTTTCCGAGTTGAACCACTTCACGGTGCCGGTAGCCATGTCATATCTCCTTCGGGGCAGTGCCCGGGGCCGCACTGTGCGGACCCCGCGTCGCCGCGATGATTGCCCCTCCGGAAAACCGGAAATACAAAAGCGTTCCCGCCGGCCTGGAAAGCCGACGAGGTAGCGTGAAGTCTTTGGGAACCACAACTGCAACTGAGATCGACAGTAGCACGGCACCAGCGGCCCCGCGCGGCTGTTGCTCCCGCCCATTCCGGCCGGAAAATCCCTGCCGGACCGGCAGATGTCCGGCGTCCACGGCCCCCGGACCGGTCGCAGCGGCGGGTGGGGCCCGGTGTCACCGGCCGCGGCAGCGGGCCCCGTACGGCGTGGCAGGCCGCGGTGATCCGGGCCACGATGGGGAGGTGGGGCGGAGACGTCGTACCCGGTCGGAGGCGGCCATGGAGCCGGAAGTCATCACCGTGGGAGTCGACGGCTCGCCGGAGAGCCTGGCGGCCGCGCACTGGGCCGCTGACGAAGCGGACCGGCGGCAGTGGGCGCTGCGGCTTCTCCATGCGTGGATACTGCTGGCCGCCGAGGCGCCGCACGCGTCCGCGGACCGGGACCGGAACGCCGGCGCCCGGGAGGTCGTGCGCCGGGCCCGGGACGAGGTGCGCGAACGCCGTCCGGGCCTGCGGATCATCGAGGACCTGGTGGGGGCGGAGGCCGAACCGGCGCTGCTGGGCGCGGCCGGCGACTCGCGGATGGTCGTGCTCGGATCGCGGGCGCTCGGGCCGTGGGAGAGCTACGTACTCGGCGATGTGAGCCTGAACGTGGTGGGCCGGGCCAAAGGGCCGGTCGTCCTCGTCCGGGAGGAGGGCGGGCGCAGAAAACCCCCGCGCCACGGACGGCCGGGCGGCCTGCCGTCCGCCCCCGAAGCGCGGGTCGTCGCCGGCCTCAGCCTGAACGGCCCGTGCGAGCGGATGCTCGGCTTCGCCTTCGACGCCGCGGCGAGCCGGGGGCTTGCGCTGCAGGCCGTTCACGGGCGTCCGTTCCCCGTGCAGGCCTACACCCCGTGGGGCCTGGACCCCGATGCCGCGACGGAACTCACCAAGGAAGCGGATGCCGAGCTGCAGGACGCGTTGGGTCCGTGGTGTGAGCGATTCCCCGACGTGACGGTGCAGCGGACCGTTCTGCCGGAGAATCCGACCCGGGCCCTGGTCCAGTCGGTCTTCGGGGCCGAACTGCTGGTGGTCGGCTGCAAACTGCACCGTCCCCCGCTCGCGCCACGCGTCGGCCCGGTGGCGCACGCCGCCATCCACCATGTGACCTGCCCGATCGCGGTGGTCCCGCACGAATGACCGGTCCCCGGCGAGCGCGCGTGGCCGGGGACGCGCCGGACCCGTCGGGCCCCGCGCACACCGCACCGGTGCGAGGCAGGCTTGTCCGTACCGGATTCCCCGCCCGTGAGGTCGGTGAGATCCGGCCCGTGCACCACCCGGAGGGACTGGCCGAAGATGAGGCACCGCAGCGTTGCCGACCTGATGACACCGCACGCCGTCGTCGTCCAGCGGGGCACTCCGTTCAAGGAGATCGCCCACCTGCTCGACGAGTACGACATCACCGCCGTCCCGGTCCTCGACGAGGACGAGCGGCCGGTGGGCGTGGTGTCCGAGGCCGATCTGCTGCGCCGGCAGCTCGCCAAGCTCGGGGCGACCACCGCTGAAGCGATCATGACGAGCCCCGCCGTGGTGGCCCGGCCGGAGTGGAGCGTCGTCGAAGCGGCCAGGACGATGGAGAGGAAGAAGGTCAAGCGGCTGCCCGTGGTCGATGACACCGGCCGTCTCATCGGTGTGATCAGCCGCAGTGACCTGGTGCGGCTGTTTCTGCGCCGGGACCGTGCCATCCAGGAGGAAGTGCTGGAGGAGGTGCTGACGCGCACGCTCGGGGTGTCCCCGTCCGCCGTCACGGTCGATGTCGCGGACGGCACCGTGACGCTCACCGGCACGGTGGACCACAAGAGCCTGGTCCCGATTGCCGTGCGGCTGTGCGAAAGCGTCGACGGGGTCGTCGAGGTGGTCGACCGGCTCGCCTACCTGCGGGACGACACCTCCGGGCAGGAGCGGGGAGCTCCGGAGCGGGGCGCTTCGGAGTAGGGCGCGCAACCGGCAAGCCATTCCTCGGCAGGCAGTGCCGCACGATCGGCGGAACGTCCTGGTTCACGTGATATGCGCCTCTTGGTGCATATCGTGTCCCTGGGCGGTCGGCCGAGCCGGCCAGGAAACGGCGGAGGGATGCCATGGAGCCGCGCGACCACGACGACGGGCCGCACCACCCCGCCGCCGGCCCTCCTCGCCGGCCAGGCGGTCCGCCGCCCGGTCCCGCGCGCCCCGCGTTCTGGCGCAGCCCCCTGCGGGGACCCTGGCTGACCTCGGTGTTCGGGCTGGTGCTGCTCGTCGGCATCCCGGTGCTCTTCGTCACCGGACTGCTGTCCTACGCCGCCTACAACCCCGATCTCGCTCCCGGTAACGACCAGACACCGGGCAAGGGCTGGCTCGGCTTCTACCTCTTCTCCTGGCCGACCAGTCCGTACTGGCTCTACCGCCTCACCCAGGGCATCCATGTCACGCTCGGTGTGGTGCTGATCCCCGTGCTGCTGGCGAAGCTGTGGTCGGTCATCCCGAAGCTGTTCTCCTGGCCGCCGCTGCGCTCACCGAGCCATGCGCTGGAACGGCTTTCGCTGCTGCTTCTCGTGGGCGGGGCGCTGTTCGAGTTCGTCACCGGGGTGCTGAACATCCAGTTGCACTACATCTTCCCGGGTTCCTTCTACACCCTGCATTTCTACGGCGCCTGGGTGTTCATCGGTGCCTTCCTCGTCCATATCGCCTTCCGCGTCCCCGTGATGGCGAAGGCCCTGCGCAGCCGCCGCCTGCGCACCGAGCTGAACACCCCCGCCGCCCGGACGGCCGGCGAACCGCCCGACAGCACCGGGCTGGTGACCCCGCACCCCGCGCCGGTCACCATGTCGCGGCGGGGCGCTCTCGGTCTGGTGGGCGCGGGATCGCTGGGCCTGCTCCTCGTCACGGCCGGCCAGAGCATCGGCGGCTCCCTCCGCCGCACCGCCCTGCTGGCTCCGCGCGGCCAGGAGCCGGGGCGGGGGCCCAACGGCTTCCAGATCAACAAGACCGCGGCGAGTGTCGGGATCCGGGCCCGCGACATCGGCCCCGAGTGGCGGCTGGTCGTACGGGGCAACGGCCGGGAGAAGAGCTGCACCCGCGCACAGCTCCTCGCCCTCCCTCAGCACACGGCCGCCTTGCCCATCGCCTGCGTCGAGGGCTGGTCCACCGACGACCAGCACTGGAGCGGCGTCCGGCTGACGGAACTCGCCGCCCTCGTCGGACTGCGCCACGGCACACCGGGCGTCTTCGTCGAGTCCGTGCAGCGTGCCGGCGCCTTCCGCTCGACGCAGCTGCGCGACAACCAGGTACGCGATGCCAGATCGTTGCTGGCCCTGCGGGTCAACGGCGCCGACCTCTCCCCGGACCACGGATACCCGGCGCGCATCATCGTCCCCGCCAACCCCGGTGTGCACAACACCAAATGGGTCACCCGGCTCACCTTCGGGGCCTTCGGGGACACACCGTGAAGGGCTTCCGCGCCCGCTACGGGGCGTCCTCGCTCCACCTCCTGCTCGTCCTGTGCTCCTTCTTCCTGGCCGGGTACGCGGGCGTACGACTGCTCGCCGGAGACACCCTCGGTGTCCTCCTCTGGTTCGTCGGCGCGGCCCTCCTGCACGACCTGGTGTTCCTGCCCCTCTACACCGTCACCGACCGCGTGGCACAACGCCTCGTCCGGCACCCGCGCCGTCGGCGGCGCGACGCGGAAGCCCCGGTGCCCGCGGACACTCCGCCGCCCGTGGCGGCAGGCGGCATCAACTACCTCCGGGTGCCCGCCTTCGTCGCCCTCCTGCTGCTGTTGGTGTGGTATCCGCTCATCCTGCGGAGGGTCCCGGAGTTCTCGCTGTACACCGCCCTGCCGTCCGACGTGTTCTGGGGCCGTTGGCTGCTGATCTCGGCGGCGCTCTTCGCGGCCTCCGCGGTGTGTCTGCTGTTCGCGCTGTGGCGTGCGTACGCGGCCGGTGCGCCCTCCGAGAGTCCGCTGCCTCCGGCACCACCCCCGGCACCACCTCCTTCGCCGCCACCACCGCCTGCTCCTCCGGCCCAGCCTCCCCCGGCTCCGCCTCCGCCGGCGCCCCCGGAGCGGAAGGAGTAGACGCGCGTGCGGTGCGCCTCCGGTCGTCAGCGGTGGCGGCCGGCCACGGTCACCAGCCGGTCAGCAACAGATGGTTGACCAGCAGGGCGAGGAGTCCCTGAGCGGCCAGCCACGAGGAGTGGAAACGGCGTGGCAGCAGCGCACACGCGGGCAGCGTCCACACCGCGAAGGGCAACCAGATCCGCTCGGTCTCCGCCTTGCTCATCCCGGACACGTCCGCGAGCAGCAGCATGCACACCCCGGCCGCGGCCAGAACGGCGAGGGCACCCCGCCCGGTCGGCGCCTCACGCCGGATGCCCCGTACCGCGGTCCACAGCGGACCGGCGGCGCGGCGCAGCCCGGCGACGGTGGCCAGGCCCACGCTGAGCACCTGGGCCGCCAGGTTCGCCCAGAGGAAGTAGCCGTACGGGCGTACCTTCGCGGCGCCTTGGTAGTAGCGCTCGACGAGGGTCGTATAGCCCTCCGGCCACCAGAAGCCGGCCGAGGTGAACGCCACCACCCACACCAGCGCGCCCAGAACCACCCAGGGCAACGGGCGGGCCGAGCGCGCGATGAGCAGCACCGCTGCCCCGGGGAGGACGAGCAGGGTCAGGCCGTAGGACAGGTACCAGGCCCAGCCGAGCAGCAGCCCCGCGCCCAGCGCGGCAAGGCGCGGTACCCGTGTGCTCCGGGTGGCCGCCAGGGCCAGCAGGGCGAGGGCCCAGGCGGCCACGCCCGCGAAGTAGCCGTCGGCGCTGACCCCGATCCATACCGCCGCGGGAGCCGGCACGAGGAACGGGGCGGCCCGGCGCGCCAGTTCCTCACCACCACACGCACGGACGGTCACCAGGACGGCCGCGGTGAAGGAGGTCCCGACGGTGAGGCACCAGGCGGCGGCGCAGGCACCGCCGCCCAGCCCGATCCGGTCCAGGCCGACGAACGTCAGCAGCGCGCCGGGCGGATGACCGGCCACATGCGCCGGCCAGATGCCGGGCGAGCCGACCAGGATGTGGTGGGTGAAGTCCCGCAGGAATGCGCCCACATCGTGCACGTCGTCGACGGACCGCAGGTACTCCAGGCTCGTGGTCAGCCGCCCCGCGACGCCGCGCTCCCACCCGTCCACGAGCGCGAGCGACCACGTCCAGGCCATCGCCGCTGCCCATACGGCCGGCACCAGCCCGCGCCACGGCAGACGCCGTGCGGTCGACGGCCCGTAGACCACCACCAGGGCGGCGACGGCCACCGCCGCCGGAGTGCCGGGGCCGACGTGCGGCAGCCACCATGCGTACAACGGGGGCCAGCCCAGCCGCAGAATGCCCTCGGAACCGTAAATGGTCCGGTTGATGACGCGTCCCACGACCGCCGCCAGCACACACAGCGCCACCGCACCGGCAACCGCCCACAGGTCACGGCGGCATGCGCGCTTGCCCGTACTTGCTGTCACCCGGCCACGGTAAGTCAGCCCCGGCCGCGTACCCCGGACGACACCGGCCCTGAGGGAGCCGGCTCAAAGAGCCGTGCAAAGGAGCGAGGTTCTGACAGCGCGTGAGAGCCGGGGCACTCGTACGGTCACTCGGGGTGGATGTCGGCGGCCACGATCACGCCGTCCACCACGGTGTAGGTGCCGGCGTAGTGACGATGGGATTCATCGGTCTGTGTGGCGTCCAGCTCGACCGCAACCTTGGTGCCCTGCACCGACACGATCGTGACGTCGAACTTCGACACGCGGTTGAAGGACGCCACAAAGGCGTCGTACGACCGGCCCGCGATGTGCTGCCGTCCGCCGATGGCCCAAGCGGCCACGAAATCACGGTCGTTGATGACGTTGAAATACGTCTGGACCACATCCGAGGGCTGGGGCGCCGGCTGACTCGGGGCGACGGCACGGTTGGCGGCCGGGGCCGCTGCCGTAGCCGTAGTCGTCCGGGAAAGGGCGCTGTCCGCCCGCGCGGTGCCGGTGAACGCGCCGACGCCGGTAAGGACCACGACAAGGGCCAGAATCACGGTGGGGAGCACGGCAGAGATCACGGCAGGTATCACGGCTGGGAAGACCCGCGCGGTGGTCACCACGGGTGTGCTGCGGTGGGGGTGGCCGGGCGGGCCGGCTCCGGTAGGTCGCCGCGCTGAGCGGCCCTGCGGCGCACGACGGTGGTTCGCACGAGGAAGTCCTGGATGCTCTGTCATCGGTCATCCCGAGCGGTTCGAGGATCTGGATCTTCTTACGCCCATGGTGCGTGACGCATCCGGTAGCTGCATCCGCTGGTCGGGTTGCGGGGCGGGGAGAGCTGCCCAGGTGTGCGGGGGAGTCGCCCGCCATGACGGCGAGTACACGTCGCATGACTCCCGTCGCGGCCTTCGGGTCCGCGCGGCTACAGACGGACGATGACGAGGGCGATGTCGTCGCGGGCGCCGGCGCTGACGCCGAGGCGTGCCAGCAGCGCGTCGGCGAGGCGTTCCGGGCTGAACCGGCTGTAGCGGGAGACGGCGTCGGTGAGGCGGGCGAGGCTGGTGTCGATGTCCTCGTCGCGGCGTTCGACGAGCCCGTCGGTGTAGAGGACGAGGGTGTCGCCGGGTGCGTACGGAAGGCGGGCCTGCGGGCGGGGCTCGTCTTCAAAGTGGGCGCCCAGGGGCGGGTCGGTGGCCTGGTCCAGGAGCGTGTGGGTGCCGTCGGCGCGCAGCAGGACGGGGGGCGGGTGGCCGGCGCTGCTGTAGGTGACCTCGCGACGGCCGGTGTCGATCAGCACCTGCACGGCGGTGGTGGCCAGGGCCTTGTCGACGGAGCGGGCGTACAGGCCCAGCACCTTCAGCGCCTGGGCGGGCCCCTCGACGGAGCGGGCGGCGGCGCTGAGGGCGCTGCGGAGCATCCCCATCACGGCGGCGGCCTCCAGGCCGTGGCCGACGACATCGCCGACCGCGACGGCGAAGGCCTGCCCGGCGAGGTCGACGATGTCGTACCAGTCGCCGCAGATGTTCAGTGAGCCGATGGCGGGGAGGTAGCGCACCGCGATGTCGCGGTGCCGGGCGAGGTCGGGGGAGTGCAGCATGGCCTCCTGGAGGGTCAGCGCCACCTGGCGTTCGCGGGCGTGGGCCCGGCGCAGCTCCTCGTTCAGGTGCTGCAGCGCCCGCGCACGGACGTACAGCTCGGCCTCCATCGCCTCCTCGCGCTCGCTCAGCTGCCCGCCGGGCATCTGCCGGGAGCGGCGGGAGTGCACGAACGCCGTGACGTCCTCCACCCGGTGGATGATCCATGCCACCGTGCCGTCCGGCCCGATGACCGGGGTGTTGATGGTGGACCACCAGCGTTCCTCGAACAGGCCCGGCTGGCCGGTCACGGGGATGTCGTAGCGCTGGACCGCCATGGTGTCGGGCTCCCCGGAAGCCAGTACCCGGTTCAGCGAGGGGTGCAGGTTCTGCACCCCTTCGGCGTCGGGGTCGGCGGGGTTGTCGGGGAAGGCGTCGAAGACGTACTGCCCGAGCAGATCGTCCCGGGTGCGTCCGGTTGCCTGGAGGTACGCCTGGTTGACGTCGACGATCACCAGGTCCGGGTCCAGGACCAGGCAAGCGCTCGGTGTCGCGGCGAACAGCGCAGCATGATCGAGCTCCGGTCTCCTCACGGGTTCCCTGCCCATCCTCCTGCCGTACGCGGCCCCATGGGGCCAATCTAGGAGGGGCCCGGCGCCTGCGCCCGCCGGGACGCCGCCGGCCCGCGCCACGCCCCGGGCGGTGCCCTCCGCCCGGCCGGGTCCCGGGGCGTATGCCGCACGGCAGCGGTCCGGGTGCTGCCCGTCCCCGCGGCTCACCCGAATGCGCAGGTCAGGCTCGTCAGGCCGGGGCAGGGAGGTCGCGGATCAGGTCCGCCGCCTTCTCCGCGATCATGATCGTGGGGGCGTTGGTGTTGCCCCGGACCACCGTGGGCATCACCGAGGCGTCCACGACCCGCAGGCCGCTCACCCCGTGCACCCTGAGCCGGGAGTCGACCACGGGGCCGATCGAGCAGCTGCCCGCCGGGTGGTACAGGGTGTGCAGCTCACGACGGGCGAAGTCCAGCAGCCCGGCGTCGTCCGTGGAGCGGGGAACGCGGAAATCGGCGCGGCGGTGCTTGCGCAGCCCGGGGCGGTCCGCGATGTCCAGCAGCAACCTCAGCGCCCGCAGCATCGTGGCCCGGTCGTCCTCGGTGGCCAGATAGTTGTGCAGGATGTGCGGGGCGGCGCTGGGGATCGCCGACCGCAGCGAGACCTTGCCCCGGCTGGTGGGGTGGAGCAGGACCGCGCCAAACATGAAGGCGTGGTCGGTGACGGGGCTGATGCCCTCCTCGTGGAACATCACCGGAGTGGCGTGCACCTGGATGTCCGGGGCGTCCAGTCCCTCGCGGGTGCGGTGGAAACCGCCGGCCTCACCGACGTTGGAGGTGAGCGGGCCCCGCCCCTCGGTCTCCAGCAGGCGCACGGCGTCCGGCGTCTCGGCGCTGAACAGGGTGGCGGTGTCGGTCAGATAGGAGAGGCCGACATGCGGGTGGTCCTGCAGGTTTTCCCCCACCGGGAGGTCCACCCGGGGCGTGATGCCGAGGGCCGCGAGTTCACCGGCCACGCCGATGCCGGAAAGCATCAGCAGCTGCGGGGAGTTGTACGCACCGGCCGACAGCACCACCTCCCGCTCGGCGTGCCATTGCTGCAGTTCGCCGCCCCGCTCCAGCTCGACGCCGCTCGCGCGCTCGCCGTCGAACAGGATGCGGGTGCACTGGGCGCCGGTGAGCACCTCCAGATTCGGCCGGGCCAGAGCCGGCCGCAGATACGCGACGGCCGTGCTGCAGCGCATGCCGTCGCGCTGGGTGAGGTGGTAGTAGCCGACACCGTCCTGTTCCGGGCCGTTGAAGTCTGCGGTGAAGGGGTGGCCGGCCTCCTGGGCGGCCGCGACGTAAGCAGCCATCAGCGGATGCCGGGAGCGGCCTTCGCTGACCGTCAGCGGTCCGCCGGTGCCGTGCCATGGTGACTTCTCGCCCTGGAAGTCCTCGGCGCGCAGGAAGTAGGGGAGGACGTCGTCCCAGCTCCACTGCTCGGCGCCGGCGGCGGCCCAGGCGTCGTAGTCGCGCCGGTTGCCGCGGATGTAGATCATCGCGTTCATCGACGACGAACCACCGAGCATCCGGCCCCGGGGCAGGAACCGGCGGCGGCCGTCCAGGCCCGGTTCGCATGCGCTGAGGTAGCTCCAGTCGTACTTGGTCTGGAACAACTTGCTGAAGGCGGCCGGGACATGGATCTCCTGGGCATCGTCCGCCGGCCCGGCCTCGACGAGCAGTACGCGGGTGTCCTCGTCCTCGCTGAGCCGGGCTGCCAGTACGCACCCCGCCGACCCGGCCCCCACGATGATGTAGTCGTACACGCGCACCTCTCAGCCCCTCCCTGTCCGGACCCTCTTCACCCAACCTGCCCCGGTGGGCCCGGCCACACCGGGAAATCAGCCATTGTCGACCGGGCCGAACGGCCGGCAACGGCCCCGTCGCGAGGGCCCCTCATTTGGTCCCGCTGAAGATGCGCAGGTCAGGGTGGCGATGAGACTAGATGTATGGCAGAACAATCCCGAACGCGGGTTCGGTCGTCGACGGCTGCCCGAAAGCACAAGAAAGCCACGGGGAACGACCCCGGGGCAGTGGCGCGCCGGGCCGCCGAATTGCTGCAGAGCCTGATCAGCCAGCGGGTGGAAGGCGTTTCCGCCGTACGCCGGACCGACGACGGCTGGTGTGTCGAGGTGGATGTGCTGGAGCTGGCACGGATTCCGGATACCACGAGCCTTCTCGCGACATACGACGTGAAGCTCGACGACGCGGGTGAACTGCTCGAGTACTACCGGACCCACCGCTATCGACGAGGTGCGGCCGACCAGTGAACGCGGAGCGCTGACCAGCTGAAAGGGCACCTCTCATGGCCACGACGACGTATTCGGGATTCGCCGGCGAAGTCATTCCCTGCCCGCCGAGGGCAGGAACGCTGTACGACGTGATGGAACTCATCCTGGACCGGGGGATGGTCATCGATGTGTTCATACGGGTGTCCCTGGTCGGGATCGAGATCCTCAAGATTGACGCCCGCATCGTGGTGGCCAGCGTCGATACCTATCTGCGTTTCGCGGAGGCGTGCAACCGGCTGGACCTGGAGCACGATTCGGGCAGCGTGACCGTCCCGGAGCTCTTCGGCGGCCAGGCCGCCAAAAGCGTCGGAAAGCACAAGGCCAAAAAGGCCGTCTCATCCATTGGTGACACCGTCCGCTCGGTGGTGGGCGGCGATGACGACTCGGATGACGAATCCGAGGAGGAAGCGCAGCCGCAGCGGCGGCGACGCAGCAGCTCCGCCCGGTCCGGGGCCGCCTCGCGCCGACGGCGCTCAGAGGAGGAGTGAGCAGTGACGGACGACGGCATCTACGTCTACGGCATCGTCCGGGCCGGCCACCCGTTGCCCTCGCACCTGCGCGGCGTGGGAGATCCGCCGGGGGTGGTGGAGCGCATCGGTGAGGGGCGCGTTGCCGCGGTCGTGAGCCCGGCGCCGCCGAACCTGCGCGCCCGTCGCCGCGACCTCATGGCACACCAGGAGCTGTTGCTGGCTCTCGCCGAGGCCGGGCCCGTCCTTCCCATGCGGTTCGGCATGGTCGCACCGGACGACGCCGTGGTCCGCCGGCAGCTCTCGGAGGCCGAGGAGCAGCATCTGGCCGTATTGGACGACCTCGCGGAAAGGGTCGAGATCAACGTCAAAGCCATGCCTGCCGACGACTCGCTCGCCGCGCTCGTCACGGGGGACGCCACCATCCGCGGCCTGCGCGAGGCGGTGCGCCGACGGCCCGGCTACGAGGCGAACATGCGCCTCGGTGAGGCGGTGGCCACCGCGCTCTCGCGCCGGGCCGCCGAAGCGGGGCACGAGATCGTGCGGGCGCTGACGCCCCGGGCGCATGCGGTCGCCGCCGGGCCGGAGGTCTCCGGCTGCCAGGTCAATATGTCGTTCCTGGTGGACCGGAGCGACAGTCCCGGCTTCCTCGCGGAGGCGGAGCGTCTGGCCGGGCACCACCGCGAGCGCGTCGAACTCCGGGTGGCGGGCCCGCTGCCCTGCTACAGCTTCCTCGAACCGCGGCCGCTCGCGGCGCGGGCAAGGGCGAGGGCGGGAGGTTGAGGTGGGTCTGATCAGCGGTGTGCTCACCCTGCCGCTCGCGCCCGTGCGGGGCGTGGTCTGGGTGGCCGACCAACTCGCCCAGGCGGCCGACCGCGAGCTGCACGACCCCTCCGTGATCCGCGCCCGGCTCGTCGCGCTGAACCATGAATTCGAAGCCGGCCACCTCGGCAAAGAGGCATTCGAACGGGAAGAGGAGCAACTGCTCGACCTGCTGTACGCGAGCTGACGGGGCCGGCGAAGACACAGTGGCGAAAGTGGAGAAAGGAGCGACCACGTGACCGACATCGATGAGAGATGGGCCGCTCCTCCTGCCAACGGCCCGACCACCTCGAACCTCGCCGACATCCTCGAACGCGTCCTGGACAAGGGGATCGTCATCGCCGGCGACATCAAGATCGACCTCCTTGACATCGAACTCCTGACCATCAGGCTCCGGCTGTTCGTCGCGTCGGTGGAGACGGCGAGGAAGGCCGGTATCGACTGGTGGGAGACCGATCCCGCGCTCAGTTCCAAGGCGGCACGAAGCGAGTTGCGGGAGGAGAACCAACGGTTGCGTGAGCGCGTGGCGGCACTGGAGTCCGGCGAGGACGGCGGCCCGCCCTCCTCCCGGTCGCAGGACACGGCAGGGACAGGGGCAGGAACATGAGGAGCAGCGAGGCGCTGGCAGAGCAGCCCGGCACCCCGGACGGAGCCACCGCGACCTACGTCTTCGCGGTATGCCGACGGCTCGACCCGGCCGTCCTCAGCGGGCTCGCCGGCCTCGCCGAAGGCTTTCCCGTACGCGGTCTGCGGTGCGGTCCCCTCACGGCGGTCGTCCAGCACGTACCCGCCGCCGAGTTCAGTGAGGACGCATGGCAGCAGCGGCTGTCGGACCGTGCGGAGCTGGAACGCTGCGCACGAGCTCACCACGAAGTGGTGACCGCGGCCGCCGTCTGCGGCCCCACGGCACCGCTGGCGCTGGCCACGCTCTACCGGGGGGACGAGCGGGCGCGCCAGGCCCTGGAAGCGGACGCGGACCGCTTCACCGCGGTACTGGCACGTATCGAAGACCACGCCGAATGGGGGGTGAAGGTCTACCTCCCCACGTCATCTCCCACCGCATCTCCCACGTCGTCCCCCACGCCCGCCGCGACCGCACCCGTCCCGCCTCTCCCGCACGGCGGCGGCCGGGCGCCACACGGAGCGGGCCGCGCCTACCTGGAGCGGAAACGGGGGCTGCAGCAGGCGCGAGAAGACCGGCATGACCGCGCGCTGCGGACCGCCGAAGACATCGATGCCGCGCTGAGCCGCCTGGCCACCGCGGCCCGCCGGCTGCGCCCGCACAGTCCGGAGATGACGGGGGAGAAGCACCGCCTGCAGATCCTGAACGCCACCTACCTGGTGACGTCGGTATGCGAGCAGCGACTGCGGGACGCGGTGGCGGGCCTGCGGCACCGCACGGGAGCAGAGGTCGAGCTGTCGGGTCCCTGGGTCCCGTACTCCTTCGTCGGGGAGGCGTGAGCCGTGTCCGGCCGGCACCCCGTCCCCTGGGAAACACCGGGCCCGCTCACCGGCCCCATCGGCGTCCCGCTGGTCGACCTTCTGGACCGCGTCCTGGCCACCGGGGTCGTCATCAGCGGGGACCTGGTCATCGCGATCGCGGACGTGCCCCTGGTGCGGCTCTCCCTCCACGCGTTGCTGTCATCGGTCAGCGAACGGGTGCCCGCGCCCTGGTCGGACTCGGGGCCGCTATGAGCGAAAGCACCGGCACGGGTGAGAGCAGATTCGACCTCGACCGTGACCACATGGGCCGCGACCTCGTCTCGTTGGTACTCACGGTGGTGGAGCTGCTGCGGCAGTTGATGGAACGGCAGGCGATCCGCCGGGTGGAACAGGGAGACCTGAGCGACGCACAGGTGGACCAGATCGGGGAGACACTGATGCACCTCGAAGAGCGGATGACCGAACTGTGCGATCAGCACGGCCTGCGCCTCGAAGACCTCAACCTCGATCTCGGGCCTCTGGGGTCCCTCCTTCCGCGCCGGTAAGGGCCTCAGGGCTTGCCCTCCGTGCGGCAGGAGTGCGGAGACGGGGAGAACCGCCGGCCCGGGCTCCTCGGGGTCTGCTTGCCCTTGGCCCAGGCGACCAGGACGAAGGTCACGCTGATCAGGAGTGCCCAGGCTCCGATCTTCTCCCCGGCGACGGGCTGCCAGCCGTGCAGCTGGTCGGGGTAGCGCCAGGCGCCGAGGTAGGTGGCCAGGTTCTCCGCGAGCCACAGGAAGAAGCCGATCAGGGTGAAGCCGAGCGCCAGGGGCATGCGGTGGCGGGTGTGCCCGACGGTGAACCTCACCTGTGTCCCGGCGGTGACCGCGAGCAGAGCGGCGGCGAGGGGCCAGCGCAGGTCCGGGAGCCAGTGGTGACTGAAGAAGTTCACATAGATCGCCACGGCCACCACCGAGGTCGCTCCGGCGCGGTAGCGGCTCAGCTCCAGATCCATCACATGCCAGGCGCGGCACACATAGCTGCCCACCGCGGCGTAGAGGAAGCCGCCGTAGAGGGGCACACCGGCGAACTTCAGTACGGCCGGTTCCGGGTAGCTCCAGGATCCCAGGGCGACCTTCACCACTTCGAAGGCCAGACCGATCACATGACACACCGCGATGACCGCGGTGTCCCGCCCGCTCTCCCAGCGGCAGGCCAGGAACACCGCGGTCAGCAGCACCCCGTAGGCGACCAGCAGGTCATATCGGGCAATGGGCAGCTGCGGCAGCGCCCGGGACACGGCCACGCCCGACAGCAGGGCGATGGCGAAGGCACAGCAGCGCGTCTCCAGCCAGGCGAAGAGGAGAGCCTTCCGCAGAAGGGTGTGCACGGTCGACATATCCCTGTCGACGCACGGGGGCGGTGGACTGGTTGCCCGCACCCTGTTCAGGGGGCACCGTCGCGCCGTGGACGAGAGCGACGGCGCGGCCCTCCCCTCCTCTTGTCCGCGGTTCCGGGACCGCACTAGCGTGCCGGTGTGGATCTCTTCTCCCGCTCATGGGCGGCGTTGCGCACGGCGGTCGCCGCACTCCCGGACCAGGACTTCGCGCAACCGTCCGGCTGCACCGGCTGGCTCGTACGGGACCTCGTGTGCCACCTGATCATCGACGCGCAGGACGTCCTGATCACCCTCGCCACCCCCGCAGGAACGCCGCCGACCGTGAACGCGGAGACCTACTGGCGGGTCGAGGGCTAACCGCCGGCCGGCGAGGACCCGCTCGATGCGCTGACCGTCCGGCTGGCCGCCGCGTACGAGGAACCGCGCCTGCTCACCTTCCACCTCGACGACGTCGGCTCCGCCGCCGGACGCGCCGCCGAACTCGCCGACCCCGGCGCCCGGGTGAGCACCCGCGACGAGGTCCTGACCGTGGGCGACTACCTCACCGCGTACGTCCTGGAATGGACGCTGCACCACCTCGATCTGATCGCGTACCTCCCGGACGCGACGGAACCGCCCGCGGAGGGCCTGGCCCGGTCCCGCGCGATGCTGGAACGGATCGCCGACGCCGCGTTCCCCGCGTCGTTCACCGACAAGGACGCACTTCTGGTCGGTACCGGGCGCCGGGCACCGACCGAGGGGGAGCGGGCCGAACTCGGCGAGCTGGCCGCGAAACTGCCGCTCGTCCTGGGCTGATACGCCCACTGCGGACGGGCCGGGGGAAGTCGTCAGGCTCCCCGGTCGGCGTCGGAGAGCGCTGCGATATGGGCGCGGTAGGCGGCGATCTCTTCGTCGGTGAGGGCCAGGCGGCCGGGGCCGGGCTGGTCGGCCGGGAGCCTGGTGGCCTGGAGCGCCGCGTCATAGAGGGGGCCGGGCAGATTCAGCAGCAACTGGCCCTGCTCGGCTGTTTCGATCACCACCCAGGAGTCCGCGTTCTCGTCATGAACGTCGGCGGCCCCGATGGTGCTGATGGCGGTAACGGTCAGAACCGGAGGAATTTCGCTCATGCCACCTCCCTATCAGCCATGGCCTGCCACGGCGAATCGCCGACGGCCCCGGCCATGGCGCCGTCTCGCTTCCGTGCGTGGAATCCGTCCCGGCTCGCGAAGCAACGCATGCGGTGGGTGGAGCCACGGATATAGGTGGCCCACCCACCCATGGTGGAATCCTGGCGTCAGTCCTTGAGTGCGTCCTTGCCGCTCTCCTTTGCGTCGCGCAGGTTTCCCTTGGATTCCCGCACCACGCCGTCCGCTTCGAGACGTTCGTTGCCGACCGTGCGGCCGACTTCCTTTTCCGCCTTCCCGGTCGTCTGCTCTGCCTTGGCCTTCGCCTTCTCCACGGCGCTCATGATGAGGTCCTTTCGTCGGCGTCATCATTCCGCTGCCCGCAGAACCCCGCGGGAAACAGGGGAGTTTCCCGCAGAGGGTCTGCGGCCGGCCGCCGGCTCCCAAAGGTGCCGCTCTCAGAGGTTCCTGAGAGGCAGTCACCACTGGATGGACCCGTGCAAAAACCCGGCTCCCTCAGGGACAGCCTTTAGCGGCCGACATCCACCCGAGCGCCGCCGTGGGTGTGCAGACCGCCGACGGGCCGGTAGTGGTGCCTGTGGTGATGGTGCCTGCACATGTGGTGGTGGCGGCCGTGCCAGTGGCGGCAGGACCGGCCGTGGTCGTGGTCCCCGTGCCGGTCACGGTCCCGGTAGCGGTCCTGGTCGCCCCTCTGGTGGCGGCCGTGGTCCTCGTGGTGTGCCGAGGCGGCAGTGACCGTGGTGACGTCCTCGGTCGCGGGCGAGGCCGTCGCGGGGGGCGCGCCCACCGCGAATACCGCGGTAATGACGGCTGAGGCGAACAGGGTGCGGGCAGTGCGCATGGGCATGTTCCTTTCGGCCTGCTGCTAAGGACGACACCGCGTCGGCCTTCTCATCGCAGTAGCGATATATGACCCGCTGTCAGCTGCCTTGTCACGGCGCACCACTTGAGAGCGTCCCAAGAATGCGCTTTATGGGTGGCTCGATCGCGGAAATGACGCGTCAAGCCGGACCGGTCGGACCGAACGGCTCAGGCCGAACGGCTCAGGCCGAACGGGTCACGTCGGACGGCTCGAAGTCAGGCAGCTCGAAGGCGGGCGGCCCGACGGTCGCGATATGTCGCGGGGTGATGTCCGGCGGTTTCCTCGCCGGCTCCCGCCGGCCCGTCGAAGGGTTTTTGAAGATCGCGAGAGCCCTGATGGGCGCCATTACCTGACCCGAAGCTCCCATTACTGCTCCAAGCTTCAATTTTTCCCCAAATTTACGGGGGGTCCCAAGGATCGATGGGTAATTGCCCGGTCGCATCCTGTTACCGGAAGCGCCCCCGGGGCCGCCCATTCGGGAATCCCGTGAAATGTCCACAGTGGCGAGCTGAGAATTCGGTATGCATTCCGTCAAGGGATTCCACTATTCAGGCAACGGCTCTTTGCAGCGCCGTGAATGCTCCCTACTCTGAGGCAAATTTTCAGCCACTGCTGTCTTGAAAGGCCTCCTATGGCAAGCGTTGACGAGATCGCTCCCGAGAGGGCACGGACCTCCGGCTCCCTCCGGAGGGACGTGGGACTGATCGGCCTGATGTGGGCGTCGGTCGGCTCCATCATCGGGTCCGGGTGGCTCTACGGGGCGCAGAAGGCCGTGGTGGTGGCGGGACCGGCCGCGCTGATCTCCTGGATCATCGGCGCGGTCGCGGTGGTGCTGCTGGCGCTGGTGCACGCCGAGCTCGGTGGCCTGTTCCCGGTGGCCGGTGGTACGGCGCGGTATCCGCACTACGCCTTCGGTGGCCTGGCTGGAATGTCCTTCGGCTGGTTCTCCTGGCTCCAGGCGGCGACGGTCGCCCCGATCGAGGTCGAGGCCATGATCGGTTACGCCGGTCACTGGTCGTGGGCCCAGGGGTTCCAGCACGCCAACGGGACCCTCACCACGAGCGGCTTCATCGTCGCGGTCGTCCTGATGGCGGTCTTCGTCGCGGTGAACTTCCTCGGCGTGAAGGTACTGGCGCACACGAACAGCGCGGCGACCTGGTGGAAGATCGCCGTACCCCTCGGGGCGATCTTCGTCATCGCGGCGACCAACTTCCACCCGCACAACTTCACCTCGCAGGGCTTCGCCCCCTTCGGTGCCAAGGGCGTGCTCAGCGCCATCAGCACCAGCGGCATCATCTTCGCGCTGCTCGGCTTCGAGCAGGCCATCCAGCTCGCCGGGGAGAGCCGCAACCCCAAGCGTGACCTGCCGCGCGCCACGATCGGCTCGGTCGTGATCGGCGCGGTGATCTACGTCCTCCTCCAGGTGGTCTACATAGGCGCGCTGCCGCTGGCCTCCTTCGCGCACGGGTGGGCCAAGCTGGACTACGCGGGCATCAGCGGCCCGTGGGCCGGCCTGGCCACCGTGGTCGGCCTGGGCTGGCTGGGCTGGGTCCTCTACGCGGACGCGATCATCTCCCCCGGTGGCACCGGGCTGATCTACACCACCTCGACCTCGCGCATCTCCTACGGCCTCAGCAAGAACGGCTATGCGCCCCGGCTGTTCGAGAAGACCGACGGCCGCGGCGTGCCGTGGTTCGGCCTGATCATCTCCTTCGTCACCGGCGTGATCTGCTTCCTTCCCTTCCCGAGCTGGCAGGAACTGGTCTCCTTCATCACCTCGGCGAGCGTGCTGATGTATGCGGGCGCGCCGCTGGCGTTCGGTGTCTTCCGCAACCGGCTGCCGTACCACGAGCGCCCGTACCGCCTGCCCGGCGGCGGTGTGATCTCGCCGGTGTCCTTCGTCGTCGCGAGCCTGATCATTTACTGGGCCGGCTGGGACACCCTCCAGCGGCTCGGCTGGGCGATCATCATCGGGTATGTGCTGCTCGGCAGCTATGCCTGGTACGCGACGAAGAAGCGCCTGCCGAACGCCCCGCGATTGGACTGGAAGGCCGCGCAGTGGCTTCCGGTGTACCTGATCGGCATGGGCCTCATCGCCTGGCAGGGCGGCTTCGGCGGCCAGGGACACCTTCCGCTGTGGTGGGACATGGCGGTCATCACGGCGTTCTCGCTGGGCATCTACTACTGGGCCCGTGCCACCGCGGTCTCGTCCGAGGCGATCGAACAGAACATCGAGGAGGTCGCGGTCGTGGACGAGGGCGGTCACTGACCGCCCCATGACCTGATGCGCCGCAAGCCGAGGGGCCCGGACCGCCGGTCGGCCGGGCCCCTCGGCTTTTCGTTGCCGCAGGGCCCACGGCGGGTTGCGGGGGAGACCTCTCTACAGCAGGTCGAGCGCCGCGCGTACCGCGGTGTTCAGGTCGGCGCCCCGGAGGTCGAGGTGCAGGGCCGAATCCAGGACGTACCGCGGTTGTGCCTGCCAGCCGCGGGTGTGCAGACGGGTGTCATGGCGGGAGGTCTGCCGGTGCAGGGCGCACAGGAAGTGCAGGCCCGTCACGTCCATGAACGGCACGTTCTGCATGTCCAGGACCACTCCGGCCAGCGTTGCGGACAGTGAGGCGAGGACGCGGTCACACGCGGGCTCGCAAGCGCGGTCGATCTCACCGCAGGCCATGAGCAGCACGGTGTCGTCCAGATACTGGGTGCTGATGGTGAAAGGAATCATGCCCTCAAAGAGTTGGGGTGGCAGTCTCCGGCAGCCGCAACACTGCGGGCACACGGCAGGCGCCGCGTGCGGTCCGGCGGTTGCGGGCCGCCACGGCAGGAGCTGCCGGGGAGCACATCCCGCTTCTCGGAGCACCGGGTGAGCAAGACTCACGAGCCGAACCAGGCTGTTCCGTCACCTCACTGTCCCACATCGCGCCGCTCGTTCGGAACCTGCGGAGCCACGGCCGTGGTGCCGCACCGCCGCGTTGCCCGGGAGCGGTGCTTCAACCGTATTGCCCGGCAGGCGACTTGACCGTACCGGCGGCACTGCGGGGCGACAACACGGCGGTGGAGTACGGCAATTCCCGGCGCACCCGGGGCGTCACCGGACGGGACCGTCCGGCCGGCGTGCGAGCCTTCGCCGCTTCGGGGGTGCGGGGCCATCGGCTGCCGTGCGGAGGTCCCGCACCGCCCCGTGCCGAGAGTGGCACGCTCCGCCGGGGCATATTCGACGCCGCTTCACCAACTGCTTGCCCGCCGGCAACAAATAGGCCATCTCTTTCCGGGTAAGCGATCCCGAAGTGGTTACTGCCGCGTTCCCATCGGCCGCAAGGCATGGAATCCAGCCAATTAACCGGACGTCGAAAGCAAGCCACCGGGTGAGCAGCGGTGTTGGCCGGTCAATGACCACGGAGGCCGGCCGCGAGGGCTGATGAGCGCGGTGAAGGCGGTGCCTGGCCTGCCCGGCTGCGTGGTGGGCGCGGCGGTGGCGAACGCCTTCCGGTGCGCCGGTGGCGGCCTGGGACCTGGCCCGGATCCGCTCTTGCGGCTTGCTCTCCCCGCAGTGGTTTGCCAACGTCTGGCACTTGCCGCGGAGCAGTGGTGGCATCATCCTGCGGCGGGGAAGAGCGACCTCCTTGGAGCGCCTTGCCGCTCTCCGGGAAACGCTCAATACCCACGTCCCCGCGCTCGGTTCGAACGGACGGTCGAAAATTGTTTGCCTCACGAGCAACAGGGGTCGCTTGCGGCCTACTGGCGAGCAGAGGTGAATGGGTATAGAAATCACTCTCAGTCAAACCGCAGGGGGTTGCTATTGTATGACTGGGAGTGAAGACTGTCGGTCAAGCTGGACTGGCGTGAAAGCGCCCGGGGGCGCGGAGCGTTGACAACATCAAACTGTACCCGCCGGTAGTGTTTTGCGTTTCTCTCGTGCTTTTCGGGCGCCGTTGACTCGTGCGCGGATCGCCCACCTTTACGTGCGCGGAGATGCCTGACGTGTGTCCTGTGTGGGGGCTTTCAGTGGGGGATGTGTGGTAACGAGATGGTCAACGGTGGCTTCGCTGCCGTGTGAGTCGTCGGTCGGTGCGCGGGGGCGTACCGGACGGCCGCCGAGGCTGCTTTTCTGCTGCTGTCGCCGTTGAGCGCACCCGCAGTGGTATGCAGGCGCCGCAGGAGCCTGCCGCCCGGCGAGTGAGGGTGGTGCTGCCGCGCCACGCGCCGTACACGTCACGCGGAATCAGCGGATTTACGGGCCTGCGCAGGCAATGCGTCGCGGGATCGGTACGGCGGCCTTATCGGCATGCCTTTTCACCGGTGTTCATGTTCGCGTATCTCTATGGGCGTTCATGTCGTCGGGCGATCCGGATGCCCTTTTCGGGATGCCGCGACACCGTGGTGGAAGCCGTGTGCCGAACCCGGCTTCGCCAATTCTTGCACGGGAAGTACAAAATTCATCCGAAGGCAATCAAGGTCATGAAAGGGCTGTGATAGTAAGCCTGTTGCGTCATGCGGCGCTCCGTCTTTTCGCGGGGTGTGGCCGCCGATCAGTCCAGCGCATAACCGCCGGGGAGGAACGAACCCTCCCGGACCCGCACTTCAGGGAGAACCGGTGACCAGCAACGAACTGAAAGAGGCACCTTTCGTCTTCGACGATCTGGTCGGCCGGTGGAGTAGCTTGGGCGAGACCGATCCCGTGCGCCATGACGAGGGGCAGAACGTCTGGCAGGTGCTGGATCACCGGAGCGTGGCCGCGGTCCTCGCCGACCCGGCGACGTTCTCCTCGGACTTCTCCGGACTGACCCCCACCCAGCCGGACTTCGAGACCTTCCGCCAGGGCAACTTCGTCGGCATGGACCCGCCGGAGCACCGCAAGCTGCGCACGCTCGTCAGTCAGGCGTTCACCCCGCGGGTCGTCGCCGGACTCGAACCGAGGATCCACGCCATCACGGCGGAACTGCTCGATGCCGTCGGGGACCGCGACCGGTTCGACGTGGTGGACGCGCTGGCCTACCCGCTGCCCATCCTCGTGATAGCCGAGCTGCTCGGTGTGCCGGCCGCTGACCGCGGGCTGTTCCAGGAGTGGGCGGCCACGCTCTTCGGCGGGGACGAGATCGGCGAATCGCTGGACATGAGCGATATCGAGCGCGCACTGGACTCCATCGCCCCCACCGTGCGCGAGATGAACGGCTACATCCTCGAACACATCCGCCACCATCGGAAACACCCCGGAGAGGGGCTGACCAGCAGGCTGTTGCAGGCCGAAGTGGACGGCGTACGCCTGGCGGACCAGGAGATCGTCGGCTTCGTGGCCCTGCTGCTGGTCGCCGGGCACATCACCACCACCGCCCTGCTGGGCAACGCCGTGCTCAGCTTCGACGAGCACCCTGGGGCCGCCGCGCAGGTGCGCGCCGAACCCGGCCGGCTGCCGGACGCCATCGAGGAGGTGCTGCGCTGGCTGCCGCCCTTCCCCGAACTGGGGCGCCGCACCACCCGTGAGGTCGAGCTCGGCGGCCGGACCCTCCCCGCCGACGCCATCCTGATGGCCAACCTGGCCACCGCCAACCGCGACCCGGCACGGTTCACCGATCCCGACACCTTTCACGTGCTGCGCAGCCCCAACCCGCACCTGACCTTCGGTCACGGCATTCACTTCTGCTTCGGCGCACCCCTGGCCAGGCTGGAGGCACGCATCGCGCTCCGGCAACTGCTGGATCGCTTCTCCTGCCTCACCATCCCGAGCCGCCGTGAGGTCGAGTTCCAGAATCCGGCCGTCATCGTCAGTGCGCGTCGTCTGCCGGTGGAGGTGCGAAGGGCATAGCGCCGTTCGCAGTGAAGAGCGTGCCCGGCACCAACGGCCGGGCGCACGCGAGGAGATCGGTTGCCGAGTTCCCTCGGCGATCAGGCCCAGGGGCCGGCCCGTCCGCGCCGTGAGCGGGTTGCCGTCACGGCAGGCAGGCGCGCCATCCCCCGTGAGTTCGAGTTCCGGGAGTTCCTTTCTCATGCCGCATGCTTCGAGTGCTCAGGTCGCGAGCCGGCAGCCGACCCACATACGACGCCTCTTACAAGAGCGTCTGGACACGCTCGCGCGCGCCCACCAGGTGCCGGGGGCCCAACTCGCCGTGCAGGTCGACTCGGTGACGTACACCGTGCAGACGGGCAAGGCGGACGTCACCACCGGCGAGATGTTCACCGCGGACACGGCGGTGCCGTTGGGCTCCGTCACCAAGCCCTACACGGCCGCGGTGGTCCAGCTCCTGGCCGACGACGGTGACCTCGCGCTGACCGATCTCGTCGGCACGCACGTGCCGGAGCTGCGGCGGGCGCCGCACCTCACCGTACGGCAGCTGCTCAGCCACACCGGCGGGCTCCCGACCGGGCCCGACTCGGACGACGCGGCGGCACTGACGCCCGCCCGCTACCTGTCCGCGCACTGTTCCGGCCGGGACGCGGTGTGCGCGCCCGGCAGCGGCTTCTCCTACTCCAACGCCGGGTATGTCGCCGCCGGCCGGCTGATCGAAGCGGTGACGGGCATGTCCTGGCAGGAAGCCGTGCGGGTGCTGCTCCTGGAGCCCCTGGGCACCGTTCCCGCCTTCCTCGGCGACCGCGCGCAGACGCGTCCGGTGGCCGGCGGGCACTCCGTGAACACGACTTCGGGCCGCGTGCTTCCGGTGCAGCAGAACCTGGCGCCGGTGGAGGCCCCGGCGGGCGCCCTGCTGGCCAGCGCGCTCGACCTGGTGGCACTGGGCCGGGCCCTGATCGGACACGGCCCCCGCACGGTGCTGACGCCCGACGCCGCCGAGGAGATGCGCCGCCCCGTACCGGGCGCCGCCCCGGGCGTCCTGGCGGACGCATGGGGCCTGGGCCTCGCCCTCTTCCAGCAGGGCGCCCAGCAGTGGTGCGGACACGACGGCAACGCCCAGGGCACCTCCTGCCATCTGCGGGCCGAACCGGACAGCGGCACGGTGGTCGCCTTCACCAGTAACGCCAACAACGGCACCGCCCTGTGGCACGACTTGGCCGAAGACCTCGACCGGATCACCGGAGTGCAGGTCCCCCCGGCCGCGCGCCCGCCCGAGCGCAGCCGCGCCGTCGCACTTCCCCAGTGCGCCGGGACCTACCACAACGGCACCGTCGAGTACCGGATCGAGGCGGACGCCGACGGCGCCCTGACCCTGACCGTGAACGGCGACACCCCCGCGCCTCTGGTCTGTTATCCGGATCTGACCTGTGACCTGGTGGATCCCGCGTCCGGCCGCCGCCACCCCGGCGGACGCTTCGTGCGGGATCCGGAGAGCGGCGCCGTCGACCGCGTCCAGATCTCCGGCCGCACGGCCCGCCGTACCGTCACCGCCTGAATCGGGCCCGCCGCGGACCCAACCGGTGCGACTCCCCGCTCTCTCGCACCCGGCGCGTCCGAACGCTCCGGCGCCCCGCCCGGGACCGCTCTTCCGGGCCGCCCGATGTCCTGCCGCACCGCCGTCCCCGCTGAGAAGGACCCACCTCCATGACGGACCAGCATGAAAATTCAGCCCCGGAGCCCGCATCGCCGCAGGACCGGATGGTTCCCCCGGTCCCCTCGGCCGGTCCGGTCCGCCCGGGTCCCGGCACCGCGCTCGGGGACCTGTTCGCCGCCTGGGTGACCCGCACCCCGCACGCACCCGCGGTGACGGACGGGCGGCGGACCTGGTCCTACCGCGAGCTCGACCGGCTGGCCAACCGCCTCGCCCACGACCTCATCGGACGCGGGGTGGGGCCGGAGCGGACGGTGGCGGTGGTACTGCCGCGCTCGGTCGAACTCGTCATCGCGGAACTCGCCGTGGCCAAGGCCGGCGGTGCCTTCCTGCCGGTCGACCCGGCCTACCCCGCCGAACGCCGCGCCCTGATGCTGGCCGACGCCCGGCCGGCCGCGGTCATCGACGACCTGACGCAGACCCGTCCCCCCACGGGCCCCGACCGTGCGCCGCAGGACAGCGACCGGCCGGCGCCGCTGTGCGCCGAGCACCCCGCGTACGTCATCTACACCTCGGGATCCACCGGAACTCCCAAGGGGGTGACGGTGACCCACGCGGGTCTGGGCCCCTTCGCCGCGGCGGCCGCCGCGCAGTACGACGTCGCGCCGGGCGCCCGCGTCCTGCAGTTCTCCTCCCCGAGCTTCGACGCCTCCGTCCTGGAGCTGTGTATTTCCCTGCTGGCGGGCGCGACCCTCGTCGTCCCGCCCGACGGGCCGTGGCTGGGTGAAGAACTCGCGGCCGTCCTGGCGGACCACCGCATCACCCACGCGCTCATCCCGCCCGCCGCGCTCGCGACCGTGCCCGCCCCGACGGACGACCACGGCCTGCCCGACCTGCGGACCCTGATCGTGGGAGCCGAAGCCTGCCCGGCCGAGCTGGCCGACCGCTGGGCGGCCGGGCGCCGGCTGATCAATTCCTACGGTCCCACCGAGGCCACGGTGGTCGCGTCCTGGACCGGGCCGCTGGCCGTGGGCGGCGGCACCCCGTCCATCGGCAGACCGCTGCCGCACACCCGGCTCCACGTGCTGGACGCGGCGATGCGGCCGGTGCCGGCGGGCGTGGGCGGCGAGCTGTACGTGGGCGGCGCCGGAGTGGCACGCGGCTACCTCGGCCGCCCGGGGCTGACCGCCGCACGCTTCGTCGCCGACCCGTACGGACCGCCCGGCACCAGGCTCTACCGCACCGGGGACCTGGCGCGCCGGCACGCCGACGGTGAACTGGAATTCCTCGGCCGGGCCGACCGGCAGGTCAAGGTGCGCGGCTTCCGCATCGAACCCGGGGAAATCGAGGCGGTGTTGGCCCGGCAGCCCCGCGTCGGCGAAGCGGTGGTCATGGTCCGCGAGGACGAGCCGGGACGGCAGCGGCTCGTCGCCTACGTCACCCCGGCCGATCCCGTCCGGGCCCCGCAGCCCGCGGAGTTGCGCGCCGTGGTCTCCCGCAGCCTGCCGGCCCATATGGTGCCCTCCGCCGTCGTCGTCCTCGACGCGTTCCCGCTGACCGCACACCACAAGATCGACCGCCGGGCGCTCCCCGCACCCGAACCGTCCCGTGCCCCGGAAGCGGGCCACATCGCCCCACGGACACCCACCGAACGGACCCTGGCCGGCATCTGGTCGGAGGTGCTGTCGGTGCACACCATCGGTACCGGGGACGACTTCTTCGAGCTCGGCGGCGACTCCGTCCTCGCCGTGCGGGTGCTGTCCCGGATCGGGGAAGAACTCGGCGACCGGCTGTCCGTGCGTGACCTGTTCACCGCCCGGACGATCGCCGCACTGGTGCCGCTCCTCGGCGACCCGGACACCACGGGCCCGGCGGCACCGGTCACCCCGGCCCCGCGCGACCGTCCGCTGCCGCTGTCCGGCGCCCAGCAACGGCTGTGGTTCCTCGACGACCTGACGGCCGGCGACACCGAGTACAACACCGGCGTCGGGGTGCGGCTGGGCGGTCCGCTGGACGCCGCCGCGCTGCGCCGCGCCCTGGACCGGCTCGCCGCGCGCCACGACTCCCTGCGCACCACCTTCACCACGGTGGACGGGCGCGGGGTACAGCGCGTCGACGGCAACGCCGCCCTGCCGTTGCGCACCGTCGACCTCGGCGCCGTCCCCGACGGGAGCCGGGACGCGGCGGCCGAGCGGCTGCTCGCCGAGGAGCTGGAGACCCCCTACGACCTGCGCGAGGGCCCCCTGACCCGGGCCCTGCTGGTCCGGCTCGCCGACGAGGAACATCTGCTGCTCCTGGCCCAGCACCACATCGTCACCGACGGCTGGTCGGTCGGCGTGCTGGTCCGTGAACTGGCCGCGCTGTACGCCGCCGAGGCGGACGGCAGCCCGGACGGCCTGGCGGAGCCGGTCCTGCAGTACCCCGACTTCGCCGTGTGGGAGCGCGCGCACCCCGCCCCGGACCGGCACGCCACCGGCCTCGCGTACTGGCGGCGGCACCTCACCGGTCTGCCGCAGCTGGACCTGCCCACGGACCGGCCCCGGCCGCCGGTGCGCACCACGGCCGGCGCGGCACACCGCCACGACCTGCCGGCCGGCCTGGCCGAACGCCTCGGCGCACTCGCCCGGTCCAAGGGCACGACGCTCTTCACCCTGTTCGCCGGGGCGGCCTCGGTGCTGTTCTCCCGCTACACGGGCCAGCGCGACATCGTGTTCGGCACCGTCACCAACGGGCGCACCCACCGCGAACTGGAGGAGGTCACCGGCTTCTTCGTCAACACCCTGGTGCTGCGCAGCGACGTCGACCCCGCCGCCACCGTCGACCACTTCCTGGACACCGTGCGGGCGACGCTGCTGGACGCCTTCAGCCACGACGGCGTCCCGTTCGACCGGGTCGTCGAGGAGCTGGCCCCGCCGCGCGACCCCAGCCGCACCCCGCTGGTGCAGGTCCTGGTCGTCCAGCAGACCGCCATGGTGCACCCGCAGGAAGCCGGCGGCGTACGGATCGAGGAGCATCCGCTGCCGCGCCCGTCCGCACGGTTCGACCTGGTGCTGGAGTTCCTGCCGCGCAGCGACGGGTCCTTCGGGCTGACCGTCGAGTACAACACCGACCTGTTCGACGCCCGCACCGTGGCCCGGATGAGCCGACAGCTGCACCTCCTGCTGGATGCGATGGCGGACGGACCGCAGCGGACCGTCGCCGAACTGCCGCTGCTGACCGACGACGAGCGGCGCACCATGCTCGACGCCTGGAACGCCCCGCAGCAGGAGGGCCCGGACACCACCCTGCCCGAGCTCCTGGAGGCGCAGACCCTGCGCACCCCCGGCCGGACCGCCGTGGTCTGCGGGGACACCCGGCTCACCTACGACGAGGTGAACCGGCGCGCCAACCGCCTGGCCCGGCTGCTGGCTCGCCGTGGGGCGGGACCCGAGACCCTGGTGGCGCTGGCGCTGCCGCGCTCGGCCGACCTGGTCCCCGTCCTGTGGGCGGTGCTCAAGGCGGGCGCCGGCTATCTGCCGGTGGACCCCGGATATCCGGCCGAGCGCATCCGCTTCATGCTCACCGACGCCGCGCCGGCTCTCGTGCTGACCACCCGGGACACGGCCGGCGCGCTGCCCGGCGGCGTCGAGCGGCTGATCCTGGACGACCCGGAGACCGCGGCCGAGTGGGCCGGGCACACGGAGGACGACCTCACCGATGCCGAACGGGTCCGGCCGCTGGACCCCGGCCACCCCGCGTACGTCATCTACACGTCCGGCTCGACGGGCCGTCCCAAGGGTGTCGTGGTCACCCATCGCAGCGTGGCGGACCTGGCGGCCTGGGCGGGAGCGCAGTTCGGCCCGGAGCGGCTGACGCATGTGGTGGCCTCCACCTCGCTCAATTTCGACGTCTCCGTCTTCGAACTGCTCTGCCCCCTGCTGTCCGGCGGCAGCATCGAAGTGGTGGCCGACCTCCCGGCCCTCGCCGACCGGCCGGGCACCGCGCCGCGGCAGGCGGGTCTGCTCAGCGGGGTGCCGTCGGTGATCTCCCGGCTGCTCACCCGGGACACCGGCACCGTCACGGCCGACACGGTGGTCCTGGCGGGCGAGGCGCTGCCCGCGCAGACCGTACGGGAGATCCGGGAGACGATGCCGTCCTCCCAGGTCGCCAACATCTACGGCCCGACCGAGGCCACCGTGTACGCCACGGCGTGGTTCGCCGACGACGACACCCCGGAGCAGGCCCCGCCCATCGGCCGGCCCGTCGCCCGGACCCGCTGCTACGTCCTGGACAGCATGCTGCGCCCGCAACCCCCGGGCGTGACAGGCGAGTTGTACCTCGGCGGAAGGAGCCTGGCCCGGGGGTACCTCAGGCGTCCCGGCCTGACCGCCACCCGGTTCCTCGCCGACCCCTTCGCCGCCCCCGGCAGCCGGATGTACCGCACCGGCGACCTGGTTCGCTGGACCACCGACGGTGAACTGGAGTACCTGGGCCGGGCCGACCAGCAGGTCAAGGTGCGGGGCTTCCGTATCGAGCTGGGCGAGGTCGAGGAGGCGCTGCTGCGCTGCGCGGGGGTGGCCCAGGCGGCCGCCGCCACCCGGGAGAGCGGCGGCCACAAGCGGCTGATCGGCTATGTCGTCCCGGCGCCCGGGGCGGAGCTCGCCCCGAGCGCGATACGCCGGCTGCTCGGCCGCAGCGTGCCCGACTACATGGTGCCCGCCACGGTCGTCGTCCTGGACGCGATGCCGCTCAACCCCAACGGCAAACTGGACCGCGGCCGCCTCCCCGACCCGGACTGGACCACTGCCGGAACGGCGGACTACACCGCGCCGCGCACCGCCACCGAACGGGCGCTCGCCACCGTGTGGGCCGACGTGCTGCGCGTCGAGCGCGTCGGCGTCGACGACAACTTCTTCTCGCTGGGCGGCGATTCGATCCTCAGCATCCAGGTCGTCGCCCAGGCACGGCAGGCGGGCCTGGCCGTCACCTCGCGTGACGTGTACCGGCACCAGACCGTCGCCGCGCTCGCACAGTGCGTGGACGCCGCCGGGCAGCCGGCCCCGGGACCTGCCCCCGAGGCGGAGGCCACCGGCCCGGCGCCGCTGACGCCCATCCAGCAGTGGCTGTTCGAGAGCGACCCCGGGCGGGCCGGCCACTTCGCCCAGACGATGTCCGTCGAGCTGGCCGACGGCCTCGACGCCACGGCGCTGGAGGCCGCTCTGCACGACGTGGTCGCCCACCACGACGCCCTGCGCTCGCGCTTCGTGCGGGACGGCGACGGCCGGTGGCGCCAGCACATCGACCGCGACGCACCCGGGTTCGCGCTGCAGCGCCACACCGGCCCCGACGACGACGCCCCGCACCACGGGCCGTTCGACCTGAGCCGCGGCCCCCTGTTGCGCGCCGTGCTCCACGACCGGGGCACCACTGTGCCTCCGGTCCTGCACCTGGCCGTCCACCACCTGGTGGTCGACGGCGTCTCCTGGCGGCTGCTGCTGGAGGACCTGGACCGGGCCTACCGTGCACGGCGCGCGGGAGCGGACGCCGAGCTGCCGCCGAAGTCCTCCCCGCTGCGCCACTGGGCGAAGCGGCTGACCGGGCACGCCGAAGCCGGCGGCTTCCAGGACGAGACGGCCTACTGGACGGCGCTCGCCCGCGGCTGTGACCCGGCGCTGCCGGCCGACCTCGCCGGCGCCAACACCTATGCGTCGGCCCGCTCGGTGACCGTGCGCCTCACCCCGGCGGACACCTCCGCCGTGCTGCACACCCTGCCCGGGGCCTTCCGCACCCAGGTCAACGATGTGCTGCTGAGCGCGCTGGGCCGGGTACTGCACGAGTGGACCGGACGCGACCGGGTCCCGGTCGACCTGGAGGGCCACGGCCGGGAGGAGCTGTTCCCCGATGTGGACCTGAGCCGTACCGTCGGCTGGTTCACCACCCGCTACCCGGTCGCCCTCACCGTGGCGCCGGACGCCGACCGGTGCACCGTGCTGAAGTCGGTCAAGGAGCAGCTGCGCGCCGTGCCCGGCCGCGGCCTCGGCTACGGCGTCCAGCGGCACCTGATCCGGCCGGAGGGCCTGCCCGGCACCCCGACCGCGGACATCAGCTTCAACTACCTCGGCCAGTTCGGCACGCCGGGCGGTGACGGCAGCCTCTACCGCGGCCCGTACCGCGAACTGGCGCTGGACGCCGACCCCGCCGCACCGCGCCCGCACGCCCTGGAGGTCGTCGGCCGGCTGGACGGCGACGCGCTGGAGTTCACCTGGTTCTACTCGGCGCACCTCCACCACGAGGAGACCGTCGCCCGCCTCGCCGGAGACTTCGTCCGGGCGCTGGGTGACATCGCCCGGGACGCCGCCCGGCCCGGAGCCGGCGGCCGCACCCCCTCCGACTTCCCGCTGGCCGCGCTCGACCAGCCCACCGTGGACCGGCTGGTGGGCGACGGCAGCACCGTCGAGGACATCCACCCGCTCACCCCCACCCAGGCCGGCATGCTCTTCCACCGGCTCTCCCAGGACGACCAGAGCGTCTACTTCCAGCAGCTCACCTTCGTCCTGGACGGCGTGCCCGACCCGCAGGCCCTCGCCGCGGCCTGGCAGCAGGTCACGGACCGCACCCCGGTGCTGCGCGGACGCGTCGTCTGGCAGGACGTGCCCGAACCGCTGCTGGTGGTGGAGCGCGGCGTCACCGTGCCGGTCACGCAGCTGGACTGGCGGGACCTGCCGGACGACGAGCGCCGGGCCGCACTGCGCGAACTCCTCGACCGCGACCGGCGGCGCGGCATCGACCTCGGCTCCGCCCCGCTGCTGCGCCTGGCCCTGGCCCGGCTCTCCGACACCGAGGTGCAGGTGGTGTGGTCCTTCCACCACCTGGTGCTCGACGGCTGGAGCCTGTTCCAGGTGCTGTCCGACGTCTTTCGGTGCCACGCCGCGCTGCGCGGCGCCGCGGCGGACGGCACCGCCCCCGCGGAGGCGGGCCTGCCCAGCCGCCGCCCGTTCCGCGACTACGTGGCCTGGCTGCGGGAGCGTGACTGGGCGGAAGCCGAACGGCACTGGCAGACCCGGCTCGACGGTTGGAGCGAGCCCACCGCCCTGCCCTACGACCGCGAGCCCCGCGAGGCCCACCGCGCGGAGTCCACCGCGGCGGTACGGCTCTCCCTGTCCGCCGCCACCACCCGCTGCCTGGACCACCTGGCCAAGGACGCAGGCCTGACCATGAACACGCTGGTCCAGGGTGCCTGGGCGCTGCTGCTGGCCCGTCAGACGGGGCGCCGGGAGGTCGTCTTCGGCACCACGGTGTCCGGACGGCCGCCGGAGCTGCCCGGCGTCGAGGCGATGAACGGCCTGTTCATTGCGACCGTACCGACCCGGCTGACGGTCCCCGCCGACGGCACCCTGACGGCCTGGCTGCGCCGGGTGCAGGAGATCCAGACCGAGGACCGGCGCTTCGACTTCGTCCCGCTCGCCCGGCTGAAGGCGTTCTGCGACCTGCCCGAGCGGGCCCCGCTCTTCGACAGCATCGTGGTCTTCGAGAACTACCCGGTCGGCGGCGACCTCGCCGCCGCGCACGGACTGCGGCTGACCGGCCTCGACGGCATCGAGACCACCAACTACCCGCTGAGCCTGGTCGCCTACCCGGGCCAGGAGCTGGCCCTGCGGCTCGGCTACGACCCGGAGCTGTTCGACGCGGCCACCGTGGAGCGGATGGGGGAGTACCTCACCGTGCTGCTGGAGGGGCTGGCCGCGGACGCCGGGGGCCCGCCCGCGCGGCTGCCGGTGCTCGGCGCGGCACACCGCCGCCAGGTCGTCGAGGAGTGGAACGCCACCGCCGCCCCGCTGCCCGAGGGCACGGTCGCCGAACTGTTCGCCGCCCAGGCCCGGCGCACCCCCGACGTCATGGCGCTGGACGCCGGGGACACCCGGCTCACCTACCGCGAACTCGACGCCCGTGCCGACGCGTTGGCCCGCCGGCTGACCGGGCTCGGCGTACGCCCGGAGTCCCCGGTCGGGGTCCTCATGGACCGGTCGGCCGCCCTGGTCATCGCCCAGCTGGCCCTGGTCAAGGCGGGCGGGGTGTACGTCCCGCTGGACGGCCGCGCGCCACGGGAGCGGCTGCGGCAGGTGCTGGCGGAGACCACGGCGGAGCTGGTGCTCACCGACGCCGCCTGGCAGGAGGCCGCCCGCGAGGCGGCACCCGGCGGGCGCACCCTGCTGGTGACGGACGAGGCCGCACCGGCCGGCACCGCCGCCCCGGAGGAGGGCACGCCCCTGCCCGCTCTCCACCCCGACAACGCGCTCTACCTGATGTTCACCTCCGGCTCCACCGGCCGCCCCAAGGGCGTCGCGGTGCGCCACCGGGACGTCGTGGCGCTCGCCTTCGACCGCGCCTTCGACGGACACGACGGGGTCCTGGTGCACTCCCCGCAGGCCTTCGACGCGGCCACCTACGAACTGTGGGTGCCCCTGCTGCGCGGCGGCCGGGCCGTCCTCGCCCCGCCGGCCGACGTGGACGCCACCACGGTGTCCCGGGCGATCCGTGAACAGGGCGTCACCTGCCTGTGGCTGACCGCCGGGCTGTTCCGCCTGCTGTCCCAGGAGGACCCCGGGTGCCTGCGCGGTGCCCGGGAGGTGTGGACCGGCGGCGAGGCCGTGCCGGGCGCCGCGGTACGCCGCGTCCTCGACGCCTGCCCGGACCTGACCGTGGTCGACGGCTACGGCCCCACCGAGACCACCACCTTCGCGACCCGCCGCGCCTTCCGCCCCGGCGACCCGCTGCCCGCCGCCCTGCCCATCGGACGCCCGCTGGACAACACCCGCGTCTACGTCCTGGACGACGCGCTGCAGCCCCAGCCGCCGGGCATCCCGGGGGAGCTGTACGTCGCCGGCGCCGGGCTCGCCCGCGGCTACGCCGGCCGCCCCGGTGCGACCGCCGAACGGTACCTGGCCGACCCGTTCGGCCCGCCCGGGACCCGGATGTACCGCACCGGCGACATCGTGCGCTGGAGCGCCGACGGCGAACTCCACTTCGTGGGGCGCGCCGACGACCAGATCAAGATCCGCGGCTTCCGCGTCGAACCGGCCGAGATCGAGGCCCAGCTCACCCGCCATGCCGCCGTCGCCGAAGCGGTGGTGACCGTCCCCGAGGACGGCGGCCGCAAGCGGCTGGTCGCCTACCTCGTCCCCGCCCCGGAGGCGACGGTGCCGCAGGCGCAGGAGCTGCGCGCCCACCTCGCCGCCGAGCTGCCCGACTACATGGTCCCCGCCGCGTTCGTGACCCTGGACGCCCTGCCGCTGACCGGCAACGGAAAGGTGGACCGGCGCCGGCTGCCCGCCCCCGACCGGTCGGCCGCCACCGCCGGCGAGCACCGCGCGCCGCGCACCGAGGCCGAGCGGATCCTCGCGGAGATCTGGTGCACCCTGCTGGGCCTCGACCGGGTGGGCGTCGAGGACAACTTCTTCATGCTGGGCGGCGATTCGATCCTCAGCATCCAGGTCGTCTCCCGCGCCCGCCGGGCGGGCCTGACCCTGACCCCGCGGGACCTGTTCCGCCACCCCACCGTCGCCGCCCTGGCCGCCGCCACCGGCGCCGCCGCACCCCTCAGCGGCACCGGCCCGGTGGAGGGGGACGTCGCCCTCACCCCGATCCAGCACTGGTTCCTCGACGCCCGGCCGGAGCCCCCCGGGTACTTCAACCAGTCCCTCGTCATCGAACTGGCCGAGGAGCCCGACCCGCGGGCGCTCCACGAGGCGCTGCACGCCCTGTGGGCCCACCACGACGCCCTGCGGTCCCGCTTCACGCAGCGGGCGGACAGCACCTGGCACCAGCACTGCCCGGCGCCGGACGCCGACGCACCGCAGTTGCTGCAGGTACACGACCTGGCCGGAAAGGACGAGACGGAGTGCGCGGCCGCGGTCGAGGCCGCCATGGCCGAGGCGCACGCCGGCTTCCGGCTGGACACCGGCCCCCTGCTCGCCGCCCGCCTGTTCACCGGCGCCCGGGACCTGCCGCCGCGGCTGTTCCTGACCGTCCACCACCTGGTGGTCGACGGCGTCTCCTGGCGGGTGCTGCTGGAGGACCTGGAGAGCACCTACCGGCAGGCCCGCAACGGTGACCCGGTGGCCCCGCCCGCCCGGGCCACCTCCGTACAGGAATGGGCCCGTCGGCTGCACGAGCACACCGAGGCCGGCGGCTTCGACGGCGAGCGGGCACACTGGAGCGCGGTGGCCCCGCACTGCGCGGCCCCCCTGCCCGTCGACGCCGACGGGACCAACACCATCGCCGACCTGCGCTCGGTCACCGTCCGGCTGGACCGGCAGCGCACCGGCGACCTGCTGCAGAAAGTGCCCGGCGTCTACCGCACCCAGATCAACGACGTGCTGCTCACCGCGCTCGGCCGGGTGCTGGCCGACTGGACCGGCGAGCGCACCGTCGCCATCGGCCTGGAGGGACACGGCCGCGAGGACCACCTCTTCGAGGGCGTCGATCTGTCCCGCACGGTCGGCTGGTTCACCTCCCTGTTCCCCGTCGCCCTGGACGTCCCGGACGGCGACTGGGCCGCGGCACTGAAGTCCGTCAAGGAGCAGTTGCGCGCGGTGCCCGGCCGGGGTCTCGGTCACGGGGCGCTGCGGCACCTCGCCGGAGCCGCTGAACTCAGCGGCGCCCCGCAGCCGCTGATCAGCTTCAACTACCTCGGCCGCTTCGACTGGTCCGGCGACGGCGGGCTGATCCGCGCCGTACACGGCGGACTGGACGGCGCCGCCGCGCCCGGGACCGTCCGGCCGCACCTGCTGGACGTGGTGGGCCGGGTCGAGGACCGGTGCCTCGAACTCACCTGGTACTACAGCGGCGAAGTGCACCGTGCGGAGACGGTGACGGCGCTGGCCGCGGGCATGCTCACGGCGCTGGAGGACATCGTCGCCCACTGCGCGGGCCCGGACGCCGGCGGCCGCACCCCCTCCGACTACCCGCTCGCCCGCCTCGACCAGGCGGCCGTGGACCGGGTCGCGGCGGACGGCCGCGCGGTGGAGGACATCTACCCGCTGACACCCATGCAGGCGGGCATGCTCTTCCACAGCCTGATGGACCCCGACTCCCACACCTACTTCAACCAGGTCCAGCTGGTGCTCTCCGGCGTCACCGACCCGGCCGCGCTCGCCACGGCCTGGCAGCAGACGGCCGACGCCAACCCGATGCTGCGCACCCGCCTGGTGTGGGCGGAGACCGCCGAACCGCTCCAGGTCGTCCAGACGCGGGCCACGGTGCCCGTCACCCACCACGACTGGTCCGGGTGGAGCCCCGAGGCGAGCGAGCACGCGCTGACCACCCTGCTGGCCGAGGACCGGGCGGCCGGTCTCGACCTCGCCGCCGCCCCGCTGATGCGGCTGGCCCTGATCAAGCTGTCCGACGACCGGGTCCGGCTGGTGTGGACGTTCCACCACGTCCTGCTCGACGGCTGGAGCGCGGCCCAGGTCTTCGACGAGATCTGCGAACGGTACGCGGCGCTCACCGCGGGCCGCCGCCCCGAGGTCCCCTCCCGCCCGCCGTTCGGCAGCTATCTGCGCTGGCTGGCGGAGCAGGACGGCACCCAGGCCGAGCGGCACTGGCGCACCGCGCTGGCCGGCTTCACCTCGCCGACCGAACTCCCGCGGGACCGGAGGCCCCTGGAGGCCCATCGCGCCTCGTCGTCGGGCTCGGTCCACGTCACCCTGGACGAGGCGGACTCCGCCCGTCTGCGGGAGACCGCGCAGCGCGCCGGCCTCACCATGAACACCGTGCTGCAGGGCGCCTGGGGCCTGCTGCTGTCCCGCTACAGCAACAGCGACGACGTGGTCTTCGGCACCACCGTCTCCGGCCGGCCCGCCGCGCTGCCCGGGGTGGAGTCCATGGTCGGCCTGTTCATCAACACCCTCCCCACCCGGGTCCGGGTCGACGGGCGCCGCGCGCTGCTGGACTGGCTGCGCGACCTGCAGACCGCCCAGTCGGAGGCGCGGCGCTACGACTTCGTCTCCCTGGCCGACCTCCAGGCCTGGAGCGAAGTCCCGCGCGGAACCGGCCTGTTCGACAGCATCGTGGTCTTCGAGAACTACCCCTTCGACAGCGACGCCCTCGCCCGGCACGGCCTGGGCATCCAGCAGGAACGGGACCTGGAGCCGACCAACTACCCGCTCAGCGTGGTCGTCGCCCCCGGTGAACGCCTCACCGTGGCCCTGGACTACGACCCGGCCGCCTTCGACGCGGCGACCGTCGAGCGGCTGGGCACCTGCCTGCGGGTCCTGCTGACGGAGATGGCGGCCGGCCCGGACCGCCGCCTGGGTGACCTGCCGTTGCTCACCGCGGACGAACGCGGGCGCATCCTGCGGGAGTTCGGCGGAACGGCCGTCGCACAGCCGCGGCGCGTCCTGCCTCGCGTCTTCGAGGAGCAGGCGGACCGCACCCCGCAGGCCACCGCCGTACTGTCCGGCGACGACCGGCTCACCTACCGGGAGCTGAACGCACGCGCCAACCGGCTGGCCCGGCTGCTGATCGCCTCGGGCGCGGGCCCCGAGCGGTTCGTCGCCCTCGCGCTGCCGCGCACGGCCGACCTGATCGTGGCCCTGCTGGCCGTGCTCAAGAGCGGCGCCGGCTACCTCCCGGTCGACCCCAAGTACCCCTCCGAGCGCGTCTCCTTCCTGTTCGACGACATCGGACCGGACATCGTGCTCACCACCGCCGCCCTGGCCGGCCGGCTGCCCGAGGGGCCCGCCACCCGGATCGCGCTCGACGACCCCGCGACCGCGGACCGGCTCGCCGGGCTGTCCGCCGCCGACCCCGGCGACGACGAGCGGACCGGTGCGCTGCTGCCCGCCCACCCCGCCTACGTCATCCACACCTCGGGCTCCACCGGCCTGCCCAAGGGCGTGGTGGCCACCCACGGGTCGGTCGTCGCGCTGGCCGACTGGGCGGCCGGCGAGTTCGGCGGCCGGGGCCTGTCCCACGTCGTGGCATCCACCTCGCTCAACTTCGATGTGTCGGTCTTCGAGATCTTCAGCCCGCTGCTGTCCGGCGGCTGCGTCGAGATCGTGAGCGATCTGCTGGCCCTCGCCGAACGCTCCGAGCCCTGGACCGCGAGTCTGCTCAGCGCCGTCCCCTCCGCCCTCGGCCAGCTGCTCGCCGAGGACACCGTGCACGTCACCGCGGACACCGTGGTGCTGGCCGGCGAGGGGCTGGCGGCCCGTACCGTACGGGAGGTCCGCGCCGCCGTCCCCGGCTGCCGGGTCGCGAACATCTACGGCCCCACCGAGGCCACCGTCTACGCCACCGCCTGGCACTGCGACCCGGCCGACCCCGACCGCACGCCGCCGATCGGCAGCCCGGTCGCCGGCGCCCGCGCCTATGTCCTCGATCCGCACCTGCGGCCGGTCCCCGTCGGCGTACCCGGCGAGCTCTACCTCGCCGGGACCGGCGTGGCCCGCGGCTACTTCGCGCGGCCCGGACTGACCGCCCGGCGCTTCCTGGCCGACCCGTACGGCCCGGCCGGCGAGCGGATGTACCGCACCGGCGACCTCGTGCGCTGGGACGCCGACGGGCAGCTGGAGTACCTGGGCCGCGGCGACGACCAGGTCAAGGTGCGCGGCTTCCGCATCGAACTCGGCGAGGTCGAGGCCGCGCTGGCCCGGCACCCCGAGGTGGCCGAGGCCGCCGCCCGGGTCGTCGAGACCGACGGCCACAAGCGCCTGGTGGGGTATGTGGTCACCCGGGGCACGGCGGACGCCGATCCCGCCGCGGTGCGTGCCTTCCTGGCCCGGAGCCTGCCCGACCACCTGGTCCCCGCGGTCGTCGTGCCCCTGGAACGGCTGCCGCTGGGAGCCACCGGCAAACTCGACCGGCGTGCCCTGCCGGCGCCCGACTGGGCCGCCCCGGCCGCCGGTTACGTCCCGCCGCGCACGGACACCGAGCGGACGCTCGCCGGCATCTGGGCCGAGGTGCTGGGCGTGGACCGGGTGGGCGCCGAGGACAACTACTTCGCGCTCGGCGGGGACTCGATCCTCAGCATCCAGATCGTCTCCGCGGCCCGCCGCGCCGGCCTCGCACTGACCCCGCGCCATCTGTTCGTCCACCAGACCGTCGCCGCCCTGGCCGCGGCCGCGGCGCAGCTGCCGGCCACCGCGTCCACCGCCGAACAGGGCCCGGTGGTGGGCGAGGTGCCGCTCACCCCCGTCCAGCACTGGCTGTTCGACAGCGTCCCGGACAGCCCCGGGCACTTCACCCAGTCGCTCTCCTTCCAGCTGGCCGCCGAGGTCGACGAGGGCGCGCTGCGCGCCGCCCTGGCCGCGGTGCTGGAGCACCACGACGCCCTGCGGACGGTGTACGAGATCACCGGCGGCGGACACCGGCGCCAGTACACCGCGGCGCCCGGTGCGGCCCCCGCCCTGGAGGTCCACGACCTCGCCCACCTGGAGCCGCGGGACCGTGCCGCGGAGCTGCGCAGGCTGACGGCGGACCTGTGCGCGGGCTTCGACCTCGCGACCGGGCCACTGCTGAAGACCGTGCTGTGCCACCTCGGCGACCAGGACCGCCCGGTCCTGCTGCTGGCGGCCCACCACCTGGTCGTCGACGCGGTGTCCTGGCGCATCATCCTGGAAGACCTCGACACCGCCTACGGCCGGGTGCGCGCCGGGGAACGGGCCGCGCTCGGCCCCAAGACCACCTCGTTCCGGGCCTGGGCGCAGCGGCTGCACGACCACACCGCGGCCGGCGGCTTCGACGGCGAACTGGCCCACTGGAGCGCCGCGGACGGCCTGACGGAGCTGCCCACCGACCGCACGGGCCGCAACCGTGCGGACTCCGAGGACACCGTGACCGTCCGCCTGGAGGCCGAGGAGACGCGCCGGCTGCTCCAGGACGTCCCGGACGTCTACCGGACCCGGATCAACGACGTCCTGCTGTGCGCCCTGGGCCGGGTACTCGCCCGCTGGACCGGGCACGACCGGGTACGGATCGGGCTGGAGGGCCACGGCCGCGAGGAGATCTTCGACGACATCGACCTCTCCCGCACCGTCGGCTGGTTCACCACCATGTTCCCGGTCGCACTGGACCTCCCGCCGCACGCGGACCTCGCCACGGCGCTGAAGTCCGCCAAGGAGGGCCTGCGGGCGCTGCCGGGACACGGCCTGGGACACGGCGCGCTGCGCCGGCTGCGTACCCCACAGGCCCCGGGGCTGCCGGCCGATCCGCAGATCGCCTTCAACTACCTCGGCCAGCAGGACTGGAGCGCGTCCGGTGGCGACGGCCTGCTGCACGCACCGTACGGCGCGCTGGAGGGCGACATGGACCGGGCGGCCGAGCGGCCGCATCTGATCGACATCGTCGGCATGGTGGCGGACAAGCGGCTGGAGTTCACCTGGTCGTACTCGAAGAACCTGCACCTGCGGTCCACCGTGGCCGGCCTGGCCGAGGAGATGGCCGCCGAGCTGCGGGAGATCGTGCGGCACTGCGCGGAGCCGGCCGCCGGCGGGCGCACGCCCTCCGACTTCCCGCTGGTCCGCCTCGACCAGGAGACCGTCGACCGGCTCGTCGGCGACGGCCGGGACGTCACGGACGTCTACCCGCTGACCCCCACCCAGACCGGCATGGTCTTCCACGGGCTCGACGAACCCGACCAGGGGCTCTACGTCGAACAAGCCACCTTCGTCCTGGACGGCGTCACCGACTCCCGGCTGCTGGCCGCGGCCTGGCAGCAGGTCGTCGACCGCACCCCCGTGCTGCGCAGCGCGGTGGTCCTGCACGAGGTGCCGGTGCCCCTGCAGACCGTCCACCGCTCCGTCACCCTGCCCGTCACCCAGCTCGACTGGAGCGCGCTGACACAGGAGCGGCGCGACGAGGCACTGGCGCGGCTGCTCGCCGAGGACCGGGACCGCGGGCTCGCCCTCGACCGGGCGCCGCTGCTGCGGCTGACCCTCATCCGGCTCTCCCCGGCCGAGGTACGGGTGGTGTGGACCTTCCACCATGTGCTGCTCGACGGCTGGAGCGTCTTCCAGGTCCTCTCGGACGTCTTTTCCTGCCATGCGGCGCTCGCCGGGGGCACCGCCCCGGACCTGCCCGAGCGCAGGCCGTTCGCCGACTACGCCGCCTGGCTCGCCGCCCACGACACCGCCCCCGCCGAACAGCACTGGCGCACGGCGCTCGCGGGCCTGACCGCACCCACCCCGCTGCCCTACGACCGCCGCCCGGCACCCGGCGCCCCCACCCGCGCCGGCACCTGGCTCTCCGAGCGGCTGGGAGAGCGGGAGAGCGCCGCGCTCCAGGACTTCGCCCGGCGCCACCACCTCACCCTCAACACCGTCGTCCAGGGGGTCTGGGGCCTGCTGCTGGCGCGCTGGAGCGGGGAGCGCGAGGTGTGCTTCGGCACGACGGTCTCCGGCCGGCCCGCCGACCTGCCCGGCGCCGACGCCATCACCGGCCTGTTCATCAACACCCTGCCGGTGCGGTGCGACGTGGACGGCGGCGCGGCCCCGGCCGACTGGCTGGGCGCTCTGCAGTCCGCACAGGCCGATGCCCGCGGCTTTGATCACGTCCCGCTGTCCGACCTGCGGGGCTGGAGCGAACTGCCCGCCGGAACACCGCTCTTCGAGAGCCTGGTGGTCTTCGAGAACTACCCGATCAACGACACCGCGGCCACCGCGCACGGGCTGAGCGTCCGTGATCTGCACGCCCTGGAGGCCACCAACTACCCGCTCACCGTGGTGATCTCGCCCGACATCCGCCTGAGCGTCGAACTCGGCTACGACCCGCGGTACTTCGAGGAGTCCACCGCCCGGTCCCTGGCCGCCCAGCTGGTGCACACCCTGGGCGCCCTGGCGGAACCCGGCGGCGCGACGACCGTCGACGGGATCGACATCCTGCCGCCGGACGAGCGCGAGCGGCTGACCGGGCGGGCCGCGGGCCGGCTTGATGCCCCGACGGCCGGTGACCCGGTCCCGGCCGCCACCCTCGCCGCGCTCGTCGAGGCGGCGGTCGACCGGTGGCCCGACGCACCCGCGGTGACCGCACCCGATCTCCGGCTCTCCTTCGCGCAGTTGGAGGCGCGGGCCAACCGTCTCGCGCACCACCTCCTCACCCGCGGGACCGGCCCCGGCGACCTCGTCGCCCTGGTCCTGCCGAGATCGGCCGACATGGTCGTCGCCCAGCTCGCCACCGCCAAGACGGGCGCCGCCTACCTGCCGGTGGACCCCGGGTACCCGGCCGAGCGGATCGCGCTGATGCTGCGTGACGCCGCACCGGCCGTCACCCTGGAGGCCGCCGAGGTCCACGACCTCCTGGCCGCCGGGGACGACGCCGCACCGGCCCCCCGGCCCACCGACCGGGACCGCGTGCGCCCGCTCGACCTCGACGACCCGGCCTACGTGATCTACACCTCCGGCTCCACCGGCACCCCCAAGGGCGTCGTCGTCACCCACCGCGGCCTGGCCGCCTTCGCCGCCGCCGAGGCCGACCACTACCAGGTACGGCAGGGCGACCGGGTGCTGGCCTTCGCCACCCCCAGCTTCGACGCCTCCGTACTGGAGCTGTGCATGGCCCTGCCGGCCGGCGCCGCCCTCGTGGTGCCGCCGCCCGGACCGCTGCTCGGCGCGCAACTGGCCGAGGTGCTGCGCACGGAACGCATCACCCACACCCTGCTACCGCCCGCCGCGCTCGCCACGGTGCCGCCCGCCACCGCGGGAACCCTGCCGGACCTGCGCACCCTCATCGTCGGCGCGGACGCCTGCGGCGCCGACCTGGTCGCCCGCTGGGCCCCGCACCACCGAATGATCAACTCCTACGGGCCCACCGAGACCACGGTCGTCGCCACCTGGTCGGAACCGTTGGCACCCGACGGCGCCGCGCCCCCCATCGGGCGCCCCCGCGCGGGCAGCCGCAGCTACGTGCTCGACGGGCGGCTGCGGCCGGTCGCCGACGGCGTCCCCGGCGAACTGTGGATCAGCGGGCCCTCGCTGGCCCGCGGCTACCTCCACCGTCCCGGCCTGACCGCCACCCGGTTCCTCGCCGACCCGTACGGCGCACCGGGCGGGCGGATGTACCGCACCGGCGACCTGGTCCGCCGCGACGCCCGCGGCGAACTGCACTACCTCGGCCGCACCGACCACCAGATGAAGCTGCGCGGGCACCGGATCGAGGCAGGAGAGGTCGAGGCCGCCCTGGCGGCCCATCCGGCCGTCCGGGACGCGGTGGTGGCCGTACGGGAGGACGAGCCCGGCACGCCGCGCCTGGTGGCCCACCTGCTCGCCGCACCGGACGCCGAGATCCCGGCGGGCGCGGAGCTGCGCACGTTCGCGGCCCGGACACTGCCCGGCCACATGGTCCCCTCGGCCTTCGTCGTCCTGGAGCGCTTCCCGCTCACCGAGAACGGCAAGACCGACCGCGCGGCCCTGCCCGCCCCCGGGCCCGACCCGCACGAGCCCGCGGCGCAGGTCGCCCCGCGCACCCCCACCGAGCAGTTCCTCGCGGACGTCTGGTCCGAGGTCCTGGAGACGGCCGTGGGCGCCGAGGACGACTTCTTCGCCCTCGGCGGCGACTCGCTGCGCAGCCTGCGCATCGCCTCCCGGGTCAACGAGACCTTCGGCGTGGAGCTCACCCCCCGGGACGTGCTGACCGCCCGCACGGTCGCCGCCCTGGCGGACCTGGTGGAGGAACACGTCCTGCGCGAACTCGAAGACGCCGCACGCGGCACCAGCGACCACAACGAACGGTGAGGAACGACGACATGACGTCTTCGCATTCGAAGAAGGACCGTGCCGCGGCCCTGCCCCAGGAGCTGCAGGAGGCGCTGCGCCGCCGCCTGGCGGGAGCGGCCCCGCCGGCCGCCGCCAGGGCCCGGCAGCAGATCCCGCGCGCGGACCGGTCGCAGCCCCTGCCGCTCGGCTTCGCCCAGCAGCAGTTGTGGTTCCTGGACCAGCTCCGGCCCGGCGACTCCCGTTACAACAGCGCGGTCGCCCTGCGGCTGACCGGCCCGCTGGACCGTGCCGCGCTGTCCCGGGCGCTGGACGCCGTGGTGGAGCGCCACGAGTCCCTGCGGACCACGTTCGACGACATCGACGGCCGCCCCGTGCAGCAGGTGCACCCGGCCGCGCCCGTGCCGCTGCCGCTGTACGACCTGGGGGAGGAGGCCGGCCCCGCCGCCGGCCCGGGGGACCGGACCGCACCGGGCCCCGGAGCGCTGGACGACGTGCTGCTGGCGGAGTACTCCCGCCCGTTCGACCTGCGCACCGGCCCGCTGCTGCGGGCCCTGCTGATCCGCCTGGCCGACGACGCGCACGTGCTGCTGCTCACCGCGCACCACATCGTCACCGACGGCTGGTCCATGGGCGTGCTGCTGGACGAACTGTGCACGCTGTACGACGCGCCGGCCCACGGTGAGACGCCCGCGCTCGCCCCGGTGGCCACGCAGTACCCGGACTTCGCCGTATGGCAGCGCGAACGGCTGTCCGGCGCCCTGCTGGAGGAACAGCTCTCCTACTGGACCAAACAGCTCGACCGGGCCGTGCCGCCGGCGCTGCCGCTCGACCGTCCCCGCAGCGGCGAGGAGGCGGGCGACGGCGCGGTCCACGCGTTCCGCGTCCCGGCGGCCACGGCGGCCCGGCTGCGGGAGGTGGCGGCGCAGCAGCACACCACCCTGTTCGCGGCCCTGATCGCCGCCTGCCAGGCCCTGCTCGCCCGCTGGTCGGGCCAGGACGACATCGCCGTCGGCTCGCTGACCCCCGGCCGCGGACGCACCGAATTGGAGCGCGCGGTCGGCTTCTTCGTCAACACGGTCGTGCTGCGCGCCCCCGTCGACACCGCGCGCTCCTACCGCGAGCTGCTGGACGCCTCCGCCACCGCCGTCCTCGACGCCTTCGCCCACGGCGACACCCCCTTCGAACGGGTGGTGGAGGCCGCCGGAGCGGTACGGGAGGCGGGCCGCAACCCGCTCTTCGACGTCATGGTCCTGCTCCACCCCGCCCCGCCCGCGGCCCCCGGCCTGCGGGACCTCACGGCCGAGGCCGTCACGGTGCCCCGCCACGCGGCCACCTTCGACCTGAGCATCGAGTTCGTCCCCGACGGAGACGAGCTGACCGGCCTGCTGGAGTACCGCACCGACCTCTTCGACCCCGCCACCGCAGAACGGATGGCCGGACAACTGGTCCTGCTGCTCGACGGTATCGCGGCCGAACCGGACCGCCCGCTGGGCGAACTGTCCCTGCTGTCGGACCGGGAACGGCATCGGCTGACCACCGAGTGGAACGACACCGCACTGGCCGTCGACCCCACCACCTACCCCGCCGCCTTCGAGGCGCAGACGGCCCGCACCCCGCACGCGACGGCACTGGTGGCCGGGGACACCACGCTGGACTACGCCACCCTCAACGCCCGCGCCAACCGGCTCGCCCACCACCTCATCGACCGGGGCGCCGGCCCCGAACAGCTCATAGCGCTGCGGCTGCCGCGCACCGCCGACATGATCGTGGCGATCCTCGCCGTCCTCAAGACCGGCGCCGGATACCTGCCGGTCGACCCCGAACTGCCCGACGAGCGGCTGCGGTTCCTGGTGGCGGACGCCCGGCCGATGCTGGTGCTCGACGAGGCGGGGCTGGCCGACGTACCCGCACCGCCCGGTACGGGCGACCCGGCCGGCGCCGACCCCACGGACGCCAACCCCACCGACGCCGACCGCCGCGCACCCCTGCACCCCGGCCACACGGCCTACGTCATCTACACCTCCGGGTCCACCGGCCGCCCCAAGGGCGTGGCCGTGGAACACCGTGCGCTGATGAACCTGCTGGCCGGCCACCGCAACGGCTTCGTCGCCGCGGCGGGCGGCGGCCCCCTGCGGGTGGCCCTGACCGCCTCGTTCTCCTTCGACACCTCCCTGGAGGGCGTGCTGCTGATGGCCGACGGCCACCGGCTGCACCTGGTCGACGAGACGACCCGGCTCGATCCGGCCGCCCTGGTCGAGTACGTCGTCGAGCACCGCATCGACTTCCTCGACCTGACGCCCTCCTACCTGCGCCAGCTTCTGCCCGCCGGGCTGCTCACCGACCCGCGCCACCACCCCCGGCTGCTGATGCTCGGCGGCGAGGCCGTCGGCCCCGCGCTGTGGCGGGAGCTCGCCGGGCTGGACGATGTCGCGGCCTACAACTTCTACGGTCCCACCGAGTGCACGATCGACGCCCTGGCCTGCCGGATCGACGGCACCGCCCGGCCGGTGGTGGGCCGGCCGCTGGCCAATGTGCGCGCCCATGTGCTCGACGACCGTCTCCAGCCGGTGCCGCCCGGCGTCGGCGGCGAGCTGTACCTGGCCGGCGACCAGCTCGCCCGCGGCTATCTGCACCGCCCCGGCCTGACCGCCGCGCGGTTCGTGGCGGACCCGTTCGGGCCGCCCGGCAGCCGCCTGTACCGCACCGGCGACCTGGCCCGCTGGACCGCCGACGGGCGGCTCGACTACCTCGGCCGCGCCGACGACCAGGTCAAGATCCGTGGCCAGCGCATCGAGCCCGGCGAGATCGAGGCGGCGCTGCTGGACCTGCCCGCCGTCGCCGAGGCGGCCGTCGTCGCCGTCGCCGACGCGCGCGGCCACGCCCGGCTCGCCGCCTACCTGGTGCCCGCCGCGGGGAGCGGTTCGCCGGCCGCCTCCGCGCTGCGGACGGCCCTGGGACGCACCCTGCCGGCCCCCATGATGCCCGCCGCGTTCGTCGTCCTGGACGCCCTGCCGCTCACCACCAGCGGCAAGCTGGACCGCCGCGCGCTGCCCGCCCCCGACCTCGACGCGGCCGCGCGCGAGCGGGAGTTCGTGGCCCCGCGCACCCCGGCCGAGCGGGAACTCGCCGGAATCTGGTCCGCCGTACTCGGCCTCGCACAGGTCGGGGTCACCGACAACTTCTTCGAACTCGGCGGCGACTCGATCCTCAGCATCCAGGCCGTCTCCCGGGCCCGCGCCGCCGGACTGCGCCTGACCTCCCGGGACGTCTTCCTGCACCAGACCGTCGCCGAGCTGGCCGCCGCCGTCGACCTGCGCACCGCCCCACAACCCGCACCCAAGCAGCCGCACCACGAGGGACCGGCCCCGCTCACGCCCATCCAGGAGTGGTTCTTCGCCACCCACGGACCGCAGCGGCACTTCTGCATGTCGATGCTGCTGGACCTGCCGCACGACCTCGACCCGGACGCCCTGGAGCGGGCCCTGCACCTCGTGGCCGCCCACCACCCGGCGCTGCGCACCCGGTTCGTCCGCACCGGCGACAGCTGGCGCCAGCACCCCGTCGACGCCGTCGCGCCCGGCCTTCTGACCAGCCACGACCTCTCCGGGACCCGTGGCGCCGCCCGCGACGCCGCGCGCACCGCCGCGGCCGACGCCGCCCGCGCTGACCTCGACCCCGCCACCGGCACCCTGCTGCGCGCCGTCCTGCTCCACGCGGAGCAGGGCAGCCGGCCGCAACTGTTCCTGACGGCTCACCACCTGGCCGTCGACAGCGTCTCCTGGCGCATCCTGCTCGCCGACCTGGAGAGCGCCTACCGCCGGACCGCCGCCGGCGAGACGGCCCCACTGGAACCCGCCACCACGCCGTTCACCACCTGGGCGGCGCAGCTGACCCGGCATGTGCAGGACGGCGGATTCGACGGCGACCTGGCGTACTGGACGGCCGAGGCCGCGGTGGCGCGTACCCCGCTGCCCGTGGACCGCCCCGGCACCGCACTCGCCGGCTCGGTCCGCACCGTCCGCTCCCGCCTCGACCGCGACACCACCGACGCCCTGCTGCGCCGGGTGCCCGGGGTCTACCGCACCCAGGTCAACGACGTCCTGCTGAGCGCGCTCGGCCGGGTGCTCGCCGACTGGGCGGCCACGGACCGGGTGACGGTGGCCCTGGAAGGGCACGGCCGGGAGGACCTCGACGCGCACGCCGCTCCCGACGACGACGCGGCAGCCGGCTCCGCTGACAGCGCCGACCTCTCCCGGACCGTCGGCTGGTTCACCACCCAGTACCCGGTCACCCTCACCCTGGACGGTCCGTCGCGGGAGCCGGACTGGGGCGCGACCCTCAAGGCGGTGAAGGAGCAGCTGCGGGCCGTCCCCCGCCGCGGTCTCGGCTATGAGGCGCTGGCCCGTCTGGGCTCCCCGGACCCGGCCGCCCGCGCGCTGCGCGAACTGCCCGTGCCGCAGGTCTGCTTCAACTACCACGGCCAGTGGGAGAGCGCGCCCGGCCAGGACTTCGCACCCGCCGGCGAGGTCCCCGGCCGCGACCTGGCCGCCGACGAACCACTCGACCACCTGCTGGACGTCTCGGCCGTCGTGGCCGACGGTGTGCTGGAGCTGACCTGGCACTACAGCGACCAGGTGCACGACGAGAGCACGGTCCGGGAGCTGGCGGACGGCACGGCCCGGGCGCTGGCCGCGATCGCCGCCCACTGCGCACGGCCGGAAGCGGGCGGCTGCACCCCCTCCGACTTCCCCCTCGCCCGGCTGGACCAGGCCGGCGTGGACCGCCTGGCCGGGGACGGGCGCGCCGTCGAGGACATCCTCCCGCTCACCCCGCTCCAGGAAGGCATGCTCTTCCACCGCCTGATGGGCGGGGCCGACGACGTCTACCTCGACCAGGCAAGCCTGCTGCTGGACGGCGTCGCGGACCCGCGCGCCTTCGCCCGTGCCTGGCAGCGGGTCGTCGACCGGACACCGGTGCTGCGCACCTCGGTCGTCTGGGAGGACGTGCCCGTCCCGCTCCAGATCGTGCACCGGCGGGTGACCGTGCCCACCGTCCACGTCGACCTGCGCGAGCTGGACGACGCACGACAGGCCGCCGAACTCGCCCGGATCCAGGCCGAGGACCTGGCCCGGGGCCTGGACCTCGGCACCCCGCCGCTGATGCGGCTCACCCTGATCCAGCTGCCCGGCGGCAGGCTGCGGCTGCTGTGGACCTCGCACCACCTGATCCTGGACGGCTGGAGCCTGGCGCAAGTCCTGACGGAGGTGTGCGAGGAGTACGCCGCCCTCGTCGCGGACCACGCGCCGACGCCACCCGTCCGCCGCCCGTTCGGCGACTATGTGCGCTGGCTGTCCGGCCGGGACGGCCGCGAGGCCGAGGAGCACTGGCGCACCGTCCTCGCGGGCTTCGCCACCCCCACACCGCTGCCCTGCGACCGCCCGGCCCGCGAGGCGCACCGGGCCCGCTCCGCCGCGGTGCACACGGCGAGCCTGCCCGTCGGGCTCTCCCGCGAGCTGCTGCACACCGCCCGCCGCAGCGGACTCACCCTCAACACGGTCGTCCAGGGCGCCTGGGCGCTGCTGCTGGCGCGCTACAGCGGAGAGCAGGACGTGGTGTTCGGCACCACCGTCTCCGGCCGCCCCGACGCCCTCCACGGCGTCGAGTCCATGGTGGGGATGTTCATCAACACCCTGCCCACCCGGGTACGGATCGACGAATCCCGCACCACTGCCGACTGGCTGCGGGACCTCCAGGACGCCCAGTCCGAATCCCGGCGCTTCGAGGCCGTCTCGCTGGCCCAGCTGACCTCGCTCAGCGACGTCCCGGCGGGCACCGCGCTGTTCGACAGCATGGTCGCCTTCGAGAACTACCCGTTCGACGACGCCCGGACGTCCGGCGCCGGCGTCCGCATCCTCGACGTCGCCTCGCGGGACGCGACCAACTTCCCGCTGGTCCTGCGCGCCCACCACAGCGACCGCCTCGGCTTCGACCTCGCCCACGACCCGGACCTCTTCGACCCCGCCACCGCCCGCGCGCTCGCCGACCGGCTGTGCCTGCTGCTCGCCGAGATCGCCGCGGGAGCGGACCGGCCGCTGCGCGAGCTGGCGTGGACCACCTCCGGGGAGCGCCGGCGGATGCTGGTGGACTGGAACGGCACGGAACACGGGCGGCCCGGTCAGACCCTGATCGACCTGTTCGAGGACCGGGCAGCCCGCACCCCCGACGCCACCGCCGTCACCTGCGCGGGAACCACCCTGTCCTACGCCGAACTCGACGCGCGGGCAGGCCGGCTGGCCCACCGGCTGGCCGGGACGGGAGCGGGCCCCGAGCGCTTCGTGGCGCTCGCCCTGCCCCGCTCCCCGGAGATGATCGTGGCGATCGTCGCGGTGCTCAAGACCGGCGCCGCCTACCTGCCCGTCGACCCGGAGCTGCCCGAGGGCCGCATCACCCACCTGCTCACCGACGCCGCCCCGGCCCTGCTGGTGACCACCACCGCCGTCGCCGGACGGCTCGGCGACGCCGCCTGCCCCCGGCTGCTCCTGGACGACCCCGAGGTCCGCGCCGACCTCGCACGCCGCCCTGCCACCGGCCCGGTACCCGCCCGCCGCCCGCTGCCCGAGCACCCCGCCTACGTCATCTACACCTCGGGCTCCACCGGCCTGCCCAAGGGCGTCGTCGTGCCGCACGCCAACGTGGTGCGGCTGTTCTCCCGCACCCGGGACTGGTTCGCCTTCGACGAGCACGACGTATGGACGCTGTTCCACTCCTACGCCTTCGACTTCTCCGTCTGGGAGATCTGGGGCGCGCTGCTGCACGGCGGCCGGCTCGTCGTCGTCCCGCACGAGGTGACCCGATCCCCCGAGGAGTTCCTGCGCCTGCTGGCCGACGAGCGGGTCACGGTGCTCAACCAGACGCCCTCGGCGTTCTACCCCCTGATGCGCGCCGACGCCGAACACCCGGAGACCGGGGCGCGGCTGGCGCTGCGGCGGGTGATCTTCGGCGGTGAGGCGCTGGACCCGGGACGGCTCACCGACTGGTACGCACGGCACCCGGACACCGCGCCCGTCCTGGTCAACATGTACGGCATCACCGAGACCACCGTGCACGTCTCGTACGCGCCGCTCGACCGCGCCACGGTCTCCGCGGCCACCGGCAGCACCATCGGCCGCGGCATCCCCGACCTGCGCGTCCGGGTGCTCGACGGCCGCCTCGCGCCGGTGCCGCCCGGCGCCGTCGGCGAGATGTACGTGGCCGGCGAGGGCCTGGCCCGCGGCTATCTGAACCGGCCGGGCCTGACCGCGGCGCGCTTCGTGGCGGACCCGTTCGGCCCGCCCGGCACCCGGATGTACCGCACCGGCGACCGGGCCCGCTGGCGGCCCGACGGCACCCTGGAATACCTCGGCCGGGCCGACCAGCAGGTCAAGATCCGCGGATTCCGGATCGAACCCGGCGAGATCGAGGCCGCCCTGACCGCCCACCCGGACGTCGCCGAGGCCGTGGTCGGGGTCCGCGAGGACACCCCCGGCGTACGGCGGCTGGTGGCCCATGTCGTGGGCACCGGCCAGGACGCCCCGCCGTCCGCCGCCGCCCTGCGCGCCCACCTCGCCGAGACGCTGCCCGCGCACATGGTGCCCGCCGCCTATGTCCCCCTGGACGCGCTGCCGCTGACCGTCAACGGCAAGCTCGACCACCGGGCCCTGCCCGCCCCCGGCCCGGACGGCTTCGCCGCCGGCGAGGACCGCACCGCACCGCGCACCGAGGCGGAGCGCCTGGTCGCCCGGGTGTGGGCCGAGGTCCTGGACGCCGGAGAGGTGGGCGCGGAGGACAGCTTCTTCGCCCTGGGCGGCGACTCGATCCTCGCCATCCGCGTCACCTCCCGCTTGCGCGCCGCCCTCGGTGCCGAGGTCTCGCCCCGGCTGCTGTTCACCCACCCCACCGTCGCCGCCCTGGCCGCCGCCCTGCCGGACCCGGCCGCCGCCCACCGGGCTCCGGACGCCCCGATCCCCGCGGCCGACCGCACCGCCGCACTGTCCCTGTCGTTCCCCCAGCAACGCCTGTGGTTCCTGGACACCTTCGAGCCGGACAGCACCGCCTACGTCACCTTCTTCGTGCTGCGCCTGCGCGGCACCCTTGACGAAGCGGCCCTGCGCACCGCCCTGGACGCCCTGGTGGCCCGGCACGAACCGCTGCGCACCACCTTCGCCGAACAGGACGGCCACGCCTGCCAGCAGGTCCACGCCCCCCACCCGGTCGACCTGCCGCTGGACGACTTGTCGGCCGTCCCGGCCCACGCCCGCGACGGCGCACTCGACGCGCTGCTGGCCCGCGAGGGCGCCCTCCCGTTCGACCTGGCCGACGGACCGCTGCTGCGGACCCGGCTGGTCCGGCTCACCGACGGTGAGCACGTCCTGACCCTGGCCATGCACCACATCGTCACCGACGGCTGGTCCACCGCCGTGCTCGGCCGGGACCTGGGCGAGCTGTACGCCGCCGCCCTGCAGAACCGCGACCCCGACCTGCCCGAACTGCCGCTCCAGTACGCCGACTACGCGGCCTGGCAGCGGACCCGTGCCGCCGGCGCCGGTGACGCACAACTCGCCTACTGGCAGCGGAAGTTGTCCGATGTGGCGCCGCTGGAGCTGCCCACCGACCGGCCCCGTCCCGCCGTCCGTACCGAGAACGGCGCCCTGCTGGAGTTCTCCCTGCCCGCGGCGCTGACCGACCGGCTGCGGGAGACCGGCCGCCGCGCCGACGCCACCCTCTACATGACCCTGCTCGCGGCCTGCAAGGTGCTGCTCGCGCGCTGGGCCGGCCAGGAGGACATCGCGGTCGGCACCGTGGCCTCCGGACGGGAACGCCCCGAACTGGAGCATTTGGTCGGGATGTTCGTGAACACCCTGGTACTGCGCAGCCGGGTGCCCGGCGACCTGCCGTTCACCGCGCTGCTGTCCGAGGTGCGCGCCACCGTCCTGGACGCCTTCGCCCACCAGGACGTGCCCTTCGAGCAGCTTGTCGATGTGCTCCAGCCCGAACGCGACACCAGCCGCACCCCCCTCTTCCAGGTGATGGTGGCCCTGCACAACCTGGGCGGTGAGGCACCGCGCCTGCCGGGCCTCGACGTCGAGACCGTCCAGCCGCCCGGCCGGCACGCCTCCTTCGACCTCGGCTTCGACTTCGTGGAGCGCGACGGCGGCCTCACCGGCTACGTCGAGTACAACACCGACCTGTTCGACGCGGACACCGTCGAGCGGGCGGTCGCCCGGCTGCGCCTGCTGCTGGCAGCGGTCGCGGAAGACCCCGCCCGCCCGGTCGGCGACCTGCCGCTGCTGTCCGGCGCCGAGCGGCGCCAGGTGCAGGAGGAGTGGCAGGGCGAGACCCTGCCCGTCCCTGACCGGACGTTCGTGGACCTCTTCGAGGCGCAGGCGGCCCGCACCCCGCACGCCACCGCCCTGGTGGCCCGCGACGCCACCCTGGACTTCGCGGCTCTCAACGAACGCGCCAACCGGCTGGCCCACCACCTCATCGCGCTCGGCGTCGGCCCGGAGCGGGTGGTCGCCGTGCAGCTGCCGCGCACCTCGGACATGCTGGTGGCGCTCCTCGCCGTCCTCAAGGCGGGCGGCACCCAGCTGTCCCTGGACCCCGGACTCCCCGCCGAGCGCCGCGCGTTCCTGCTCTCCGACGCCGCACCCCAGACCGTCCTGACGGCCGACGCGCTGCGCGACATCCCGCTGGAACAGCAGCCCGGCCACAACCCCACCGACGCCGACCGCACCTCGCCCCTGTACGGCGCCCACACCGCCTACCTCAACTACACCTCCGGCTCCACCGGCCGGCCCAAGGGCGTCTCCGTCGAACACCGCCAGCTGGTCAACCTCTGCCACGACCACCTGGCCGGGCTCGTCACCCCGCACACCACCGACGGCCGGCCGCTGCGCTTCGCGCTGAGCGCCGCCTTCTCCTTCGACACCTCATGGGAAGGCCCGCTGCTGCTGGCGCTGGGCCAGGAGGTCCACCTCCTCGACGAGGACGTGCGCCTGGACCCGGCCGCCTTCGTCCGCCAGGTCGCCACGAGCCGCCTGGACTGCGTCGATGTGACACCGTCCTTCCTGCACGAGCTGCTGGCCGCCGGGCTGCTCACCGGCGATCACCACCGCCCCCGGATCGTCATGGCCGGCGGCGAGGCCATCGGCACCCCGCTGTGGCGGGAGCTGCGGGAGGCCGGGGGCGTCACCGCGTACAACGTCTACGGTCCCACCGAGTGCACCGTCGACGCCGTGTACGGCGCCTTCGACGGCGACGCCGAACGTCCCCTGATCGGCCGTCCGGGCCGTAACCTGCGCGCCTATGTGCTCGACGGCGCCCTGCGGCCGGTCCCGGTCGGGGTGCCGGGGGAGCTGTACCTGGCAGGCGCCCAGGTCACCCGTGGCTACCTGGGCCGCCCCGGGCTCACCGCCGGCCGCTTCCTCGCCGACCCGTTCGGCTCGCCCGGCACCCGCATGTACCGCACCGGTGACCGGGCCCGCTGGGACCGGCGGGGACTGCTGGAGTTTCTGGGGCGCACCGACGACCAGGTCAAGGTGCGGGGCTTCCGCATCGAACCCGGCGAGATCGAGGCCGCCCTGCTCGACGACCCCGCGGTGGCCGACGCCGTGGTGGTGGCCGCCGAACACGCGGGCCGGACGCGGCTGGTGGCCTATGTGGTGCCCGCCGGGGCGCAGCCGCCCGCGGCCGAGGAGCTGCGGGTCCGGCTGCGGAGCACCCTGCCGGACTACATGGTCCCCGCGGTGTTCGTCCCCCTGGACCGGATCCCCAGGACCAGCAGCGGCAAGACCGACCGGCGCGCCCTGCCCGCGCCCCCTGCCCAGCCCGGCACCACGACCCCGTACACGGCCCCGCGCACCGACACCGAGACCTGCCTCGCCGGCATCTGGGCGGAGGTGCTGGGCGTCCCCCGGGTCGGTGTCGAGGACAACTTCTTCGCCCTGGGCGGCGACTCGATCCTCAGCATCCAGATCGTCTCCCGGGCCCGCCGGGCCGGGCTCGGACTCACCTCCAAGGACGTCTTCCGCCACCAGACGATCGCCGAACTCGCCCTGCGCACCGCCGCGGTGAGCCCGCCGCCCGCCGACGCCACCGGAGCGCCGGCCGGGCCCGCCCCGCTCACCCCCATCCAGCACTGGTACCTCGACGACCGACGGCCCGGGGACGCGCTGCGCTTCACCATGACCAACCGGCTGGAGCTGGCCCCACGCAGCGACGAGGCGGCGCTGCGGCGCGCGGCCGCCGCCCTGGTGGCCCACCATGAGGCGCTGCGCACCTGCTTCCGCCACACCGACGGCACCTGGCACCAGGAGGTCCTGCCGGCCGCCCCCGGGGACGTCTTCGCGCGCCACGACCTCACCGGCCTCGACGCCTCCGGGCAGGAGGAGGCCGTCCAGCGGGCGACCGTCGCCGCCCAGTCCTCCCTCGACGTCACCGAGGGCCGGGTCGTCCAGGTCCTGTACTTCGACCGCGGATCCGACCGCCCCGCCCAACTCGTCCTCACCGTCCACCACTTGGTGGTCGACGGGGTCTCCTGGCGCATCCTGCTCGGCGACCTGGAGGCCGCCTACCGCGACGCCGCCGCCGGACGGGCGCCCGCCCTCGCCCCGGCGAGCAGCGGCTACGGACACTGGGCGGCCCGCCTGGAGCGGCACACCCGTTCCGGCGCCCTCGACGGCGACCTGGCGTACTGGACCCGGACCTGCCGGGCCCCGGCCGGCCTCCCCGCCGGCCGCCCGGGACCCAACACCCACGGCACCGCCGCCACCCTCACCGTCAGCCTGGGCCGCGCCGAGACCGACGCCCTGCTGCGCCAGGTCCCCGACGCCTACCGCACCCAGGTCAACGACGTCCTGCTCAGCGCCCTCGGCCGCACCCTGACCCGCTGGAGCGGCCAGGACACCGTCCTGATCGGCGTCGAGGGGCACGGCCGAGAGGACCTCTTCGGCGAACTGGACCTCTCCCGTACCGTCGGCTGGTTCACCGCCGAGTTCCCGCTCGCGCTGTCCGTCGCCCCGGACGCGGACTGGCGCGACACCGTCCGCTCCGTCAAGGAGCAGCTGCGCGCCGTACCGCTGCGCGGCCTGAGCTACGGCGCGCTGCGCCACCTCCTGCCGCAGAGCCCGCTGCCCGACGCCCCACGGCCGCTCATCGGCTTCAACTACCACGGCCAGTGGGACATCGCCGCCGCCGGCCGCCCCGACGACGACGGGCTGTACCGCGCCGCCCTGCCGCCGGCCGGCCAGGACACCGACCCCGACGAGACCCGCAGCTACCTGCTCGACGTGACCGGCGTGGTCCAGGACGGCCGGCTCGAACTCGGCTGGACCTACCCGCCCGCGGTGTACGACGAGGCCACCGTGCGCCGCCTCGCCGAGGACACCGTCGCGGCCCTGACCGAGATCGTCGCGCACTGCGCCCGGCCGGACACCGGCGGCCGCACCCCGTCCGACTTCCCGCTCGCCCGGCTCGACCAGCGCCAGGTGGACCTGGTCGCGGGCGACGGACGGGACGTGGCGGACATCCATCCGCTCACCCCGCTGCAGGCCGGCATGCTCTTCCACGGGCTGGTCGACTCGGCGGGCGCCTACTTCGACCAGATGGCCGTCCGGATCGCCGGGGTCGCCGACCCGCAGGCGTTCGCCGCGGCCTGGCAGCAGGTCGCCGACCACACCCCGGCGCTGCGCAGCAGCGTCCGCTGGCAGGGCCTGCCCGAACCGGTGCAGGTCGTGCACCACCGCGCCGTCCTGCCCGTCACCCACCACGACTGGCGGACCCTGACCCCCGCCGAGCGCGACCGTGCCCTCGACCGGCTGCTCGCCGAGGACCGCGCGGCCGGGATGGACGTGACCACCGCACCGCTGAGCCGCCTCGCGGTGGCCGCACTGCCCGGCGACGAGATCCTGCTGGTGTGGTCCTCGCACCACCTGATGCTCGACGGCTGGAGCACCGGAGCGCTCTTCGCCGACGTGTGTGCGCAGTACGCGGCGACGGTCGAGCAACGCACCGTCCGCCCGCCGGCCCGCCGCCCGTTCCGCGACTTCCTGCACTGGCTGGCCCAGCAGGACGAGGAGGAGGCCGAGCGGCACTGGTCCGGCACCCTCGCCGGGTTCACCGCCCGCACCCCGCTGCCCTACGACCGGCCGCCCGTCGAGGCGCACCGCGCCCGGTCGAACGCGCTGGTGCACATGGAGCTCACCCCCGAGGTCTCCGACCGGCTGCGCGAGACGGCCGGGCACAACGGCCTGACCGTCAACACGGTGGTGCAGGGCGCCTGGGCGCTGCTGCTGGCGCGCTACAGCGGCCGCCAGGACGTGGTGTTCGGCACCACGGTGTCGGGCCGCCCGGCCGAACTGCCGGGCGTGGAGTCCATGGTCGGGATGTTCATCAACACCGTGCCGACCCGCGTCCGGACCGACGGCGACCAGGGCGTCCTGCCCTGGCTGCGCGACCTCCAGGAGCGGCAGAGCGAATCGCGGCGCTTCGACTTCGTCTCCCTCGCCCGCATCCAGACCCTCAGCGAACTCCCGTCGGGCGAGGCGCTGTTCGACAGCATGACGGTCTTCGAGAACTACCCGTTCGACGAGGAGGCCGCCGCCGGCGCGGGCATCCGCATCCGGGACGTACGCGCCGAGGACGCCACCAACTTCCCGCTGTGCCTGCGCGCCTACCTCGCCGACCGCCTCGGCTTCGACCTCGCCTATGACGGGGCGCTGTTCGACCGTACGACGGTGGAGCGGGCCGCGGCCCACCTGGAGACCCTGCTGACCGCGCTCGCCGACGGCACCGCCCGCCGCCTGGACGACCTCGGCCTGCTCACCGCCGCCGACCGCACGCTGCTGCACCGGTGGAACACCCCCGCACGCCCGGCCGCCGCGGGCAATGCGCCGGTGGACCTCTTCGCCGAGCAGGCGCGCCGCACCCCGGACGAGGTCGCACTCGCGGAAGTGGACGGCGCGCAGGTGACCTACCGTCAACTCGACGACTGGGCGGACCGGGTGGCCGCCCGGCTCCTGGCGGACGGCCTGGCCCCCGAGGGCCGGGTGGCGCTGCTGATGGACCGCTCGGCCGCCCTCGTGGTGGCCCAGCTGGCGGTGCTCAAGGCGGGCGGGGCCTATGTTCCCGTGGACGCCCGCGCCCCCGAGGAGCGCCGGCGGATGCTGCTCGGCCAGGCGGGCGCGACGGCACGGCTGACCGCCGAGGACGTGGCCGCCGCCCGCACCGCCGAACCGGCCGCCGCGCCCGCTGTGCCGCCCGCCGACCCGGACCAGCTGGCGTACGTCATGTTCACCTCCGGGTCGACCGGCACCCCCAAGCCCGTGGGGGTGCGCCACCGCGACGTGGCGGCGCTCGCCACCGACAGCCGCTTCACCGGCCCCGGCTGCGCACGGGTCCTGCTGCACTCACCGGTGGCCTTCGACGCCGCCACCTTCGAGGTCTGGGCGCCGCTGCTGAACGGCGGACGCGTCGTGGTGGCCCCGCCGGGCGCCGTGGACGCGGCCCTGCTGCGGCGGCTGGCCGCCGGGGGAGAGGTGACGGCCCTGTGGCTGACCGCCGGGCTCTTCCGGCTGCTGGCCCAGGACGCGCCCGACTGCTTCGACGGGCTGCGCCAGGTGTGGACCGGCGGCGACGTGGTCCCGGCCGCCGCCGTGCGCCGGGTACTGGCCGCCTGCCCCGGCCTGACCGTGGTCGACGGCTACGGACCGACCGAGACCACCACCTTCGCGACCTCCTTCGCCATGACCGACGCCGCCGCGGTCCCCGGTACCGTGCCCATCGGCCACCCGCTGGACGACATGCGCGCCCATGTCCTCGACGCCCGGATGCGGCCCGTACCACCGGGCACCGCGGGCGAACTCTTCCTGGCGGGCGAGGGCGTGGCCCGCGGCTACCTCGGCCGCCCCGGCGCGACCGCGGCCCGGTTCGTCGCGGACCCCTCCGGCCCGCCCGGCGGCCGGATGTACCGCACCGGGGACCTGGCCCGCCGGCGGCTCGACGGCACGGTGGAATTCCTCGGCCGCGCCGACGACCAGGTCAAGATCCGGGGCTTCCGCGTCGAACCCGGTGAGGTCGAAGGCGTGCTGGCCACCCACCCCGGCGTCGCCGACGTGGCGGTGGTGGCCCGCGAGGACCGGCCCGGAACCAAACGGCTGGTCGCCTACGTGGTGGGCCACAGCGGCGACAACGGGCACGACGGCGACAACGGCCACAACGGCCACAACGGCCACGACCGCCTCGACGCCGAGGCGCTGCGCGCCCACGCCCGCCGGACGCTCCCCGACTACCTGATCCCCACCGCCTTCGTCCCGCTGGCGGCGCTGCCGCTCAGCGTCAACGGCAAGGTGGACCGCGCGGCCCTGCCCGCACCCGCCGCCGGCCCGGACCGCCTTGAGCCGGTCGCCCCGCGCACCGAGGCCGAACGCCGCACGGCCGAGGTCTGGGCCGAAGTGCTCGGCGTGCCGGACGTCGGTGTCGAGGACGACTTCTTCGCGCTCGGCGGCGACTCGATCCTGAGCATCCGGCTGGCCTCCCGGCTGGCGGAGGCGTTCCGGGCCGAGGTGACCCCGCGCGCGGTGTTCACCCACCCGACCCCGGCCGCGCTCGCCGCGCTGCTGGAGCAGGAGGAGAGCGCCCCCGCGGGCCACGGAGCCATCCTCCCGGTCCCACGGGACACCGCGCCGCCGCTGTCCTTCGCCCAGCAACGCCTGTGGTTCCTCGACGCGTTCGCGCCCGGCAGCACCGAGTACATCACCCCGCTGGCGCTGCGCCTGCGCGGCCGGCTGGACACCGCGGCGCTCGGCGCCGCCCTGACCGCGCTGGCGGCCCGGCACGAATCGCTGCGCACCACCTTCGACTCCGAGGACGGCCAGGGCATCCAGGTCATCCACCCGCCCCAGGACGTGCCACTCCCGCTGCACGACCTGTCGGCACTGCCCGCGGCCGACCGCACGGCGGAGCTGGAAAGGCTGCTGGCCGAGGACCGCACCCGCCCCTTCGACCTGCGCCAGGGGCCCCTGCTGCGGGCCCAGCTGGTCCGGCTGGCGGACGACGACCACGTCCTGACGCTGACCCTGCACCACATCATCACCGACGGCTGGTCCACCGCGGTCCTCACCGGCGACCTGGCCCACCTTTACCGGGCCGCGCTCGGCGCCACCACGGCCGAACTGCCGCCACTGCCCGTCCAGTACGCCGATGTCGCCCACTGGCAGCGCACCGCACACGGCGCGGCCGCCGAGGAGCAACTGCGCTACTGGCGCGAACGCCTCGCCGGGGCCGAACCCCTGAACCTGCCCACCGACCGGCCCCGCCCGGCCGTACAGACCAGGAACGGCGCGACGGCCCCGCTCGTCCTCGCACCCGAAACGGCCCGCAGGCTGGCGGAGTTCGGCCGGGCCCGGCAGACCACCCTGTTCACCACGCTGATCGCCGCCGCGCAGACCCTCTTCGCGCGGCTGTCCGGACAGGACGACATCGCCGTGGGAACCGTCACCGCCGGCCGCGACCGCGCCGAGACCCAGCGCCTGATCGGCTTCTTCGTCAACACGCTGGTGCTGCGCTCGACCGTCGACCCCGACGAGCCCTTCCCCGCCTTCCTGGCGCAGGTGCGGGAGACGGTACTGGACGCCTTCGCGCACCAGGACGTGCCGTTCGAGCAGGTGGTGGACGAGGTCCAGCCCGTCCGCGACACCAGCCGCACCCCGCTCTTCCAGGCCATGGTCGTGCTCCAGAACGCGCCCGGCGCGGCACTGGACCTGCCCGGCCTCGACGTGAGCGACATCGAGCCGGACACCCACCACGCCGGCTTCGACATCACCCTGGAGTTCGCCGAAACCGACTCCGGCGCCCTGCACGGGCTGCTCACCTACAACACCGACCTGTTCGACGCCGCCACCGCCGAGCGGATGGCCGACCAGCTCACCACACTGCTGACCGGCATCGCCGAGAACCCGCACCGCCCCCTCGGCGCCCTGCCCCTGGCCCCGGACGACGCCCTGTGCCGCCTGCTGGCCCACGGACGCGGCACCGCCCGCCCCGTGCCCCCGGCCACCCTGCCCGAGCTGTTCCAGCGGCAGGCGGCCCGGACGCCCGACGCGGTGGCGCTGGCCGACGGCGCGCGCGAGCTGACGTACGCGGAGCTGGAGCGGGCGGCGAACCGGCTGGCACACCAGCTGATCGCCCGCGGGGTCGGTCCCGAGGACGTGGTGGCGCTGGCGCTGCCCCGCTCGGCGGAGACCGTGGTGGCCCAACTGGCCGTGGCCAAGGCCGGCGGCGCCTTCCTGCCCGTGGACCCGGCGTACCCGGCCGAGCGGCGCGCGTTCATGGTGCGCGACGCGGCGGCCGCCGTGGTCCTCGACGACCCGGCCGCCATCTGGCGAAGCGAAGGCCCCGACTCCGCGCCCACCGACGCCGACCGCCGCGCGCCGCTGACGGAGGCGCACCCCGCCTACGTCATCTACACCTCCGGCTCGACCGGCACCCCCAAGGCCGTAGTGGTCCCGCACACCGGACTCGCCGGCTTCGCGTCGGCCGCCGCCGAGCGGTACGAAGTGCGCCAGGGCGACCGGGTCCTCCAGTTCGCCTCACCCAGCTTCGATGCCTCCGTCCTGGAGCTGTGCCTCTCCCTGCTCGCCGGCGCCACGCTGGTCGCGGGGGAGGAGGGGCCGCTGCTCGGCGACCGGCTGGCCCAGGTGCTCGCCGAACGGCGGATCACCCACGCCCTGATCCCGCCCGCCGCCCTGGTCACCGTGCCGCCCGAGACCGCCGGCGCGCTGCCCGGCCTGCGCACCCTGATCGTCGGCGCCGAGGCCTGCCCCGCCGACCTGGTGGCGCGCTGGGCGCCAGGCCGCCGCATGATCAACTCCTATGGCCCGACCGAGGCGACGGTGGTGTCCACCTGGAGCGGCCCGCTGACCCCGGAAACGGGCACCCCGCCCATCGGCCGCCCCCTCGGCACCAGCAGGGCGTACGTCCTGGACGCCGCCCTGCGCCCGGTACCGGTCGGGGTGACCGGTGAGCTGTACGTCGCCGGGCCCGGACTCGCCCGCGGATACCTGGCACGCCCGGGCCTGACCGCGGCCCGGTTCGTCGCCGACCCGTTCGGCGCCCCGGGGGACCGGATGTACCGCACCGGCGACCTGGCGCGCTGGGGCGCCGACGGCGACCTGCGCTACGCCGGACGCGCCGACGACCAGGTCAAGGTGCGCGGCATCCGCATCGAGCCCGGCGAGATCGAGAGCGCACTGCGCCGCAGCCCCCATGTACGGGATGCGGTGGTCGCCGTACGCGCCGCGGCCGGCCGGCACCCCACCGGGCCGGCCCGGTTGGTCGCCTACGTGGTCCCGTCCGGCCTCCGGCCCGATGACCGGTCCGACGCCTCGCCCGGCTCCTCGTCCGACGTCGCGTCCGCCCGCACCCCGGAGCCGCCGCTCCTCCCGGAGCCGCTGCCCGTCCCGGAGCTGCGCGAGCACCTGGCCCGCCTCCTGCCCCCGCACATGGTCCCGTCGGTGTTCGTCCCCCTGGCCCGGTTGCCGCTCACCCCGAACGGCAAGACCGACCGGCGCGCCCTGCCCGATCCCGACCCGGCCTCCGTCACCACCGGCCCGCACATCGCGCCGCGCACCGACACCGAACGCCGGATCGCACAGATCTGGGCCGATGTGCTCGGCCTCGACACCGTAGGCGCCGAGGACAACTTCTTCGACCTCGGCGGCGACTCGATCCTGAGCATGCAGGTGGTGTCGCGGCTGCGCCGGGCCGGCCTGCACCTGGCCACCAAGGACCTGTTCACCCACCAGACGGTGGCCGCCCTGGCCACCGTCGTCACCACCGGCCCGGACCGGACCGACAGCGGTCCGGTGACCGGCGACCTGCCCCTCACCCCCATCCAGCAGTGGTTCCTCACCACCCCCCGCGCCAACCACCACCACTTCAACCAGTCCGCGCTGCTCGAACTCGACGGCACTCCCGACCCGGCCGCCCTCCACGCGGCGCTGACCGCCCTGCTGGAGCACCACGACGCGCTGCGTATGCGGTTCACCGAGGAGGGCGGCCGATGGCACCAGCACAACCCGCCGCCCTCCGAGCCGCACGGCCTCCTCACCCGGCACGACCTGACCGGTCTGGCGCCCGACGAGGCCGACACCGCCATGGAGAAGGCGGCCGACGACCTGCACACCGGCTTCGACATCGGCCGGGGCCCCCTCCTCCGGGCGGCGCTGTTCACCGGTGACCCGGACCGTCCCGCCTTCCTGCTCCTGGTGGCCCACCACCTGGTCGTCGACGCGGTGTCCTGGCGCATCCTGCTGGACGACCTGGAGACCGCCTACCACCAGGCCACGGCGGGGCGGCCCATCACGCTCGACGAGCGCACCACCGCCTTCCGGGACTGGGCCACGGGTCTGGCCGCCCACGTTGCCGAAGGCGGTCTGGACCACGAACTCCCGTACTGGGAAGAGGCGGTGACCTCTGCCCCGCTGCCCGTCGACCACGACACCGACACCCCGTCGGGCGCGTCCCGCACGGTCTCCGTGACCCTCGACGAGGCGGACACCACGGCGCTGCTGCGCGCCGCCCCCACGGCCTACCGCACGCGCATCAACGACGTCCTGCTGGCCGCCCTGGCCCTGGCCCTGGCCCGCTGGACCGGCCAGGAGCGGATCTGCGTCGACCTCGAAGGGCACGGCCGTGAGGACGTCCTCGACGGGGTCGACCTCTCCCGCACGGTCGGCTGGTTCACCACCGTCTACCCGGTCGGCCTCCAGGTCTCCGACCCCGCCGAGTTCGGCTCCTCCCGGGACTGGCGGGCCCTGGTCAAATCGGTCCGCCGCCAACTGCGAGCCGTCCCCGGCAACGGTCTCGGCTTCGGCGCCCTGCGCACCCACGGCCCCGCCGAGGTGCGCGAACGGCTGGACCGCACCGGCCGCGGGCAGATCGTGTTCAACTACCTGGGCCAGTGGGACGCGCGGCCCGGCGGCTCCTCCGGGTCACTCGTCCGCACCGAACACGGTTCCTTCGGCCAGGACCACGACCCCCGCGACGGCGGCTCCCACCTGCTGGAAGCCGTCGGCGCCGTGCAGGACGGCCGGCTCGCCTTCACCTGGCACTACCGCCCCGACGTGCACGAGGAGACCACCGTACGGGCGGTGGCGGAGGACTTCGCCGAAGCCCTCCGCCGGATCGCCCAGCACGCCCGGGACAGCGCATGAGGCGCCGACGGACCGGGCTGTCCATGCCCCCACCGCACCGTGTACGGCGGATTGCCGAAAGGCCCCCCGTACACCGGACGTTGACGGCACCCTGAACGAGATCAACTGCCGAATCAACTGCCGACGAATCCGCCCGACACGACGACCGCCCGACGAGACCTGCCGATCAGCAAGCCCCACGACCCCCGCCCGATCCAACCCAACCCAACCCAACCCAACCCGGCTCAACTCAACTCAACTCAACCGATGATGGGAGAGCGTGACATGGACGAGAACGCCCGCTACCAGGTGCTGCGCAACGACGAGGACCAGTACTCGCTGTGGCTGGCCGATCTGGAGGTCCCCGAGGGCTGGCACGCCGTGGGCAAGGAGGGCACCCAGGACGAGTGCTCCGCCTACGTCGACGAGGTCTGGACCGACATGCGCCCCCGCAGCCTGCGCGAGCGCATGGACCGCGCCGCCTCCTGACCGATCCGTCCCGCAGGGCCCCGGCTGACCGCCGCGCGCCCTGCCCGTTTCCGCATCACCCTCCGTGCGGGCCGCGACCACGAGCCACCGGCCGACGCGGCCCGCACGGCCCGTTCACCGCTTTCCCCTTGCGGCCGCACCTTTCGCGGCCTTCGAGCCGCCGCGCCTGCCGCGCCGCGCCGCCGTCCGCCGCGCCGCCGTCCGGGTCGCCGGGCCGCCCCGCGACCTTGCGCGCCGCCCGGCCGCCGAAGAACCCTCGCTGCTCACCGCCGGCGAAAACGATTTCCCGGCGCTGCTTCCCCTTTCCCCTGGTCGCAGTCCTGCGGCAGACATCCCGTTGTCCACGGTAAATGGCAGGGTACGCCTTAATTACCTGTCATATCGGATTTGGCGCCAGGTAGTGACGATAGGGCGTTATTACGCTATACCAGTGGCATGCGCCGCACAGGCCGGATGCCTGAGAGCGGAGTTCAAGACTTTTTACGGGGTGAGGGAACTGCGGATCGCGGGGGATTTTCTCAGTGGCCGGTCCGTGACATGGGCCTGTTTCGCCTGGCCGGAGCGTCGGGCACCACTCCGTTCCGCCATCGGGCCACGGCGGTCGACGGCATGACGGGGTAACTTCCGCCGCACGGCGCAGAGTTCGCACGAGATCACGCACTTTCACACATGCCCGGACACGGCCCGCGCCGCGCCCGCCGCACGACCGGCGCATTCCGGGAAGTCGGCCCCCATGTTCCACGCCGGCATTGCCTTTCATCTCACCTCATCTCACCTCACTTCACCCGGATCACTTGTGCTTTCCCATGAGAAGGGACCCTGAAATGACCCCGATCCTGCGCACCGACCGACTGATTCTTGCGCCCTACCGGCCCGAGGACGAGGAGGTCTTCGTGGCGCTGCTCGGTGACGAGGAGGTCTGCCGCTGGATGGGCCAAGACCGCGTACCCGAAGACCAGATCCGGGCCATATTCCAAGCGATTCTCAACGAGATCTATGCCAAGAACATGTTCGATGTATGGGCTGTGTGGTCCCAGGGCGTCTATGTGGGCCATGCGGAGATCAAGAAAACCGGCAACGTCGACGGCTACGAGATGATCGCCGCTCTGGTCAAGGAGAGCCGGGGCAGGGGGGTGGGCAATGAGTTGGTACGCGGTCTGCTGCGCTACGCCGCCGACACCCTGCGGCTCAACGAGGTCTACGGAATGGTGGGCGCCGAAAACGCCGCCAGTCTGGCGCTGGGCAAAAAGCTGGGGTTCACCCACGTCCGCGATGTCGTTGCGGACGACGGCACGGTGACGAAGATGCTGGTCATGCCCACCGGAAACAACCGGCACCCCGACCCCGGCGCAAATCCGGCCGCCGTCCCGGTGGGCTGACCGGGACCCTCCCGAGCGAAGGTTCTGCACACGGACCGGACCACAAGTCAGAGGCTGCCGGACCGGCTGCCGGCAGGCCGGTAGACCGGCAAACCGGCGGGCCGGTGGCTGTCCCGCCGTCGGCCCGCCCGTGGTGTCAGAGACAGCGCCCGAAGAGCTCCAGCATGCTGCGCCAGTGACGTGCGTCCGCCTCGGCGTTGTACGCGGCGGTGTCGGCCTGCGTATAGCCGTGGTCGGCACCTTCGTACAGCTCGCTGCGGTAGCGCACACCCGCGGTGTCCAGGGTCTGCTCCAGGCTCTTGATCTGGTCGGCCGGCATCGAATGATCGTGGTCGGCGTGGCCGAAGTACAGCTCCGCCGTGATGCGGTCGGCGAGCCGGTGCGGACTGTCCTCGGCGTCGGTCCCCAGGCGGCCGGCGTGGAAGGCGGCCGCGGCGCCGATGCGGTCGGGATGGGCCGCGGCGGTGCGGATGGCGAGGACCCCGCCCATGCAGTAACCGGTGGTGCCCATCGGGCCGTCGGTGACCTGCGGGGAGGCGGTCAGCCAGTCGAGGTAGGCTCCGGCGTCCCGCACCGCCAGGTCCGGAGTGAGGGTCTGCAGCACCGGGAAAAGCTGCTCGAAGATCTCCGGCCGCTGGGAGGGATCGATGAAGTCCGGCAGCTCCACCACCGGGGCGCGTCCGGCGCGGTAGAAGACATTGGGCACCAGCACCGTGTAGCCGTGTCCGGCCAAGCGCCTGGCCATCTCCTCCAGCGACGGCCGCAGTCCGAAGGCGTCCATGTACAGCAGGACACCGGGGTGGGGCGCGCCGTCGTCCGGGTGGGCGAGAAAGGCATCGGCGAGGCCGTCCGGAGTGGGGATGTCCAGGGGGCCACCGTGCACGCTCGTCATGTCCGCACCTTTCATCAGGTTCCGGGCAACCCGCAAGACGCCGCCCGCCCGCCGGCCGACACCCCGACGGACTCCCCACAGTAGCCACCCGCGCGAAACGGAGTCCTCTGACGAGACCGCACGGCCACGCTTCCGGCGGGGAGCTCCTCCGCCGGAAGCAACAGCAGACCCGCTTCCACATCGCCCCGCGCCCCCGCCCCGCACCCCCGGCACTGCCGGCCCCTGCCACTGTCGATCTGTCAGGGGCCCACCACGGACGCCCCTCAAGTCTGTGCACGCCCGTAGAAGTCCCTTACATTTCCCCCGTGTTGGAATCCAGGTATGGCCACTACCTCTCCCGACCCCGTGCCGCTGCCCCGCAACGAGCCCTTGAGCCGGCCGCGAGCCGAGGTCGAACGGCTGTGTGACGAAGCGACGCGGCAAAAGGACCTGGCGCACCGCAGGGCCGAGTTCTGGGTCAAGGCCGATATCGCTCTGGGCTTTCCCGCGGCTCTCCTGGCCGGTGTCTCCGGAGCCGCGGGCCTGGCGTCAGCGGACGCCCGCGTGCCTGCTGCGTTGGTGGCCCTGGCCGCGGCGGGGTGCGCGGCGGGCGCCGGCTTCCTCCGCAGCGACAACAGGCGCCTGGCCAACAAACGCGCCCGGCAGGCATGGGCTCTCGTGGAGGCCAGGGCCCGTATGAAACTGGCACAGGACCGCGTGCTCCCCAACGACCTCGCCGAGATCCTGGAGAGCCGCCAAGCAGCCCTGGCGGCCTACGAAGGCGAAGACCCTCCACCCGGCCCGACCCCGACGGCCACCCCGGGCTGACGGCTGATGCACCGCCGGCCCTCGACCGAGCGGCGGTTCACCGCCAAGCCGCGGTGCGCGGTCATGGTCATCGTCATGTGCCTGCAGGTCGTGGGGCTCAGACCAAAGTGGAGAGGCAGAACGGGTGTCCTGCGGGGTCCAGCAGGACGAGCCACCGGTCGGGGTCCGGCTGAAACGCGGGCTCGACGGCCCCCAGGGCGAGCATCCGGTCCCGGGCGGTACCCAAGTCATCAACGCCCAGGTCGATGTGGGCCTGCTTTTCCTGGGAGGGGTCCGGCCAGGTGGGACGGCGGTAGTCGGAAAGCCGGTTGAACCCCAGCCCGGCCCCGCCGTCTTGGCCGAGGAGGACGAAGTCGTCAGTGGAGAAGACGAGGGGCAGGCCAAGGGCCTCGCCGTAGAAGCGGGCCAGTTCGGCGGGGTCCGGGCAGTCGAAGGTGACGGCCGCATAGCGGAACGAGGGCGCGGAGGTGTGTGCCGTACTCATGAAGCAGACGCTATGGCGGGACCAGGACAGCTTCGGTCCTGGTCGTGTGGAACACTCCAGAATGTGATCAGCGCATCCGCCCGCCTGCTGCGACTGGTCGCCTTGTTGGCCGCCCGGCCGTCGTGGACCTGCGGCGAACTGGCCGACCGGATGGCAGTCACCGAACGCACGGTGCGGCGGGACATCGCCAAGCTCAGGGAACTGGGCTACGCCGTCGAGTCCGACCCCGGCCCGTGGGGCGGCTATCGCCTCCGGGCCGGAGCGCGGGTTCCCCCGCTGATCCTCGATGACGAAGAGGCGCTTGCCGTGGCCGTCGGGATGCGCGAGGCCGCGCTCAGCGGCGCTCTCGGCGGCGACCAGGCTGCCCTGTCAGCCCTGCTGAAACTGCGTCAGGTGCTGCCGCGGCGGATCGCGGAACGGATGGGTGAGATGGACGCCACCTTCGTCCACACGCCCAGATGTGACGAGCCGCAGATCTCGGCCGGCATGCTGCTGGAACTGGCGGCCGCTTGCCGCCGGGGCGAGCGCACCCGACTCTCGTACCGCGACTGGGAAGGGAGAGCCACGGTCCGGGACGTCGACCCGTACCGCCTCGTCCACACCGAACGCCGGTGGTACTTCGTCGCCCGGGACGTCACACAAGCCCGGTGGCGGACCTTCCGGGCCGACAGGGTCGACCGACTACAGCCAACCGGGCAGCTGGTGGAACTCGTCGACCCACCCGACCCGGCGCTGCTCGTCTCCCGCTCCGTCGCGACCGGTCCCTACCCGCTCCATGCGACGATCCGCCTCCCGATGCCCATGGACCGAGCTCTGCGGCTGATCCCGTCGTCAGTGGGTTCCCACCGTCCCGAAGGCCCCGATGCCACGATCGTCGACATCGGCGGCCCCGACGCAGAAGGCCTCGCGGGATACCTTCTCGGCCTGGCCACACCCCTGCACGTCCTGTCGCCGGAGGCGGTACGGCAGGCCCTGCTCCGCCGTATCCAGGAACTCTTCGAGCACAACGCGAACGGTCAGCTACCGATCGAAGCGACGCCACCTGGCGGCACCACCCGGCCTTCAGAGACCGGCATCCCGTTCGGCCAGTCTCTTGAGGGTCAGTAGCTGCTTGCGCATCATGATGAGATCGCCCCAGGCCAGAAGCGCGCGGCGCAGCCTGCGGGGGAGCGGCCCCCCGGCCTCGGCAGCGACCTTCACCACCAGACGGCAGCCCGCTCCGAGCGGAGTCAGGGTGTAGCTCACCGCCATCTGGCCGTGTCGTGCGGCGAGTTGGGCCGGCAGCACACCGGTGATGTGCGTCCCGGTCTCGAAGCTCGCGATCTCGAACACGAGGAAGGGCTGTCCCAGGGCCAGTTCCGGCAGTCCCTGGACCAGCGTGCGCGGGCTCTTCCGCCCGCGGACATCGATCCAGTCGTAGCTGTACGGCGCGAGGGTCAACTGCCGCAGCCAACGGAAGACGAGGCCGGGCGGCGCCGCCACGTCCACCGCCCGGACCCACCCCTCGGCAGGCCCCGCCACCAGAGGATCACAGGGATACCGTGCTTCCTGCTCCGTAGCGGTGGCGCCCCAGACCTTCCCGGTCAAGAACATGCCCTGACCCTACGTGACCTCCCGCCGTCCCTCGCCGGCGGACCTGGCGTCCGTCCGCCGTCACGGGTCCCTGGACCTCGACGACCGCCTTCTGCCCGTGGAATAGCGGCCGCTATCGCCTGCAGGCTGATGAGCAGGGGGTGACCTGTGAGCGTACTGAGCGGCGGTTCCGGCAGGGGGAGCCGGTCCGTGCGCTGTCCGTCCCTGATGAACTACGTTGATCATGCAAGGACCGGCACCGGGGCGTCGCGTGCAGGACAAGGCTGCCTGTCGGCAAGGGCAGTTCAGCGACGCCCGCCCGGCCGGCGCGCCACAGGCGGCGACGGTGGGGGAAAACAGCCGGCGATGACGTCACCAGAATCGGAGAACAGCAATGCGGTACGAGTCGTCCGCGCAACCTGACACGCGCGGTACGCCATCCCTCGTGAGGCCGACCTCGCGTCGTTGGCTGCTGGGAGTGTCCGGCGCGGCCCTCCTCACAGCGGCTTGCAATCCCCAGGGCAGTAAGGAGGCGAGCGGCGAGGGGAGTTCGCAGACGAATACGCAGACGAATGCGCGGAGCGGCAGCGCACCCATCGGCGAGGCGCCGGACGGCGCGCTCGGGGTGAACTTCAACGAAGATCCCTCCGACATGGATTTCGCCGAGGTGAGCGCCCTTTCGGCGAAGTGGGTGCGCGGCTTCGTCCCGATGACGGACGACCTCGACGCGAACCCCCCGGCCCAGCAGCAATCCATCGCCAGGCTGCTCGACGCGAGCGGGAAGGACTTCCGGACGATCCTCTCCCTGAAGTTCCCCTTCCTGACCCTCGGGCAGTCGCTTCCCAAGGTGGGCAGCAAGGAGATGGCAACGCAGCTGAAGCGCGTGGACCGGGTGCTGGACGCTGTCATGGGGAAGATGGACATCCTCACCATCGGCAACGAGCCCTTCCTCGAGACCGGGAAAGACGAGCGCGACGCACGCCTCAATGTGTTCTACGAGCACGTCGCCGAGCACGTCATCGACTACCGCGGGAAGAAGTTCCCGCACGGCTGCCGGACCCGCCTGTACATGGGTGCTCTCAATCACCTCGACACGAAGGAGGGGCGTACGCCGGCCACCGAGCGGTGGGTCACCTTCGTCAACAGGAAGCCGGAGCTGGAAGGCCTCGACATCCATCCGCACGTTGACTCCCTGGAGGCGGCCGGCAAGTACGTCCAGTACGTCGTGTCCCGCCTGGACAAGAACAAGAAATTTCTCGCCACGGAGTTCTCCCTGGTACAGCTCTGGGAACAGCACATGGGCGACAAGATCCCGGCGGCCTACGCAGAGAAGTACAAGGTGCCCCCGAACACCCGCGTGTGGCAGGTGATCGGCAATGCCATCGAGAAGCCCTTCCCCCAGAAGAGGTGGGACGACTTCCTCGCGATGAGTCCGTGGTTCGCGCCCCACAAGGACTATCTGACGCAGCAGATGCGGATGTTCCGGGAGACCGGGAAGCTCGCGGTGGCGACCTACGGGGTGACGCAGATCAAATCCATGCAGACGGGCTGGGGCGCTCACAAGAAGCCGTGGATTCTCAACCCCCTGTACGCGAACCGCACCGTCCGGAAGGAAAACGGAAAGGTCGGGCGGACCACCGTCTGGTTCGACTCGTTCCGCGCCCTGCAGGATTCCCACTGAAACGACGTTTGCGGCGGACGCCCTGATCCGCATGACGCACCAGGGCCACCGCAACACATCGAGGACAGGGCATGCCGCGCCCGGAAGTACTCGGGCGCGCGCTCGGCTCCGTGGCGGCCGGCTGCGGCGCTCAGCGTTGGTGGCGCTGCGCCTGGGCGATCTGCTGGACGAGGGAAGCGGGCGAAGCCCTGCGCTGGGCGGCAGCGGCCAGGGTGGGGAAGAGTCCGCCGATGGCGCTGCCCAGGCGTGGTTGCCGGTCGGCAACTGCGCCACACGCGACGGCCCTTGCTGTCAAAACGGGGCATCAAGGCCGGTCGAGTGAGTGGGCAGCGTTCGAAGGACGATAGAAAGGGGGGATGGCCGAGCGTGAAGCCCCTGCGGGGGACGTGAATGATGTGGATGCGGTGACCCGTGCGGTGCTCACGGCGTCGAGACTGCTGGTCGCGGTGTCCGCGCGTTCGCTGGCGGCGGTCGAGGAGCGGGTGACGCTGCCGCAGTTCCGGATGCTGATGGTTCTCTCCACGCGCGGAGCCACCAAATTGGTCGTCCTCGCGGAACTGCTCCAGGTCGCCCCTTCGACCGCGATGCGCATGGTGGACCGGCTCATCACGGCCGGCCTGGCAGACCGGCAGATCAACCCAGGCAATCGTCGCGAGACCCTGCTGACGCTCACGGGGGAGGGGCGTCGCACCGTTGAGGATGTCACCCGCCGACGCCGCGCCGAGATCAGTGAGATCGTCGAACGGCTGGCCCCCGGTGAGCGGGCCGCTCTCATCAAGGCGTTGACCGCTCTTAACGAGGCGGGTGGTGAGCCGCCCGCGCATGGTCTGGAGCTGCATCCGCTGGGGTGGACCGACGCCTCGGCGCAGCGTGGTGACTGAGGCCGGTGGAACCGGGACGGCGACGAGGCGAACTCGGCTGAAGCGTCAAGGGGCGCCCGGCGAGGCGGTCGCCGGAATCGTTGCGGCCCGCTGGCCCGCTGGCCCGCTGGCCCGCTGGCCCGCCACCTGGCGTCTTGCTCACTTGGGAATGGTTGAGGCGACGTCATCAAGGGTGGAGTCCTTGACCAGACCGGTGTCCTCCATGACATCCATGTGGTCCTGAACGGTGTTGTTCGTCTGCGTTGCCAGCCGCCGGATCAGGGTGTTCTTGGTGGATGCCCGGACCTCGCCGATGGTGATGAAGATCTTGCCGTGGGAGGCCCGCAACAGGTCCACGAAGAGTTGGTCGAAGGCGCGGCCTTGGGCGTTCTTCAACTGGGCGATCCAGCCCTGCTGTTCGGCAGTGGCCTGATCGGGGATCGGTACGTTCAGCGCATCGGAGTCCTCACGGGCCAGCTGGTCGAGTTTGCTGTGCCCTTCGAGCAGATGCATACCGGCGCGTTTGATGGCTTCGCTCGAGGCGTGCGTCTGCGCGAGCCGTCCGGCCGGTATCTCCCACAACCCGGCCTGCCGGACCTTGGTGAGGAAGGTCTTGTCCAGCGCCGTGACCGCCCCGGTGTTACCCGATGGAGGGGCCGCCGGGCCGGCCTCTGCTGCCGGGAGGTGGGCGGAGACCGCCTCGTCGGCGGAGCTGTCTCGCTGGGCGAGCCACACGGATACGGTGGCGATGACCGCGATGAGAGCGACGGTGATGGTGATCACCCGGCCACGGCCGGCCGGCTGCCTGACATTGCGAGCATGAGACTTCATCATGCCTCCTGGAGTGCGCGACAATGCGCTGACGAGCGCTGTGGCGCAGCGGACTGCTGGGGCATGAGCCACGCTAATCTTTGCATGGGGCAAAGAAATCGATTCAGCGATGATGCGCAAAAGCGGTTGACGCTCGATGCCTGTCGGATAGGATCCCCCGCCTTCGTCTCGCCGCTCGGCGTCCGTATACCGCAGACCGCCTGCCGCCTACCGTCGACCACCCACTACCGCCTACCGACCGCCGACTACCGACCACCGCCTACCGCCGCGGCCAGGCATGCCCTTTGCTCCTCTGAGACCTTCCGGGCTTTGCCGGTACGCACCGCCACGCGAGGCCTGCGGCGGCCAGGTAGGCGAGCGCGCCAATCGCCATGCTCAGGCGTGTCCCCGCGTTGTAGTCGGCGGCGGTGGCGAGCAAGGTGCCGCCGAGTGCAACCCCGGTGGCGCTGCCGATCTGGCGGGTGGTGTTGAACAGCGCGGAAGCGGTTCCCGAGTACTCCTCAGGCGCGGCGCCCATCACGGTGGAGGTCGAGCCGGTGAGGGCGAAGGAGGTGCCGAAGCCCGCGGCCATCATCGGGAGCACCAGCAGCGGGTAGGCCGGGGCGGCTCCCGCCGCGGCCCAGCCCGCCAGCCCCAGGGCCGCCAGAAGCATGCCGCAGACCACCAGCGGACGATCGCCGGTGGTGCGGGTCAGCCGCCCGGACAGGACGGAGGCGAACATGGTCATCGCCACGGCCGGGAAGAGGGCCGCGCCGGTGCCGAGGGCGCTGTAGCCGCGCTGGTGCTGGAAATCCAGGCTGGCGGTGAACACCATGCCGTAGAAACCGAAGTTGAACAGCAGGCCGATCAGGGCTCCGCCGCTCATCGCACGTGACCGCAGCAGGCGCGGTGGCAGGGCGGGAGACCGGGCCAGCCGCTCGCGCGTCAGCAGTGCCGCGACCGCCGTGGCGGACAGGCCCAGCCCCGCGAGCACGGCCGGATCGGACCAGCCGCGACGTCCGGCCTCGTTGAGGGCGGCCGTCAGCAGTGCCACCGCCGCCACGACGAGGCATTGCGCCGGCCAGTCCAAGGCCCGGCCGGCGCGGCGGGGCGAGGGTGCCACCTGCCGCAGCGTCAGTACCAGACAGGCCAGGCCAACGGGCAGATTGATCAGGAACACCCATCGCCAGCCCGCGGTGGAGACCAGCAGTCCACCCAGCAACGGCCCGGCGGACGCCGCGATACCCGCCATCGAACCCCATAGCCCGAAGGCCCGTGAGCGTGCGGCGGCTGCCGGGTAGGCCTGCTGGAGCAATGCCAGGGAGCCGGGCACGATCAGCGCCGCGCCGAGCCCTTCCACCAACCGGGCGACAATCAGGAACGGGGCACTCGGCGCGAGCGCGCACGCGGCCGAGGACGCGGTGAACACGGCCACGCCCGTGCAGAAGACGCGACGGTTCCCCAGCCGGTCGCCCAGCGCCCCGCCGGTCAGCAGAAACCCGGCGAAAACCAGGGTGTACCCGTCGGTGATCCACTGAATGCCGGTGAGCGAGGCCGACAGCTCCCGGCCCACCACCGGCACAGCGACGTTGATGATCGTCACGTCCAGGATCACCATGAAATACCCGGCGCACACCGCCAGCAGGGGCGCCAAGGACTGCCGCCCGGACTCCGGGGGCCGCTCCGGAGCAGGCACGGCCCCGCCGCCGTCGGCTGCCGCCGCGCACATCATGTCGATCACTCCATCCATCCCGCCTGCGGCGAATTGCCCGAGAGGAACCGTAAGGCGCGTGGGGCGCATCGTGCGGGATCCGGGCTGAGACGCCGGGGCCGTCGCGGCCGATCTTGCGCGGCCAGGCATCGCCCGGCTCCTGCTACGCCACACCTTCCGCGCCTTCCACCGGGCGGGCCGGCGCTCCTGCACCCTGTGGACGCACGCGGACACCGGCGCGCTCGACCTGTATCTACGGATGGGCATGACGGTCCGGCACAGCTCCACGGTCTTCCGCGAAGATCTGCGTGCCTGGCTAGGCTGCTGCCCCCGGCACCAGCCTCGACAGCCTCGGCCCAGGAGCACCCCTCATGTTCGACCACGCACAGAAGCCCCCGTACCCCGACGCCCTTCGACCGGACGAAGCACCGGCGCCGCACGCCCTGCTCGCTCCGGTGCTCGGGCTCCTCGGTACCTGGGCCGGACAGGGGCGCGGCGAGTACCCGACGCTCGACGAGCAGTTCACCTACGCGCAGGAAGTCACCTTCAGCCATGACGGGCGTCCCTTCCTCCACTACGAGGCACGCGCCTGGCTGCTCGATCCGGACGGTGCCCCGCTGCGCCCGTCGGCCAGGGAGAGCGGCTGGTGGCGGCTGCAGCCGGAAGGGCGGGTGGAAGCACTGATCACCCAGCCCACCGGCATCGCGGAGATCTCGGTCGGCCGCGCCGACGACAGTACGGTCGACCTCTCCACCCACGAGGTGGCTCTCACCCCCACCGCCAAGGAGGTCACCGCCACCCGCCGCCGCTACGCCCTCACCGACAAGGACACCCTCACCTTCGTCCACGACCTCGCAGCGGTCGGCCGGCCGCTGCAGCACCACCTGTCCGCGCGGCTTCGACGTCGGGGCTGACGCCAGCCACGCCGTTGCCGCACGCTCCTCCTGCATCGACTGCCGGTCGGTCAATCGACGGTCGGCCAGTCCCACCCCAACTGCAGGAAGAGGCCGAGCCGGTCGGAGACACCGCGGATCTCGTTGATCCGGCCGGTGGTGAGGGTGAAGACGAAGATCGCCTCGTTCTCGAAGCTGCGGCCGGTCGGCACGGGCATCCGGGGGTGAGCACCTGAGCTGACCCCGCTCTGGGTGACCCGGGCGACGACCTTGTCGCCCTCGGCGATCAGTTCGTCGATCCGTGCGTGGTAGGGCGCCAGCGCCGAGAGCTGGGTGGCGATGGCCGCGAAGGCTGCGCCGGGCTCATCCGGTTCACCGTGGATGACCTTGTTGTGGTCCACCACGTCCGCCGCCAGGTAGTTGCCCAGATCGGCTAAGCGGACTTGGTTGAGTGCGGTGAAGAAGTCCGTGACGAGCTGCTTGTTCTCGTGGGTGGTGACCATGCCCCTCACCCTTTCTCTTACGTCGTAAGGTTTCGGCTGCGTGCTACCTTCGCCTTACGGCGTAAGAAAGTCAAGGGAGCTGCCGGCGAATGGGAACGACCAGCAAGCGGGTGGGGCTCACCCGCGCCAAGGTGCTGCGCGCGGCTCTGGAAGCCGCCGACCGGGACGGCGTCGAAAAGCTGTCCATGCGCCGCCTGGGCGCCGAGCTCGGCGTCGAGGCAATGACCCTCTACCACTACCTGCCCAACAAGGCCGCCCTGCTTGACGGCCTGGTCGAGCTGGTGGTCTCGGCCGTGCGTCCCTCCTTCGACGGGCCGGCGGATGAATGGCCCCTGCGCCTGAAGGAGTTTGCCGTCGCCTTCCGGTCTGAACTGCTCCGGCATACGGGAGTGATCGCACTGGTCGCCACGCGCCCCGTCCGGTCCCCCGTAGCCCTACAGGCAGTTGAGGACACGGCAGCAGCGCTGGGGCGCGCCGGGATCGCACCCGTCGAGGCCCTGCGGGTCGTCAACTCCGTCACCACGCTGGTGATCGGACACTGCCTTGCCGAAGCAGCTGACACCCCCGGCCACCCTGAGCGGCCCACCGACGATGACCTCGACCTCGCCGCGTACCCCACCCTGTCCGAAGCGGTCGCCGGCGGACTCGGCACGCCGGCTGACCACCAGGCCCGCTTCGACCTGGCACTGGACGCCCTGCTGGCGGGCCTCCGAGGGGCCGTTGTGCCGACGGGGCAGAACTAGCGGGCAGCGGCCGGAGGCCCTTTGGTGCACGTGCGTCAGCGTGTCTCTCCACGTCGGTCCGGTTTCCGTTCCTGCCGTCCGTCGATCTCCTCGAAGCCCAGTGACGCGAAGGGGTGAGCCGCCCGCGTACCGGCGACGGTTGAGGGCGGCGAACTGTGTCCCCGGCGTTCCCTTTCAACGTTCCAGGTGACGCGTATATCCGCTGGTCACGGCTGGTTCGGATGTTCCCGTATCCCGAACTTCCCGTCGCTGGTGGCAGCTGGGACGGAGCATGCCGCAGGCTCAGAGCCGCCTCGGCAATGAGCGGCCGGACCACCGAGGCACGTAACGGCGCGGCACGGCTGATGGCCGAAGGCTGCTGTCCCACCCGGGCGTTGACCCGATGAAAAGAGCTGGGAGTGCCCTGGTGGCCTTACGGATAGCGATCACCGCTGAACCGATACCTTCGCACGTGTCCGCGCTGGACTACGTCACCTGCCCGGCCCGTGAGCAGGGCCACCAGGTCACGCTCCACGCTCCCCTCATGTTCCGCCGCGAAGCCCGGCGGCGCGGGGTGGAGTTCCGTGTCGCCGGTACGAACTGGACATGCGATCCCGGCGTCCAACAGGCGGCGAGCGAGGTCTGGCAGAGGTACGGAAACGCCTCCTTCAACCGGTACGTCTTCGGCCACCTCTGGCCCGAGCAGGCCGAGGCGAAGGCCCATGACCTGCTCACCTCGTGGACACAGGAGCCACCCGACCTGGTGATCGCCGAGTGCAGCGACCTCGGCGCGCACCTCGCGGCCAGGGTCTTGCAACTACCCCTGCTCGCAGCGGACAACGGCCTCGGGCCGGTGCTCCTGAATCTCTGGGACACCCAGATCGCGCCCGTGCTGCTTCCCCTCTGCAAGCAGCACGAGCAGGACACCCCCACGCTCCCCCCGATGCTCACCCCCGCACCGGTCCACTGGTTCTACGCGACGCCCCCGCCCTCGGCGCGCGCGGTCCGACGCACCGTCGCGGACTTCCGCACCGTCCTCCCTGAGTGTCGGGCCCCCTCCTCCCGTCCGTCGCGCCCGCTCGTCTACGTGAGCCTCGGCACCCTGACCACCGCGATGTCCGGCCTGCGCGCCACCGTCGAGAACGTATACAAGGAGATCATGGCCGCACTCCGTGCAATCGACTGCGACGCGATCGTGTCCGCGGGAGATCTCGCGCAGCACCTGCCGAGCGAGAGCCCTCACATCAAGGTCGTCGAGCACGCCCCACAACCCGCCCTGCTGCACCGGGCCGACCTGTTCGTGACGCACGGAGGCCGGGCGTCCCTGCTCGACGCGGTGCAGGGGGCAACGCCCGTCCTGGGGCTGGGTGTTCTCGCCGATCAGCCCGACAACGCCGCCGCGTTCTCCCGCCGCGGCCTGGGGCGGGCGCTGGACATCACGGCGAGCCGCGGCGAGATCGCCGACGCCCTGACGGAGCTCCTGGGCACCTCGCGCTACGGCGCCGCCATGAGCGCGGCCGGGTCCGAGCTGCGTCAGCTGCCGCCCCTGGACCTTACGGTGATACGGGACAGTCTCTAGGCTTGTTCTTCAACCTGCCATGTCTGCTACGCCCTTCAGGTGAAGCGGGGTGTACTGGTCGGCCGTCCGGCTTGGTTCATGAAGGCGGCGTGCGGCAGAGCGCTACGGAGCGAACATGTGGGACGGCCCCTTTTACCGAGTCAGGCGTGACGGCTACGAGATCTGTTTCGTGCCCGGTGCGGGAGAGGACCTCGACGAGGTCTGCAATGTGGACATGTGGGTCATCCGCGATGATGGCGATCGCTGGTCCGGAACCGTGTTCACTCTCGATGAGGTGCACCGAATCATGGACCGCCGGCGGCAGGCAGGCGAACCAGAAGGCGACTACTGGTGGTGCTGGGACGGCCTCATCGTCCGCGACGCGGGTGCGCCGTCGATGGCCAAGGTCATCGACGGGCTCGTCGCCGCGGGCGGGCACGAGACAGTTCTTCGCCACGTGGGACCCGAAGAGGACGTTTGATCTTGTTGACTCGGGCTTACCGAACGATGACCCGAACATGATCGCTCGTACCGGGATTCCGCATACGTGAAAACGGCCTCCGTCTGATCCTGTGCTCCGGCCCAAGAGGCACGTGACCAGCACGAAGGCCGTGGGGCACGAGTTGCTGCCTCACGATGTCCGGCGGGAAGCGTTCGCGGCGGCGTCACACTTCCATGGATGTGCCGCGGCTGCGGCAGGTGTTGGCCGGGCTGCCCCGGCCCGTGGCCGACGGGCGTTGCGGTCACGATCCCTTGCGGTCTGGTCGTGGTCTTCGGCTACTGGCCTGTCGGGCGAGGGCGAGTTCGCGTACGGGATCCCGCACCCGGACTCCGCGCCCGAAGGCCGCCCGCAGCCCCCACGGAGACCGCGCAAGGGCCCCTCGTCAACAGCACTGCTCACCCGGCCGGCCTCCCCGGTCTCACCGGCCCCCCTCGGACCGTGCGCCGATGTCGGAACGGAATCCTCCGAATCGGGGTGCGCGCCGGTGCGGTACCCGTCCCTGCTGGACTGTACGGCCTGCGTGGCGTCACTGCACCGGCCTGCCGCGTCACCACGATTGGCGCCTGACCTGGGGCGGTGGCCGTCGGGCGGTTCCTTCTCGGTTTCCCCTCTCCCCGCGCGTGTGCTCGCGGATGGCAGGGGATCCGACAAACAGCGGGTCCCTCGCTTCCCCGACCTGACCCCTGTGCGGCGTCCTACACGGAATCCGAGTCGGACTCGCCGTTTCGAGTGATCCGGTGCTCCGTTTGACGACTGTGCTTCTGCGAGGTGGTTCATTCGGTGCTGGGCTGGCGCCAGAAGCCGCCACCAGCAGTGCGCCGGCTGCCTTCGGCGTGCCCTTGTTCCTTTCCCGCGTCCAACTCCACGTCTCTTTCCACTTCTGCGTCCCTTTCCACGTCCGCGTGTTCAGGAGCCGGATTCGCCCTCCTGCGAAGCCCCTTGGTGCTCCGAAGCACCGAAGACCCAAGCACCGAAGACCGAAGCGCCAAAGCACCGAAGCGCCAAGGCACCGAAGTCCCAGCGAAGGAGAAAAGTGACCACCATCGAGGAACGGTCATGAACGACATCCGCCCTGGTCGCCGCCCTGAGCACACCGGGGCCGAGCGGGCCACCGAGAAGACCTATCAGCAGCTCGCCCGTGAACTTCTGCTGGTCGGTCCCGAGCCGGCCAATGAAGACCTCAAGCTGCGCTATCTCGACGTACTGATCGACAACGGGCTGGAACCGGCCGTCGACCCCAAGCGCATCCTGATCGTCGGAGCGGGCATCGCCGGCCTGGTCGCCGGTGACCTGCTGACCCGCGCCGGGCACGAGGTGACGATCCTGGAGGCCAATGCCAACCGGGTCGGCGGCCGGATCAAGACCTTCCACGCGAAGAAGGGTGAGCCGCCGCCCTTCACCGACCCCGCGCAGTACGCGGAGGCCGGGGCGATGCGCCTGCCCAGCTTCCATCCGCTGACCCTGGCGCTGATCGACAAACTCGGCCTGAAGCGGCGGCTGTTCTTCAACGTCGACATCGATCCGTCGACCGGCAACCAGAGCGCCCCGCTACCCCCGGTGATCTACAAGTCGTTCAAGGACGGCAAGGTCTGGACGAACGGCGCCCCCAGCCCCGAGTTCCGGGCCCCGGACAAGCGCAACAACACCTGGATCCGCACCAACCGCACGCAGGTACGGCGCGCCCAGTACGCCAAGGACCCGTCCGCGATCAACGAGGGCTTCCACCTCACCGGCTGCGAAGCGCGGCTGCCCGCCGCCGAGATGGTCCACCAGGCACTGGAGCCGGTGCGCGACTACTACTCCGTGCTGGGGAGCGACGGGACCCGGGTCAACAAGCCCTTCCAGGAGTGGCTGGACGGCTGGGCCGAGGTCATCCGGGACTTCGACGGCTATTCGATGGGCCGTTTCCTGCGCGAGTACGCCGGGTTCAGCGATGAGGCCATCGAGGCGATCGGCACGATCGAGAACATGACCTCGCGGCTGCACCTCGCGTTCTTCCACAGCTTCCTGGGCCGCAGCGACATCGACCCCGCCGCCACGTACTGGGAGATCGAGGGCGGCAGCCGGCAGCTTCCGGAAGCACTCGCCAAGGATCTGCGGGACCAGATCGTGATGGGCCAGCGGATGGTCCGGCTGGAGTACTACGATCCGGGCCGCGACGGCCACCAGGGCGGGCTCGCCGGGCCCGGCGGCCCCGCTGTCGCCATCCAGACCGTGCCCGAGGGCGATCCGTACGGCGAGCCGCAGACCTGGACCGGTGACCTGGCGATCGTCACCATCCCCTTCTCCAGCCTGCGCTTCACCACCGTGACCCCGCCGTTCTCCTACAAGAAGCGCCGCGCCGTCATCGAGACGCACTACGACCAGGCCACCAAGGTGCTGCTGGAATTCTCCCGCCGCTGGTGGGAATTCACCGAGGAGGACTGGAAGCGGGAGCTGGACGCCATCGCGCCCGGTCTGTACGAGTACTACCAGCAGTGGGGCGAGGACGACGCCGAGGCCGCGGTGTCCGTGCCGCAGCACGTGCGGGATCTGCCCACCGGCCTGCTCGGCGCCCATCCGAGCGTGGACGAGAAGCGCATCAGCCAGGAGCAGGTGGAGTACTACCGCAACTCCACACTGCGCGGCGGCGTACGGCCGGCCACCCACGCGGTCGGCGGTGGTTCCACCACCGACAACCCCAACCGCTTCATGTACTACCCCTCACACCCCGTCCCCGGCAGCAGCGGAGGCGTGGTACTGGCCGGCTACTCCTGGTCGGACGACGCGGCCCGCTGGGACTCCTTCGACGACGCCGAGCGATACAGCTACGCCCTGCTCAACCTCCAGTCGGTGCACGGCCGCCGGATCGAGGTCTTCTACACCGGCGCCGGCCAGACCCAGAGCTGGCTGCGCGACCCGTACGCCTGTGGTGAGGCGGCCGTCTACACCCCGCATCAGATGACCAGCTTCCACCTCGACGCGATCCGGACCGAGGGACCGGTGCACTTCGCCGGTGAGCATGTCTCGCTCAAACACGCCTGGATCGAAGGCGCGGTGGAGACGGCCGTCCGAGCCGCCCTCGCCGTTCACGAGTCTCCCGCGGCGTACGAGAGCGCCGCCGCCACCGCGCGGACCGCGGAACCCCGAGAGAGCCGGGCAGGCGCCACACCGCCGGCCCCGTCACGAGAGGACGTGGTGACCTCATGACCACCTCACACACCTGCACCGTCGCCGAGTACCTGGCCCTCAGGCTGGAACAGCTCGGCATCACCCATCTGTTCGGCGTTCCGGGCGACCATCTGGGCCCGTTCCTGTCGACCCTGCACGAGAAGACCACGGTGCGCTGGGTGGGCACCCCGACCGAGGGGGGCGCGGGCCAGGCCGCCGATGGTTATGCGCGGGTGAAGTCCGCCGACGCGCAGATCGCACTCGGCGAGCAGGGCATCGGCGCGGTCGCTGTCACCTACAGCGTGGGCGCGTTCAACCTGCTCAACGCGATCGGCGGGGGCTTCGCCGAGTACGTGCCGCTGATCGCGATCAACGCCGCGCCGTCCTACGAGCAGTGGCTCAACCAGCGGGCGATCGGCCTGCTCACCTCGCACATGTCCCAGCGCCCTGAGAGCAACCTGGAGGTCTACCGCCAGGTGACGGTGGACGCCCAGGCGATCTCCAACCCCGGTCTGGCCCCCACCCAGATCGACAGCGCGATCACCGCGTGCCTCTCCCACCGCCGGCCGGTCTATCTGGAGGTCATGGATGACGTCTGGGGGGCGCGGTGTCCCGCACCCCAGGGCCGGCTGACGCGGCGGGAGCGGCCCGTCACCGCCAAGAACGAGCGGATGCTCGACCAGGCGGTCACGGCGTGCATGGAACTGGTGCGGCACCACCGCAACCCGATCCTGTGGGCCGGTGAGGAGATCGACCGCTTCCGGCTGTCCGACGAGTTCGAGAAGCTGGTGCGCGAGACCCGCATCCCGTTCTGCACCACCATCGGCGCCAAGTCCGTGGTCTCCGAGTACACCCCGGGCTTCTCCGGCGTCTACAACGGCAAGGCCAGCAGTCCGGAGGTCGCCGAGGTCTTCAACAGTGCGGGCTGCCGCATCGGGCTGGGCACCTGGGCGACCTCGAAGAACCTCGGCGGCGCGCGGTCGATCGGCGACGACTGGGCGGTCGCCGCCCACGACGGTGTGCACGTCGGCGCTTCGTACTTCCCCGATGTGCAGCTCGCCCGGTTCATTCCGGCGCTACGGGAACGCCTGGTCGCCGAGTTCGGAAGCGGTGCCTTCGAGGCGGACTACTTCACCCGCGCACATGACGAGGGGCTGGACGTCCCCGGCAGCACCGCCGCCTACCTGGACTCCCAGACCGGCGGCCCGTACCCGCAGAACGTGACGTACGACAGCCTCTTCCGGCACCTCAACGCCTTCCTCGAAGCGCAGACCAGCGAGTCCCGGGGCGAGCGCACCAACCCGTTCACGGTGGTGTGCGACGCCGCGTTCGCGCTGATCGGCTCGATGAACCTGCGGATGGCGGAGCGCGCCTCGTACGTGGCGCAGAACAGCTGGCTGTCCATCGGCTATTCGGTCGGCGCGGCCACCGGTGTCGCGCTCGGCCGGCGCCAGGCCGACAAGCGCCCGCTGGTCTTCGTCGGCGACGGCTCCTTCCAGGAGACCTGCCAGGAGATGTCCACCCATGTGCGGCACGGTCTGCGCCCGGTGGTGTTCGTCCTGGACAACGAAGGCTTCTACGGCATCGAGCAGATGCTCGTCCAGCCCTGCTACTACCAGGAGGGGACACCGGCCTCCGACGGCGCCGAGTTCTACAACGAACTGCACCCCTGGCGGTACGAGAAGCTTGCGGAGGTCTTCGGTTCCGCCAAGCACCCGATGAACGGCGCCAGCGTCCGCACGCACGACGAACTCGCCACCCTGCTCCAGCGGATCGCCGAGCCCACCGACACGATCAACCAGGGCCCGATCGTCGTACGGGTGCGGCTCGGGCGGCACGACTACCCCCAGGCACTCAAGTACAAGATCGCCGAGAACTGTCCGCCGCCCGGCGGCGCACCGGGGGAGGGGGCCGCACGATGACCGGAGCCGCCGGACGGTGGACCGGGGTGGCTGATCGGGGCGGCGGACCGGAGGCGGCGGACCGGAGTCGGCGGCGCCACCGCCGATTCCGCGCAGGCCTTCCGGCACGCCTTGAGCGGCCTGTCCGGGCCGCCTGACCGAGCGGTTCCGGGGGCCGGCCCGCCGACACCTTCGGCGAGCCGGCCCCTTGCGTTCGGCCCCTCGGGTTGCCACGGGTCGCTCGCTCCCGGCCACGGGACAGCGCCAACGGCAACCCTGCGTGCCTCAGGCCGGGCGCGGGATGTAGGCCAGGCCGTGGGCACCGGGCTCGCCGAGCTTGGCGATGTCCAGCCGGGCCAGGCTCCGCAGTGTGTCCAGGTCGACGAGGTGGACGGTGGAGGAGCCGACACAGGCCACATAGGCGATCCGGCCGTCGGGTGACGAGGTGATGGTCAGCGGCAAGAACCCCACCTCGGCCTCGCCCAGCCGCTCGCGGGTGTCGGCGGAGAACACCGTGAGCCGGCCCGGCGCAGGGCGTCCGAGCCGGGAGCCCGGGTCGGGTGCCATGGGCGATTCGCCCACGAGCAGCTTCCCCGTTGCCGTCAGGTGCACCGGCAGGACGATGTGCTCCGTGGGCAGCATGTCGACGACGGACGCCGTCCGGGCATCGATGACCCGGATGCCGGTGGGCTTCCGCTCCTCGGCGGCGGAGAAGGAACCAGCGTAGGGCGAGGCGACGAAGACGTGCGTGCCGTCGGCGGAGACGGCAAGTCCCTCACTGCCCGGCACCTCGACCTTCGCGGTGAGGGCTCCCCGTTCGAGGTCGACGACCGATACGAACGGCGCTTCCTTGTTGGTGGCGTAACCCGTCTTTCCCGCCGGATCGATGGCGAACCAGTGCGGCCCGGGGGCGTCCGTGCCGATCCTGCCCAGGGGCCGCCGGGTCTCCGTGTCGATCACCACGACACCGCCGGGCCGGTCCTTAGAGCCCTCCACGCTGACGTACAGGCGTCGACGGGCCGGGTCCAACGCCAGCCCGTGCGGGCCGTGTTCCGGAGCGAGGTCGACGACCTCGACGATGCGGCGGGTGCCTGGGTCGATGACGGTCACCTCGGTGCGACGTCCGCTGTTCGCGTGGTAGTAGCCCGAGTGATACGCGGTGGTGCACCACAGCAGCCGCTGCGTCGGGTCGAAGCACAACTCGTGGGGCTGGGCGGGGACTTCGACCGCACCGAGGTGCCGGTCGGAGGCGGCGTCGAAGAACGAGACTGTAGGCCCGCTCTGACTGACCACGGCCAGGACATCGCCTTCTCGGCCGGCACGGGGGGAGTACTGCACCAAGAGCTCCTTGAACGGGGCGGATGGGACGTCACGCGTCTTCGCGGACTCCTCCACTCTCGGCGCGAGAGAATTCCGAAGCAATGCAAAGATTGGCACCCAATAGTTGACCCATCCGTAAAAGTGCAGCTCAGGAGTGTCAATGGATCTCAACCTGCTGCGAGCCCTGGACGCCCTGCTCCAGGAGAACAGCGTGACCCGCGCCGCGGAGCGACTCGGTACCTCACCCGCAGCGGTCAGCCGCACGCTGGCCCGGCTCCGCCGTGCCGTCGGCGACCCCCTGCTGGTCCGTGCGGGCCAGGGGATGGTCCCGACCCCGCGCGCCCTGGAACTGCGTGATGAGGTGGGCGGGTTGCTGAGCCGCTGCGACAACGTCCTGCGGCCCGGTGCCGGTTTCGATGCCGTGCATCTCCAGCGCACCTTCACCGTGCAGGCCGCCGACCTGCTCCTGGCGGGGCTGGCCGGGGCCCTGACCGACCAGGTCCACGCGGAGGCTCCGCACGTGGACGTGGTCTTCCTGCCGGAGGCACTGGAGGGCGGCCCCGCATTGCGGCAGGGCTGGGTGGACGTCGAACTGGGCGTCCTCGGACACCTGGACCCGGAGATCCGGACCCGACAGCTCGCCCGGACGACGCTGGTCGGCATCGCCCGCAGCGGTCATCCCCTCTTCGACGGGCGGATCGACGCCCGCCGTTTCGCCGCGGCCGACCACATCGGCATCTCCCGGCTCGGCAAGCGCCTCGGGCCCATCGACAGCGCACTCGCGGAACTCGGCCTGCGGCGCCGGACCGCGGTCGTGGTACCCAGCCATACGAGCGCGATGATGCTCGCCCGGGACACCGACCTCGTCGCCCTCACCCTGGCCGACTGGCTCCCCGACACCACCTCCGCACTGGGGCTGCGCACCTTCCCCATCCCGCTCGACCTGGCACCTCTCGACCTCGGGATGGCCTGGCACCCCCGCAACTCAAGCGACCCCGGACACCGCTGGTTCCGTGACCGCTTGGCGGCCGCTGTCCTGACGCCGTCGGGGACGGGGACGATGCCGGTGACGTGAGGACGAGAGGGACGTGAGGACGAGTAGGACGTGAGGGCGAGAAGGACGTGAGGACGAGGGTGACGTGAGCGGGAGGGGGCTTCGCCCCAGCGGATTCCTCCGGCTGTCGGAGCAAGGACCGGCTACCGCCCGGCGTTCTGGGCGGCACCACCGCCATGCCGACGGCCGAGCGTGACCGTGACCGTGACCGCGGGGGAGCCGGTGGCGGTGGCTACGACGTGTACGTGCAGCCGTGCTCTCCGTAATACCACTCGTACTGGCCCATCACCCAGGGGTCCGCCGTGATCCTGAAGGTGCCGTGCGGGCGGGGACAGTGGAACGTCGTGGTGACGAGGTCACGGCCTGGTGGGGGAGGCCCCGGCGACGCGGTGGCCGCGGAGGCGGCGCCGGCGCTTCCGGCGCCGAGCAGAGCAGTGATGAACGCTATCGCGATGATCTTCTTCATGGCGTCTCCCAGTTCCCTCGCGTGCCGGAACTGACTCTGAGGACGATACACGCAATCCCCCAATTCAGGACAAGAGTAAAAATCTCCCGATATGCAGGGGGAGCCGGTTTCAGGGTCTTGTCGCAGCCTCACTCCAGCTCATCGATGCGCAGATAGTCGAGCGCCCGACGCGTCAGCTCGGCGATGCCCTCCGGTTCGCCCTGCTGGGCCCAGTACTCCAGGGCGATGTGGATCGCGTCGAGCAGAGTGGTGGTCAGGAGTCGTACTTCGAGGCTGTCCGGTGGCGCTCCCGTGCGGGCCGCGAGTAGCGGCAGCAACCGGTCCTGCAGGTCCCGCCCGGCGGCCAGCCACCGCATCCGAATCGCCGGTACGCCGCCCATGACGCGCACCAGTCGACGGGCGCGCTCCGTGTCCGCGAGGTGCGGGGGTGAGGCCGGTGCGTCGAACGCCGCCTGCACCGCGCCGGTCAGCGGTTCATCGGCCGGCCATGTGGCCAGCGTGTCGACGAGCCGGCCGAGGCCGGCGGTCAGCAGGGGAGTGAGTGCGTCCTCCTTCGCCGCGCAGTAGCGGTAGAAGGTGCGTAGCGAGATACCGGCAGCCGAGGCGATGTCCTCGACCGTGGTCGCGTCGTACCCCTGCTCGGAGAACAGGGTGGCCGCGGTCTCCGCGATCTCCAGCCGGGTCTCCTGTCGCCGCCGTTCGGTCAGCGACGGCCTCCCGCGCGACGCCGTCATCCGTCGCTCCTCGCCGTGCGGTCCTGCCCCTGCTCTTGCGCCTGTTCCTGTTGCCGCATGCGGCGATTCTGTCACGGACCAGCTACTTGGCACGACGTGTCAAAAAAGAGGTATGTTGGCTCCGCCGGACCGGTCGGATAGGTCGGATCCCTGAACACCCTTAAGAGACCGACGACTTGGGGTCAGACGAGGACAGGTCGGCGTGCGCTATGTCATTCCAAGGGGCCACCCGGGCCACCCGGGCACATCAGCGAGGAGCCGACCATGTCCCGTACCTCTCCTGCCTCCCGCGCCTCCCGTACCTCCGGCGCCTCGGGGCGTACTTACCTCATCACCGGAGCCGCCTCCGGCATAGGCAAGGCCACCGCCTCCCACCTCCGCCAACGAGGCCACACCGTGATCGGCGCCGATCTCAAAGGCGCCGACATCTCCGCGGACCTCGCCACCCCCGAAGGCCGTACGGAACTGGTCGACCGTGCACATGAGTTGACCGTCGGCCGGCTTGATGCCGTCATCGCCTGCGCCGGCCTCGCGCACTTCGCTCCGGCCACCGTCCAGGTCAACTACTTCGGCGTGGTCGCCACTCTCGAAGGGCTGCGCCCGCTGCTCGCCGCCGGAACCGAGCCGCGCGCCGTCCTGGTCTCCTCGGTCACTTCCGTCCACCCGCACGACACCGCCATCGTCGACGCCGCGCTCTCCGGGGACGAGGAGGCGACCGTTGCCGCGGCTCAGGCCGCCATCGACCGGGGCGAGGGCTATGCGATCTACCCCTCGTCCAAGGCTGCCCTCGCGCGCTGGCTCCGTCGCACGGCGGTCACCGGTGACTGGGCGGCCGCCGGCATCCCGCTCAATGGCGTCGCCCCCGGCACGGTCGTCACGCCGATGACGGAGGGCATGCTCGCCGATGCCGGTATACGCAAAGTCGTCGACACGAGCGTCCCGATGCGCCTGCACGGCCACGCGCGTCCTGAACAGATTGCCCCGCTGCTGGCCTGGCTGACCTCCCCGGAGAACTCACACGTCACCGGCCAGGTCATCTTCATCGACGGCGGTGCCGAGGCCGTCCTGCGAGGCGACAGCACCTGGTAGTCGTCGGGCGGCGGCGATTGTGAACGTAATGCTGCGCGCGCATGGCAGGAGAATCAGCACGTGAGACAAGGGCTCTCACCGCATTGACGTGGCTGAATTTCGCTGCCAGCCTCCCAAGTGTGAGCCATTCGGAGAACTTCACCGCACGCCTGCACGTCGATCTGCGACGCCAGGCCAGTGCCATTTGTGCCGCCGGTTTCTAGGGCCTGTCTTCAAGCGGCCGGCGCCCTCAGCTTCTGAGCGCCCCCTGAGCGGCCCTTAAGCGGCCTTTGAGCCGGGGCCCGGTGCACTTGTCTGCCCGGGTTCTCCTCGTCGCTCGGTGATTGTCGCCGCGTACCCACTTGGATTCTCCCGGGTTTCGGCGCACGGGCCGATGTGTTTCCCACCCCACCGTGCGTGCGGCTTTCCCTTGCCCCTTCCCTTCCTCTTCCTTTCCTCTCCCTTCGCCCTTCGCCCTTCCCTTTCCCTTTTCGCACCAGGGGCCTCTATGTCCGCCGGAAGCGGAGCTGCGGTCTGCGGACTGCGGTTCTGGCAGGCCGCGAAGGGCTTCACCCGGGCGCTGCCGATGCGCACCACCGTCGAACCACCGCATTCCACCGCGCTCCACCCACCACGCGAACAGGACCTTTCCATGGGCACGCTGATCACCTCGTCGAGCCGACGACAGTTCCTCACCCTGCTGGGCCTCTCGGCGGTCGCGGTCAGCTGCGGCTCCGGAGGCGGCGTTGCGGCCAAGGACCAGACCAAGACCCTGCGATACCAGGGGTGGGCCGGGGCCGTCATCCTGCCCGAACTGGCCGAAGATCTCGGCTTCCTGGAGGACGTGAAGCTGAAGTGGGTCGGCAACACGATCAGCGGGCCACAGGACATCCAGTCGGCGGCCACCGGGCAGGTCGACTTCGGCGGCGCGTTCAACGGAGCCGTCGTCAAACTCGCTGCGAGAAAAGCTCCCATCACGGCGGTCATCAGCTACTACGGCGTCGACAAGGCCGCCTACAACGGCTTCTACGTACTCAAGGGCAGCCCGGTCCACTCGGCCCGTGACCTGATCGGCAAGAAGGTCGGGATGAACACCCTCGGCGCGCACTCCGAAGCCATGCTCGACATCTACCTGCAACGCCACGGACTGTCGCAGGCGGACATCAAGAAGGTCGAACCCTTGGTGGTGCCCCCGGTCAACACCGAGCAGTCCTTGCGGCAGAAACAGATCCAGGTGGGCGTCCTCGGCGACATCCTGCGTGACAAGGCCCTGCAGACCGGCGGTCTCAAGCCCCTGTTCACCGACTACCAGCTGCTCGGCGACTTCTCCGCCGGTACGTACGTGCTGAACGACCGATTTCTGAAGGAGAACCCCGACACCGCGCGCACCTTCGTCACGGGCATCGCGCGCGCCATCGAGTGGGCCCGCGCCACACCACGGGACGAGGTCATCGCCCGGCAGATCGAGATCGTCAAGAAGCGTGGCCGGAACGAGGGCACGGCTCCGCTGAAGTACTGGAAGTCCTTCGGCGTCGCCGAGACCGCCGGACGCATCACCGACAAGGAGTTCCAGCTGTGGATCGACTGGCTCAGCGAGCGCGGTGACATCAAGAAGGGCCAGGTCAAGGCGTCGGATCTCTACACCAACGAGTTCAACGCGTACAGCCGGAAGGCCAAGCCGTCCACGGCCAAGCCTTCCACGGCCAAGACGCCCTCCAAGAGCGGGAGCTGATCGCATGTCGGATGCCATCACACCCAAGATCGAGTTCGACCAGGTGCGCAAGACCTTTCCCGCCAAGAAGGGGAAGGCCCAGGGCCGCGGCCCGGCGCACGGCGACGGTGAGTTCACCGCTCTCGACGGTGTCGACCTGCGGATCGAAGCGGGGGAGTTCGTCGTCGTGGTCGGCCCCAGCGGATGCGGCAAGTCCACGCTCCTGGAACTGCTGGGCGGGCTCGCCCGGCCGACCGGCGGACGGATCCTCCTGGACGGGGAACCGGTGACCGGACCCGGCCTGGACCGCGGCATCGTCTTCCAGCAGTACGCCCTGCTGCCCTGGCGCACCGCCCTGGGCAACGTCGAGTTCGGCCTGGAGGCGACCGGCGTGCCACGCCGTGAGCGCGCGACGCGTGCCCGCGAGTACCTGGACCTGGTCGGGCTCACCGGATTCGAGAACCGCCACCCGCACGAACTGTCGGGCGGTATGCGCCAGCGCGTGGCCATCGCCCGCTCTCTCGCCTACGACCCCGACGTCCTGCTGATGGACGAGCCGTTCGCCGCACTGGACGCCCAGACCAGGGAGTCGCTGCAGGACGAGCTGCTGCGCATCTGGCAGCGCACCCGAAAGACCGTCGTCTTCATCACCCACGGCATAGAGGAGGCCGTCTACCTGGGCCGACGGGTGGCCGTCATGACCTCCCGGCCCGGCCGCATCAAGCAGGTCGTACCCATCGGCTTCGACTCCCGCACAAAGACGGACGACCTGCGGTCCAGTCCCGAGTTCGCACGGTACCGGCACGAGATCTGGACGCTGCTGCACGACGAGGTGACCAGGACCCAACTGCTGGAGAAGGAGGAGGTCTCTGTATGAGCCTCGCAAGCGGTGTGACCACGGAGGAGCCCGCTGCCGCCCCGCCGAACGCCCCGCCGATCGCGCCGGGCAGGGCGAGGCCCCGCCGCCCACCCGTGCTGCCCCGCATCCTGCGCGCGGTACTGACCGGCGTCACCAAGTCGGCGGCGATCGTCGCCCTGCTGCTCGGGTGGGAGCTGGCGCCCCGCTTCGGACTGGTGGACCGGACCTTCCTGCCGCCCTTCAGCGAGGTCGCCGAGGCATGGTGGGGACTGGTGGCCAACGGCCAGCTCGCCGACAACGCACAGGCGAGTCTGGTGCGTTCGTTCACCGGATTCGGCACGGCCGTGGCCGTGTCCGTACCGCTGGGCCTGCTCATCGGCTGGTACCGGCCCGTCGCCGATCTCCTCAACCCGTTGCTGCAGGTCTTCCTCAACACCGCGGCCCTGGCCCTGCTGCCGGTGTTCGTGCTGCTCCTCGGCATCGGCGAGACGTCGAAGATCTCCATCGTGGTCTACGCCTGCGCATGGCCGATCCTGTTCAACACCATCAGTGCGGTACGCACCGTCGATCCCACCCTGCTGAGGCTGGCGAAGTCCATGGACCTGTCAGCGCCGCGGCTGTTCCAGAAGGTGATCCTGCCGGCCTCGGTGCCGACGATCTTCACCGGAATCCGGCTGGCCGGGGCGGTGTCCATCGTCGTCCTGGTCGCCGCCGAGATGGTCGGCGCCAAGGCCGGGCTGGGCTATCTCATCAATGCGTCCCAGTACAACTTCGCCATTCCGCAGATGTATGCGGGCATCGTCACGATCTCCGTCATCGGCGTGGCCTTCAACCAGCTGCTGGTGGCCGTGGAGAAGCGGCTCAGCTCATGGCGGGTCCCCGCGACGAGCTGACGCCGCTGCCTCGGCCCACCTGAATCCCACGAACTCCAGGGTCCTCCCTGCCCCCACCCCTGCCCTCACCTCCTGAGATTGCCGAAACCCTCGAAAGGAATACGCGCATGAGCACCAGCACAGGCTTCGACATCCGCCGCATCGGCGGACGCATCGGCGCCGAGATCGTCGGCGCCGACCTCTCCGCCGACCTCGACCCGGGCATCGTCGCCGAGATCAACGCGGCTCTGCTGGAACACAAGGCGCTGGTCTTCCGCGGCCGGCATCTGGACGATGCGGCCCAACTGCGCTTCGCCTCCCTCTTCGGTGAACTCACCACCGCCCACCCCACGGTGCCCTCCGTGGACGGGCAGCCCAACATCCTGCCCGTCGACGGGGACGAGGGCATCCGCGCCAATCACTGGCACACCGACGTCACCTTCGTCCGCACACCCCCGAAGGCGTCGACCCTGCGCAGCATCGTCGTCCCGCCCTACGGCGGCAACACGCTCATCGCCAACTCGGCCGCGGCCTACCGGGACCTGCCCGAGCCGCTGCGCGAGCTCGCGGACAAGCTGTGGGCGGTGCACACCAACGCCTACGACTACGCCGCCCCGAAGACCGACAAGGCGGCCCAGCACCGCAAGCAGTTCGTCTCGCGCACGTACCGCACCGCCCACCCGGTGGTACGCGTGCACCCCGAGACGGGGGAGCGCGGCCTGTTCATCGGCGGCTTCGCGCAGACCATCGAGGGGTTGAACCCCTCCGAGTCGCGGGACCTGCTGCGCATCTTCCAGTCGTATGTGACGCGGCCGGAGAACATCGTCCGAATCACCTGGACGCCCGGTGACCTGGTCCTCTTCGACAACCGCAGCACCCAGCACTACGCGCCCGACGACTACGGAGACCTTCCGCGCCTGCTGCACCGGGTGACCGTCGCCGGGGACGTCCCGGTGGGTATCGACGGCACCTCCAGCCGCGCCCTCGAAGGCGGTGACGCGGCCCACTACACACCCGCCGTGGCCTGAGGCCCCCGGGGCCGGCTGCCGCCGAGAGTCAGGTTCCGCCACCTCCTGGGGCACCGGCCCCAGGAGGTGCACACGCTGAGTGGAACGCCACATCCCCCGAGTGATCAGGAGTGGCCGGTGTCACTCGGGCTGATGGCGATGGGTGATCCCGTCGTCGACGCTGCGTATGCCCCGTGTGCGATTGTGACGGGGCCGATAGCGCCGCCGTGACGCCTGTGCGCATCCTTCCCGGGACCAGCGAGAGAGCGAGAACGGCGATGCCCATTCCCCGCAAGTCCATGGCCCTGACGGCCGGTGTGCTGACCGGCACCACCTTGGTGGCGACGGTCTGCGCCCTCGGTGGCGCCGCGGCGTCCCAGCCCGACCACGCCAGGGGCGGGAACACGTCCGCCCCGGTGCTGCCCGCGCGCTTCACACAGCAGAAGATCCAGTGGACGGCCTGCGGTGCGGACGTCACCGCCAAGGCCGTACCCGGCGCCGAATGCGGCTGGGTGAAGGTGCCGGTGGACTACGCCGCCCCGGACGGGAAGACCGTCGAACTCCGGGTGTCGCGGGTGCGGGCAAAGGACCCCAGCCGTCGGCTGGGATCACTGCTCTACAACCCGGGCGGGCCCGGCGCGGGCGGTGCGGCCGACGTGGCCGATGGAAACTGGCAGGCCGGCCCCCAGGCCCGGTCTCGCTACGACCTGGTCGGCTTCGACCCCCGGGGCATAGCCGGTTCCGGGCAGATCAAGTGCCCCGACGGCGTGCCGCAGCAGCCCGAGAACCCGCCGCGTACCGAGGCGCAGGCCGAGAAGGCGTTCGCCGACGCGTCCAAGCGCGGTCAGGCCTGCCAGAAGGCCAGCGGCGCTGTTTTCGCGCACATGGACAGCGTGAGCGTCGCGCGTGACCTGGACGTGCTCCGTACGGTCCTGGGTGATGCCAAGTTGAATTACACCGGCTTCTCCTACGGCACCTTCCTCGGCCAGCAGTACATGAAGCTGTTCCCCGGCAAGGTGGGCCGGATGGTGCTCGACAGTGTCGTCAACCCCGCGGCCGACATGCAGCACGTCGCCCGCCGCGACGCCAAGACCTCCGATGACGCGATGCGTCGCTACGCCCAGAATCTCGTCGCGCGCGGGGACGACCGTCTGGGAAGCACGGCCGGGGAGATTCTGCGGAGGGTCACCGGGTTCGCCAAGAGGCTGGAGCGGAAGCCACTGCGAGGACCGGACGGCGAGGCATTCACCGACGCCAACCTGTCCATGTACCTGGACTCGGCGGTGACGGACAAGGAGAGCTGGAAGCCGCTGACCAAGGCGCTGGTCGCCGCCCTGCACGGGGACGGGGCCGCCTTCGAGCGCTTCGACAAGGAGACGGCCGGCGGCAGCGGTGGCGGGAAGCCGACGCCGCAGGAGGAGAAGGCCGAGGAAGACGAGTCCGCGAGCATGCCGGCGGTGCTGTGCCTGGACTCGCCGTCCGCGCCGAAGTCCCCGAAGGAGATGCTTGACACCGCCGACGCGTTCGCCAGGCAGTCGCCGTTGTTCGGGCGCTCCTTGGCCTGGCAGATGATCGACTGCGCGACGTGGCCGGTCGCCCCCACCGGCGCGGCCGAACCGATCAAGGCATCCGGGGCGGCACCGGTGCTGCTGGTGTCGTACACCAACGATAAGCAGACTCCGCTGGCCAACGCGCAGGAGGTGCACCGGCAGTTGGCCCACAGCTCGCTGCTGGTACGCAAGGGCCACGGGCACGCGGCGTACGCCTCGGAGAATCCGTCCACGTGCACCGACCGCGCCGTCGACAGGTATCTGGTCGGCGGAAAGCTGCCGGACAAGGTCGCCACCTGCCCGCGCTGACACTTACGTGTGGTCCACGGGGGCGGGGCGCCACCTCACGGCGGGTAGGCGGGTAGGCGGGTAGGCGGGTAGGCGTAGGCGTGGGGGCGTGCGCTTATGCGGGGGCGTCCGAGTCCGGACCACTGCGATCAGCGCCCGCCACCCTCAGCCGCCGAGGGCACCTGCTCTCCCGGCCGCCCAGCGCGCGGGCCGCGTCGCCCGACCCACCACCACAGAGCCAGCAGGAGGCAAGCCGTCAGGCAGCCGGCTCCTGCCACGGCCAGCGGCCCGTTGCCGCCGGTCGCCGCGGCGCCGCCGGGATCGGCCGTGGGGCCTGCCGCGACCACGCCCAGCCCGGCCGCGACGGTGATGACGGTCTTGGTCACCCCGGAGGCTTCACCGGCGCGTTCGGGCCGGATGACGCCCTGGGTGGCGGTCAGCGTCAGCGCGTTGCCGAGGCCCAGCGCCGCCCCGCCGCCGGTGACCGCCGCGAGGTACGGCGGCAGTCCGGAGACGAACGCCGCACCCAGCAGCATCACCGCGCCCGCCCCCAGGCTCGCCGCCATGACCGGTACGGCGCGGGCGCCGGACGCCCGCCCCGCGAACGGCCCCGCGGCCGCCATGGCCAGCGCGGGGCCGACGAAAGCCACCCCGGCCGCCAACGGTGTGAGCTGCCGGCCGTCCTGGAGCGAGAGCGGCACGACGAACAGGAACACCACGGTCGCGGCGTTGGCCACCGCGCCCGCCGCGGTCAACGCCACGAAGGAGCCGTTACGGAAGAGCGCGGGCATGATCAGCGGCTCGCGAGTGCGCAGTTCGATCCGTACGAAGGCCGCCGAAGCCAGCGCCACGAGGCACAGCGTGCTGACGCCGGCGGGGGACACCCAGCCCCACACCGGGCCGCGGTCGATGAAGACGGCCAGGGCCGCGATGGCGCAGGTCCCGGTGCCCAGCCCCGGCCAGTCGACGTGCCCGGACGCCGTGGTGTCCCGCGATTCCCGGGCCCGGCGAGCACCGAGCGCGGCCACCACACCCAGCGGCACGTTGAGCCAGAACACCGCCCGCCACGACACCATCTCCGTCAGGACACCGCCGACGAACGGGCCGCAGGCGGTGGCCAGTCCGCCGATGCCCAGCGCCCACCCCGTGGCCCGGCCGCGCAGGGCGGGCGGGAACACGTTCGTCAGCAGCGCCAGCCCGGCCGGCATGATCAACGCGCCACCCGCGCCCTGCATCACGCGGGCCGCCACCAGCACCGGCAGCGAGGGCGCCAGTGCACACCACAGCGACGCCAGTCCGAAGAGCGCCAGCCCCGCGGTCAGCAGACGGCGTCGGCCGAACAGGTCACTCATCCGGCCCGCGCCCAACATGAGCGTGCCGCACGACAACAGGTAGGCACTGACCGCCCATTGCAACTGCCCGGTGGACACGCCGAGTTCCGCCTTGATGCGCGACAGGGCCAGGTTCAGGGCGAAGGAGTCGAGCTGGATGCAGAAGACACCCAACGCGACCGAGGCCAACGCCCACCGGGCGCCACTTCGCCCCTCGACTTCACACCCCGCCGCAGCAATTTCCGGCACCGTCACCGCACTCTCCTCAGCATTTCCCTCGCCACTGCCCGGCCGGACAGCGGCGTCATCGCGCGCCTGAACGTCTCTGGTGGGAGGGCGTGGGGGATGGGCGCGCCGGAAGGCACCGGTGCGCAGGTGGATCGGCCCGAGTGCTGATCAGGTGAGTGAGCGCGTCCCCGTGGTCTCGTGGTCCCGTGGGACGCCGCACTTTCGATACGCGCGCTAACGCTCCAGCAGCCGGCGGACCTCGCCCGTGCCCAGTGTGATCACGGCCCGGGGCCGCATGGGGCCCTCGCCGCGCCGGGAGAGCAGGACCACCTCTTCGACCACAGCCGACATCGTGCCGAGCCGGGCGGCGCACTCGACGGCCAGAGGGCGCGGATCCTGAGTGCGGCCCAGGGACAGATGCGGCGTGAAGCGATCGCCACGCCCGCGGCAGAGGGGGAACCGGGAGCCCAGCTCCCGGTGCAGACGTGCCCACGGTGCCAGACCCGCCGCGGCCGGGTCGAGCCACACCGTCGCGTCATGCCGGTGCCGGAAGTACCGAACGCCGGCCAGCCGCGACGTGAACGCCGCGCTCTCCGCTGCGCCGGCGGAGAGCAGTGGCACAGCCCGTGCGAACTCCTCCTCCGGCGCGAAGCCGAACAGCAGATTCACATGCGGCGGCCACCGCCGTACCTGCGGATCATGCGCCCAGCGGATTTCCTGAATTGCCGGCCAGAGCTCCTGCGGCGGCAGCCACGCCACCGCCGTCCGGGCCGTCGGCGCCACCTCGAGCACGTCCAGCGGCGCGGCCCCGCCGGAGACCGGATTCCATCCCACGCTCCCATGGTCCGGGCCGCGCCCGCATCGCACGAGCCGAGTTGCCCGCAACGGCCGGCCCGGCCGACCACTCCAGTGGGTGCCGCGAAGCGACGGACTGTCGCGATACGCCTCTGACGTGCGGCGAAGGTCCGCCCTCTAGACGGAACCCAGGTCGGCCGACACCCAGTGTTCCGGCTGCATGAAGAGGACGACGTGCTCACCGAGCTGGGCGTGGTCGTACTCCACGAAGCCGGCGACCTTGTCCGGTGGGAGGTAGCGCGCGGCCATCTCCCAGGACCGCTCGCGGCTGTCCGGTTCCGTCCTGGTGACCGGGCCCTCCACCGACACGTAGCGCACGGTCGGCTCGGCCCGCTGCACCATCAGACTGAAGCGCCCCGCGGACCGGATCGCTCGCGCTTTCCGGGAATCGGGCCCGGTACGCACCCACAGTTCGCCGCCCGGCGTGTAGTGGTACCAGATGGGTACCGTCAACGGTGCGCGGTCCGGCCGCTCGACCACCGACAGCGCACCGATGTGAGGTTCCGCCAGAAACTGCTCTCGTTCTCGCATCGACAGTGCCATGTGCCCGACCATAGTCCGGCTCACGGCTCATCGACGTGACATGACCTGATCCGGTGCCTGCTGGCACCGCGGGCACCACACCGTGTGCCGGCCGGCCCAGCGCCCGCCGCAGAGCCGTTCGCGGCAGCGGGGGCAGACGGGGTCCGCGTCGTCCCGGTGGCCGGTGAGCCATGACCTGCGGGGCGGCACCCGGCCGGCCGCCACCGCCGAGCGCAGTGTCCGTCGCAAGGCCGTGTACATCCGGTCCAGCTCCTGGGTGGTGAGCGTGCCGACGGGCCGGGCGGGGTGCAGCTTCGCGCGCCACAGGATCTCGTCCGCCAGCAGATTGCCGAGGCCGGCCAGGACCGACTGGTCGAGGAGTGCCGACTTGATGCCGCCGCGCCGGCCGGCCAGAGCCTCGTCGAATCCGGGGCGGCCGACAGCCAGCGCATCGGGGCCCTGATCCTTCATCATGCGCGCCACGGCGGGTTCGTCCGCCAGCCAGAGCCCCTTGAGTTTGCGCTGATCGCGGTAGCGCAACTGCCGGTCGTCGCCGAGGGTGAAAGTGACCCGGTCGTGCGGGTGCAAAGGCTCGGCCGGCGGACAGCAGACGAGCTGCCCGGTCATGCCGAAATGCAGCAGCAGGGTCGGGCCTCCCTCGGTGGGGGCCAAGAGCCATTTCCCCCGCCGCTCGGGCTCGGCGATGCGCCGCCCCTCCAATGAGCGCCGCAGCCGGCGGGCGCTCACACCGTTCAGTACACCCGCGTCGTGCACCTCGATCCGCAGCAGGCAGGCGCCCCGCGCGCAGGAGTCGAGAATCTTGCGGAAGGCCTCCACATCGGGCAGCTCAGGCATCCAGCCCTCCGTCGTTCATGCCTCTTCCTGCCTCCTGTCCACTGCCTGCCTCCTGTCCACTGCACGCCTCCTGTCTACGACGCGGCCCCCCTGCGCGCGACCCGAAGCGTGCCCCGGTAGCTGCCGACAGCGGCGTCGGCCCTCGGCCGGCCGCATGGACGCATGCCGCATGGACGCATGGACGCATGGCCGGTCCGCCGTCCTGCGCATCCCTGCCGGCACCTGACCTCCGTGCCGGCAGGAATGCGCCACCGGAGGCATGACTGCCGCCTTCGCGGAAACACCCTGAGGAGACTCGACAAGGAGCCTGGATCATGCTGATGCCCGACCCCAAGGACGTGCGGACCCTCCTGACCCGGTATGCCGATGCACGTTTGGTGCACGCGGAGAGGTCGACGCGCGAGTCCGCCACCCAGCTGGAGGATGTGTCGTACACCTTGTGCGTGGCCACGGCGACCACAGAGATCAACGACGCCCTGGCCGTCGCCGACCGCATTCTGGCGCAGTCCGCTTCTCCTGCCCTCAGCCGCCCGTGAGGGCGTGCGGCACGGCGGTGCCGGTGGGCGGCGCCGCCCGGGTGGCGGTGCGTGCTCACTGGACGTGGACTGGTATTGCCCACGGCAGAGCCGCCGGGAAGGCTGACCGAAGAAGGGATGAGCAGCCGTGCCTGCAGGATCAAGCAAGAAGCGTGAACGGCAGTACGAACACATCAAGGAACAGGCCGAGGAGCGTGGCACCTCGCAGAAGCGGGCCAAGGAGATCGCCGCCCGCACGGTGAACAAGGAGCGTGCCCGCTCCGGCGAAGCCAAGACCGCCGCCAAGGCCTCCCTCCGCGACCCGAAATCCGCTCCGCAACGCGGCGGGGAACGGTCCCACCGCGGGCCCGGTGGCCCGACCAGGGACCAGCTCTACGAAGAGGCCAAGAAGAAGAACATCGAGGGCCGCTCCTCCATGAACAAGGACCAGCTCCGCCGGGCCGTCGGCCGCTGACCCCCGACGGCAGCCCGGCCTGCGGAAACAACTGCCCGGCGCAGCCCAGGCGCGCCCCGAAGGGGGCGGCGGGCCGCGCCGGGCAGCGAGCCATGCCTTGGAACGGCATTCGCCGGGCATACGGGTGCAATGGACCAACGTAGCGCAAGCAGGACATCACCGACGGGCCCCGCCTGGGCAGGGTGGCTCTACCTCGGGCTGGCGGTGCTGGCCGGAACCCAGCTCCTGGCGACCCTGCTGCAGTCGGGGGCCGGCGATCCGGGTTTCGTTCCCAGCCTGGTCGGTGTGATCGCGTTTCCAGCCCTGGCCGGCGTCTCGGAAGCCGGCCGCGGACAACGGAACCGGCCGGGCGGAAGCCGTCCCTGACCTTGCCGCGCCCTGAGGCGCGCAGCGCTTGCCCGCATCACGGCGTGCACGTTTGCCAGGCCGAGGCGGGCCAGTTTCCCGCGCGGGACGTGCCGGGCCTGGCCGTCGGCGGAAATACCGCGGCCCCGCGGGAACTCGGCGTACCACCGGCCCGACTAGTGGGCTGTGGAACGGAGCGAGGAGTGTGCAGGGTCCCCAGTGGAGCGGCAGCCGGGCGGTGCGGGCGGCCTTGAGGTGCGGCTTCGGGGGGTGGTGTGTCGCCATGGCCGTCTGGAAGCGGTGACCGGGGTCGATCTGGAGGTGCGGGCCGGTGAGCGGATTGCTCTGACCGGTACGAACGGGTCGGGGAAGACGACGCTGTTGCGGGCGGTGCTCGGTCTGCACCGGCAGGTCGACGGGGAGATCGTGGTCGGTGGCCGGGGCTGCCGTAGCGCTGCCGAGTGGGCGTGGCGGAGAAGAGCGTGCGGGTGGATTCCGCAGCGGCCCGCACCCGGGCGCTTTCCGCTGCTGGCACGGGAGTTGCTGGCGAGCAGCGGCGACCTGGCGGAGGCGGAGCGGGCGGCCGAACGGTTGGGCATGGGCGGTCTGGCGAACCGGCCGGTGGGCAGCCTCTCGGGCGGTCAGTTGCAGCGTATGCACCTGGCGCGGGCGGTGGGCTGTGTGGCGGCCGGAGCGGGCGTGCTGCTCGCGGACGAGCCGACGGCGGCGCTGGACTTCGCGGGCCAGGAGGAGGCCGCCGAGGTGCTGACCACGCTGCCGGTGACGCTGCTCGTGGTGACCCACGACCGGGCCATGGCCGCGCGCTGCGACCGGACGCTGGAGATGGCCGCCGGGCAGCTGCGGGAGGTGTCGTGAGCGCGTGGGGGCAGGTCGGTGACCTGTGGGAACTGGTCCCGGTGCAGCGGGCCGGGGCGGGGCTGCTGCTGGCCGCCTTCGGGCTGCCGGTCGTCGGTGTGGTGATCGTCGGGCTGGACATCATGCCGGTGCGTTTCGCGATGATGCATGTGGCGCTGCTGGGCATCGCCGTGGGCCAGCTGGTGGGCCTGGACCCGGTGTTGTGCGCGCTGGTGGCGTGCGCGCTGGCCGGCGCGGGGGTGGCGCCGCTGGCCCGCACCGCCGAGGGCCTGTCCGGGGCGATGGGCCTGCTGATGAGCTTGGCCATTGCTGCCGCCTTGTTGCTGCTGGCGCTCTCCGGGGTGAATGCCAATGGAGCATTCGCGCTGTTGTGGGGGTCGATCCTGGCGGTGCGGCCGGCCGATCTCGTCGTGCTGGGTGTGCTGGCCGTGGCCGTACCGGGGCTGTTCCTCTGGCGCCGCCGCGATCTGGCGCTGCTGCTGCACGACCGGGAGCTGGCGCTGTCCTCCGGCGTGGCGGTGCAGCGGCTGACCGTGGTGCTGCTGGTCCTGGTGGCGGTCGCGGTGGCCGGTGCCATCCGTCTGACGGGCGCGCTGCTGGTGGACGCGCTGACCTTGCTGCCGGCCCTCGCCGCCCGCCGTCTCGGCCGTTCGCTGGTGTCGATCACGCTCTGGGCGATCGGCATCGGCGTCGTCGTGAACGTCGTCGGCTTCCTGATCTCGCTGGCCTGGGACCTGCCACCCGGTCCGGTCCTCGTCCTCGCCGCGGGGGCGGTCGCCCTTGCCGCTCATCTCATACCCGAACGGAGAACCTCATCATGGCGCACGTCCGCGTCCTCTTCCGCCCCCTCGCCGCAGTCACCGCACTGAGCGCGGGGCTGCTCCTGCTGACCGGCTGCGGCGACGGAGCCGCCAAGGCCGGTACGGACAAGGCCGGAGAGTCGGGGCCGGCGTCGTCCGGTCCCGTGGTGGTCGCCACCTCCAGCTGGGAGGCGGCGCTGGCCAAGGCGGCCGGGGCCAAGCACGTCAAGTCCCTTGTTCCCGCCTCGGTGCGGCATGCGCCCGACTACGACCTGAAGCCGTCCGACCTGGCAGCGGTTGCGGGGGCCGATTACGTCCTCTACGCCTCGTTCGAGCCGTTCGCGGGCCGTATCAAGGAAGCCGCGGGCTCCAGGGCGAAGCTGGTCGAGGTCAATCTGGACAATGCGCCCGCGACCACCAAGGCCGAGGTGACGAAGCTGGGCAAGAAGTTCGGGACGGAGCGGACCGCGGCCAAGTGGAACAGCAAGTTCACGGCGGAGTGGGCCTCCCTCGCCAAGCAGGTGAAGGGCACTTGGCCCGGTGGCAAGGCTCCGGCGGTGACGGCGCAGAAGTTCACGACGTGGGCGGCCGCGCTGGCCGGGGCGAAGGTGGTCGGCACCTACGGCCCGGAGGCGGTCACCCCGGCCCAGCTGTCCGCACTGTCGGCGAAGAAGCCCGCCTTCGTGCTGGACAACGAGAACATGTCGGCCGGGACCGTACTGCCCGGCTCGGGCGCCAAGCAGCTGAACGTCGTGAACTACCCGGGCGCGGACCTCGATCTGCTCGGGGTCTACCGCAAGGCGGCCGGCCAGATGGAGAAGGCGTTCTCCGGTTCCTGAACCGTGCCATTCGAGCGAGGCCTTGCACGAGACCTCGCACGAGAGCTCGCATGAGAGGGGGAGGGGCCGCTGGGTGCGGTCCCTCCCTCGTGCTTTCCCCCGGTGGCTTCGCTCCGGTGCCTCAGCCGGCCTGTGCGTGGTCGGTGGGGAACTCGGCGGCTGCCCTCTCCCGTAGTGCGGCGCGATCGGGCTTACCCGCCGGGGTGAGGGGCAGTTCGTCGGTCACCAGCAGCAGACGCTCCGGGTGTTTGCGGCGCTCCAGACCACGCGCGTCCAGGTGGGCGCACAGCGTCTCAAGTCCGGGCTTCCGTCCGGCTCTTGGCACCACACACGCCGCGAGCCGTTCGCCCATCAGGGGATCGGGGACGCCGACGCACATCACCTCGCGGATGTCCGGGTGGGAGGAGAGCTCGCCTTCGACCTCGGCGGGGCTGATGTTCGCACCGCCGCGGATCACGATGTCCTTCAGGCGGCCGACGACCCGCAGCGTTCCGTCGGCGTCCAGCATGCCCAGGTCGCCGGTACGGACCCAGCCGTCGGCGGTGCGGTACCGCATGTTCAGCTCGGGTGCGCCGACGTAGCAGAGCGGGGTCATCGGGCCGCGCGCCACGATTTCTCCCGGATCACCGGCGGTGCCTCCGGGCAGCGGGGCGATACGGATCTCACACACGCCGGGGACGGGCCGGCCCACCTTGATCCCGGGGCCGCTGTCCGGGTGGCCGTCGGGGGCGTTCTGCCCGGTCAGGCCGCCGTGGCAGTTGACGCCGTCGGCGGAACCGTAGAGATTGACCACCGCGCAGCCGAAGGCCCGGCTTGCTTCGTCGCGGGTGGCCGTGTCGAGCGCGGAGCCGCCGAGTATCAGGGCGGTCAGCCCGGTCGGGGTCTCGCGGGTGTCCGGCAGCCGGTCGAGCATCATGCGCACCATGGTGGGCACGCCCAGCACGTGGGTGGGCCGGTGGGCGAGGATCGCCTCCAGGGCCGCGTCGGGCGTGAAGCGGTCGAGCAGGACAAGGGATCCGCCGTGCCGGGCGAGGGTGACGGCGGTTCCGCTGCTGCCGAAGGCCGAGGCGAGCGGCACCAGGAAGAGGCAGCGCGGCCGTATGCCGTCGCGGAGCAGCGGCGCGAGCGTGTTGCCACGGCCGCCCGCGAGCGCATTGTGCGAGTACGCCACCATCTTGGGCTCGGCCTCGGACCCGGAGGAGACCAGGATCCGGGCCGCGGTGTCGGGGTCGGGGCGCGCGGGAGTGAACGCGGTCGCGTCAGCGCGCAGCAGACCGGCCAGCGACAGGCAGCCGTCGGGGGCCGGGCCGGGGCCGGCGGCGATCACGGCGCGCAGGGCGGGCAGTTCGCCGGACAGTTGGGCCAGCTCCCGCGCGTGCTCGACGCCACGGTGTGCGGAAGCGGCGATCACCGCGCGGGCCCCGGAGCGGCCGAGCAGCGACACGGCCTCCTGCCCGCCGCGGCCGACCGGGAAGGGCAGGACGACAGCGCCCAGCGCGGCCACGGCGAGGTCGGCCGCGACCGCCTCTCTGGTATTGGGGAGCTGGACGCCCACCACGTCCCCGGGACAGACGCCTGCTTCGGCGAGCCCGGTGGCCAGACATCGTGCCTGGTGGTCCAGTTCCGCGTAACTGACCTCGCCGCCGGCGTCGATCACGGCTGTGGCGTGCGGGTCGGCGATCCGGCGGGCCCGGAACAGCGCGTACAGGTCCAGGTCGGGGCAGTGGCCGTCGGTGGCCCAGGAGCGCCGCAGCGTTGCGGGGACCAGATCGTGGAACCGGGAGGGGAGCGGGGCTGTCATGCGAACCTCCAGGGCGAGGGGACGACGAGGGAACCATGGAAATCGCGGGTCAACGCCCCGCGCAGGCGTGGGTCTTGAGGAAGGGCGCCGAGGTCGGTGGTGACGGCGGTGGCAGACCCGCCTTGCGCGCGCAGGGCTGCGACGGCCTGGTCGGACGGCAGCTCCCGCAGGCGCGCCGACGCGGCATGTGCCGTACGGGAGGAGTCGTCGGCCGGCGCCAGCCATCCGTCGGCGGTCGCCAGCGGACGGCGGAATCCGGCCGGGCGGCGGGGGTCTTGGCCCGCAGCGGCCCGTCGCACCGCGGGTGCGGTGAGCGTTTCCGCGGCACCGAGCAGTGAGGACTCCACCCGGACGCCGCGCCCGCTGCGCTCGCGGAGCAGCAGACCGGCGAGCACGGCCTCGGCGCCGACGAGTCCGCCGAGCACATCGATCAAGGTCATGAGGGAAGGGGCGGGCGGCTCGTCGGCCGGCCGGGCCGCTTCGCCGACGGCGGTACGGGCCTGCACCATGAAGTCGGTGCCCATGGGGGCATCGGGCAGGCGGCCCGCCCAGCCGCTGGTATGGGCGTACACCAAACGCGGGTTGACGGGTGCCAGATGACCGGCGCCCAGCCCGAACTGTTCCGCCTTGCCCGGGGCCCAGTTGTGCAGGAAGACGTCCGCGCCGGCGGCCAGCTCCCGCAACTCTGCCTGCCCGGCGGGCGACTTGATGTCGACCTCCACGGCGCGCTTGCCACGGTTGAGGGCGAGCCAGCGCGCGGAGACCCCCGCGGCGCAGGGCGGCATGCCGCGCAGCGGGTCCCCGCCGGGCGGCTCGATCCGTACGACGTCCGCGCCGAGCAGGCCGAGCAGATGGGCGGCGAGCGGGGCCTGGACACGGCGGCCCGCTTCCAGCACGGTCAGGCCGGAGAGCGGAAGGGCGCCGGCGGACAGAGGGCTGGAGGACAGGGGGCTGGTGGACAGGGGACTGGTGGCCAGGTCGGTGGCGGTGAGGGGCGGTGTCCCTGCCTCGGGAAAGGCCGCCAGAGTCCATGGTGCGGCCTCAGGTGCCACCTCCGCCGCCCGCCCGGCCAGCGTATGCAGGGCGCACACTTCGGCCCCCGACGAAGCGGCTGCCTCCCGTATGAGCGTCCAGGGCACAGCGCGCGCTGTCCGGTGCAGCTCCTCGGGCAGGCGGGCGCAGGCGGTGGCGTAACGGAACTGGAAGGCGGGCCAGCCGGCGCGTATCGCTTCCTCGGGTGCGCCGAGCGTGCGCCAGAACCGGGCCCAGGGCGCGGGCTCCAGTGCCTCCAGCTCGAAACGGGTGCCACAGGCGGCGGTGAACGGCGGCCCGCCGGGAGCCGGGGTGACGGCCTCCGCCTCGGGCGCGTTCGCCGCCGCGGCGTACTGGGAGATCGTCAGCAGCGCTGCCCGGTCGGCCCCCGTGGCGAAATCCGTGGCTCCGCCCCCGCCTCGCGCCCGGCCGAGGAGCGCGGCGAGCAGGCCCTGCACGGTGAGGACGGATGCGCAGGTGGCTGCGTAATCGACGGCCAGGCCCCGGGGCGCGCCGTCGCGTCTGCCGTGGACATGCATCATCCCGGTGGCCGCCTGGACGGTTGCCTCGTCGTTGGCGTCCGCTTCCGGCAGGACGTCCGCCCAGGCGGTGTACGCCGTCACCTCGCCCAGTCCACCGCCGGTTGCGGTGAAACGCGCGGGCCCGGTCCGCGCGGCCGGCGTCTCCGGCGCGCCGGCGCCCAGCGACCGCAGGTGGGCGAGTGCCGGCGCGGTGAGTGCGGCAGGCCCCGAGACCTGTACGGCCACCTCCTCCAGCGGCCGGTGCGCACCGATGACAGGGGGGCCTCCCACGGCATGCACGGTATTCACGGCATTCACGGCGTTCCTCTCCGGCGACGGCGGTGTGCGCCGCGTGTTGCGTACGGCGTGGACGTACGGGCGTGGACGTACGGGCGTGGACGTACGGGAACCAGACGACGACCGGGGCCGACCAACTCCACGGCCAGTAAGTCGGACTGCCGGTTCACCGAGTTCCCGGTGGATACGGAGGAAAGCGGGGAACTCAATGGATCGTGCGCAGGACGCCGTGAGACTTCCGAACGCGAACGCGAACGCGAACCCGGACGCGAACGCGAACCCGGACGCGGCCCTCGGCCCTGGCCCCTTCGGACTGCCGGACTGTCCGCCCGGGGCCGTCGGGCTGCGGGGGCGCGTAGCGGCGTTCGTACGGGAGCGGGTGATGCCCGCCGAGCCGGTGCTCGACGCGGGCGGACCGGCCGCGCAGGCCGCGTCGCGCAGGCTCCGGACGGAGGCGAAGGACGCCGGGCTGTGGGCGCTGCCGCTGCCCGTGGAGTGGGGCGGACAAGGGGTGCCGCTGTCCCGCTACGCGCACCTTGCCGAGGCCGAGGGGGCGAGCGACCACGGTCCCGCCGCACTCGGTTCGGGCTCCCTGCTGGACGTGCTGATGCTCAGCCGTCACGCCGCCGAGCCCGTTCGTGAGCGCTATCTGCACCGCATCGCGGCGGGGGAGCTGCGCACCTGCTACGCGATGACCGAGCCCGACACGCCCGGCACCGACCCCGCGCTGACCGCGACCCGCGCCGACGGCGGCCCCGACGGGACGTGGACCCTGCACGGCCGCAAGTGGTTCATCACGGGAGCGGGCGACGCCGACCTGGTGACCGTGCTGGCCCGGACCGGCGACGACCTGACGCTGTTCCTGGTGCCCACGTCGGCGCCCGGATTCCGGGTGGTGCGCGAACTGCCGGTGCTCGGCGTGGGCGGCCAGTGGGAGATCGAACTCGACGGGGTCACCGTGCCCTCGGACCATGTGGTCGGCGAGCGTGGCAAGGCCCTGCGGATCGCCGGGGAGCGACTGGGACTCGGCCGTGTCCTGCGGTGTCTGCGCTGGCTCGGACAGGCCGAACGGGCCTTTGACCTGATGTGTGTCCGCGCCCGGTCGCGGAGCCAGTCATCCGGCCCGCTGGCCGACCGCCAGCTCGTCCAGCAGCTCGTCTTCGACGCACTGCTGGCGATCCGCACGACCAGGCCGCTGGTGTACGAGGCGGCGGCCCGTCTGGAGGCGGGCGACGACGCCCGGGTGGAGACCGGGCTCGCCAAGGTCGCGGCCGCCCGGATGCTGCAACAGGTCGCCGACGCCGCGATCCAGGTGCACGGCGCGGCCGGCCTGGGGCCGGACACCGCGCTGCCGGGGCTGTTCCGTATGGGCCGCGCGGCCCGGCTGCTGGATGGCCCGGACGAGCTGCATATCGCTGCGGTGGCCCGCCGTGTGCTGCGCGATCACGGCGACGCCCCGTGAACTCGGTCGGCCACACCGTGACTCTGGCGGCCACGCCGTGAACTCTGGCGCTCACCCCGCGAATTACCTCGGCCACGCCGCGAAGCACGTCGGCCACGCCGTGAATTACGCGGGTCGCGTGGGTCCTTCCGCTCTGGTCACATCGTGAACGGCTCCGCCGGCCCGGTGAGTACCGCCAGCCCCCAGGCGAGGAAGAAGTCTCCCCAGATCAGCTCATGGTGCGTGGCGAGGCCGCCCCCGGCGTCGTAGCAACCGTCCAGCAACGCGCCCGAGTCCGACTGGTGGGCCTCGGTCAACCGGCGCAGGATCAGCCGTCCCCGGCTCGTCAGGCGGTCGGCTTCCTGTCCATCGCCCGCTGCTCGTGCGAGCGTGCTCAGCTTCAGCGCGGCCACCGCCTCGATCGCCGCGGCGGACGTGTCCAGGGGGCCGCGCAAAATCCCGTCCTGAGCCGGCGGGATGAGCGGTGTCCCCGGGGCGAGGCGCAGTGCGGCAAGCCGCTTTGCCGCCTCCCGCAGGCGGTCGTCGTCCCCGAACGAGTGGAGCCCGTCGGCGGCCCCCAGCAGCAGCCACGCGACCGTACGGCTCCAGCCGGGCGCCGGCTCGGCGCAGGCCGTCCAGGTGCCGGGCTGCCGGGCCTGCCAGGCGGCGCGCGGCGGGGCCTCGGAGAGGCACAGGTCAAGATGCCGGGTCAGATGGCCGTAGGCGGCAGCCTGACCACTGCTCCTGCCGCCTCCCTTGCCCCTACCGTCTCCACTGCTCCCACGGCCCTCGCGGCTCCCACGGCCCTCGCGGCTCCCACGGCCCTCGCGGCTCCCACGGCCCTCGCGGCTCCCACGGCCCTCGCTGCTCCCACCGCCCGGCGTGCGGGCCAGCAGCGGCACGAGCCCCGGTACCCCGTCCGCGCGCGCCAGCAGCCGCGGCCCGCCGAAGGCATCGCCCCACGGCACCAGCCCCCACTCACCTTCGTACGCGGCCAGGCAGGCCCGCGCCGCCTCTTCCCTCAGCCGGACCGCCGCCTCGTCGCCACCGGGGCCGGCGGCCAGAGCGGTGCCGTACCAGAGCACCAGCCCGCGGGTGGCGGTGTCCTGCCGGACCCAGTACCGCAACCGCTGGGTGCAGTCGGATGCCGCCGCACGGTGCGCCGGGTCGCCCGAGGACAGGGCACGCAACCACAACAGGCCCGCCCAGAACCCGCCGGTCCAGGAACCCCGGGAGGTGGACTTCCACGAGCCGCTGTCCCCGTCCGCGTACAGCGGGAAGCGGGGACCGACCTCGTCCGCCGTCACCGAGACCCGCTCCAGCAGGGAGGCGAGCGCCTGGCCGGCCCAGCCCGCCGTTTCCGAGTCGGTCCGGCCCACAGCTTCCGAGTCGGTCCGGCCCGCCGTTTCCGAGGACGTATGCATTCCGTCTCCCTCCTTCTCCTTCATCCGTCCTCCTCTTGGCGGCGCGACCGCAGCGTTACGGCCACCATGGCCGCCCCTGCGAACTCGGCTGCCACCAGCAGCCATCCCGGCCCGTAGCCGGTGGCCGAGACCAGCGCGCCGAACAACGGCGGGCCCACCGCGAATCCGGCGAAGAAGCCCGCCGACACCAGCGCCGAATCCTGCCCGGCACGCCCCGGCGCCGCTCGTTGCAGCACCAGGACCATGGACACCGCGTTCGCCGACACCGCGAACGATCCGACGGCGATCGCGGCCACCCACACCAGCAAAGGCGCCAGGACCGCGACGGCGAGAAGCAGGGCCGCGCCCACCGCCCCGGCCGCCAGCAAGGCGGGCAGCGCCTCGGCTCGTCCCGGCCGCCCTGCCACCCGCGACCACCCCATGCGTCCGCCTATGCCGGCCACGCCCAGGACGGCCACCAAGGCGGCGGCCGTGGCCGGGGAGAGGCCCAGCCGCTGCGAACCGAACAACGCCAGGTAGGTGTTGACCGAGGCGATTCCACAGCCGAGCAGCAGGGAGAAGACCGCCAACTGCCGGGTCAGGCCGCGCACGGGCCGGGAAGGGCGGCTGCGCGGAGCCGCCGCGGCCGCGTCGGGCGGCAGCACGAGGGCTGCCCACACCGCGGCCAGCGCGGCCGCGCCCGCCGCCGTCCACACCGCACCACGCCAGCCCACCCCCGCGGCCAGCAGCGACAGCGGAAGTCCCGCTACGAAGGCACCGAACTGGACCCCGGACTGCTTCAGCCCGGTGACCCCACCCCGCTGCTCAGCGGGGACGCGGGCCAGGATCAGCTTGTTGGTCGCCGGGTTGGCCAGGGCCTGCGGCAGACCACCGAGCGCCACCGCCGGCAGCAGCACCGCTGTCCCCGGAGCGGCGCCGATCAGCGCCAGCGAGACGGCGGCGAGCAGCAGCAGGGCCACCAGACAGCGCCGTGGCCCCACCCGGTCCACCAGGCGCCCCGCCGCCGGCGACAGCAAGGCCGCCGCCCCAAAACCCGCCGTCGTGGTCAGACCCAGCACCGTACGGGAAATCCCCAGCTCGCCGAGCAGCCGCGGTCCGAGCGCGCCGATCAGGAAGAGCTGCATCATCGAGAAGGCCATCGCGGACGTCAGCAGCAGCGTCACCGCCGGGCCCGCATGCCGCGGCCGCGTCGTATCGCCGTCGGGCCCAGCGGATCCCGATTCCGTCGCACGCTTCACCCGCACCGCAGCCCTCCCGAAACACCGGCCCCCGGCCTCCCATGAGGCCGGGCCCAGTCAGTCGTACGGACCGGGCGCTCAGTTCCCGGAGAGACCCGCCGGGTGGGGAAGCCCGAGCAGAGGAGACCCAGCGGAGGCACGACGCCTGCCCCCATCCCGCCCGCTCTGCCACCCGGTTGACCACCCGCGAGCGGGTTTAGCGGATCCGGACAACAACTGGGACCGGGGCGCCATGCGCCCTCCCCTACGGATGAACCGGCTGGCACGATGACCAACATGACTGCCGGGTCGGTTTCACGAGCTGCGCGCGCCGCGATCTTCGCGGTGGTGTGCGTGACGACCGCAGCCCTGGGACATGCGTTGATGTCCGCACAGCCGGTGCCCGCGGGGGCGCTCGTAGCCGCGCTGGGCGCAACGGGCGCGGCGGCTTGGTGGTCGGCGGGGCGGGAACGCGGCGGGTTCGCCGTGACCGGTTGTGCCGTCGTGGCCCAACTGGCTCTGCACTCCCTGTTCGGCCTGGCGCAGTCCTGCCGGTCCGTCCTCGGCCAGGAGACCGCGCACTCCGCGTCGATGGCGCCAAAAGGCGAGATGACGGGGATGAGCCATCTGGCGGGCATGGCCGGCCGGCTCGCCGCCTCCACCGCGTACAGGGGCGATATCGGTGCCATGCGCGGCGAGATGAGCGAGTTGCGGATGGTGCACTCCGGCCACGGCACCCTCGGTATGTTCCTCGCCCATGTGCTGGCCGCGCTGGTGTGCGGGCTGTGGCTGTGGCGCGGCGAGGCCGCCGCGTTCCGGCTCGCCCGCAGTGTGGCCGCGGTGTGGTTCGCGCCCCTGATGCTGGTCCTGGCGACGCTGGACCGGCGGGGCCTGAAGCCGACCGCGCGTCCGGTGGCCGGTGGCGGTCATGTCCTGCGCCTGCGCGGGGTGTTCCTGCACCACGTCCTGTCCCGCAGAGGCCCGCCGAAGCCGTCCTTCTGCTGCTGACCGCCCGCCTGCTCTGGGACCCTCCCGGCAAGCGCCCGGGACTCCGCGACGCGGTCGTGGACGCCACTTTCGTCCATGACTCGCGTTGCCGCGGGAGTCCGGGAGCGCCGCTCCACTTTCTGCAAGGTCCCTTTTCCGCAAGGTCCGTTGCCTCCGGCAAGGTCCCTCGCATCGGTGGCGGGCGGAGTACCGGCGTGTCCACGCGGCTGCCGCCCTCGTACCTCCGGGTATCTCCGTGCGCGCCGCCGGACCACACGCCGGCCCCTTGCCCCGCGGCTCCCCGGCCTGCCCGTAACGCCCGTCGACCGTCGTCCCTGGACGGTGTCACCGGCCTTCGCACGGGTTCCCGGAATGCCGCTCACCGACGAGGCCGTGCCACGCCCTGGTACGCCCCGCACCCTCCGAAGGACGTGTGGCGATGATTCCTGCCCTTTTCGATCCGGCCGGCGGCAAGCGGACCGCCGCGGACGACGAGCAGTTGACCGCCCTGGCGCTGGCCGCCCGGAACGGCGACCCCGAGGCCGCAGAGCGATTCATACGCGCCTCCCACCGCCATGTATGGCGCTTCGTGGCCCACCTGAGCGGCGAGACGAGCAGCGCCGACGACCTCGCCCAGGAGACGTTTCTCCGCGCCCTCACCGGTCTGCCGGGATTCGCCGGCCGCTCCTGCGCCCGTACCTGGCTGCTGTCGATCGCCCGCCGGGTGGTGATCGACCGCTACCGGTCTGCCGCCGCCCGTCCGCGCATCGCCGATGTCGACGACTGGCAGGCCGTCGCGGAACACCGCCAGCCCAGCGGACTGCCGGGCTTCGACGACGGTCTGGCGCTGAGCGAGCTGCTGGAAGCGCTGGACCGCGAACGGCGCGAGGCCTTCGTGCTCACCCAGTTGGTCGGGATGCCGTACGCGGACGCCGCGGCGATCGTGGGCTGTCCCATCGGCACGGTCCGCTCCCGGGTGGCCCGTGCCCGCGCCGACCTCACCGGCTGGCTGAGGTCCGCCGAGAGGTGCGCACGACGCCCTCAGGCGGTCGCGGCGTGACCCACCCCGGTTCCGGGGGATCAGCGTGTTGCCGGTGCGCCGCCCCGTACGGCGGTGGCACCCTCCGGGGTGGCGTACCGGCAACTCCCGAGGAGCCATGGGCCGGAGCCGTTCGCCACGTGCCCGGCACCGAAGACGGGCTCGCCATAGTTTCCTCACGGAAATAGTTGCCTCATGGCAGTTTTACGTGTGCTCATCGGGTAGGTGAGGGCGTGACGGCATGACGGGGAGATCAGGGAGGAGTAGCCATGGCAATGGCAGCGGCGCAGGCCCATATCTCGGTGAACCGCTCGGACAGGAGCGCCGCAGGTGAGGCTGCTCGGTCGGCTGTGCCGCAGGTGGAGGAGGCCCAGCGCGTTGCCCCGCAGGACGCGCGCCGCCTGTCGAAGCTGTTCTTCGAGCAGCTGTCGGACCTGGAGGAAGGCACCCCGGAGTACCAGTACGCGCGCAACACGCTCATCGAAATGAACCTCTCGCTGGTGCGCTACGTGGCGCGCCGGTTCCGCAGCCGCGGGCAGGAGATGGAAGACATCACACAGGTCGGGACGATCGGTCTGATCAAGGCCATCGACCGCTTCGACGTGTCGCGCGAGAACGAGTTCACCACCTTCGCCATCCCCTACATCACCGGCGAGATCAAGCGGTTCTTCCGTGACACCACCTGGTCCGTGCACGTGCCGCGGCGTCTGCAGGAGTTGCGCGTGGACCTGGCCCGCGCTCGCGAAGAGCTCGAAGGGCGCGGCAATCCCGAGCCGTCCGTTGCCGACTTCGCGGTCCACCTGGGGCTGGAAGAGGAGGAGGTCATCGAGGGGCTGGTCGCCTGCAACGGTTACGACGCCGGCTCCCTCGACCGGCCCATCGAAGCGGGTGGCAGCAAGCAGCAGACCGGGCTCGTCGCCGACCTGATAGGCAACGAAGACCCCGCTCTCGCCCTGGCCGAGGACCTTCAGGCCCTCAAGCCGCATCTGGCCCAGCTGGACGAGCGTGCGCGCACTCTCCTCGAACTCCGCTTCGGCTCGGAGATGACACAGACCGAGATCGGCGAGGAAATGGGCCTGTCCCAGATGCATGTCTCCCGCCTCCTCACCCGCACCTACGCCACCCTGCGCGAAAGCCTCCTCGCCGAGGCATAGCCAAGGACTTGCCGGCACGGTATGCGGCCGGCGGCGTCTCCCCCGGCCGCATACAAAGTGCCATTCTCCCAGGTCAGGGCCGCGTCGTGCGGGCGAGCGCACGGCGCCCCGGCCCGTTGTGGACACCTCTTGACGGCGGCGTGCCGATCACCGTGCGGTGCGGCGAACCACAACAGAAAAGACCACCGAAGATGCTGCGCGGGAGAGCCCATACCCCAGTGGTGTGGCGCCGAAGGAGCAAATCCTCCCCGGAAACTCTCAGGCCTCGTTACCGCGCAGTGGAGGTGGACTCTGGAAAGCAGGCGCTGATGCGCCTCGCCCACGGTGCAAGCCGCGCTCGTCGCGGTGAAGCTCTCAGGACGATGACAGAGGGGGAGGCTCACTCGATCGCGTGCCCCGTCCGACGCCCGGACCGAAGCCGAGCGGCGCGCCCGTCTCCACGTGCACCACAGGTTCCACCTGGCGCACGGCGGGAGAGGGCCCGGCGCCGGCCCGATGGCCGTGCGTGAACACCTGGTGCCGTATCTGCGCTCACACCCCCTGCACTCGGACCCCGCGCCACACGAGGGCGGAGCCCGGAACACGGCGGCTCGCCCCCTGACGACGGCCGACCGCGACAAGTACCGGCCCACGGCCCGCCGAGTCGACGGTGCGCACGGCGCCCGCGATCCCGTCTGCTCCCGCCCGTCGACCGACGCCTGCGAGAGCTGAACGCCGCGCAGGTCAGTGGTACTTCGGCCAGCGGCGATCCGCTCGCTTCTCCCCAGCACCCGCTCCACAGCACCCTGCGTCCTGCCCTGCCCCGCCCTGCCTGCCCACCCCCCGAGCGACCTGTGTGAGCGGCACCGGAGCCGAACTGCCCGCCGCGCCCGGCAACTCATGAAGGACACCGGCGCCGACCTGAGCGTCAAGTTCCGATCCGCTCCCATCGCCTCTTCCCGAGAGGAGACACACCCTCATGTCGTCTCATCCGTCGGCCCGCTTGCGCGGGGCCCCACCGCCCACGGTCACGGAGAGCCTTCCGGCCCCGCCGTGTGCCGACGCGGACCCTGAGGTCGCGGCGGCCCTCGCGGCAGAACTGCGGCAACGGCAGCGCTCCTTGGCGATGACCGCTGCCGGACAACGCCCTCTCCCCGCGCCCCCGGAGCACGCCGCGCTCGAACGCCTCACGGACCGCCGGGCGAAGGCCCTCTTCGACGGGAAATTCGCCCATGTCCTGGGCGCTCACATCATCGGTCCCGGCGCGAGTGACCTGATAGCGGAGGCGGCGCTCGCCGTGACGCACGGTGTGACGCTGACGGGACTCGCCGACACCATTCACGCGCACCCGACCCTCGGCGAGGCCACCATGGAGGCGGCGATGGGGGCCCTCGGCCTCCCGCTCCATACCGCGCCCGTGCGCCAAAGAGGCTGAACCGCGGTTCGTCCCTGGGGCCGCGGTACCCGGGTCACCGGCCCGCGGCCTCCTTGCGGCGCAGTTCCGACCATGCCCGGCCGCCGAGTTCGGGGCGCAGCAGCACGTCCGCGGCGGTGCGGGCCAGCGCCTCGGCGGCGGCCAGCATCGCCCTCCGGCCGGCTGGGCCGCCGGCCGCCTCCGCGAACCGGGGCGTGTGGTCGGACTCGTCCGGGCCGAGGATGGCGACGAACGGGTGGATCGCGGGCACCCTGGCGCTCACGTTGCCGATGTCGGAGGAGCCTAGGTAGACGCCCGGGGTGGGTTCCCCGACCGTCATGCCGGTGTGTGCAAGGTGCCCGGCGAAGGCCGCGGACAGCACATCGCTGTTGCGGAAGTGCTCGTAGCGCGTGGATACCTGCGCGAGCTCCACCCCGGTGCCCGTGGCCAGGGCGACACCCTCGGCGGCGCGGGTGAGTTCCGCGATCAGCTCGTCCAGGAGGGTGCCGGTGAGCCCGCGGAGCCCGAAGCGGCCCTCCGCGTACTCCGGCACGATGTTCGTGGCCTTGCCGCCCTCGGTGATGATCCCCTGGACATGGGAACCTTCGGGCAGCCGCCGCTGGGTCACGGCCAGGGTGTGGAACAGCTGAATGAGCGCGGCGAGGGCGTCCCGGCCCTCGGTGGGGTTGCCGGTCGGGTGGGCGGCGCGGCCGTGGAAGCCGACGCGGTACTGCACCTGGGCGGTCAGCGGGGCGGAGGACCAGCTGTACACCCCCGGGTGGAACATCAGCGCGGCGTCCACGCCGTCGAAGACCCCGGCGTCCACCTCGATCGCCTTGCCGCCGCCGCCCTCCTCGGCGGGGGTACCGACCACGAGCAGGCTGCCGTCGATCTCCGGCATCGCCTGGCGAAGGGCCAGGGCGGCGCCGAGCCCGGCGCCCGCGATCAGGTTGTGGCCGCAGGCGTGGCCGATGCCGGGCAGCGCGTCGTACTCCAGCAGGAGGGCGACACAGGGCCCGTCGCCGTTCCCGGCACGAGCCGTGAACGCCGTCTCCATACCGGCCACGCCCCGCTCGACGGTGAAGCCCTCGCCTTCGAGTTCCTTACCGAGCAGGGCGGCGGCCCGGCGCTCCTCGAAGGCGAGTTCCGGATGCCGGTGCAGCTCCTGCGCGACGTCCCACAGCCGTGGTGCCAGTTGTGCCGTCGTGTGCCCGATCCGGTCGTGCACGGTCTCGGTGGTGGACAAGGGTTCCTCCTGGAGGACTCGGGGTGGGGGGTGGGTGGGGAAGGACGGTCGGCGGGATCGGGCGAGGCGGGGCAGATGAGGCGGGGTCAGGCGAGGCCGCCGGCGCGCCGTCGGATCCATGGCGTCGCGGCGGCGATGACGACCCCGAGAAGGACGGCGACGGCGCCGGTGGTACCGAAGTACACGAGGTCGGACACCTTGCCGTAGTACCCGACGAGCTGGGCGCCGAGGCCCGCGCCCATCGCGGGGGCGCAGAACCAGACGGCCAGGGTCTGCCCGTGGAAGGCGCGCGGCGCGAGTCGTGAGGTGACCGCCATGCCGATCGGCGCGAGCAGCAGCTCGGCCACGGTCTGCGCGAGGTACACCAGGATCAGCCAGGGCGCTGCCACCCGGTGGCCCTGCGTCAGGGCCAAGGCCACCGGTATCAGCAGGAACGAGGCCCCGACGAGCAGCAGCGAAGCGCCGAACTTCAGTGAGGTGGCGGGCTGCCGGGAGCCCATCCTGGTCCACACCGACGCGAGCAGCGGGGCGATGAGCAGCCCGGCGCCGGGGTTGACCGCGAAGAACCACGAGGACGGGAAGTGCCATCCGAACAGCTCGGAGTCCGTGCGTTCGGCCGCGAACAAGGTCAGCACCGAGGAGAACTGGTTGAAGATGACGTAGAAGACCGCGGCCGCCAGGAACAGCGGGACATAGGCGGCCAGTGCGGTCTTCTCCCGGCGCTCCGTCCTGGGGCTGGCGAACATGACCACGAAGTAGAGGGCCGGCACGGCGACCGAGACGCCCGAGATCAGGTCGATGCTCGCCCGCAGCGTCACCATGCCGGTCAGGCCGAGCGCGCAGCCGACGGTGGCCAGCGCGAGGACGACCGCACCGGCCCGCAGGGCGACCGGTGCGCCCCGGCCCGGCGGGAGCGGCGCGTCGGGCAGGTCGGCCCGGTCCGGCAGATGGCGCCGGCCGAGAACGTACTGGGCGAGGCCGAGCGTCATGCCGAGGGCGGCGCAGGAGAAACCCCAGTGGTACCCCCAGCCCTGCCCGAGCCAGCCCCCGATGATCTGCCCGAGCAGCGCCCCGATGTTGATGCCCATGTAGTAGAGGGAGAAGCCGGCGTCGCGACGGACGTCGTTGCGCCGGTACAGCTTGCCGACCACATTGGCGGCGTTGGGCTTCAGGAACCCCGTGCCCAGGATGATCAACACGAGTCCGGCCCAGGTCGACCAGGCGGTGGGCACCGCCATGGCGTAGTGGCCGCAGGCGATCGCCACACCACCGATGAGCACGGAACGGCGGCCCCCGATGAGGCGGTCCGCGCACCATCCGCCGACGACCGACAGCAGATAGACGAGGGTGCCGTACGCGGAGACGAGGGAGGCGGCGGCGCCCTGCTCCATGCCCAGTCCGCCGTGGCCGGCGGTGTCGGACAGGTAGAGCACCAGCAGCGCCTGCAGGGCGTACCAGCTGAAGCGTTCCCACATCTCGACGCTGAAGAGCGTCACCAGGCCCCGGGGGTGGCCGAAGAACCAGCGGTCGCCTCCGTCCGGCGGGCTGTCGGACGGAGAGCCGCGCTGCTCGTCGCTGGTGAGGACCATGGGCCGTCCTTCGGTGTCGGGCCGATGCTCGATCGGCGCGGGGTTCCTTCCCGGCTCCGGGCGGCCGGGAAGCGCCTGCGGCAGGGGGTGCCGGCGTGCCCGGCCGCCCGGTGGCCGGTCCGGCACCGTGGCCTGACCGGGCGGGCGGAGCGGGACGAAGCGCGTGGGGAGTTCGGCTACCGGGCTCAGCGCCCTTTCCGCCGTCTCAGTCTTCGCGGCGCACCCATGGCTGTCCACGACCCGTTTTCTCTATGTGCCATGCCTGACGGGCATGGGCGGGGCCGGGGTGCGGCCCGGTGCGCGCGCGGGAGACGGCCGGTCCGGCCGGTCAGGCAGGGGCCGCGTCGGGGAACGTGCGGAGGCAGAAGTCGCGCACCTCGGCCACGCACCGTCCGATGAGTTCCGCGGCGTAGTGGGTGGCGTTCCAGAGGGCGAACAGCGGCAGGTCGACGCGTTCGCCCGGTGCGGGGCCGGTGATCACTATCGGGTGCAGGCCGTACTGCGGTTCGTCGGTGACGACCGCCACGCCCTGTCCCCGTGCCGCCAGCGCCTGGGCGGCGCGGGGCAGGTCCATCTCCTGCACGGACTGCCGGCCGAACGGGCCGGTCATCCTCGACAGATGGTCGTCGAACACCCTGCGCGCGGAGTAGGTGAGGGTGGGCACGATGAGGGGTTCGCGTACGAGCTCCGTCAGTGGCACGGTGGGGCGGCCCGCCCAGGGGTGCCCGGCGGGCACCTGCGCGAACACCGGGAAGCGCACGACGAGTTCGGCCTGCAGGTCGGTCGCCCCCGGATGCGAGGAGAAGCCGAGGTCGGCCTGTCCGCTGGAGACGGTGTCGGCGATGGCCGCGGTGGGGATCTCCATCAGGTTGAGTACGGCGTGCCGCGAGACGGCGGCCAGGGGCGCGAGGACGTCGTTGATGGTGGTCACCGTGCAGGCGACCGTCAGGCGCGGCTCGCGTCCCTCGGCGAGGGCGCGCATCATCGCCACCGCCTGGTCGTGCCGGGTGACCAGATCGCGGGCGACGGGCAGCAGGCGGGCCCCGGCCGGGCTGATGTGCAGCCTGCCGCGGTGCCGTACGAAGAGTTCGCAGCCCAGCGACGTCTCCAGCTGACGCACCTGCCGGGACAGCGAGGGCTGGGCGATGTGCAGGGCGCGCGACGCCGCTGAGATGGACCCGGTGTCGACCACCGTGAGGAAGTAGCGGATCGTGCGGATCTCCATCCCGCCTGTCTACCAGGTCCGATCCGCCGGCTGCTCCCAACCGGCGCGCGCCCCGGGACCTGCCCGAACGCCGCCCTCTGCAACACGCTGACAGTTCATTTCCCTTCGGATGGTTCCACCGGAAGCGAAAGTGTGGTGATGGACACGCCCCGGCACATGGATGAGGGCATGCGCTTGGCTGAATGTGCACTACCGGAAGCAGTGCATCCGACGTGGCGAGCTCGTGGCCGCACGCCGGGGTGACCGAAATTGATTCCTACTGGCTCGTAACTTTCCCTCCTGTTCGGGAACTTGTTTTCCCAGATTGTTGCCTGGGGTCATCCCAGCCGATAGCGTTCCAATGGTGGTGATCAAGATCCGGGACTTTCGGACCTTGGAGGGGGGTCGATTCGATTGGATGCACAAGCGTTAACTGCGCTCTCCGGTCGAATGGCGATGGACATTGCGGCAGCCTCATGGTGACGTGGGTCTTCATCGCGACGGTTTTCGCGATGGTGGCCGCGCCGGGGCCGTCATTCATGGTGCTGGTGAATGAGACGCTGCGGTTTGGCCGTGGCGCCGGGTTGGTGACCATTCTCGGGAGCAGTACCGGGCTGCTCATGTGGGCGGCGACCTCCGCCCTTGGACTGGCCGCACTGACGCAGACCTCTCCGCTGGTGTTCACCGCCTTCAAGCTGGTCGGTGCCGCCTACCTTTGTTATCTCGCGGTGATGACGGTGCGCAACCGGTGGAAGTTCGGCCAACAGCCGGCGGCGCCCGAGGACTACGGCGCCGCCGACCTGTGGCGCTCCTACCGGTCAGGGCTGGTCACCAGTGCCGCCAACCCCAAGATGGCCACCGTCTACCTGGCGTTGATCCCGCAGTTCCTCCCGGCCGGCGGCGGTTCGCCCGCCGACGTGGTCACCCTGACCGCCGTGCAGATCATGATCAGTGCCGGCTGGTACGCGGTGGTGGTCACCCTCGTCGGCCTGGCCCGGCGGCTGCTGGCCATGCCGGCGATGCGGGTGGGACTGGCCTGGGTGAGTGGGGCGGTTCTGCTGCTGCTCGGGCTGCGCACCGCGGTGATGACGGGGCCCATGGCCTGAGGGGAGACACCCCTAGCGGAAAAGCCGGAAAAGCGAACAACTCCAGGGAAGAGGAATCGTTTTGACGTCTCCTGTGAAGGTTGACACCCGGGTATGCGAGGTCATCGCAGCCGTACTCGGATCGTCCGCGCCGGCCGAAATCAAGAATGACGACGAGTTGCGCGGGATCGGCATCGACTCGTTGAGCATCCTTGAAATCGTCGTCCGAGTCGAGAAGGAATGCGGCATCACGATCGGCGACAGCGAGATATTTGAGGCCGCCCTGTGCCGGGTCGACGATCTCGTGAAGCTGGTCCAGTCGCACGTGGAAAATTCCTAGAAACGAGGATCGGAAACGCATGGTGAATTCGGCAGAAGCCTCGCTGACGGCTGAAGAAATCGTTCCCACTCACTGGTACAACGTGCTGTCCGACCTCACCGGCGTCGAGGACGCGGCAAAACTGCGCCAGGCAAGGCCGGAGACCCGCGAGAGCGGCGGCGCGGTCACCCCGCAGATCCCGCTGTCGATGTACCGGCAGAGCATGGGCCAGGAACGGTTCGTCGAGATCCCGCAGCCGGTGCGCGAGGAGTACCTGCGCTGGCGGCCGACCCCGCTTCACCGGGCACGCCGGCTGGAGCAGTTGCTCGACACCCCGGCCCGGATCTACTACAAGTACGAGGGCACCAACACCACCGGCAGCCACAAGCTGAACACCGCCCTCGCCCAGGCCTACTACTACAAGCAGGCCGGCATCACCAGCCTGACCACCGGCACCGGTGCCGGCCAGTGGGGCTCGGCGCTCGCCGTCGCCTGCCGCATCTTCGGCCTCGAGTGCACCGTCTACATGGTCCGGGTCAGCTACGAGCAGAAGCCCTACCGCCGGATCATGATGGAGATGAACGGGGCCAAGGTCATCTCCAGCCCCAACGGGAACTCCGAGGCCGGACGGGCCGCACTGGCCCGCGACCCGGACACCGACGGCAGCCTGTCCATCGCCAACGCGGAGGCCTTCGAGCACGCGCGCCAAGTGGAGCGCTGCAACCTCTCGGTGGGCAGCGGGGAGAATCACGTCCTGCTGCACCAGACCGTGATCGGCCAGGAGGCGGTCCGGCAGTTCCGTGCGATCGGCGACTTCCCGGACGTGGTGATCGGCTCGGTCGGCGCGGGCAGCAACTTCTCCGGCATCACCCTGCCGTTCTTCCACGAGAAGGTGCGCGAGAACCTGGACACCCGGTTCGTCGCGGTGGAACCGGAGGCGTGCCCCAAGCTCACCAAGGGCCGTTACGCCTGGGATTACAACGACTACACCGGCATCACGCCGATGACCAAGATGTACACCCTGGGACACACCTTCGTCTCCCCGGGCATCCACGCCGGCGGCCTGCGCTACCACGGCGCCGCCCCCTTGGTCAGCGCGATGTACCACCAGAAGCTGATCGAGGCGGTCGCCTACGCACAGCGCCCGGTGTTCGAGGCCGGCCTCACCTTCGCCAATGAGGAGGGCATCATCCCGGCCCCCGAGTCGGCGCACGCCATCCGCGGCGCGATCGAAGAGGCCCTGCTGGCCAAGAAGGAACGCAAGGAGAGGGTCATCCTGTTCAACCTCAGCGGTCACGGGCTGCTCGACCTCTCGGCCTACCAGCAGTTCCTCAGCGGGAACATGACCGACATGGCGGCGTCGGACGAGTTGATCTCCGCCGCACTCGGACGCTTGCCGGCCATGGACGGCCTGGGCGCGGCTGCGCGCTGAAGGCGAGCCTTACAGATGGGGAGACAGGCCGTGCAACACCTGACAGACAGGGTGCTGGACGTCGCAATCGTGGGGACCGGTCCGCGCGGGATCTCGGTGTTCGAACGGCTCGCGGCCAATCTGATGGCCGAGACGGAGCCGCCACGCGTCAGGATCTGGCTGATCGACGCGGTGGAACTGGGAGCGGGCCGGATCTGGCGGACCGACCAGGAGACCAGCTTCCTGATGAACACCGTCGTCGGTGAGATCAGCATGTTCTCCGGGGTCTTCGACGGTGAGCCATGCCGGCCGGGCGCCGGCCTGTCCTTCCAGCAGTGGTTACCCACCCAGCCGGAACCGGAACTGTCCGGACTGGACCACGACGACTACGCACCCAGGTACGCCTACGGCCGGTACCTGCGGTACGTGTACGACTCGGTGGTGCGTGCCATGTCCGGACTCGGCGAGGTCGTCGAAGTGGTCGGCAAGGTGACCTCGTTGCGGGAGAGGGGCAACAGCTACGAACTCCACGTGTCCACCGCGGACGACGAGCGCACCGTGACCGCCGACGCGGTGGTGATCACCACCGGGCACGCCCAGGCGGAGCTGTCCGAGCACCAGTCGGAGCTGGCACGGTTCGCACAGGACCGGCCCGGACTCCGTTACCTCAGCGGGGATTCGGCCGCCGATCTGGACCTGCAGTCGATCCCGCCCGGCGCCGCGGTCGGCGTCGTGGGGCTCGGCCTGTCCTTCTACGACATCCTGATGTCCTTCACCGTGGGCCGGGGCGGGAAGTTCAAGGTGAACGGCGACGGAGCCATGTGCTACGTGCCCAGCGGCAATGAGCCCTCGGTGGTCGCGGGCTCGCGCAGCGGACTGCCGATCCGCTCGCGTGGCCGCAACCAGAAGGGGGTGACCGGCCGCGCGGCGCCGAAGTTCCTCACCTCGGCCGCCATCGGCCAACTGCGCGAGCGCAACGCGGTGCACCGGGGCAACCCCGCCCTGGACTTCGACCGCGACGTGCTGTCCTTGCTCGAGGCCGAAATCAACTATGTCTACTACACCACCCAGGCAAGGACCCAGCACGGGCCCGAGCGTGCCGAGGCGGTCGGCGCCGAGCTGTACGCACTCGGCCCGCAACTGTCGAGCTGGCGCGAAGTGGTGGTGCGCCACGGACTCGAGGACGTGGAACCCGTCGACCTGGACCAGCTGTCCAGACCGTTGCACACCAAGCGGTTCGCCTCCGGTGCCGACGTGGTCGCCGAGGTGCGGCGCATCCTGCTCGCCGACATGACGGAGGCCGGTCAGGGCAACGTGGACAGCCCGCTCAAGGCCGCGCTGGACGCCATCCGCGACTCCCGCGAAGTGCTGCGGCACGCCGTGGACTTCGGCGGCCTGACCCCGCGATCCCATCGCGCCGACTTCCTCGGCCGGTTCGTCTCGCGCACCTCGACGCTCTTCACCGGCCCGCCGCTGGAACGCACCGCGCAGTTCCTGGCTTTGGTCGATGCCAGAGTGCTCGATGTGGCCGGGCCGGATGTGGTGCACGGATGCGACGCCGAGCAGGGCCGGTTCTTCCTGGAATCCCCGGCCGTCGAGGGCTCGCGCAGGCACTGCGACGTGCTCATCGACTCCCGCATCCCGACCGCGGGTCTGATCCGCAACACCGATCCGCTGATGCGGCAGCTGGTCGAGGACCGGATGGCCGTCGACTTCGTGCACGGTGACACCGAAGAGATGTTCGCCACCGGGGCACTGCACATCACCCCCGCCGAGCGTCGGGTGATCGCCGCCGACGGCCGGCCGCACCGGGCCCTCTACGCGCTGGGCATCCCGACCGAGCGGGTGTGCTGGTTCACCCAGATCGGCAACGGCCGGCCGGGCGTGCACACCTCCTTCTCCAGGGACGCCGACGTGATAGCACTCAGCGTGCTGCGCCGGGCCGCGTCCAACACCTTCCAGTGATCGGGGACAAGTTGTCCGGGCGAGACGATGCCTACCAGGAGTTCCGCGCCGCGCGGGACCTCCTTTTGCACCACGCCAACGACCAGGACGCCGCGCGCAAGGCGTTCCGGTGGCCGCGGCCACGGCAGTTCAACTGGGCGACCGACTGGTTCGACCGGATCGCCGAGGGCAACGACCGCGTGGCGCTGCGCATCGTCGGGCAGGGGGAGCTGACCTTCCAGGAGCTCTCCCGGCGCTCCGACCGGGTGGCCGGCTGGCTGCTGTCGCAGGGCATCCGCCGGGGCGACGTGGTGATGCTGCTGATGGACAACCGGACCGAGCTGTGGGAGCTGATGCTCGCCCTGATCAAGGTCCGGGCCGTGATCGCCCCTGCTTTCATCACCATCTCGCCCGAGGAACTGCGCACCAGGATCGGCAGGGCCGGAGCCACGCATGTGATCGCCGACCACCGGATCGTGCCGGGGCTCGCCGTGGACGGGCTCCGGACCAGGATCATCGTGGGCGGGGAGCACGAGGGCTGGGCCGACTTCGCCGCCTCTGCCGAGCATGAGGGCGGCTTCGTGCCGGAGGGCCCCACCGAGGCCGACGAGCCGCTGTTCTACTACTTCACCTCCGGCTCCACCTCGCGGCCGAAGCTGGTGGTGCACACGCACGTCAGTTACGCGATCGGGCATCTGGCGAGCATGTACTGGAACGGGCTGAAGCCGGGGGATGTGCACCTCAACGTCTCCGCTCCGGCCTGGGCGAAGTACCCCTGGAGCTCACTGTTCGGGCCCTGGAACGCCGAGGCCACCGTGGTGTCCATGGACAACGCCGAAGCGACCCCGCAGCGACTGCTGGAAGTACTGAGGACCGGGACGGTCACCAGCTTCTGCGCGCCGCCCAGCATCTGGCGGGCACTGATCCGGACCGGGCTGCCCGACGGCCTGCCCGGGTTGCGGCACGCGGTCAGCGTCGGTGAACCGCTCATGGGTGACGTGGTCGAACAGGTCCGCAGGCTGGCCGGGGTGACCGTCCGCAACGGGTTCGGGCAGTCCGAGGTCACCGCCATGGCCGGGGTCACCGCCTCCTCCCCGGCGGACCCGGTCTCCATGGGCTACCCGCTGCCGGGCTACGAGCTGGTGGTGGTCAGGCCCGGCACCGACGAGCCGGCCCAGGAGGGCGAACTGTGCCTGGACCTGGCCAACGAGCCCGTCGGCATGATGCGCGGCTACCTCGACCCGGAGGACAACGCCACCAGCCATACCCCGGGCGGCCTCTACCGGACCGGTGACCTGGCCCGGTGGGACAGCGACGGCTCCCTGGTCTACCTCGGGCGCGGCAAGGACGTGTTCGAGGGGCCGGACGGGGAGCTGATCGCTCCCCTCGAACTGGAACACGTACTGGTGCTGCACCCCGCCGTCGCCGAACTGTCCGTGGTGCCGGTGTCCGAGGACACGGCACAGGTACCCAAGGCGTACGTCGTGCTCAGTGCCGGCTGGAACGCCAGTCGCGCCACCGCCGAAGTACTCTTCGCGCACCTGCAGAAACATCTGCCCGCGCCCCGGCACGTGCGGTTCCTGGAGTTCGTGGACGACCTGCCCCGCACCGAATCGGGCAAGGTCCAGCGTGAGGCCGTCCGACGCCTGCGCAGGTCCCGCAACGTCGAGTTCGCCGTCGGCCCACCGACCGCCCTGGCGTAGCCTCGGTCCACCCCCGGCCGCGCTCAGCAACTGGTGTGCAGGGGTTGCGCTCGCCGCAGGAGATGCGCCGGTGCCGGACGGGAACCATGCGACCGGCGCGGCAGACTTCTGGGGCAGCCCACACTCCGGGCCCGACTGCCGGTCGTGGTCCGGTCGCGCCCCTCGCGGTGTCCGCGGCATCCGCTGACGCCGCACCAGCCAAGGAGACAGAGCCGATGCCGCTACGCGTTCAGATCCTCGTGTACGACGGGGTGGAGGAGCAGGACTTCATCGGGCCGCGTGACGTTCTCGGTCACGCCGAGCGGGCGGGGGGCCAGGTACGAACGACACTGGTGCGGCCCTCGGCTCCTGGCACGGTGACATGCTTCTTCGGCACCGAAGTCACGGTGCCGGCCGCATGGGAGCCCACCGACTCCGACGTTCTGATCGTGCCGGGCGGTGGCGACCAGCTGATCCACGATCCAGAGGTCTTACGGAACCTCGTACGGGCACAGCAGGCAGGCGTCACCGTGGCCGGTGTCTGCACCGGGGTCATGGTGCTGTCCGCGGCAGGCTTGACCAAGGGCCGTCCGTGCACGACACACCGCCTCGCCAAGGCCGAGCTGGCCGCCCAGGGCGGCACGGTGATCGACGCACGAGTCGTCGACGACGGGAACCTGGTGACCGCGGGCGGTGTCACCAGCGGAATCGATCTGGCGCTCTGGATGATCACCCGCGAGTGCGGACCGTCCATCGCTGCCGGCGTCGAGTCCATCATGGAGTACGAGCAGCGCGGCCTCGTCTGGCGAAGCTCATCGGACTGACGTCCGTGAGCAACTGAGCCTGGCTGCCGTCCCCTCCGCCGGAGGGGCTGAGCGGTGGCGAGTCAAGAAGCACGGATCGCGGACCTCACCTGTGCCGACGCCCTCGCCTGACTCTTCCTCATCACTCTGCTGGGATTTCGGTGTTGGGCTCTTTACTCGTACCTCGGGTGCGGAATTCCGAAGTGCAGGTGGTGTGATGAGAGCGTGACGCCGGAATTCGGCCGGACGGGGCGGAGGAGTTGGAATTCAGAGAGCGACCGGCGGCCACGTTGCGTACATGCGAAAGCGGCAAATTTCCCTTAACTTTCAGACTTTTCCCGTTTGATTTCGACTCGTGTCGCGGCGTAGCGTGGGAAGTGGTCCAGCTGAATGGCTGGATGACCGAACAGAGATCCAAGGAGGCAGGATGAGCTTCCGAAGTGTGTTCCCCCGTAGGCATGGCGACGACTGGGACTGGGACGACTACGGCTACGGCCGTGGATACGGTCGTGGACGCCGCTTTGGTCGTGGACGCGGCTTTGGTCGTGGACGCGGCTTTGGCCGAGGTCGCGGTTTCGGCCGCGGAGGCCGTTTCTAGCGACCCCACGGGTCAACTTCGAGGCTGGTCCCCCCTATGAGGGCCGGCCTCGAAGGCGCTGTGATACGGGGGCCGATCGGGCCAATTCCCTTTCGCGGTCTCCGAATCGGATCGGAGCATCATCTGAGGCGGCCTCTTGACCTGCTGATCTCGATGAGAAAAGCGAAGGCCGCTCTTCATCCCGCCAGGCTCGCGCGCCCTGAATGCCTGTTCCGCAACAGCTCATTGCGCCGGCGGATCACCCCGGCGTACCGACCGGAATTCCGGCTGACGTTCCGAATGTCCTGGCAAGGGAAACGCTGCGTGCGGCACATAAGGTCCCACGCAGCGCGCTTCCGGGCCTTCCCTGCCCGTGCTACTCAGTATTCCCGCCGACGGCTTGCCTCGCAATCGCAGATGTGCAACGCGCCCTGTGCGCAAGAGGCACGGCTTCTTCGGGCCGTCCGGGGCAGCGGAGCGAGGCGGCAACGCGGACGCCCCTGCACTCACCACGGTGACCATGGCGTCACGTGTGGTGAGTGCAGGGGCGGGCCGCGGAAGCGGCATTCTCCCCGCTCAGGCGTGCGGTGTCGGGGCGTCGGCTAGCGGACCACGTGGATGGTCAGCGGCGCGGATACGCGGTCCGTCTTCGCGTGCTGGTGGTTCTCGTCGGTCGCGTACAGCACCGAACGGAACTGCAGCTCGCCCGCCTGGTTGGCCTTGACGTCCGCGCGCACCTCGAAGCCGAAGTCCTGCTTCACGTTCTTCCAATTGCTCCAGTGGCCGGGCTTGCCGGACCGCTGCTGTATGACGAGCGTGGTGTACCGCTCGGCGTCGTCCCCGCCCTGGCCGTGCACCTTCACGACGCTGCCGACATGCGCCGTGTGGGGTGTGGCGTCGATCGAGATGTCGCTCTTCGCGAACGCCGGGGAGGCTGCCAGTGCCGCCGAGGCCACACCCAGCGAGCCGATCACGGCTAACCGCTTCAGGCCGAACTTCATGCTCGTATCTCCTTGGATACCTATGTTCCCCATGCGCCAACCAGGGCTAAGAATCCCTAATTGACGTGCTTTCGACGAGAAAGAGCTGTCTGTGGACCGCGAGGTTGGCTCCCGATGGTCACTACTTCGTAACTGCCCCTCGGGGAGGGCCGGGGCAGGGTCAGCCGGGAACGATCAGGTCGATCCCGTAGGCCGCGACCGCGAGGCAGGCGGCGAAGCACAGCACGGCCGTGGCGGTCGCCACCTTCCGGTGCCGGCCGCTGGGCAGGCCGGGGGCGGGCTCTCCGTGTCCGGTGCGGGCCCATGCGGCCAGTCCGAGTGAGAACATCACGACCACCACCACGGTGATCCCGAGGCTGACACCGAAGACCCCGGCGAGAGCACCCCAGTTGATGTCCACCCTTCTTCTCCTTCCTCCGCCCCTGCTGCCCGCGGACCTTTTCCGAAGACGGCGGCCCGGTGGGCCCGGCTCAGGAGGCCGACTTGACGGTGGGCTTCGCAGCGGGTGCCGGCACCTCGTTGACGTTCTCCGGGTTCACCGGACGGCGGCGCGAGAGCACATAGAAGCCCGCCGCGGCCGCCAGCGCGACGCCCGCGACCAGGGCCACCCCCATGGTGCCCTGGCCGGCCACCCACGCTGCCAGGCCTCCCACGGCGGCCGCGGCCGGCAGCGTCAGCAGCCAGGACACCGCGATCCGCCCGGCGACGCCCCAGTGCACATGTGCCAGCTTGCGGCCCAGCCCCGCGCCGAGGATGCTGCCCGTGCACACCTGGGTGGTCGACAGCGCGAAGCCCATGTGCGACGAGGCCAGGATCACCGCGGTCGCGCTGGTCTCGGCGGCGAAGCCCTGCGGAGCCTGGATGTCGGTGAGTCCCCTGCCCATGGTCCGGATGATCCGCCAGCCGCCCACATAGGTGCCCAGGGAGATCGCCAGGCCCGCGCTCAGCACCACCCACCAGGGCGGCCCCGCACCATGGGCGAGCACCCCGCTCGAAATGAGCGCGAGAGTGATGACCCCCATCGTCTTCTGGGCGTCGTTGGTGCCGTGCGCCAGCGCCACCAAGGACGCCGACCCGACCTGTCCCGCGCGAAAGCCCCTCCCGGCGGCGCGTGCCGAAATGCGCCGGGTGATCACATAGGCGAGGTAGGTGGCCAGCAGCGCCACCACGCAGGCCACCACCGGCGAGGCCACCGCAGGAATCACGATCTTCTCGATGATCGTGCCGAAGCGCACCGCGGAACCTCCGGCCCCCACCCACACCGCGCCGATCAGCCCGCCGAACAGGGCGTGGGAGGAGCTGGAGGGCAGCCCGAGGAGCCAGGTGACCAGATTCCACAGGATCGCCCCGATCAGCCCGGCGAAGATCATCACCAGGGACACTTCGCTGTCCTGGACGATGCCGCCCGAGATCGTCTTGGCCACCTCGGTGGAGAGGAAGGCTCCGCCCAGATTGAGCAGACCCGCGACCGCGACGGCGGCCCGGGGGCTCAGCGCCCCGGTGGCGATGGAGGTGGCCATCGAGTTGGCGGTGTCGTGGAACCCGTTGGTGAAGTCGAAGGCCAGGGCGGTGAGGATCACGGCCACCAGCAGGAAGGAGACAGATGCCATCCCGGTCCTCCACGTCGAGGGCGGCCCGGCCGCGTCGGACCCTCCGGAACCATCTGCGCGGACCGCCGTCCCCTCCCACGCTAAGCGCCGCTCCGGGGCGTCGCCATGCGGCGGCGTGCGCCGGTCGGTGGCGGTCAGGCGCGGCAGTGCCGTGCGGGGGAGACCGGGGCGCGACGTCCCGGTCGCGTGCTCGGTTCCTTGTCTCCCGGGAAGCCCCGGGTGTGCCAGGTGCCGCCGTTCCGTGTCACTGCGAAACCCTCGTGACCGTCGAGCCCTTCCAGCCAGTCGCGGGCGCCCGCACCCATGGCGAAGGCCGCCGTGGCAAAGGCGTCGGTCGTGGTGAGACCGCGGCCGACGACGGTGACCGAGGCAGGTCCCCGCGCGGGAGTGCCGGTGTGCGGGTCGAGAATGTGGGCTCCCCGTTCGGCGGTGCCCGAGGTGGCGACGGCCAGGTCGTGTCCGGTGACGACGGTGCACAGTTCGCCCGGACGCAGCGGGTGAGCGATCCCGATGCGCCAGGGGGTGCCGGGTGAGGCTTCCCCGCTGAGCTGGAGGTCGCCGCCGCCGTTCACGCAGAGGTGACGGGCGCCGGCGGCCTGCAGGATCTGCACAGCACGTTCGACCGCCCACCCCTTGACCAGTCCGGTGGGGTCGAGACCGCCGTTCGCGGTGACACTGAACCAGCCCTCGGTGGCTTGTCCCACCTGCTCACAGAGGCCCAGCACCTCACGTACCTCCGCGGGGCAGTCGTCGAGTCCCAGCTCTCCACGGGCCAGTCGGCTGACGGCGCTGTCGGGACGGTACGTCGAGAAGACCTCGTCGACGCGGTGCAGCCAGGAGACGGCCTCGGCCAGGGCGGACTCGACGGCGGGGGTGCGGGCGTCGCGGACGTCGAAGGAGAACACCGTGCCCATCGCCCGCTCGACGTGGCGCAGTCCGCGCCGGGGCTCAGACACCGGCCCGGTCCAGGGCGCTCTGCAACGACCGGATGTAGCCGGCGCTGGTATAGCTGGCGCCGGACACCGCGTCGATGCGGGCGCTGTGCGTGGACAGCGCTTCCTGAGTCAGGCGGGGGACGGCGTAGGTGGCGATCTCGCGGTCACGGCCGTTCCCGGACGGCGCATGCAGCACCCTGACGGCGGTCAGCCGGCCGGCCTTGACGGTGGCCGCGACCTGTACGGTGCCGTACCGGGTGCTGATCGGGGCGCCGCTGTAGGTGCCGTCGGCCGGGTGGCCGCCGTGCCGCGGACGCCCCGTGGGCGACGGGGCAGGTGCGGCGCCCGCCCGGTCCGGGGCACCGGTCAGGCCGGCCGGCTGGTGCGGCTTGAGGGAAAGCAGGAGGACGATCAGCGCGCTGGTCGACGCTGCGGTCAGAACGGCTCGGCGCACGGGGGCTCCTCAGAACTCGAACGACTCGTGGTGGATGCGGTGGCGGGGCACCCCGGCACCGCGCAGTGCGCGCCGCGCGGCGCTGGTCATACCGGGCGGACCGCACAGGTACACGTCGTGGGCGGCCAGGTCCGGTATCAGGCTCTTGAGCGCGCGGGCGGTCAGCGGGGTGGCATGCCCGTCCGGTTCGTCGACGGAGTAGTGGACGGCCGCGCCGCGAGCGGCCGCGATCGCATCGAGCTCGGTGCGCAGGGCGAGGTCGTCCGGACGCCGGGCCCGGTAGATGAGCGTGACCTCCCCGGGGAGGGTTTCGAAGAGCACCCGCAGCGGGGTGATGCCCACGCCCCCCGCGAGCAGCAGCACCTTCTGCGACCGGCGGAGTGCCGCGGTGAAACCGCCGTAGGGGCTTTCGGCCCACACCCGAGTGCCGGGTCGCAGCCGTGCCAGCGCAGCGCTGTGCCCGCCGGCCGCCTTCACCGTGATGCGCAGGTGGTGGGGGAGCGGCGGGGCGGAGAGCGAGTAGGGGTTGGCGGTCCACCACAGGCCCGGCGCAAGAAAACGCCAGCGGAAGAACTGGCCCGGCCGGGCGCCGAGTTCGGTCAGGCGCTCCCCGGTGAGGTGCACCGACACCACGCCGGGAGCCTCGGGGCGGACGTCGGCGACGCGGAGCCGGTGGCGCAGGGCCCGTCGCAGCGGAACCATGAAGCGGTACCGGAGGAGCAGCGCAGCCACCGCCCCGTACAGGGCGTACCAGCCGAGCTGGGCCGGCCTCCGGCCCACGAAGTCGGCACCGCCTGCGAGCTGGTGGCCGAAGGCGAGGAAGACGGCCAGGTAGGTGGCGAAATGGAGGTAGTGCCAGGTCTCGTAGCTCATGCGGCGACGGGCGGCACGCGCCGAGACGAAGCCGGTGCCGACCAGCAGCACGAAGCCCGCGGTCGCCTTGAGCATGTCCGGGTAGTCGAGGACGAGTGTGGTCGCCTGGTGCAGGACACCGGTCGTCGAGGTGAGGGCGTACCCCCAGATGATCAGCAGGGTGTGGGCGAGCACCAGTGAGAGGGTGTAGCGCCCGCCCATGGCGTGCCAGCGGGCAAGCCGATCGGTACCCAAGCTGTGGTCGAGCAGCGGCACGCGGGCCATCAGCGCGACCAGTACCGCGCAGGCGTAGCCGGCCAGCAGTCCGGTGATCCGGCCGGCGCCGGTGAGCCAGCCCGCCGGGCCCACCACGGACGCCGTGCCGGTCCACCACAGGGCCAGGACGCCGGCGGCCCCCGCCCAGATGAGGCCCTGGACGAGCAGCAAAGGCGCGGGCGGCAGCCACCGCGGCGGGGTGCTGCCGAGGACACCGCGGCGGATCTGCGAGATGGCGCTCATGGGGCTCCCTTCCGTGGTCGGCGTCAGCGTCGCAGCACAACCTCTGAAGATCCTCTGAGCGGCGGCCCGGCCGGGCGATTCACAGGAAACTCAGAGCTGACTCATACCCGCGCACACCTCCGCCGGAGGGATGCTGGAGTCACCATGCACGCTCACCGCATCCCCGCCCCGCTGCACAGCGCTGACGGCTCGCCGGTGCGGGTCCTCGTGATCGACGACGAGCCGGACCTCACCGAGGTGCTCTCCGGCGCCCTGGCCGCTGAGGGCTGGGAGGTCCGCAGCGCGGCCGACGGCGTCTCCGCGCTCGACGTGGCACGGACCTTCCGCCCGCACGCCGTCGTCCTGGACTGGATGCTGCCCGACATCGACGGCCTGCGGGTGCTGCACCTGCTGCGCCAGGAACTGACGACGGTCTGTGTCCTTTTCCTCACCGCACGTGATGCGGTCGAGGACCGGATCGCCGGGATCACCGCGGGGGGTGACGACTACGTGACCAAACCGTTCAGCCTGGAAGAGGTCCTGGCACGGCTGCGCGGTCTGCTGCGCCGGGCCGGTATGGCACACGAGCCGGACGGCGAACGGCTGGTCGTCGGGGACCTCGTCATGGACGAGGAGGCACGGGAGGTCGTTCGCGGCGGTGAACTGGTCGAGCTGTCCCGTACCGAGTTCGAGCTGCTCCGTTTCCTGATGCGCAACCCGCGGCGGGTGCTGTCCAAGGCGCAGATCCTCGACCGGGTCTGGTCCTACGACTTCGGTGGCCGGTCGCACATCGTCGAGCTCTACATCAGCTATCTGCGGAAGAAGATCGACGTGGGCCGGACCCCGATGATCCGCACGGTCCGCGGCGTCGGATACGTCCTCAGGCCGGAGTCCTCGTGAACCGGCTCGTTCCACGCACCCTGCGCGGCCAGCTCACGGCCGGTCTGGTCGTGCTCCTGGCACTGGCCTGTCTGGCCGTCGGCGTCATCACGGCGGTCGCGCTCGAAGGGTTCCTGGTAGGCCGCCTGGACCAGCAGCTGTCCGCTTCCGCCGGCCGTTTCGCGGTGAGTCTGGAACACGAGTCCAAGCCGGATGCCGACAACCGGCCGGATACCCGCGGTCAGTCCGAGGGCACCTTGGGGGCCCGGCTCCAGCGTGGCACGCCGGCCCGGGCGGCTGTCGTACGGGACCGGACGGACGCCGCGGTGCCGCTGTCCGCCGACGACCGCCGGAGGCTGGCCGCCCTCCCGACCGACGGCTCCGGACACGGCATGCGGCTTTCCGCCCTGGGGCGGTACCGCGTCAACGCGGTGGTGGGCGACGATCGCGACGTGCTGATCACGGGTCTCCCGCTCCGTCCGGTCGAGGAGACGGTGCACCGGTTGGTGGCGGTCGAGGCGGCGGTGTTCGGCGGCGCCCTCCTGGTCACCGGTGTGCTGGGAGCGCTGTGGGTACGCCTGTCGCTGCGTCCGCTGCGCCGCGTCACGATCACGGCCGCGAGCGTGGCCGAACTGCCGTTGGCCAGTGGCGAGGTGGCGATGCCGGCGCCGGTGCCGGTGGCCGACGCACGCACCGAGGTCGGGCAGGTCGGCACGGCCCTCAACCGGATGCTCGGCCATGTCGGCGACGCCCTGGAGCGTCGTCATGCCGGCGAAGAGCGGCTGCGGCACTTCGCCGCGGACGCCAGTCACGAGCTGCGGACGCCGGTGGCCAACGTCCGTGGCCACGCGGAACTCGCCCTCCGGCACACGGGGCCGGTGCCCGGTCAGGTCCGGCGCTCCCTGGAACGGATTCAGGCGGAGTCCGAGCGGATGAGCCGCCTGGTGGACGATCTGTTGCTGCTCGCACGCCTCGACGCCGGCCGCGCCCTGGAGAGCAGGCCGGTGGATCTGACACGACTCGTGCTCGACGCGGTCGACGACGCGCGGGCGGCCGGTCCGGGCCACCGGTGGCTGCTCGACCTTCCTGAGACGGCGGTGACCATGACGGGGGACGACCACCGCCTGCAGCAGGTCGTCGGCAACCTGCTGGCCAACGCCCGGACGCACACCCCGCCCGGGACCGCCGTGACGGTGCGGCTGGCGGCCGACGACCAGGGAACCCGGCTGACGGTCGCCGACGACGGCCCCGGGGTACCTGAGCAGGTCCGGCGGGAAGTCTTCGGCCGCTTCGTGCGGGGCGATCACAGTCGCTCGCGAGCGGCGGGTGGTACCGGCCTGGGACTGGCCATCGTGGAAGCCGTGGTCTCCGCGCACGACGGACGCGTCATGATGAACAGCCGCCCCGGACGCACCGAATTCACCGTGACCTTTCCTCCGGCCCCGGCTGATTCCGGGGGCCGGTGAGCCGTTCGCGCGGCCCGGGGCGGCCGGCGGTCGACGTCACCGCGTCGGCGGAGCCGGCGCACAAGCACTTACGGCCGGCCCACGGGCGACCGGCTCAGGTGGGCGCGCAGACGGTCTCGACGAATTCCCCCACCTTGTCTTCCGGGAGGTGCCGGGCGAGGTCGGCTTCACTGATCATGCCGACCAGCCGGTGGTCGTCGATGACCGGCAGCCGCCGGATCCGGTGTTCCTCCATGACGCGCAGAATGCCTTTCGTCCCGGCGTCGGCGCTGATGGTGACGGGCTTCCCCTGGGCGAGTTCGCCGGCGGTCATGGTCTTGGGGTTCTTGCCCCGGGCGAGGCATTTGAGGACGATGTCGCGGTCGGTGATGATCCCGTGGAGTCGGTCATCAGGGCCGCAGATGGGGAGCGCGCCCACATCGAGGTCGCGCATCCGGCGTGCCGCGTCTTCCAGCGTTTCGTTTTCCTGTACGCAGGTGGCGCCGCTGTGCATGATGTCGCGGGCGGTGGTCATCACCCTGGCTCCTTCACATGGGTACGGGGCGGAGCGCGGCGTGATCCGCCGGCTGTCGCCCGGTGGGATCTGCCAACAGTGTCCGGCCTACGGCTTGCCGGGTGAAATGGGCCGAATGGCCTGCCTTCCGTGTGTGCGCGGTGCGGCATCCTCCCGCCCCCCGCTGATCGGCCGCGAAAGGGACCGGAAGGCCCCTGCCCGCCCGGCTCGGTGCATTTCACACTGGAGAGGTCACGGACGGCCACGTGACGCCGCCCGTGCATGAGGAGGCGTCATGTTGAACACTCCGCACATCGTCAGGGACGTGATGACGAAGACCGTGGCCGCGGTCGACCGGGGGGCGCGGTTCAAGGAAGTCGTCGAGACCATGGAGGGGTGGAAGGTCAGCGCTCTGCCGGTGCTGGCAGGGGAGGGCCGGGTGGTCGGAGTGGTCTCCGAAGCCGATCTGCTGCCGAAGGAGGAGTTCCGGGAGTCGGAGCCCGGCCGTCTGGAGCAGCTGCGGCAGACCGACGACGTTCGCAGGGCGGAAGCGGTGACGGCGGGGGAGCTGATGACCAGCCCTGCCCTGACCGTGCGTGCCGACGCCACCCTCTCCCAGGCCGCACGGATGATGGCGCAGGAGTCCGTCAAACGGCTGCCTGTGGTGGACGGGCACGGGGTGCTGCAGGGCATCGTCAGCCGTGCCGACCTGCTGAAAGTCTTTCTGCGTTCGGACGAAGACCTCGCTGAGGAAGTCCGCCGGGACATCGTGGGCGCGCTGTTCGCGGCACCGACCAAGGACCTCCGGGTCGCGGTCGCCGACGGGGTCGTCACCCTCAGCGGGCAGGTCCGGGACACCTCGCTCATCCCGGTGATCGCACGCCTGGTGCGGTCGGTCGAGGGGGTGGTGGACGTGGAGTTCGAGGTGACCGGCGCGGCGTCCGCCCGGGCACAGCCGCCGGTGGCGGGCCGGCAGAGGTGACCGCGCGGTGCGGAGCCGCTGGGCGGCAGCCGGACCGGTGGATGCCGGTGTGTGCGACCGTTCGCGACGGAGCCGGAAGGGAAGGGGGCGAGGGCCGGCCGACCGGCAGTGTTCGGGCCGGATGGCCCCTGCCCGGCACGGGCCCACGACAGCAGGCTGGAGGTGTCGCATCCGGCCGTGCGACGGGGCCCGTCCCGAGGAGGCGTCATGGAGCACACTCCGCACACCGTCAGCGATGTGATGACCCAGACCGTGGTCGCGATCGGTCAGGAAGCGCCGTTCAAGGAGATCGTCGAGACCATGGAGCAGTGGAAGGTCAGTGCGCTGCCCGTGCTCGTGGGGGAGGGCCGGGTGATCGGCGTGGTCTCCGAAGCAGACCTGCTGCCGAAGGAAGAGTTCCGGGAGTCGGAGCCGGACCGTATGGAGCAGCTGCGCCGGCTGGACGACGTACGCAAGGCCGGTGCCCTGACGGCGGGAGAGCTGATGAGCTCGCCCGCCCTGACGGTGCACGCCGGTGACACCATTGCCCAGGCGGCGCGGACGATGGCTTTCAAGTCCGTGAAACGGCTTCCCGTGGTCGACGGCACCGGGCTGCTGCAGGGCATCGTCAGCCGCTCCGACCTGCTGAAGGTCTTTCTGCGCTCCGACGAGGACCTGGCGGAGGAAGTACGTGCGGAGATCGTCCCCCGGCTGTTCGGTGACGTTGCGAAGGATCTGGAGGTCACCGTCACCGACGGGGTGGTCTCCCTCCACGGCACGGTCCGCGACACCGCGCTCCTCCCCGTCGCGGCCCGACTGGTGCGGGCGGTCGAGGGCGTCGTGGACGTGGCCTTCGATGTCACGGGCCCCAGTCCTGCCCCGGCGGGCCCGCCCTGGTGAGGCGGCCCGGGGACGACGGGGCAGGCGTGAGGCAGGGCCTGTCGGTCCCCGCGGACAGCACCGGACGGCCCTCGTGCGCCAGGGGCGGCACAGCCCAAGGTGAGACTCAGGACCCTGCGGAAGGGCATCCCGATGACACGCACCGCATCGCGCACGCACGAGGTCTGCGCACTGCTGGCCGACGGAAGCACGGTCCGGCTGCGCCCCGCCCGTCCGGAGGACCGCGGACAGGTACTGCGGTTCTACCACGAGATGTCCGAGGACAGTCTGCGCAGCAGGTTTTTCGCCATGAGCCGGCGTTCGGGCCGGCAGGCCGCGGACCGGCTCTGTGCGCCATCCGGGCCCGGACACCGCACCCTGGTCGCCGTGCACGGGGACCGGCTGGTCGGCGTCGCCGAGTACGAGACCACGGACGACCCCGCCTCTGCCGAGATCGCCCTGGCGGTCGCCGACGACTTCCACCACCGCGGCGTCGGCACGCTGTTGCTGGAACACCTCGCCCACACCGCCCGCGAGAGGGGGATCGCGGTCTTCACCGCCGACGTACTGGCCGACAACCACCTCATCCACAAGGTCTTCGCCGACCTCGGCCTCCGGTTCACCCGGCACGTCGACGGCACCACGGTGCGCGGCATCATCCGGCTCGCACCGGATGAGCGATACCTCTCGGCAGTGGACCTCCGGGCCCGTACCGCCGATACCGCGAGCATGCAGCCGCTGCTGCGCCCCCGCTCCATCGCGGTGATCGGAGCCGGCACCCGGCCGGGGTCGGTGGGGCGGGCCATCCTGCACAACCTGCGCGAGGCACACTTCGCAGGTCTCCTCCACGCGGTCAACCCGCATGCCCACGCCGTGTTGCGGATCCCCGCGTACCCGTGTGTCGCCCGCCTCCCCCGACCGCCCGATCTCGCCGTGATCGCCATCCCGGCAACCGCTGTCCCCGAGGCCGCGGTCGAGTGCGGAAGAGCCGGCGTCGGAGCGCTGGTGGTCGTGACATCCGGACTCGATGCGGGGCAGAGCGCGGCACTGACAGCGGCCTGCCGCCGCTGGGACATGCGGATGGTCGGCCCCAACTGTCTGGGCATCGCCAATACGGAAGAGCCGGTCCGCATGGACGCGACCTTCGCCGTCACCAAGCCCCTGCCGGGCACCGCCGGGGTCGCCGTGCAGTCCGGAGGCGTCGGTATCGCGCTCCTCGACGGACTCTCCCGCCTGGGCATCGGTGTCTCCAGCTTCGTCTCGCTCGGCGACAAACGCGATGTCAGCAGCAACGACCTCCTGCAGTGGTGGGAGTGTGACGGCCGGACCGATCTGGCACTGCTGCACCTGGAGTCCTTCGGCAATCCCCGTGCCTTCTCCCGCACCGCCCGGCGCGTCGCGCGCGGGATGCCGCTTCTGACGGTCGACGCCGGGCGCTCCGAAGCGGGCCGCCGCGCGGCCGCTTCGCACACCGCGGCCGCGGCGACCGCCACGATGACCCGCGGGGCGCTGTTCTCCCAGGCCGGCATCATCGCCACCCGCACCCTCGGCGAGCTGCTGGACACCGCGGCACTGCTGCACTCCCAGCCACTGCCCGCAGGCGGACGGGTCGCCGTGGTCTCCAACGCCGGCGGGGCCGGCGTGCTCGCCGCGGACGCCTGCGTGGACGCGGGACTGACCGTCCCCGAACTGCCGCCGGATCTGGTGAAAGAGCTGCTTGCCCTGCTCCCGGGAGGCGCCGGTGCCGGAAATCCCGTCGACCTCACGCCGACGGTGAGCGTGCGGGCACTGAGCGGCTGCGTGGACCGCCTCGCGGAATCCGGAGCGGTCGACGGTGTCCTGGCCGCCCTGGTGCCGACCGCACCGGCCACCGCCGTCGGCACCGATCTGTGCACCGGGCTGACCACCCGGACACCGGCTGTCCGCACCGCCAGGCCTGTCGTCGTCGTGCGGCTCGATCAGGCGGAGCGCGTCCGGCTGCTCCCGGCCGAGGACGGACGAACGGTGCCGTCCTTCGGCGAACCGCAATCGGCAGCGCGGGCCCTTCTCCACGCCGCCGAGCGCGCACGCTGGCTGGCCAGACCGCAGGGCAGTGTGGTGGAGCCGGCCGGCGTCGACTCGTCAGGTGCACGGGCTCTGGTGGCAGCATTTCTCGCCGGAGCGCCGGCGGGCGGCTGGCTGGATGCGCGGGCGACCGGCCAACTCCTCGCCCACTACGGCATTCCCCGGCTGCGCCAGGCATGTGCCGCCACCGAGCAGGAAGCCGTCGATGCCGCCGCGCGGCTTGCGGGACCCGGCGGTGGTGCGGTGCTCAAGGCCCAGGGGCCCGATCTCGTCCACAAGAGCGAGCGGGGCGCCGTTCTCCTCGACCTGCACGGCGAGCAGCAGGTACGAGCCGCCTACCGTGACCTGACGGCCCGTCTCGGGGCAGCCGTGACCGACATCGTCGTCCAGCCGATGGCTGCCCCCGGCACGGAACTGCTGACGGGCATCGTCCAGGACGAAGTCTTCGGCGCCCTGGTCGTCTTCGGCCTCGGCGGCACCACCAGCGAGCTGCTGGCCGACCACGCGGCGCGCCTTGCCCCGCTCACCGACACCGATATCCACGAACTCCTCACCGCACCGCGCTGTGCGGCATGGATCTACGGCCACCGGGGCACCGGCCCGGCCGACGTCGCCGCGCTGGAGGACGTGCTGGCGCGTCTTTCCCGGATGGCCGACGACCTCCCCGAACTCGCCGAGGCCGAATGCAATCCGGTCATCGCCAGGCCGGACGGAGTCACCGCCGTGGACGTCCGGGTCCGCCTGCTGCCCCGCCGCGCCCCCGACCCCTACCTGCGCCGGCTTCCATGAGGCCCGGGCACGAGCGGAGAGCGGGGCCGAGATGAAGCGTCGACGCGTCGGAAGCGTGATGACCGGTGATGTCGTCAGCGCACGGAGCGGAACACCGGCTGATGACATGGCCCGCTGGCTGGTGGAGTACGACATCAACGGCCTGCCTGTGGTGGATGCCGAGGACAGGGTGATCGGAGTCGTCTCCGCCACGGATCTGCGACGCCACCGGCGCACCACGGCCACGGACGGCGTGCTCACCGCCGAAGCGGTGATGTCCGCTCCGGCCCGTACCGTCCGTGCCGACGACTCCGTGGTGCGCGCGGCCCGCCTCATGAGCACGAGCGGGATCGAGCGGCTCCCCGTGGTGGATGAGGAGGCACGTCTGGTCGGCATGGTCACCCGGCGCGACGTGCTGCAGATCTTCGCCCGTCCGGATGCGGACATCCGTGACGAGATCGTCGACGAGATCGTGGTGCGGGCGTTGTGGCTGAGCCCGCAGAGCGTGGACGTGGTGGTGAGTCAAGGAATGGTAACGCTCAGCGGCCGGCTGGAGACCAGTGGTGCAGTGGCCATCGCCGTACGGATGGCGCGGCAGGTCGACGGCGTGACGGCCGTGGTCAGTCGTCTCACCCATCGGCATGAGGCCCCGTACCGGCAGCGGGCATAGCCTGCGGTCGAAGCGTGCGAGCTGACGGCTTACGTGTCGCGAGGGGTCGTGCTCGGCGTGGAAACGCGGGGGAGTGGGCCGGCCCCGGGACTCACCGAGCCGTCTCGGTTCAGGACTGCCGGTGCCGCCACCGGAAGTCCGTTTCCGTCCAGTCCTTCTCCCACTGGGCGTAGCGTCGGCGGTTCAGCAGGCCGACTCCGGCCCTGTGCGCGCCGATGAGCAGCAGACCCGTGGCGGATGCGGCGACGGTGCCGACCGCGACACTTTCGGCGATGGCGCCTTCGGGAGTGGCGGGGTCCCGCAGCAGGGCTCCGTGCCGGTCGATCCATGCGGTGGTCCGGTCGCCCGCCCGCAGACCGGGCGCCACGGCCGTCTTTCCCGTTCGTACCGTGCCGTCCGCGGCCGTCCACCGCACCGTGGCGTGGACCCGGCCCCCGGCGCCGCCCGCGGAATCCACGCCGATGCGCGCGGGGGGATCTTCCGTGAGGACGGCGGACACGCTCTGTCCTCCCTGCCCCTGCCGCTGGGCAGAGGCGTCCAGAGCACTCGCGGCCGCCACCCCGGCGGCAGGCGCCGTCACGGCGATCAGGACGGCAGTGGTCAGGAGCATCCAGGATTCCGCTGTGTCCGTCCCGCGTCTGAGCGGGTTGTTCCGCCACCGCCGGCGAAGCATCGTCAGAGGCATGAGGCACCCCTCTCGCCTCCTTTGACCTTGGCACGCTTTGAAGAACGCAGGTGAGGGCCGAACGGCCCCATCCGGGGACGGTCCGGTGCCGCGGGCACGGCAGGCCCGGGACCGTTCGGCCCTGGCGGGCCGGCCGGGGACGCCGCACGATGGTGAAAGGCGGAGGACATCCCTCGTATCCGGTCCGGAGGGCAGCATGACCGACGTACCGACCTTCTCACCGCAGCGGCCGATCCGCGTGTTCCTGCTCGACGATCATGAAGTCGTCCGCCGCGGTGTGCAGGACCTCCTCGACGCCGAACCCGACATCGAGGTGGTGGGCGATGCCGGTACGGCGGACCATGCGCTTGCCCGGGGCCCGGCGCTGCGGCCGGACGTCGCGGTGCTCGACGTACGGCTGCCGGACGGGGACGGTGTCTCCGTCTGCCGGGAGCTGCGCTCGCGCCTGCCGGGGCTGGCCTGTCTGATGCTCACCTCGTTCGACGACGACGATGCGCTGCTCGACGCGATCATGGCCGGTGCGGCCGGCTACGTACTGAAGGAGATCAAGGGGACAGATCTGGTCGCCGCGGTGCGCACGGTCGCCGCCGGCCGCTCCATGCTCGACCCGGCGACGACGTCGCGGCTGATGAGCACGCTGCGGGGCGAGGACTCCGACGAGGAGCCCGAGACGGACGCGCTGTCGAGCCTCTCACCACGGGAGAGGGAGATCCTCGGGCTGATCGGCGAAGGGCTGACGAACCGGCAGATCGGCAAGCGGCTCTATCTCTCCGAGAAGACCGTCAAGAACCACATCTCCCGCCTGCTGGCCAAACTCGGAGTCGAACGGCGCATCCAGGCGGCGGTCCTCGCCACCCAGGCCGCCCCGGCGCCGGACGCGCCGACCGGTGGCCCTCACGGCTGAGCCGTGCGGTGCGCGGGCGCGTCATCCCGAGGCAGCGGCACCCACCACACCAGGCGGGAGCCGCCTTCCGCCGGTGCTTCGACAGACATCTCGCCGCCCATGCTCTCCGCCCGTTTGGCCAGATTGCGCAGGCCGCTGCGCCGCCCGTCAGGGGGGATGCCCACCCCGTTGTCCTCGACCGTCAGCGTCAGCTTCCGATCGCGGACGCTCAGGGACACGTCCACCGCACTGGCGTGAGCATGCTGCGCGGTGTTGGACAGGGCTTCGCCGACCACGGCCAGCACCTGCTCCGCGACCTCTGCCGGCACCTCGGTGTCGAGGAGCCCTTCCATGCGGAGGGACGGCCTGAACCCCAGTGTGTCGGCCGCCCTTTCCACCGAGGTGGTCATGCGGACCCGCATGCCGCGGGCGGCCCGGCCGGAGCCATGGGTGCGGAGGCCGAAGATGGTGGACCTGATGATCTTGATGGTCTCGTCCAGATCGTCCACGGCCCGGAGCAGCCGTTCGGCGGCCTCGGGATGATCGACGAAACGCAGCGCGCTCTGCAGGGTCATGCCGGTGGCGAAGAGCCGTTGAATGGCAAGATCGTGCAGGTCACGGGCGATACGCTCATGGTCCCTGAGCAGCGTCAGCTGTTCGGCGTCGCGTCGTTGGTCGGCCATCTCCATGGCGAGGGCCCCGTGGCCTGCGAACGTCAGCAACGGCGCGGTCTCCGGCTCGGTGAAGGGACTGCGGCCGTGGAGCCGGCACAGCAACAGCACACCGCGCACACGCTCGCCGGTCAGCATCGGGATGGCGACGGCGGGCCCCAGCCCCATCCAGCGGGGCGGGCCGATGGTGATTCTGGGATCGTGCTCGACGTCAAGGCTGATCAAGGGGCTACGGGCGGTGAGCGCCGCCCCGACGAATGATCCGTGGCGGGGGAGGACCAAGCCCCGGTGCGCCTCGGCATCCACGCCGACGGCGAGAGCCACACTCAGGTGATCGCCGTCGACCGGCAGGGCCAGCACGCCGAGGTCGGCGGAGAGAATGCGCACGCCATGGTCGACGATCATTTTGAGGACGTCGGTCTCGCCCGCCCCGGGCAGCAGGCCGGCGACGATCTCGCCATTGGCCTCCAGCCACCGCTGCCGATAGCGCGCCTCCTCGTACAGACGGGCATGGTCGATGGCCACACCGGCCGCCACGGCCAGAGTCGACAGCACCGTTTCGTCCTCGGCGTCGAACTCCCTGCCACCACGCTTCTCGGTGAGGTAGAGATTGCCGAAGACCTTGTCGCGGACCCGGATCGGTACCCCGAGAAAGGAGTGCATCGGCGGGTGGTGCGGCGGGAATCCGTACGAGGCGCGGTGTTCGCCCAGTTCGGCCAGCCGCAGCGGTGCGGGGTGGCGGATCAGTTCACCCAGAATGCCGTGGCCGGCCGGGAGGGGGCCGATGGCCTGAGCTTGCTCCTCGGAAATCCCGACCGGAAGGAACTGGGAGAGACTGTTGTCGTCACCGATCACGCCGAGCGCCCCGTACTCGGCGTCCACGAGGGCGACGGCGGCCTCCACGATGCGGCGCAGCACCTGCGACAGCTCCAGCCCCCTGCCCACGGACATCACCGCTTCGAGCAGGAGAGAAGACGGTCCGCCCGTGCTCCATCCCACGGCCCGCAGACGCTCTTGCAAGTCGTCGGGCAGCGCGCCGAGGCGCGACGGAGCGTCTTCGGCCCGGCCAGGTCTTTCGTCGCCCACGGCACCCTCCGCGGTGGCCGCCGGGGGCACGGCCACACTCTCCACGGTACTGACCGAGGGCGGACGAGCACGTTGGGACGCGGCGGGAGAACAGGGGGCCGTTCGGCCCTTCGACGGCGCCCATCGGCTCATTCCTCGAAGGGCGGGGAGTCCAGCAGGGTCGGTATGGGGGGCAGGTGCGCGCCCGGCACCACCACGCCCGGAAGAAGGACAGCCATGGAGCCGGAATCGATCACCGTTGGGCTCGACGGTTCAGTGGAGAGCCTGGCCGCCGCACGGTGGGCGGCTGACGAAGCGGAACGGCGGAATGCTGTGCTGCGTCTTCTCCATGCCTGGATTCTGCTGGCCGCCGAGGCGCCGGATACTCCGCCCGACCGTGACCAGAACGCCGGGGCGCGGCAGGTCGTGGACCGGGCTCTGGACGAGGTCCGTGCCCACCACCCCCAGCTGCAGATCATCGAGGATCTGGTGGGATCCGAGGCCGAGCCGGCGCTGCTGCGCGCGGCGGCCGCATCACGGATGCTGGTGCTCGGGTCGCGGGCACTCACGGCGTGGGAGAGCTATGTGCTCGGTGACGTCAGCCTGGATGTCGTCGGCCGGGCCGAAGGACCGGTCGTCCTCGTTCGAGGGGGCTGGAGCACGCATCCGACGCCGCCGGAATTCGCGGACCCCGTCCCTCGGCCCGCGCCGCGCATCGTCGTCGGCATGAGCCTGAACGGGCCGTGCGAACCCCTGCTGGCCTTCGCGTTCGACGCGGCGGTGAGCCGCGGACTTCCCCTGCAGGCCGTGCACGGACGCACGCTCCCCGTGCACGCCTACGCGCCCTGGGGGGTCGCCCCCGGCGTCGCGGAGGAAGTCACCGCGGAAGCGGACGAAGAACTGCGGGAGAGCCTGCGCCCCTGGTGTGCGCGCTTCCCCGAGGTGCCGGTAGAGGTGACCGTGCTGCCGGAGAGCCCGACCCGGGCCATGGTGCAGACGGTTTCGGGGGCCGAGCTCCTGGTGGTCGGCCGCAGGCGGCACCATCCACCGCTCGCGCCCCGCGTCGGCCCCGTGGCGCACGCAGCGATCCACCATGTGGCCTGCCCCGTGGCCGTGGTCCCCCACGACTGAGGCACGGTTCGGGGACGGCGGGCGGCTCACCGACCGGCCGGAGCATGCCGCACGAGGTCCTCCTCGATCCGCTGGACGAGCGGCCCGACCGCGGCCGCGACCGGTGGCGACAGCCCGGTACCGAGGCGGGTGTCGGCTGCTTCGACGGCGTAGACGAGCAACGCTCCCGGCAGCCGGCCCAGAGCGCGGGCGAGTTGGACGGCATCACCCAGCGCGAAGCCGTGCGAGCTGGTCTCCCCCCAGCGCGTCTGCGGCAGATCACCATCGACACGGAGACGGTGCACGCGGCCGGGCCGGGCAGGGCGGGCGTGAGCGGCGTCCACGATGACGGCCAGGCGGGCGTCCTCCCACGCGGCGATCAGCCGGGTGGGCTCGCCGTCGGTACACATGAGCGTGACGCCGCGGGGCAGCGGTCGATACCGCCCTCGTCGCGCGAGGCGGGTCACGACCGCCCGGCCGACGCCGTCATCGCGCCGGTAGTCGTTGCCGACACCGATGACGGCGATCCGCGCGGCGGCAGAGACGTCCATGATCCGATGTCTGCCCCGTGTCGCCCGGCGAGTACCAGGCAGCGCGCCCGCGCCCGGCCGGCCGACCCGTCCGGGGGAGCGAGAGGGCCGGATGGAGCACGCGGGGACCGTCGGGCCGCCGTCGGGGACGAGGACGGCACATACTGGCGGCGCTGACACGATCCGTGCCGGAAGGCGGGCGATGACGGGCAACGACACCACCGCGGTGATCGGCACGGACGGGCTGGACGCGCTGATCCGCGTCCTCGCCGCACGAGGCCGCACCGTCATCGGGCCGACCGTGCGCGACGGTGCGATCGTGCTGGCCGAGATCGCCGGCGGCGACGAACTGCCGTACGGCTGGGGCGTGGAGCTGGAGGCGGGCCGGTACCGGCTGTGCCCGCGCGAGGACGGCGCGGCGTTCGCGCACAGTGCGGGGCCGCAGTCCTGGAAGACGTTTCTGCACCCGCAGCGTGAGCGCCAGTGGACCGCCGACCGCGGTTCCGACGGCGCGCTGGTGGTGACCACGGACGACTCCCCACCGCCGTCGTACGCCTTCCTGGGAGTGCGTCCTTGCGATCTGCGGGCCATCGCCGTGCAGGACCGGGTCCTGGCCGGCGGGCCGCACACCGACAGCCGCTACCGGGCCCGTCGGGACCGAGCCTTCCTGGTGGCGGCGGAGTGCACGGATCCGGGCGCCACCTGCTTCTGCACGTCCATGGGCACCGGGCCCGCCGTGGACCGGGGCTACGACCTGGCGCTCACCGAGGTGGTCGAAGACGGCGACCACCGGTTCTGGGTGCGGGCCGGCAGCGACGAAGGCACCGCGGTGCTGGCCGAGCTCCCCCGCCGGCCCCCGGACCAGGAGACGGGGGAGACGGCCCGGCAGCGGGTCGCCGAGGCGGCCGGCCGCATGGGCCGCAGCATGCCCCTGGTGGACCTGCAGACGCTGATGCGTGACACGTTGCAGGCCGACCGCTGGAACGATGTCGCCTCGCGCTGTCTGACCTGCGGCAACTGCACCATGGTGTGCCCGACCTGCTTCTGCACCACGGCCGAGGACGTCACCGAGCTGAGCGGGGACCACGCCGAGCGGTGGCGCCGCTGGGAGTCCTGTTTCGACCTGGAGTTCTCCCATCTGCCGGGCGGACCGGTGCGGGCGTCCGGCCACAGCCGCTACCGGCAGTGGGCCACCCACAAACTCGGCACCTGGTACGACCAGTTCGGCAGCTCGGGCTGCGTCGGCTGCGGCCGGTGCATCGTCTGGTGTCCGGTGGGCATCGACATCACCGAGGAGGCCCACGCGCTGAACGCGGAGCGTGCGGCAGGAGCGGCACGGGGCGAAGCCCGCTCATGACGGCACCGGAACGCAGGATCCTCGGCGCTCTGGCGCCCGAACACCGGGACCGGCTGATGGGTTTCGCACGCGACGTCTCCCTGCGAGCCGGTGTCCGCCTCTTCGAGGAGGGCGGCGCGGCCGACCGGTTCTGGATCATCCGCACCGGTCTCGTCGTCCTCGACGTGCACGAGCCGGGCCGTGGTGCGCTTGTCGTCGAGACCCTGGGCGAGGGCGAACTGCTGGGCTGGTCATGGCTGTTCGAGCCCTACCGCTGGCACCTGGGCGCGCGGACCGGAGGCGATGTGGAGGCGTACGAGTTCGATGCGCACCGGGTGCGCGCCGCGATCGACGAGGACCCCGCCTTCGGCCTGGCGGTCACCCGGTGTGTCGCGGCCGTGGCGATCGGCCGACGGCTGCGTGCCGCCCGTACCCGCCTTCTGGACCTGTACGGGCCACCCGGCGGCAGGACGGCCGTGGCCGGTGGTGAAGCGCCGTGACGGCCACGGGTCCCGCCCTGACCCCGTTGCCCTACCGGGTGGTCGGGCGCAGGGACGAGACCGCCGACACCGCCGAGATCGTCCTCGAACCCGCGGGGTCGGCCCTGCCGCCCTTCGTACCCGGGCAGTTCGCGATGGTGTACGCCTTCGGCGTCGGCGACATCCCGCTGTCCCTGAGCGGCATCGCCGGGAGCCGGCTGACCCACACGATCCGCGCGGTCGGGGCGGTGTCCGGAGCGTTGCACGGCCTGCAACCGGGCGAGACGGCCGGCGTACGCGGGCCGTTCGGCACCGGCTGGGACCTGCCCACCGCGGCCGGACGTGACCTGGTGATCGTGGCCGGCGGCCTCGGCCTGGCGCCGCTGCGGCCACTCGTCCACCAGGCGCTCGCCGCGCCCCACCGGTACGGCCGGCTGAACCTCCTCATCGGGGCCCGTACGCCCGGCGATCTGCTCTGCACGCGGGACCTGGACCGGTGGCGGGCGGCCGGCGCCCGTGTCCAGATCACCGTCGACCGCCCCGGCGACAGCTGGCAGGGGGACGTCGGCGTGGTGACCGCCCTCCTCGACCGGGCCCGGTTCGACCCGGCCGGGGCGGCTGCGTTCCTCTGCGGGCCCGAGGTGATGATCCGGGGAGCCGCCCGCGACCTCGTGCACCGCGGGCTCGCTCCGGACCGGATCCGGATCTCCCTGGAGCGCACCATGCACTGCGGGACCGGTCACTGCGGCCACTGCCAGCTCGGCCCGTTGCTGCTGTGCCGGGACGGGCCGGTCGTCACCTGGAGCCGAGCCGAAGACCTCCTCGCCGTACGGGAGCTGTGACATGGCCGCCGTGCCCGATCCGCGTCCACGACTGGCCGTGTGGAAATTCGCCTCCTGCGACGGCTGCCAGCTCACCCTGCTCGACTGCGAGGACGAACTCCTCGGCCTCACCGAGCGGGTGGAGGTCACTCACTTCCTGGAGGCGTCCAGCGGGCCCGGCCCGGGGCCCTTCGACCTCTCCCTGGTCGAGGGCTCGGTCACGACCGCCCAGGACGCCGAACGGATCCAGCAGATCCGCGCCGCCTCCCGCCGTCTGGTCACCATCGGCGCCTGTGCCACCGCGGGCGGGGTCCAGGCGCTGCGCAACTACGCGGAGGTGGCCGAGTTCCAGGCCGCGGTCTACGCCCGGCCGGACTACATCGAGACCCTTGCCACCTCCACCCCCATCAGCGCCCATGTCCCCGTCGACTTCGAACTGCGCGGCTGCCCCATCGACCGGGGACAGCTCGTCGAGGTCATCACCGCCTACCTCGCCGGCCGTACGCCCGATGTCCCCGCGCACGGTGTGTGCTTCGAGTGCAAGCGGCGCGGCACCGTCTGTGTGACCGTCGCGCACGGCGCCCCCTGCCTGGGACCGGTCACCCACGCGGGGTGCGGCGCGCTGTGTCCGGCGTACGACCGGGGCTGCTACGGCTGCTTCGGCCCGTCGAACTCGGTCAACTTCCCCTCCTTCATCCCGCTGCTGCGCCGTGACGGCATGGAGACCCTGGACGTGGTGCGGGTGCTGCGCACGTTCAACACCGCCGCGCCGGAGTTCGAGGCGGCCGCACGGAAGGAACTGCCCGGGTGACCCACCGCGAATCGAAGGTGCTGCGGGTGGCGTCCCTCGCCCGCGTCGAAGGAGAGGGCGCGCTCCACCTGCGCCTCCACGACGGCGAAGTCGCCGAGGCCCGGCTGAAGATCTATGAACCCCCGCGGTTCTTCGAGGCGTTCCTGCGCGGGCGTGCCCACACCGAGCCGCCCGACATCACCTCCCGGGTGTGCGGCATCTGCCCGGTCGCCTACCAGATGAGCGCCTGCCGTGCGATCGAGGACGCCTGCGGAATCGTCGTGGACGGTCAACTGGCCGCGCTGCGCCGGCTGCTCTACTGCGGCGAATGGATCGAGAGCCAGACCCTGCACATCTATATGCTGCACGCCCCCGACTTCCTCGGCGCCGACAGCGTCATCGACCTGGCCCGTACCCACCGCATCCACGTCGAGCGGGGCCTCGCGCTCAAGCAGACCGGTAACGCCCTCATGGAACTGCTCGGCGGCCGCGCCATCCACCCCGTCAACGTACGTCTCGGCGGCTTCCACCGCGTCCCTGCCCGGTCGGAGCTGCGGCCCCTCGCGGAACGGCTCAAGCGCGCCCGGGACGACGCCGAGGCGACCGTGCGCTGGGTCGCCGGCTTCGACTTCCCCGACGCCGGCATCGACACCGCACTTCTCGCGCTCGCCGAACCGGGCGCCTACGCCATCGACTCCGGGACCCCCACCGCGATGGCCGCTCCGCACACCGCGGGACTGCCCGCGGACAGCGACCGTGCGCTCGCCACCCGCACCTTCCCGCTGCACACCTTCCCCGACCACGTCGTCGAGACACAGGTGCCGCACTCCACCGCCCTGCACTCGCTGCTCGACGGGAACCGCCACCTCACGGGGGCACTCGCCCGCTACGCCATCAGCGGCCGCTGGCTGCCCCGCGACGTGCGGCAGGCCGCGGGGGAGGCCGGGCTCGGCGACCCACGCGAGGGAGCGGTGTGCCGCAACCCGTTCCGCAGCATCGTCGTCCGGGCCATCGAGGTGCTGTACGCGGTCGGCGAGGCGCTGCGCCTGATCGAGACCTACGAGCCCCCACCACTCCCGTACCTCGACGTGCCCGCGCGGGCCGGCACCGGTCACGGTGCGACGGAGGCCCCCCGCGGGCTCCTCTACCACCGCTACCGCCTCGACGCCGACGGAACCCTCACCGAGGCCGCCCTCGTCCCGCCGACCGCGCAGAACCAGGCCGCGATCGAGCAGGACCTGCGCCGCACGGCGCAGGAGCGCGTCGGTGCCGCGCCCCACCCCTCCGACGCCGAGCTGACCGCCCTGTGCGAACGCGTGATCCGCAATCACGATCCGTGCATCTCCTGCTCCACGCACTTCCTCGATCTCACCATCGCCCGCGACTGAGCTCAGGGCCCACCAGGAACGCTGGGGGCCCCGGCCCTTGCTCGACGAGTGCGACATCACCGCGGTCCCGGTGGTCGATGAGGACGAGCGACCGTTCCGGTTCCGGGCGGGCGTGGCCGGCCGCTGAAGCGGTGGGGCTCAGATGCGCGGGACGACCGCGACCGGGCAGAACGAATGGTGCAGAACGGCGAACACGATGGGGCCGAGCAGCATCGGGGTGCGCTGCATCCGACGCCCGACGACCAGCAGACTCGCCTGTGAGCATGCCCCCAGCAGCACCGGTGCGACTCTGCCCCGCTGCACGTGTCCGACCACGTCGACACCGGGGAACTTCGTCCGCCAGGGAGCCAGGATGCCGGCCAGCTTCTTCTCCTCGGCGACCGCGGAGAGGTCTTCTCCCGGTGGCGTGGCGGGGGCGGTGGGCACGTAACCCCGGACGCCCAGCGGCTCCCACGCCCGTACGGCGCGCACGCTCGCGTGGTGGGCCTCGGCGGCGGCGAACGCGAACTCCAGCACGGCCTCACCCCGTGTCCCGGGCTCCTGGACACCGACCACGACCTCGGGCCTCCCGTAGGCGACGGTCTCCTCCTCGCGCACGGTGACCGTGGGGCACTCCGCGCGTCCGAGCACGTGCAGGCTGACCGAACCGAGCAGGAACCCGGCTATCGCACCGTGCCCGCGCGATCCGAGCACCATCATCGCGGCCTGCCCGCTGCGGTCCACCAACGCGTCGACCGCCGGTTCCGGGACCTGCTCGGTCGTCACCGAGACGCCGGGGTGCAGCTCAAGCGCCGTGGCCTCCGCTGCTGCGAGCACCTCGGCTCCGAAGCGCTTCTTGTTCCCGGCCTCCTGGGCGATGGGGAGATCCAGCGGCTGGGAGGTCCAGGAATGCAGAAGATGGAGCGGCAGGCCCCGGGCCGCCGCTTCCTCCGCGCCCCAGCGCACAGCGGGCACGCTGTTGCCGCTGCCGTCCAGCCCTACGACGACGGACCCGCCCATGCCAACCTCCATGCAGCCGGGGCGACGGATACCCACCACTTCGCTCCCAGCATCGCCGCAGCCGGGGAGCAGACCAATGGGCCGAGCGGTCCCACCGGGAGGCCAGGTGGGCGGGCCGCGGCGCCGCTCACCCGGTCCGTCGTGCCGCCTCGGGCCGGGCCCACGCGCCGGGCCGCTCGGGGCCCTCTCCCGCTCGGGGCCCTCTCCGAGGGGGAGCCGAGCGGCCCACCGCCCGTCTCCATCCGGCCCTGCTCCCCGGCGGCCGACGATGCCACGGTGAGGAGAAGGGGAGTACTCCGCTGAGGCAGGAAGGCGGTGGGCACGATGGTGCGCCCCCTGGTCGTCGGTGTGGACGGATCGGACGCCAGTTTCCTGGCGCTCGACTGGGCGGTGGACGAGGCCGCGCGGCACGGGCTGCCGCTACGCCTGGTCTACGCCTCCCGATGGGAGCGCTACGAGGAGGTGGCCCTGGGGCTGAGCCTGAAGCGCCCTGCCGGGGAGGTCCTCGCGGACAACATCGTCGGGGCCGCGGTCGAACGCACCGGGCTGCACAACGCCGCCGTCGACGTCTCCACCCAGGTCCTGGGGGACGATCCGGAATCCGTGCTGCTGCGCGAAGCCGGCCATGCTTCCGCGGTGATCGTCGGGTCGCGCGGCCGCGGTGCCTTCACCGGCTTGTTGCTGGGGTCGGTCGGACTGGCCGTCGCAGCCCGGGCACGGTGCCCCGTGATCGTGGTACGCGGGGACAAGGCGGGGCTTGCGGGGACCCATGAGCGTGTCCTCCTCGGGGTCGGTGACCCGGCCGAGGACTCGGAAGCCGTCCGGTTCGCCTTCCGCGAGGCCGCGGCCCGGGGGTGCGCCCTCGAAGCCGTCCGTGCCTGGCGCTGCCCCGCACACGAGACCACCGACCACCCGCTGCTCGCCGGGGACCCGGAGCGGTATCACGAGGAGCGGGCATCGGCCGTGCTGGACGAGTCGCTGAAGGAGACGGCCGGTGCGTACCCGACGGTGCGGATCCGGCGTGCCACGGTGGAAGGGCCGGCTCACAAGGTGCTGGCGCAGCGTTCCGCCGCCGCGGATCTGCTGGTGCTCGGCGCACGGCGTCGTGACAGCCGACTGGGGCTCCAGCTGGGCCGCGTGGCGCACACCGCTCTGCACCACGCGGAGTGCCCCGTGGCGGTCGTGCCGCAGCCGGCGTGAACACGGGGACGGGGATGGCGCCCGGTCTTCATCCCCGGCCTCATGAGGAGGAACGCCTCCTCCCCTCACTACGTTTCCGCCCTTCACGGCGTCGCTCTCGATGGCGCATGGGCGCCCATGACGCGAATGCGCCGGCCGGTGATCCGCGTCGGATGGATGGCGATCCACTCATGACGCCCGTCGCCCACCCAGGGGGCGGTGTGGGCCTGTTCCTCGAGCCGACGCGCTTCGTGGGAGTCGGTGACCACGTGGGCGCGCCCCACCACCAGGACGCTCCAGCCCTGGCTGAAGGCGTCATCGAGGTGATCGACCTCCAGCGCGACCTCGTGACCGGCCGCCGCGGCCGGTCCGGCTCCCGGGGCGGTGCGGTAGGCGATCAGCTCGCCGGCCACGGTGTAGTTCACGGGGAACACCGCGGGCGCGTCGTCGACCGTCACCGCCACTCTGCCGACACCGTGCGTGGAAAGCCTCGCGCGGCACTCAGCAGGACCGAGAACCAGAAATTCGGGATGCGCGGCGGCCTTCCCGAAGCCGGCGGGCAGCTCCGTCGTCCCTCCGACCAGCTCAGCCACGGTCGTATCCAACGCACTCGCCAGGCGCAGCATGAACCCGATGCCCGGCTCGGCGGCGCTCTCCTCCACGTACTGGAGGAATCCCGACGAGGCAGCGGCGCGGGCCGCGACCTCCTCGCGGGTCAGTCCCAGCTGTTCCCGGCGCAGCGCGACACGGCGCCCGAGGTCGCTGCGACACCGGACCGGCTCCGAGCCGGAGTCGGACTCCCTGTTCGTCATCGCGTACACCTCCCTTCGTCAAGGCGGGCCGGCGGCGGTCCGGCCGGCCGCCGCGGTCCGGTCCCCGCCGCCGTGCCGCCCGGGCCCACCGTGATGAGGTCCTTCACGAGGGGGCTCCGCTTCCTTCGGCCGGGCCGGCGGCCACGGCGGGCTTCAGGTCCTCCGAGACCGAGACGACGCCGTCGACGCCGGCGCACATGCGGACGAGGACGGGGATGAGGAGAGGTTCCTCCACGGATCCGTGCAGTGCCACCTGCCCCTGGACGACGTCGGCGGTCACGCCGGCTGCGCCGAGGCGCGCGGTGCGCCCGACGATCTCCCGGGAGATTTCCTCCTGGATCGCCTTGTCCCGGCGGAGGAAGACGCGCAGCAGATCGCTGCGGCTGACGATGCCCAGCAGCGTCTCCGTCTCGTCGACCACGGGCAGCCGCTTCACGTTCTGCACCTCCATCAGCCGTGCCGCCTCCACCACGGTCCATTCCGGATGAGCGCAGACCGCCGGAGCGGACATGAGCTCGCCGGCGGTGCGCCCCTCGGCCCGGGCCCGCTCCCACGCCTCGAGGTGGGGCAAGGGTGTCCTGCCGGAGAGATCGGACCGGTCCGCCGCCTTCCGCAGCAGGTCGGCCTCCGAGACGATCCCGGCCGGCCTGCCCAGGCCGTCGAGGACCGGCACGGCACTCACCGCGTTGTCGGCGAGGAGTTGCGCGATGTCCTTGAACGGTGTGTCGAGCTGCACGCTCACGACCTGTCTCGTCATGAGCTCACCTATCGTGCGGTGCTCCATCTCCGGCTCCTTTCCCCATGGGGGCCGACGCCTTGCCCCACTTCCCCAGCCTGGCCGGAGCAGGGGCGCTCCCGGCATGAGCCGACCGGCCCCTTCGGCCGTCCGGCAGGCCCGGAAGGGCCCGAGTGGCCTGGGGGAAGGGACCTATGGCCCCTGACCCGGGCGGAGTGGCCCCACCACACTGAAGAAGCCCACCGAACCGCCGTCCGTGCCCGTCAGGGAGGCCCCGGTGTTCACCCAGACCCTCGACGACACGCTGGTGAAGACCGTCGTCGCCGACGCCACCGCCGCACCGTCCATGCACAACGCCCAGCCCTGGCATTTCAGTTACGCCCGCAGCAGCCGTACGTTCACCCTCTCCGCCGACCTCGAACGCGCGATGGCGCATGCCGACCCCACGACCCGAGGCCTGCACCTGGGCTGCGGAGCCGCGCTGCTGAACCTGCGGGTGGCCGCATCTCACGCAGGCCATCGCACCTCGACGACACTCCTCCCCGACCCGCACGCTCCGGCGCTCCTGGCCGCCGTGCGGCTGGACGACCCTCACGAGCAGAGGGACGAGTCCCTGGCCGGACTGCATCCCGCCATCCGCAACCGCCACACCAGCCGCTTCCCGTTCACGGAACGCCAGATCCCGGACACCCTCCGCGCCACTCTCTCCGAGGCCGCGGATCGGGAAGGGGCACAGTTGAGCTTCCTGACCACCCCACACCGCGAGACCGTGCTGGACCTGATCGTGCACGCCGAGGGCTACAACCGGATGGACGACGGCCGGGAGGCCGAACAGCGCCGCTGGACCCACGACACCGCTGCCGGACCAGCCGCCGACGACGGCATCCCCCACTACGCCTTCGGACCCCGCAAGCGCGCCGGCGCGGCCCCTCTCAGGGACTTCGCCGGCCGGGACAGCGTCCCCGGCCGCGGCTACGCCGACTTCGAGAAACACCCCCAACTGGCCTCGCTCGGCACCATGGGTGATACCCCGGCCGACTGGCTACGCGCCGGCCAGGCGTTGGAACGCGTCCTGCTCCTGGCCACCCTCCAGGGGCTCGCCGCCTCGTTCGCCGCGCAGCCCGTCGAATGGCCGGACCTGCGCTGGATCCTGCGCGACCCGCAGTCGGGAACCGGCTATGTGCACATGATCCTGCGCCTGGGGTACGGCCCCCAGGGGCCCAGGACCCCGCGGCGCCCGGTGGACCAGGTGCTGACGGTCACGCCGTGATGCCTGCCGGACGGGTCCCGCACGTCCCGTAGGCGGGCCGCCGGAGCACCTGGCTTCCCCTGGTTGAGGGAGTGCGCGTGTCCTCGTCAGACCGTTGCGGAGGGGTGAGCCGAGCCCCACAGGGAGTTCACGGTGGTCAGCTGCTCCGCTCCGACCAGCCGTGCGGCCAGCGCGAGCCCCGCCTCATGGGCCGCGGCGCCCGCGTACGTCCCACTCGCGTCGGTGACGATCCGCGGCCTGAAGCCCCGTTCGAAGGCGTCGACGGCCGTCTTCAGCACGCACATCTCCGTCGCTATCCCGCAGATCACGAACTCCGTCCACCCGCGGAGCCGGACCAGCTCGTCCATGTCCTTGGTGAACGCGGAGTACTGGACCTTGTCCACCACAGCGGCGGAGCGGGCCGCGTGGTCCGTGAGTTCGGCGATCAGCTCGTTCTCCGGAGGCGACCGGAATCCGCTCCAGTGCATGAGCCGCTCGTAGGGTGAACCCGGCGGGTTGAGGAACCGGGTGAAGACGACATCCCGCCCGGTGCGCTCCCAGCGCTCGACCAAGTCGACCACGGTGGGCACGAGGGAGGCCGTCTCCGCGGTGATGAATCCGTTCTGTATGTCGACGACCACCAGGACTTCGGTCACGCCCGCACCTCGGTACTCTCGCCGGCCAGCCATTGCTGCCATGCGGGGGCACGGAGGGCAGGTCCCGGCCGCATCGACGCCCCTACCCAGGACCGCACCGGCCTGATGCCGTGCAGTGCGTTCACCAGCCACACCTCTTTTCCCGCCAGCTCTCCCACCGGTACCTGCCGCTGCCCGACCGGAACACCGAGCTGCGCGGCCCGTTCCTGGATCACCGCCGTGGTGACCCCACCCAGCACGGGCAGTTCCGGGGACGGCACGCAGAGCCGGTCCCCGTCCCACCACAGCACGCTCGCAAATCCGGCTTCCAGGACCACGCCCGACTCCGTGGTGAGCAGTGCTTCCTGCGCTCCCCTTTCCACCGCCCGCCCGCGCAGCGCGCCGAGTACGTCGAGGTCGGGTCCCTTCAGATGCGCCGCCGTCCTGGGATCGGTGGTGTCCGACACCCACACCGTCACCTGCCCGCCCCGTGCCGGTGACGGCCGGACCCGCACACGCAGCTCGACCGGATCCTCAGCGGACAGCTCGACGCGGGGGAACCAGTCGCCGGCCAGGGGGAGCTTGCCGAGGGCAGCCTGCCAGAACGCCGCTGCGGTCTCCCGGGACACGCTCCCCACTTCGGCACAGCCCCGCAGGAACCGTTGCCGGTGCAGGTCGATGCGCCGCACGCGGCCGCCGCTGAGCAGCCAGGAATCGGCCAGAGACAACCGTGTCCGTGTCGTGGGATCCGTCGGGTCCGCCGGCAGCAACGAGCCCTCCCGCCACACGAACACCTGGTCCCCTCCCGGGGGCGGGCCCACTGCGCTCACCACTTCCCGCTTCTGAGGATGTGCCTGCGCAGCTTCCCGTTGGGCGTGCGGGGGAGTGCGTCCACCAGGTGCACGACGCGCGGGACCTTGTGGGGCGCGAGCCTGCCGCGCGCCAGGGCGACGAGCTCGGCCGGCAGGGAATCAGGACGGCCGGCCGGGTCACCGGGCACGACGAAGGCGTGCAGCTGGGTGATGCCCTGGGCATCCGCGAGCACGGTCACGCCGACTTCCTTCACCGCGGAATGCTCGCCCAGCACGGCCTCCACCTCCAGCGGGGAGACGGTCACGCCACCGACCATTTCCATGTCGTCGGCGCGACCGGTGTGCCGGTAGGCCCCGTCCTTGCCCCGCACCACGCGGTCGTGGGTGGCGAGCCAGCCGTCCACCAGCGTCCGCGCCGTGTCCTGGGGCCGGTTGAGGTAGGCGGCCATCACCGTGGGTCCGCTGACCCACAGGTCACCCTCGACCTCGTCGGCCACCGGATTGCCTGCCTTGTCACGCACGTCGAGCCGGTAGCCGGGCACGGCGCGGCCGATCGTACCGGGCAGGCAGAAGTCCACTCCGTTGGCGCAGAAGGCGTGGCCGACCTCGGTCGAGCCCAGTTGGTCCAGCACCGGCGCGGACAGGAACCCGGAGATCCTTCGGCCCAGGCCCGGAGACAGGTTCTCGCCTGCCGACACAGCGGCACGAACGGTGGCGAACGCCGAGGGGTCACCGCTGCTGATCAGGTGGGCGTAGGCGGACGGCACGGCGTAGAGCAGGGTGACGCCGTGGCGAGCGATCGCTTCGCGCACCGCCCCCGGCGTCTGCCGGTCGCCGAGCAGCACGACGGAGGAACCGGTGTACAGCGGGAAGGCGAAGGCGTTCCCGAACCCGTAGGCGTAGAACAGCTTCGACAAGGACAGACCGACGTCGTCCGGACCGATGTGGAAGACCTCCTCGCCCACCGCACTCGCATAGACGGCCACGTCCTGGTGGCGGTGCGGCACCCCCTTGGGGACGCCGGTCGTCCCTGACGTGTACTGCACGTAGAGACGCGCGTCGGGGGCGAGCGGCCGGGGCTCGGTGGCCGGTGCGTGTTCGGCTGCCGTCATCAGCGAGTCGAGGTCCAGCACTGCGGTGCCGTCGAAGCCGCCCGCCCGTTCCGCCGTGGTCACCACCAGCGCTGCCTTGCAGTCGTCGACGATGAACCGATGGCCGTCGGCGGTCAGGTCGGGATTGACGAGGACCGCGGTCGCGCCGAGGACGGCGGTGCCGAGGAACGCGGTGATCCACCCGATCCCGTCGGGCAGCGCGACCACCACGTGTTCGCCCGGCCGGACCCCGTGATCCGCCAGAACCGTCGAGGCCCTGGCCGCCAGCTCGTGCACCTGCCCATGAGTCCAGGTGCGTTCGGCGGTGTGTACCGCGGGGCGGTCGAGCCAGCCCGATCGCGTGGCCCGCTCGGCCAGGTCAGCAGCTATGTTCACCATTGTGCAGTCCTTGTCGGTCCGGCGCCCGGCAGCTCCACCGGCTGCTCGGCCGCGGAGAACAGCGCACGGAGCGGCGCCGCGGCCTTGAGCAGCACCTCCGCGTACTCCTCTTCCGGGTCGGAATCCAGCACGATCGCTCCGCCGGCACCGAGGTGCATCATTCCGTCGGCGAAGACCACCGTGCGGATGACGATGTTCAGATCTGCCGTGCCGTTGCAGGACAGGTAGCCCAGCGTCCCGGAGTAGATACCCCGGGCCTGTGTCTCCAGCCCGTCGATGATCTCCATGGTCCGCAGCTTCGGCGCCCCGGTCATGGAACCGCCGGGGAAGCAGGCGCGTACACAGTCCACCGCGTCAGCTCCCGGCCGGAGCTTGCCCCGGACCGTCGAGACGAGCTGGTGGACCGTCGGATAGCTCTCGACCGCCATGAGCTTGGGCACGTGCACACTGCCCACCTCGCAGACCTGCCCGAGGTCATTGCGCAGCAGGTCGACGATCATGAGGTTCTCGGCTTGTGTCTTGGCGCTGTTGGCCAGTTCGTGCTTGAGTTCGGCGTCCTTCGCGGGCACGGCATGGCGCGGGGCCGTCCCCTTGATCGGCTTGGATTCGAGGATGCGCTGCCGGTCCAGCTTCAGGAACCGCTCGGGCGACGAACTCGCGATCTCCACGTCGCCCAGCCGCAGGAAGGAGGCGTACGGCGCCGGGTTGTACCTGCGCAGCCGCCGGTAGAAGTCGAAGGCGTCCTCGACGGCAGGGAGCTCGGCGGCGGTGGTCAGGCAGATTTCGTAGCTCTCTCCCGCCACGAGTGCGTCCTTGCACCGTGCGATGTCGTCCAGGTACTGCTGCCGGTCCCGCATCAGCCACGGCTCGACCAGCGCCTCGTCCGTGATCTCCGTGGTCACCAACCGCACCGGTTCGGCGGGCGGAAGCTCGCGCAGGGAGGTGAGGGTGTCGTCGAGCCAGTGGTTGGCGGACAACTCGCCCTCCACGCTGTTCTCGGCGAGACACAGCAGGTAGGTCAGACAGTCATGGTGGTCCACGACAACGAGCCGGTCGGCGAACAGCCAGCCGGCATCCGGTGTCCGGGCCCGGTGACGGTTGGGCGAACCGAGGCCGGCCTTGAGTTCGTAACCGAAGTAGCCCACGTAGCCGCAGGCGAAGTCGAACGGCAGCCCGGCCCGGTCGGTCCGGCGCTGACGGAGCTGGTCTTGAAGGTAGTCGAAGACGTCGCCGGGTATGCGGCGGGGGAGTTGGCCCTGCCGTTCGACGTGCACCACGTCCTCGGCGCTGTCATAGCGCACGAACTCGGCCAGCGGGCCGCTGCCGTCGCCGAGGAAGGAGAAACGGCCCCGCCCGGGGTCGGTTTGGGCACTGTCCAGCCAGAAGGCCCGCGAGGAGTCGGCGAACAGATGGGAGAAGGCCGACTCGGTGTCCACGGTGGACTCGAAGAGGCTGACGTGCAGCCGGTACTCCGTGTTGTGCGGCACCGCGACGTCCGCCGCGGCCGGGCGTGGCCGGCTGGTGACCGGCACCGGACGCGGCCGGCGTTCGATCGTGAGGTCCCGGAAGTTGGCGATGAGCTCCGGTCCGAATTCGCTGGCTATCGACTCGGGATGGAACTGGACTCCCCACAGCGGCCGGTGCCGGTGGCGGAGCGCCATCAGTACGCCGTCCTCGGACCAGCCCATGCCTTCGAGTTCGTCCGGCAGCGGTTCCTGCACGCACAGTGAGTGGTACCGCACCGCGGTGAAATGCTGCGGCAGCCCACGGAAGAGATCCCGCCCGTCATGACGGACGGTCGTCAGATGACCGTGCTTGGGGGCCGGCGCGGGTACCACCTCGGCCCGCGAGCCGAGTGCGATCCCCTGGTGTCCGAGGCACACGCCCAGCACCGGCACGGTCGCCTCGGCCAGCACGCGCGCGGCGATGCCGAAATCCCGTTCCCTGCCGGGGTGTCCGGGCCCCGGGGAGATGACCACGTTGTCGAACGTGTCCCATGCCGGGGCGTCGCTTCCGGGGACGTCGTTGCGCACCACCGTCGGCTCCTCGCCATTGACGACGGCAAGCAGCTGGAACAGGTTGTACGTATAGGAGTCGTAATTGTCGATCAGCAGAGTCCTCATTGAGGCCGCTCCTCCCTAGCCGTGTGCCCCGCCGTTTCGGATCAGTGACGGGCGGCCAGATCCGCCACCGCTTCGGTCACCTGCATCGCCTGAGTGTCGTTGAGACGGGGATCGCACAGCGACCGGTAGCCGAGTGCCACATCGGCTTCGTCGGCCGGGCCGCCAGGGCCGACACACTCCGTCACCCGGTCGCCGGTGACCTCGAGGTGCACTCCACCGGGCCACTGGCCCGCGCGTCCCAGCACCTCGAAGAACCCGGCGAGTTCGTCGAGGATGTCCTTGGTGTGCCGGGTCTTGATCCCGTGGGAGGTGACGACCGTGTTGGCGTGCATGGGATCGCAGACCCAGGTCACCGGGTGGCCTGAACGACGTGTCACATCGATGAGTTCCGGGAGCCGTTCCCGGACCCGCCGCGCGCCGAGCCGGACGACCAACGTGAGCCGCCCGGGCCGCCGGTGCGGATCGAGGCGTTCGCACAGCTCCAGCAATTCCTCGTTGCCGATGCCGGCGCCGACCTTGCACGCGACTGGATTGATCACGGCCGACAGCAGGGACACATGAGCACCGTCGGGCTGCCTGGTCCGCTCACCGATCCACGGCAGGTGCGTCGAACCGGCGAACCACTCGCCCGTGACCGGGTCGAACCGGGTGAGGGGCTCCTCGTAGTCGAGTACCAGGGCCTCGTGGCTCGCCCACAACCGGTCCCGCCCCGTCGTGGCGTCGAGCTGCTGCAACCGGTCCAGCACCATGCGAGCGGTCTGGTACGCGGCGAGCATACGGAAGGGATCGGAGCGCCTGCTCCGGACGTCGGGCTCGGAGCCGTTGACCAGCAGACCACGGAAGATCGGCAGTGCCGTCCCGTCCACCGTCTCCACGGGCCGCGACCGGGGTTTGGCGAACTGGCCGGCCACCCGCCCGATGGTCAGCGCGGGGAGCTTCAGCCGGGCGGCGACGGTGTCGGCCATCCTTCCGACCAGCCGGTGATCGCTCTCGGCGCCGCGCACCGCATGCCTGCCGAAGGGCTCCGCGCAGGCACCCGCCTGCAGCAGGAATGCCTCGCCGCGCTGCACCTGGGCCATGCGTACGAGCAAGTCTCTGGCCTCGTCGGCACGGACCAGGGCCGGCAGCGCCGACAACCGCCGGCGGACGGCGAGAGCGGTGGCCGGGTCCGGCCAGTCGGGCTGCTGGGCAGCGGGCAGGGAGCCGGCGGTGGGCGACGTCTTTAACGTGGTCCTTTCCCGTGCAAGGGACCGTTGTTCTCCGATGCGGGTCGAGATCGGCATAAGGCGTGCCACTATTCCCCTCTTCCTGCGTATGAGCCTTGTGACGCAGGCCAAGATTATTGGAACACCCCGTTCAATCCGGATTCAAGTAGGTACCTTGAGGTACGCGAAAGGTGCAAGAGGCTTCACGCGCGGGCACTCAATTAGGGGCGCGGGGGCACTCGTTAAGTGCGCGGGGGCACTCGTTAAAGGCCGCATGACCTCCCAACCGGGCTCCGGTGCCGCCCGGTTCGGCCATGGCCACGCACCTTGAGGTACGTAGTTGTGCGGCTTCGCTCACGCAAGGTACTTTTCTCACGTATAGCGTCCGCAATTGCGGAATTCCCCGTCGCGCGCAGGCCACCGCTTGCATGGCGTACCCAGGCCAGCGACCAGCGAACTTTCCAGGAGGACGGCTGATGTGCGGTGTCGCCGGATGGGTCAGTTTTCGCCAGGACCTCTCGCATGAGGAGAATATTCTCGCGGGAATGACCAACTCCATGACCTGCCGCGGCCCCGACGCTTCCGGGCAGTGGCTGTCGAGGCATGCGGCCCTCGGGCACCGCCGGTTGTCGATCATCGATCTGCCCGGTGGGACACAGCCCATGACGGTGGATACGCCCGGAGGGCCGGTCACCCTGAGCTACAGCGGCGAGACCTACAATTTCGTCGAGCTGCGCGATGAACTGTGCCGACGCGGTCACACATTCCGGACCAGGAGCGACACCGAGGTCGTGCTGCGCGGATACCTCGAATGGGGTGCGGCAATCGCGGAACGCATGGTGGGAATGTGCGCCATCGCGGTGTGGGATTCCCGGTACGAGCGGCTCACTCTGATCAGGGACCGCATGGGAACGAAGCCCATGCACTACTACCGGACCAAGGACGGCCTGCTCTTCGGATCCGAGCCCAAGGCGATTCTCGCGCACCCCGATGTCAAGCCTGTCGTGGACATGGAGGGAATGCGTCAGCTCTTCAGCTTCTTCACGTCGTCCGAGAACGCCGTATGGGCCGACATGAAGGTGATGACGCCCGGGACGGTCATCGAGTTCGACCGCAACGGGCTGCGCGAGCACACGTACTGGCAGCTGTCCGCCGAGGAGCACACCGACGACCTGGACACGACGGTGGCCCGGGTACGGCAGATGGTGGAAGACAACGTGCGGCACGAGCTGGTCGCCGATGTGCCGCTGGGCCTCCTGCTCTCCGGTGGCCTCGACTCCAGCGCGCTGGCGGGGCTGGCGAGTGGGCACCTGGCCGCCAAGGGGGAGCGGGCCCGTACCTTCTCGGTGGACTTCCCCGGCCAGAGCGAGAACTTCCAGCCCCATGAGATGGCCGACTCCGCCGACGCGCCGTACGCCAAGGAGATGGCCGCGCACATCGGTTCCGAGCACCACGACATCGTGCTCGACCACCGCAGGCTGTCCGACCCCGACCTCAGGCGTGCCGTCGTGGCGGCGTGGGACCTTCCCTGGGGCATGGGCGACATCAACGGCTCGATGTACCTGCTGTTCAAGGCCGTACGTGAGCACGTGACCGTGGCGCTCAGCGGCGAGGCCGCCGACGAGATCTTCGCAGGCCACGTCTGGCACCAGTCGAAAGCCGCGAGGTACGGCAGCACCTTCCCCTGGCACACCACCTGGCTCAAGCGGGTCGACTGCTCCGCCTACCTGACAGGCGATTTCCGGACCGCGCTGGACTCCGAGGCCTACACGGCCGACCGCTTCCAGGAGGCAACCGCGCGCGTGCCGTACCTGGACGGCGAGGACGAGGAACAGCGGATGTACCGGCGGTCGCTGCACCTGGGGCTCAACCACTTCATGCGGGTGCTGGAGGACCGCGTCGACCGGATGGCGATGGCGGTCGGCCTGGAGACGCGCGTGCCGTTCTGCGACTACCGCCTGGCCCAGTACCTGTACAACGTGCCGTGGACCATGCAGACCTTCGACGGCAGGGAGAAGAGCCTGCTGCGCGCCTCGGTCAAGGACGTCGTGACCCGGTCCGTGGTGGAGCGCCGCAAGAGCCCCTACCCGTCCACCCAGGACACGCTGTACTGCGGCGCCCTGCAGGAGCAGGTCAAGATCCTGCTCAAGGAGCCGAACAGCCCGGTATTCGACCTGTTCGACCGGGCCAAGCTCGCCGAGGCGGCCGAGCTGTCGCCGCAGCAGATCGCCGGCGCCCCGCGAGCGGCTTTCGAGAAGGTCCTGGACCTGGCGGTGTGGTTCGAGATCCGCAACCCGGAACTGCGGTACTGACCGTACGGAGGAGCAGTGAGCGACGAGCTCAGTCTGACCCGGGGCTACAACCTGCTCCGGATGAACGCGGACACCGAGAAGCGTGCTGCCACCTTCACCCTGGGCGGCCGCGCATACGATCTGCTGGAGGGCGTCTTCTCGCCGACCCTCTGCCCGTCCACGGAGATCTACGCACAGTGGCTTCCCTACCCCGCGGGCGGCAGTTTCCTGGAGATCGGAGCAGGCGCCGGGGTGATCTCCGTGACCGCGGCCCTCAGCGGCTGTGCCCGGGTGACCGCGCTGGACATCAACGAGACAGCTGTGGAGAACACCCGGCGGAACGTGGCGCGGCACGGTGTCGCCGACCGGGTGCAGGTACTGCACAGCGACATGTATTCCGCCCTGGACCGCCAGACGCGCTTCGACGTGGTGTTCTGGAGTTCCAGCTTTATTGAACCGCCGACGGACTTTGCGCACGAGACTCCCCTGCACCACGCGATATTCGACCCCGGATACGTCATGCACCAGGAGTTCTTGCGGTCGGCGGCCGACCATCTCGAACCCGGCGGCCGACTCCTGCTCGGCTACAGCAACATGGGAAATCGCGCACTCCTCACCGAGGTTGCCGGCAACGCGGGACTGCGGTTCGAGCAGTTGCACGCGGCGCCGCACCCTCAGCTCGCCGATGTCGAATACCAGTTGCTGGAGTTTCATGCGGCAGATCGGCCTGCGAGCTGAAGCAAGAATGGAGACGGGGCGCATCCAGTGAACCGAACAGAAGAATCCGGCTACCGTTCACTTTTCGAACAGTGGGATAACCGGTCCTGGGTGCGCTCGAAACCGCGCAGGAACGGAGCGTTCACCGGCGGACTGCACTACTTTTCCCCCGACCTGTGCCCGCTGCTCGCTCACCCGGAGGTCCGGGCAGCCCCGGAACAGGTCCGGGAGGAGATTCTGGTGCACTCCCTCTACGTATACCTGGAGTTCACGGTTCAGCTGGAACTGGGGCCGGTGAACGAGACGTGCCTGATGTTGCACTCACCGGATTTCTGCCCGTGGCTGCCTGCACAGATGAAGGAAGACCTCCTCCGCATCTACACCGACGAGGCCGCGCACGCGGAGATGTCGCACACCCTGCTGGCGACGGTCCGGGATCACACCGGTGTGGAACCGGTTCCCCACCGGCCGTACTTCCTGCAGGAACTCTCCCGCCTGTATGCGGCGGAACTTCCGGTGTACCGGCCCCTGGTGAAGCTGTTCTTCTCCATCGTCTCCGAGACGTTGATCACCGGGAGTCTGACCAAGCTGCCGAAGGATCCCTCGGTGCAGCAGGCGGTACGGGATCTGGCCGCCGACCACGCGACGGACGAGGGCCTGCACCATGCCTACTTCCGACGTCTTTTCAAGTCGCTCTGGCCGAAGATGCCGGCTCCGCTCCAGACCAAGATCGGGGGCATTCTGCCCGAGATCATTCTGGCATTTCTGCGACCGGACGAAGCCGCGATGACGCAGATGCTCGCCGGCTACCCCGACGTCTTCGGAGATCCGGCGCGCGTGGTGGCCGAGACCGTGGAATTGCCACGGGTCCGCAAAAGCCTCGTCGACAACGCGACCCCCACACTGAGAATGCTGGCCCAGGAAGGTGCGTTCGCCGACCCGGCGATCGCCGCAGCGTTCGACAAGCACGGTCTGCGTCAGAGCGCATGACCCATCGGCTGCGGGCGTGCGGAGTGGGGCATGTGGCCCTTTGTGCCGGCAGGCACGTCGCCGTCCCGACCGCAGAGGCAGGAGACCGTGGTGATCAATGACTACATACTCGCCCTACTGTCCGCACCGCCGGCGGACGCCACGGAGTTCGCCGGCGGGCAGCCGGCATGGTGGATGGAGAACTTGCGGAGGTGGCTTGACCGCGCGGCCGAACTGGACCACGGCTTCCGCTTCGACGAACCCGTACAGGACGAGGACAACCGACGGCTCCGCCTGAGGACCCGTCTGCCCCTGGCATCCACCGTGGACTTCGTGCTCCACACCTCGGCCGACTTCGACGGGCACACGCCCTCTTGCGGCGGTCCGGCGGATGGTGACCTTGTGGTCCATTTCCTGTGCGTGGCGAATCGGCCGGCTGCACCACCGTCACGACCGCGAGGACAAGCCGGCACACCCTGGGCCGGTCGCCAGGGTCTCCTCGTCGTGGAGCCCGGCTGGGCTGCCGCCGTGCTCGTGGCGCACTCGGCCCCGTTGTTCTGGGGCGCCTCGGCGCGCGAGGAGAACAAATCACTACTGGACAGTATGCGTCCCGGTGCCCGCGGCGCAGGAGACCCGTGAATCGCGTCCACTCCATTTGTTAAAAGAATCTGAACTCTTGTGAGGGCATGAGCAGTCGGCCCCGGATCGTGGACGACGCCTTGTGGGTGCTGGTCGAGCCGTTACTGCCGCCTTGGCCCGAGCGGTCGCCGGGCCCACGGCCGGTGGCGGTGGTGGCGGGCCCTTTCCACCCTGTCCCGCAAGGACGCCCCGACAGCAAAGGCACCGGGCAAACCCCGCTTCGTCGTCGAGCAGACCCTCGCTCTGCCCCCCACTTCAAGCGTTTCGCTGTCGGCTGGGAACCCCGCCGAACTCCACGGCGTCTTAGTCTCTTTGGCCTGTAGCGCCATCTGACGGCGACACGCCAAGAAAGCCCACTCATGATCGTGTGACAAACTCTTCGGAAGTGATAACGTTCCGAACTGTCGGGGGATTCGTCACACTTGGAGCAGGGTCATGCAAGTTTACCCTCAACGTATCCTTCGCGAGACGCACCACATTCCGCCCGCGGATTGTCCGACCTGGCTGTGCATGCAGTCCTCGATGGAGAAATGGGTTAACGGCCAGCCGAAACACGCTTTAAATTTGGCCCGGGAAGCCGCACGCCGCGGAATTCACTGTACATCCGAATGGGATGTACCGCTGCAGGCCGAGATATGGCTCGCCACGCTGACCATCACCTTGCGTCAACACGGCGAAGCCGAACGCAGCATTGCCGCTGCTGAGCATTCCGCTATGGTTACCGGAAATCACCGGCACCAAGCCGTTCTCACACTTCTCCGCGCCGCATTGAACTGGAATCTGGGCAGGGTTTCCACGGCGCTCGAACAGGCGAGATCCGTCCTGGGAGCACCTGAGGAGACGGCGAAAAGCTGGAAGCCCTACGCCCGTGTGCTCCTGGCCCTGGGCGCGCTGAGACGGGCCGACCTGCGCACCGCCGGCGCGTATGCGCGGCAGGCCGCGATGGACTGGGCGCTCGGGAACACCCACGGTCCGGCCTGTGCGTGGATGGTGGTGCAGACAACCGAGGCGGAGCACGGTGCGGAGGCGGCCGTCCCCCTGGTGGACCAGCTCATCTCACCGGGCCAGGCCCGCGAGCGACTTCTGCTGACGGACCCGGCGGCGGCAGCGTGGCTGGCACGCTTCATGGTGCTCCGCAACAGGAGAAACGCCGAAGCGATCGCGGTCACCGCCCGGACGCTCGCCACCCGGGGCGGGGGTCTGCCGGCGCTGGAGGCGGCCGCCCGTCATGCCGAAGGACTGGTCCACCGCAGCGCCGCGGATCTGCTCTTCGCCGCCGACCACCACCCCGATCCCTGGGCCGCTGCCTCCGCACGGGAAGACCTCGGAGTGATGCTCGCCGCACAAGGGTCCTCGGGCCGGGCCGTCACCGTTCTGGAACACGCCGCGGCCGGGTACCTCACCGCGCAGTCCCCCAGGGACGTGGCCCGGCTCCAGCGCAGGCTCCACCGGCTCGGCCGCAGCTACGACCACGCGGACCGGCCCCAGGAACCCGGCACGGGAATCCTGGGCCTGACGAAAACCGAGACCGCCGTGGCCGAGCTGGTCGCACTGGGACTTTCCAACGCACAGGCCGCCCAGAAGTTATTCATTTCCCGGCACACCGTTGCCCACCACTTGCGGAGCATCTTCAAGAAGCTCCACATATCGTCTCGTGTCGAGCTCGCCCGAACCTGGATGGAAAGCTGCAGATAGTACGTCGGGACCGGCACTCCGTCGCGCGCACCCTACTCTTTCATGAATTCCATCTCCCGCTTCGTCCAGTCGAAGTCGGTCCGCGCGTCGACTATTTTCTGCTCATGCTCATCGAGCCATTCCCGGACGCCGTTGACGAGCTGGAGCAGGGTCACCCCCAGCTCGGTCAGCTCGTATCCGACCAATCTGCCGGTGGAATTCTTCAACGAATTAAGAGGGCCCCTGACGTACCCGTCACGCTGAAGCTTGTGAAGCGTTTCGATGAGCACCTTGTGATTGATTCCTTCGAGCCGCCGGGTGAGCTCGTTGAACCGGCGCTTACCTCCGTCTAATTCGGCCATAACCTCAAGTGACCACCTCGCGGAAAGGGTGCACAGAACTTCCTTGATGGGAATTTCTGTGCCTTTCCGTATCGGTGCTGGTTCATGGATTGACTGTGTCACTGGGATCACCGCTTATTGCTGTGTCGATCGCTGTTGATCACTTGGGAAGAACATTTTCGAAGCCAGTCCTCAACGAAACCGGCGGCGAGGTCACTGTGCTGCTCCAGCATGGTGAAGTGGTTGCCGGGAACATCCAGCGCGACATGGTCCAGGGGCCAGGAGGTCCGCCACTGATCTCCGTCCGCCTCCGCCCCCCGGGCCATCGATTCCGACGCCCGCAGGAACAAGGTGGGCGCGTCGACGACGGCGGGCTTCCACCCCTGGAACAGCCTCAGATACGCGCCCATCGCGGTCAGGCGGGTGTCGTCGACCGGAACATGTACGTCGTTGCGCTCCAGGATCGCCGACATCAATGGGGGGGCGATGGCATCTTGGCCGTCGCCTTCGGTCAGATCGAGCACGTCGGCCAGCACCACCCCTGCCGGCCCCGTCCCCTGTGCCTCCAGGTGTGCGGCCAGCGCATGGGCCAGAATGCCGCCGGTGGAATGGCCCAACAGCACGAACGGCTCCGTGCGGCGGGCCTCTCCGAGCCCTGAGGCCAACGCTTCCAGCACCGCCTGCTGAGTTGCCGGCACCTGCTCATCACGGCTGAAGCCCGGCAGCGGCAGCGCCCACACATCGCGTTCCCCCCGGAACGGAGCGGCCAGGCGGGCGTATTGGTGCGGCCCGGATACCGCCAGCATCGAGGGCACACAGATCAGGGCAGGTCCACGGCCCCCCTCGCTGAGCCGCACGGGATTGCTCGCCACGCCGGTGTGGAAGGCGGGCCTGAACCGCGACATCTCGGTGAGCAGTGCCAGGAACGCTCCTGCCTGGTGGGTATCGGTGGCCTGCTGAAGCAGCGTGCCCATCACGAAAGCCGGCGCGTCGGGGGCGGGCGCCCGCTCGGTGAGTTCGTTCCGCAGGTGCCGGGCGAGTGCCAACGGTGTGGAGTGGTCGAACAGTGCCGCCGGCGCAAGCCGCAGCCCTGTTGCCGCGGTGAGCCCGTTCCGTAGTTCGACGGTGGTCAGCGAATCGAAGCCCAGCTCAAGGAACTCCCGGTCTGCCGGGACGTCGTGCGTGGGGCCATGTCCCAGAACCGCGCGGATGTGGGTGCGCAGCAGGTCCAGCAGCACCAGGTCCTGCTGGTCAGCCGGCTGTCCGGCCAGCTGGTCGGACAGGGACGGCCCCGGCTCGGCCGCCACGGCCCGGCGTCCACGGGAGACGAGCCCCTTCAGCAGGTCGGGTGCCAGGACGTCGCTGTCGTCGGCATGTCGCACGGTGGCCAGGTCCAGCCGGATGGGCACCATCACCGGTCTGCCCGCCGCCCGAGCCGCGTCGAACAGCGCCAGGCCCTCCTCGTCGGACAGCGGCCGCACACCGGAACGCTTCATCCTGCGCAGGTCGACCTCCGCGAGGTCCCGGGTCATCGCACCGCTCTGTTCCCATGGCCCCCAGGCGAGCGAGAGCGCCGGAAGACCGGACGCGTGGCGCTGTTCCGCCAGCGCGTCCAGCATCGCGTTGGCAGCCGCGTAGCTGCCCTGGCCCGGCCCGCCGAAGATGCCCGCGGCGGAGGAGAACATCACGAACGCGGACAGGCCGAGGTCCCGGGTCAGTTCGTGCAGGTGGAGCGCGCCGTCCACCTTGGGCCGCAGGACCTGGCTGATCTGCTCTTCGGTCAGTGCCGGGATGACCGCGTCGGCCAGCACACCCGCGGTGTGCACGACGGCGGTGAGCGGCTGGTGGGCGGGTACCGCCCCGAGTACTGCCGACAGCGCCGCCGCATCGGCCACGTCGCAGCGCGCCTGGACGATGTTGCCGCCGAGCGCGGTCAAGTGCTCAGCGAGCTCCCGGTCCGGGTCGCTTCTGCTGACGAGCAGAAGGTTACGGACACCGTGCTCGACGATGAGGTGCCTGGCCAGCAGCCTGGCCAGCGCCCCGTTGCCTCCGGTGATCAGAGTGGTGCCGTCGCGGTCCCAGGCAGCGGCCTGTCCGAGGTCCCGCCCTGCCCTGGCCAGCCGGCGCGCGTGCGCCACACCGGCCCGGATCACCAACTGCGGCTCGGCCGAGGCCAGCGCCGCCGCAACCGCGGTGGCGGAGGCCTCGTGCTCGTCCACGTCGACCAGGGCGAACCTGCCGGGGTTCTCCGACTGGGCCGACCGCACCAGGCCCTGGACCGCGGCCGCGGCGAGGCCGGACCCGTCGTCCGTGCTCCGCGTGAGGAACACCAGGCGGGCGGCGGCGAGCCGTTCGTCGGCCAGCCATGCCTGGAGCAGGGCCAACGTCCCGGCCAGGGCGGTCCGAGCGGTGTCCGCCCGCGGTACCTCGACGACGACCGTCTCCGGTACCGCGACCCCGGACTCGATCTCCGCGACCAGCGCGGCCAGGCCGGGCAGCGAGCGTGCTCCGGTGGGCAGTTCGCCGGTGCCGAGCCGCACGCAGGAAACCGGGGCCGCCGTGACCTGCTCCGGCACCAGGTCCACCTGGAACAGTGCGTTCGAGTGCCCGCTGGACAGCGCCGGGACGGGCCGGGCCGTCAGGGACTCCGCTGCCGCCACCGCCCGTCCGGAGGTGTCGGTCACCAGCACCGACACCGATGCCGGCCCCGTGCGGCGCAACCGTACGCGCAGCGCACGGGCGCCCGTGGCGAACAGCGACACTCCCGTCCAGGCGAACGGCAGCGCCCCGTCCCCGCTCGCGATGTGCAGCGCCGCGTCGAACAAAGCCGGGTGCAGCCCGAAGGAGCCGGCCTCGTCGTGGCGCTCGTCGGGCAGAGCGACCTCGGCGAACAGGTCGTCTCCCTGCCGCCAGGCCGCGCGCAGCCCGCGGAACGCCGGACCGTAGTCGACCCCGTCGTCGGCGAGCCGGTCGTAGAAGCCGCCCAGGTCAACCGCGGTCGCCGACGCCGGCGGCCACTGGGCGAGCTCTTCGCTCCCGGCCTCGACGGCATGCGTCAGGACACCACTGGCGTGGCGTGTCCAGACCCCGTGCTCGGTACTGCCGTACACCCGCACTTCCCGCCGGCCGGCCTCCTCGGGCCCGACGGACACCTGGAGTTCGACCTGGTCCTGTTCGCCCAAGGTCAGCGGTGTTTCGAGGGTCAGCTCCTCGACCGTGGGACTCCCGGCCTGGTCGCCTACGTACAGCAGGAGATCGACGAAGGCCGTTCCGGGCAGCAGGGCTGTGCCGTGGACGAGGTGATCGGCCAGCCAGGTGTGCGTCCGCAGCGACAAGCTGCCGTTGAACACCAGCGTGTCGGGGTCATCGGCAAGGTGTACCGCGTGGGTGAGCAGGGCGTGACCGAGCGCGTCGGCACTCCGTGGCGCGCCGGGCGTGTCGGCCAGCCAGTAGCGCCGGTGTTGGAAGGCATAGGTCGGCAGCGCCTGCCTGCGGTTGCCCGTGTCCTTCCAGAAGGCGGGCCAGTCGACGTGCACACCATGGGTGTGCAGCTGGGAAACGGCGGTGACGATGCTCCGGGGTTCCGGCCGGTCCGCACGCAGCGCGGTGGCGAACACCGTTCCTTCGACGTCGTACAGGCAGTCCTGTCCCATTCCGGAAAGCGCCCCGCTCGCGCCGAGCTCCAGGAAGGCGCGGACGCCTTGGGAGGCAAGCCGGCGCATGCCGTCGTGGAAACGCACGGCTTCCCGTACATGCCGGGCCCAGTAATCCGGGGAGGACAACTGATCGGCAGTGGCAAGAAGCCCCGTCACGTCCGAGACCACCGGGATCCTGGGCGGGTGGAACGTCACGCCGGCGGCCACCCGCCGGAACGCGTCGACCATGTCATCCATATGAGCCGAGTGGAAAGCGTGGGAGACACGCAACCGCTTGGTCTTGCAGCCGCGGCGCTCGAACTCCTCCTTGATGTCGAGCACCGACTGCTCGTCACCGGAGATCACCACGGCCGACGGTCCGTTGATCGCGGCGATGGACACCCGGTCGCCCGCCGCGGCCACGAGCGGAGCGACCTGTTCCTCGGACGCTTGGAGGGCAACCATCGCCCCGCCCCGGGGGAGCGCTTGCATCAGCCGCCCGCGAGCCGCCACCAGTGCGCACGCGTCCGACAGCGAAAGGCAGCCGGCGACATGGACGGCAGCCAGTTCACCTATCGAGTGGCCCAGCAGGAAGTCGGGCTTGAGGCCCCATGAATCGACCAGCCGGAAAAGGGCCACGGAAATCGCGAACAGCGCCGGCTGGGTGTAGCCGGTCTCGTCGAGAAGCCGTGCCGACTCCGAGTCGGGTGCCGCGAACATCACCTGACGCAAGGGGACGTCCAGATGAGGGTCGAACGCGGTGAGGACCGCGTCCAAGGACTCGGCGAACACGGGGAATTCCGCCGCGAGCTGCCTTCCTGCCCCCAGCCGCTGGCTTCCCTGCCCGGGAAACAGGAACGCCGTCCGCCCGGCACGCACACTCGTGCTCTGGGCGGTCCCGAGCGCGGCCAGCAAGTCATCTCGGGTCTCACCCACCACCATGGCCCGGTGCTCGAAGTGTGCCCGCCCCACGGCGAGGGTGTATCCGACGTCGGCGGGGTCGAGTTCGGGGTGGGTGTCCAGGTGGGTGCGCAGGCGGTCGGTCTGATCGCGCAGTGCGTCCGCGCTGCGGCCGGACAGCAGCCATGGCACCACTCCGCCGCTCGTGCGGGCGGGCGGTGGCTCTTCCGGTGGGGCCTGTTCAAGGATGACGTGTGCGTTG